>NZ_JBITGX010000003.1:0-625909 GCF_044457425.1 Streptomyces sp. NPDC050546
GCGCTGGACGAGCCGATCGGCCCGTCCCCGCTGGTCACCGACGAGACCATGACCGCCGACTACACCAAGGGCCGCGCCCCCTGGGGCCAGGACCTGCGCGGAGATGCCGCCGCGCTGAGCCTGTATCAGCGCCACCTGCTCATCACCGGCCTGTCCAACCAGGGCAAGACCGTCGCGCTCAGGTCGCTGGCGCTGTGGCTGTCGCTGGACAAGTCGGTGCAGTTCCTCATGGGCGACCTCAAGGGCGTGGGCGACTGGGCCATGTTCGACGGCCTCGCCGGCACCCTCATCCAGGGCCCGACCGATGAGCACGTGATCCAAGTGGTTGAGATGGTCGAGGGCGCTGTGGAGGAGATGAACCGTCGTCTCCAGGCGCCGCCCGGCAGCGTCTTCCCGCCGCTGATCGTGCTGGTCGACGAGGCGCAGGTGGCGTTCATGTGCCCGCTCAAGGACGAGGAAAAGCGGCCCTACGGCGGCCAGAAGGCCAACTCCCGCTACTACATGGCCGTCCGCAAGATTCACAACCAGGGCCGGGCGGTCAACGTGCTGATGTGGCAGGGCACCCAGGACCCGACCAACGAGAACCTTCCCAAGCTGGTCCGCGAGGGCGCCCACACCCGCGCCTCGCTCGCCCTGGGCACCGAGTCACAGGCCCGCATGGCACTGGGGGACAAGGCCGTCGACGGCGGCGCCGCCCCCAACCTGCTGCGTCCCGGCCTGGACCAGGGAACCCTGGTCCTCGCCTCCTCCGGCATCGACATCCCGGCCGGACAGTCGTCCATCACGGTGCGCACGCACTACATCGACGACGACAACGCCGAAGCCATCACCGACCGCGCCAAGGCGATCCGCGACGGCGTCACCACCCTGCACGCCATCGAGCGGGGCGAGGAGCATGACTCGCTCGCCGACATCGCGAATGTGCTCGGGGAGTCCTCGCGGGTGCGGACGAAGGATGTACTCACCCGTCTGGCGAACCTGAACCAGGACGCCTACGGCGGCTGGTCGTTCATCGACCTCAAGCGCGTCCTGGACGACGCCGGCGCCGAGCCCTACAAGTCCGACGGCGTCATGGTCGTCGCCCGCGACCGCGTCGCCCGCGCCCTCGCCAACCGCGACGACGAGGGTTCCGCTTCCGCCGACGGATGACAGGGATCCAGCCCCCGACGGGTCAGGGAGGCAGGGAGAACTCCCTAACCGCCTCCCTGGCCCGCCTCCCTGGCCCTGACCTGCATGAATGATCACTCAGGGAGTCAGGGAGGCACCGCAGGCCAGGCCCCTGAAACCCCCTCCACACGGCACCCCGAAGGGGGTGTCTCAGCCTCCCTGAACCGGCACCGGAAGGGATTCCGCATGTACCCCGAACACCCCGGCCACGCGCCCGCCGAGAGGGCCGTGGAAGTCCACCACCCCACCCCCATCACCCCGGCCGCCGTGACGCCCGTGCCGCTCATCCCCGTCCAGCCGCACGGAGTGCCGACGGTTGCGAGCGTGGTCCTGCCCGACGGCCGCGTGGTCACCGGCTACGCCATCGAACCCGCCAAGGCCGAACCGGTCGCGACCAAGCCGCCGGTCTCCCGGGCGGCGGTGAACGTCGCCCTCGGGGGCGTCGGGTTCCTCGCTGTGTGCGGCGGGCTCATCCTGCTCACGTCGTTCATCGCCGCGCTCACCGCGTTCATCACCCAGCTCATCATCCTGGCCGCCGTGATCTTCGGCGGATGGCTCGCCGTGCAGATCTTCAGCGCGAGCGGCCACCAGGGCGGCACCACCGTGAACATCCGCAAGGCGACGTTCAAGCGCAACCACTTCCACGGCTAGCACGAAGGGTGCCCCGGCGGCCGGCGCCTGCCGCCGGGGCAAGACTCACTCGCCCCCGCCCGCCCCGGACTTGCGGACGATCAGCACCGAGATGGCACGGGCGTGGTTGGCCATCGCACGCAGGTGATCGCTGATGGTCTCCGCCGACTTCTTGGCCGACGGACCGCAGGGCGCGACCGGGTCGGACGCGAGAGCGATGAGCGAGAAGCAACCCAGCGTGAAGGGCACGGTCTGGGCGATCAGGTCGAACACGGGTTTCCCCCTTGAGCGTTGTGATCATTGGATGCGCCGGGCGCCTCGACGCACATCCAGGATCACGACCTCAAAAGCAAGATCGCAAACAGCGTTTCCGCAGGTCGCGGAGATTTTCGTGGGGGTGGGGGGGGGGGGGGGGGGGGGGGGGGGGGGGGGGGGGGGGGGGGGGGGGGGGGGGGGGGGGGGCCCCGGGGCGCCCCCCCCCCCCCCCCCCCCCCCCCCCCCCCCCCCACCCCCACATCTCCGCGCCACCCGCACCGCCTCATAACGGTTGAGCAACAGGTAACGGAGCATCAGATTCCGTCGCAGAAACGCGAGTTGGTCACCCTCGCTGCTTCCACGCTCACCCGCCGGTATGCCAAGGGCGGCCCCCGCATCTCGTCAAAGAACTAGGGCCGCCCTTGTCAGCCAGAACCTTTCTAGGAACTGGAGATGTCCAGCATGACCCACCCCACCACCATCCGACGAGTGCCCAGCCGACGGCCGCGCTTACTGGACCTGTTTTGCTGCCAGGGCGGCGCCGGCAAGGGCTACACCGATGCCGGGTTCGACGTGACCGGCGTCGACAAGGACCCGCAGCCGCGCTACCCGTTCCGGTTCGTGCAGGCGGACGCGATCACGTTCGTTCTGGATCACGGGGCCGCGTTCGACTTCATCCACGCTTCGCCGCCGTGCCAGCACGACACCGAATGCCAGCGCATCCAGGACAACGACCATCCCGATCTGATCGCCCCGACCCGCGTGGCACTGGAGGCGACCGGCCGCCCGTGGGTGATGGAGAACGTGCGTGGTGCGGTGCCCAAGCTCCACGCCCCGGTGATGCTGTGCGGGCAGATGTTCGGTCTGGCCAACTACCGCCACCGGTTCTTCGAGACCGGCGGCGGCTTCACCTTCGCCCAGCTCGGCCACCCCGCGCACCTCGTACCGCAGGCCAAGATGGGCCGCCCCGTCCCGCCCGGCCACTACGGGCAGTTCGTCGGCAACTTCTCCGGCGTCGACCTCGCCCGTCGGGTGCTCGGGGTGCCGTGGATGAACCGCGACGGCATCCGCGAGTGCATCCCGCCCGCCTACAGCGAGCACATCGGGCATGGCGCACTCGCCCTGCTGGCCACAACCGGTCTGGAGGCAGCCGCATGAGCACGCTGTCTGAGCCCCTGCGGACCGCGCTCACGCTGGCAGCTACCGGTGTGCCGGTGCTGCCCCTGCGCGCGGGGAAGGCGCCGTTCGGCAACTGCCCGCAGTGCGCGAGCAACGTGTGCGGCGGCCGACCGAACATGAAGAGCGCAGGCCCGTGCCGGTGCCCGGATGTCTGCCACGCATGGGCCGCCGCAACCACCGACCCGGCCGTCCTCACGTCCCCGGCCTGGACGGCCGCATGGCGGCGGGCCGTCTGCGTCGCCTACCACCCCGGAGCCGCCGGGCTGACCGTCGTCGACCTCGACGACGCGGCGGCCGTCGACTGGGCCCGCGAGACCCTGCCCGCCACACGGGTCGTGCAGACGACGCGCGGTGAGCACTGGATCTACCGGGGCGCTATGTCGTCGCACAACGCCGTCCGGCCCGGTGTCGACATCAAGTCGACCATGGCCTACGCCCGCTACCTCGGGCGCGGCACCGGCACCTTGACCGATCTGCCCAACGCCGTCCGCACGCTGGCCGCGAAAGAACCGCCCGCCATCTGGCACGCGCCCCGTTCCGTCTCCGTGCCAGCACCCTCGGGCGTGGGGCAGTGCCCGCACCGCACACCCGCCTTCCTGGAACGCGGCATCGCAATGGCGGAGCAGCGCATCACGCAGGCCCGCAGCGCGATCCACTCCACCGTGTACGGGACATTGCTGGCTGTGCTGTCCACGCACGGCCGGTGCGGCTGCCTCACCGACTCCCACGTGTCCCGCCTGTTCACCGCCGCGCAGAGCAAGGGCGAGACGGCCCGGCACTGCATGGACGCCTGGAACAACGCCCGCACCACGTTGGGACTGTGACCATGTCCGACGACGAGAAGAACCCGGCCCGCGAGGTCATCACCGACTACGCCCAATCCCACTTCCGGTACTTCCGCACCGCCGACGGAACCGTCTACGCACAGAAGAACGGCCACCCCGTGGCCCGCCCGATCCGCTCCCAGGGCACCACGGGAAGCCACCGCCAGGAACTCATGGTCGGGCTGTTCAAGGACGGCATCGGCGTGTTCAACGGGACCGCGCTCAAGGAGGCGTTGGACTTGATCGAAGCACTCGCGCTGACCGAGGACGTACAGCCCGTGCACATCCGCGTCGCGCCCGGATTCGACGGGGCGACGTGGCTGGACCTGGGCCGCAACGACGGGCAGTCCGTCCGGATCCACCCCACCGGCTGGGACATCGCCACCCCGGACCCGCGTGAGGTGTGCTGGCGTCGCACTCAGCTCACCGGGGAACTGCCCCTGCCGGCCAAGGACACCAACGGCAAGGGCATCGATCTGCTGCTGCGGCTGTGCAACTTCGCCACCGCGGAGACCGAGTGCCTGGCCATCGCCTGGCTCATCGGCTGCCTGGAGCCGACGGTTCCCGTCCCGGCCCCGTTCCTCACTGGCCCCCAGGGGGCGGGGAAGTCCACCGGCGGCAGGATGCTCGTGCGGATCATCGAGGGCATGAGCGGCGACCTACGCCGGGCACCGAAGGATGAGGAGAACCTGATCGCGGCCGTGGCCGCCGGATGGGTCACCGCCCTGGACAACCTCTCCCACATGACCCCGGACCTGTCGGATGCGATGTGCTGCATCGTCACCGGAGCCGAGAACGTCAAGCGCGCTCTGTTCACCGACGGGGACGTCTTCCGCGCCCGCTATCGCCGTCCCCTGCTCCTGACCGGCATTGACGTCGGCGTCATTCGCCCCGACCTCGCCGAACGGCTCCTGCCCCTGCGCCTGGAACGCCCCCGCGTTCGGCGCACCGAGGCGGAACTGTGGGCGGAGTACGCGGAGGTTCTGCCAGTCGTCCTCGGGTCGCTGCTGGACCTGACAGTCAAGGTCCGCGCGGTGGAGGCGGAAACTCCGACCGATCTGCGGATGGCGGACTTCGCGCACCTGTGCGCGCAGCTCGACGCGGCCACCGGTTTCGGGGCGCTCACCGCGTACCGGGCCAGTCTGGACGACCTCAACGACGACGTCATTGAGGGCGACTTGCTCGCACAGACCGTCCTCAGGCATGCCGCCGAGATCGAACCGGGCGCAGAGCAGCGGATGACCTCCACGGAGTGGCTGTACTGCCTCACCCGCCTCTACACGGGCGAAGACTTCCGTCCCCTGCCCAAGGGCTGGCCGACTACCGGCAAAGTCCTCTCCGACCGTCTCAAGCGCCTTCAGCCGACCCTGGCCGCCAGGGGCGTCCTCATCGACTCGGGCCGCACCAGGGAGGGCCGCTACATCGAGATGACCCGCGCACCGTCCGCGCCCCCGCACGAGCAGCAGGCGTTCTGACCGGCACCGCCCCGACCGCACGAGCAAGAGGAGCACCACCGGCCGGGCGTGCTCCTCTTGCTGTTCGGCGGCGGCCGCCGCCCTGCGCTGGACGCGCCGCGAAGCGGCTCCTTCTTCATGTCCTGAGCCGCACTGCACCACCACAGACGCCCCCTTCTTTTTCCTAAGTGGGGAACGCTGCGTCACCTGCGTCATGAGCCCCCGGAAAACGGCGGGTGACCTGCGCATACAGCCGTGACGCAGACGGCCGATCCCTGCGTCACGCCGCGTCACCCGCGTCACCCGTGACGGACAGCCTGCGTCACCAGTGACGCACCACCGGCGCTCTGCGTCACCCAAAACCCGCAGGTCAGAAGCCTGAATGACGCAGGTGACGCGGTGACGCAGAAATCCGCACCTCGGACACACGCGGAGTCCGAGAACTCCTCGAAGCCAACGCGACTCAACCTCTGAGGACTCCATGAGCCGAACTCGTTCCGCTCAACCCGACCCCCGCGCCACCCTCCACAGCGGTCTCCCGGACCGGTACCTCACCCCCGACGACATCGCCGAGATCTTCGGCGTCCCCCTCGAAACCGTCTACCAGTGGCGCAGGAAGCGCACCGGCCCTCCCGGCTTTCGCGTCGGCAAGCACGTGCGCTACGACCCCGCCGAAGTGGGGGCCTACGTCACTCAGCTCAAGAACGTCGACCGCGTCGCGGTCTGACGCAACCTCGCACACGCCAGGGGTGGCCGTTGAACGGCCACCCCTGATCCATGCTGAGAAGGGACCCCGCCTCCGATGGCAGGCAGCATCCAAGACCGCTGGTTCAAGTCCGAGACCAACGCGGACGGCAAGACCGTCCGCGTCAAGACCGAGCGTCATGGAACCGGCATGCGCTACCGGGCCCGCTACTTCGCGCCCGACGGCAAGCGCAAGGGCAAGTCCTTTCCTGACGGACAGAAGCGGCTCGCTGAACAGTGGCTGAGCAAGGTCACGGCGGACGTGGCCCGTGGCGACTACATCGACCCGAACGCGTCCCGGACGTCGTTTCAGGAGTTCGCGGAAGGCTGGCTCACGAGCCAGAGCGGAGACCCGAACACGCGGGCGTCGATGCAGTCTCAGCTCAAGCTGCACGCCTTCCCTCGGATCGGGTCCCGTCCCCTAGGCTCGTTCCAGCCCAGCCACATCCGCGAGTTCGTGACGCAGCTCGAAGCATCCGGCATGTCCGGCGCGTACGCCCGCGTGATCTTCTCCAACGTCCGGGCGGTGCTCTCTGCGGCCGTAGAGGACGGCTACCTTCGCCGGAACCCGTGCAACTCGCGCACGGTGACGCTCCCCGAGATGGGCATGCGCCGTGTCGTCCCCTGGGAGCCGGGACGCGTCTTCGCCATGCGGGCCGCCATGGTCGAACGCTTCCGGCCCATGGTGGACATGGGCGCCGGCTGTGGCCTCCGGCAAGGCGAGATCCTCGGACTGTCCGTGGATGAGCTGGACTTCGACAGCGGCACCCTGCACGTGGTGCAGCAGCTCAAGCTCAGCCTGAGTAAGGCTGTGTTCGCGCCCCCGAAGGGTGGCAAGCTTCGTGACGTCCCGCTGCCTGATCCCGTGGCGGAAGCGCTCAAGGAGCACATCAAGCGGTTCCCGCCCGT
Organism: Streptomyces sp. NPDC050546; assembly: GCF_044457425.1. Lineage (NCBI taxonomy): Bacteria > Bacillati > Actinomycetota > Actinomycetes > Kitasatosporales > Streptomycetaceae > Streptomyces > Streptomyces sp. NPDC050546. The sequence continues at coordinate 7,163 of NZ_JBITGX010000003.1, forward strand.
TGAGATCACGCTGCCGTGGATGCGGGCGAACGGCCAGCCCGTGACCAAGCGTCTGATCTTCACCGGGCCCAACGGTGGCCACGTCTGGCGTACTTCACTGAACGAGGACCACTGGAAGCCCGCTCTGGCATCCGTGGGCGTCATCCCGAAGGCCAAGAGCCGGGAGCACACCGCCGCGCGCGAGCACGGCATGCACGCCCTGAGGCACTTCTACGCGTCGGTGCTGCTGGACGCGGGCGAGAGCATCAAGGCCGTCAGTGAGTACCTCGGGCACTCTGACCCGGGACTCACGCTGAAGGTGTACGCGCACCTCATGCCGAGCAGCCGCGACCGGGCCCGGAAGGCACTCGGTCAGGCCCTCCGCCCACCGCAGGACCCGCTGCGCTGAGGTCCCACAGAGGGCCCAGGCCGTGAAAATGCCCCCGCTCCGCGCCGTATGCGCAGGTCGGGGGCATGATCACGATCTCTACTTCTTCTTGCCCTGGTTCTTGACCGCCTCAATGGCCGCCGCGGCCGCCTCGGGGTCCAGGTACGTCCCCCCCGGCTTCACCGGCTTGAAGTCCGAGTCGAGTTCGTACGACAGCGGGATGCCCGTCGGGATGTTGAGGCCCGCGATGTTCTCGTCGGAGATGCCGTCGAGGTGCTTGACCAGGGCGCGCAGCGAGTTTCCGTGGGCCGCGACCAGGACCGTGCGGCCGGTCAGGAGGTCGGGGACGATCGCGTCGAACCAGTACGGGAGCATGCGGACGACGACGTCCTTGAGGCACTCCGTCTGCGGGCGCAGCTCCGGCGGGAGGGTCGCGTAGCGCGGGTCGGAGAACTGGGAGTACTCGGCGTCGACGTCCAGCGCCGGAGGCGGGGTGTCGTAGGACCGGCGCCACAGCATGAACTGCTCCTCGCCGAACTCGGCGAGCGTCTGCGCCTTGTCCTTGCCCTGCAGGGCGCCGTAGTGGCGCTCGTTCAGGCGCCAGCTGCGGTGGACCGGGATCCAGAGGCGGTCGGCGGACTCCAGGGAGAGCTGCGCCGTGCGGATGGCGCGCTTCTGGAGGGACGTGTGCACGACGTCGGGGAGCAGGCCGGCGTCCTTGAGCAGCTCGCCGCCGCGCGTCGCCTCCTTCTCGCCCTTCGCGGTGAGGTTGACGTCCACCCAGCCGGTGAACAGGTTCTTCTCGTTCCACTCGCTCTCGCCGTGGCGGAGGAGGATCAGCTTGTACGGTGCGTCGGCCATGCCCCAGAGCGTAATCCACGCATTCGCCCGTTCGCGTGGCTGCCCGGCAGGCGGACGCTTGACCGGATCCGTTAATTGAGTGGCCGCCGTCAAGCAGCCGCTCGTAATGTGTGACTCCTGCGTGCGCCACTTACGCGCGGCCACTTACATCCGGGGGAGTCCATGCCGTACGCCGTCCGCGCCAGACGGGCCGTCCAGGAGACCGTCTCGGGGCTGCCCCGCGAGTTCTGGTGGCTGTGGACCAGCACGCTCGTCAACCGGCTCGGCGCCTTCGTCGCCACCTTCATGGCCCTGTACCTGACACTCGACCGCGGCTACTCCGCCACGTACGCCGGTCTGGTCGCCGCCCTGCACGGGCTCGGCGGAGTGATCTCCTCGCTGGGCGGCGGGGTGATGACCGACCGGCTGGGACGGCGGCCGACACTGCTGATCGCACAGGCCTCGACCGCCGTGTCCGTCGCACTCCTCGGGTTCGTGCACGACCCGGTCGCGATCGCCGGTGTCGCCTTCCTCGTCGGCATGGCGAGCAACGCGTCGCGGCCGGCCGTGCAGGCGATGATGGCGGACATCGTGCGGCCCGAGGACCGTATCCGTGCCTTCTCCTTGAACTACTGGGCCATCAACCTCGGCTTCGCCGTGTCCTCCATGGCCGCGGGGTTCATCGCCGAGGTCAGTTACCGCGCCGGGTTCCTGATCGAGGCCGGTATGACGATGGCCTGCGCGATCCTCGTCTTCCTGCGGCTGCCGGAGTCCAAGCCCGCCGCCGAGACGGCCGCGAGTGACAGGAGCGGTGCCCGGGACGACTCCGTCAGCCTCGGCACCGTGCTGCGCGACGGGCGCTTCATGAGCGTCGTCGGGCTGTCCTTCCTCGTCGCGTTGATCTTCCAGCAGGGGTCGGTGGGGCTGCCGGTGGCGATGGGCGAGGCCGGGTTCACGCCGGTCGAGTACGGGGCGGCGATCGCCGTCAACGGCGTACTGATCGTCGTCCTGCAGATTCCCGTCACGCGGTTCATCGAGCACCGCGACCCCCGCCGGCTGCTCGTCCTCTCCTCGCTCCTCGCGGGGTATGGCTTCGCTCTCACCGCCTTCGCCGGGTCGGTCGGCGCTATCGCCCTCACGGTGTGCGTGTGGACGCTGGCCGAGATCGTCAACGCCCCGACGCAGACCGGCCTCGTCGTCCGGCTGTCCCCGCTGCACGGCCGCGGCCGCTACCAGGGCATGTACACGATGTCCTGGTCCGTCGCCGCCCTCGTCGCCCCGCTGCTCTCCGGCTTCGTCATCGACCGGGTCGGGGCGGAGTGGCTGTGGGGACTGTGCGCGGTGGTCGGCACGGTGGCCGGGCTGGGGTACGCGGTGCTGATGCGGCGGCTGCCGCAAGAGACGACGGAGGAAGAGCAGAGTGAGCCTGCCGCGCAGGCCCTGGGGCACGTCCCGGAGGGTTCCGCCTCCGGGACCTGACCCCGGCCCGGGATGTTCCCGATGGTGTGCGGCTACGGCGCGAGTTCTGCCGCCGGCCGCTCACCTCACTGAATCGACAGCGGCACCGGATGGATCTCGTCGGCCTTGTGCCCGGCGCGCTCGTGAATGCGCTGGATGGCTTCGGCCGAGGGCGCCTCGGAGAGGCAGTAGACGTGGCCCGACTCCGGGTCCGCCCAGGCCCTCTCGAAGTGGACCTGCTCGTCTCCCTCGATGGCGAGGTCCGCGTTGTGGGCCTCGCGCAGCTGCTCTTCCGTGATGCCCTTCATGCTGTGGTGGACATCCATGAACTTGGCCATGGCCCGCGCCTCCTTCCGTACGAACCCTGCGGTGAACCCTCAGGTCCATGCTCCGCCCGTACGAGCACGCGGGCGACCTCAACGCCGCAGGGCCAACGCCGTAGGGCCAACGCCGTAGGGCCAACGCCCTGGGGTAACGCGGGAGGGCCAACGCCGCAGGGCTCCGGCGGCGAACCACCGGAGCCCTGCGGGATTCAGCCGCACTGGCAGGGGCTGCCCGACTGGCACCCGCAGCCGCAGCCCGAGCCGCAGCCGCACGCGGCGATCAGGGTCAGGTTCCTGACCTCGGCGGGCTGCTCGGTCGGGCGCTCCTGCGTGGGGTCGGGCGTGGTGCTGGGGGAATCGGCCATGGGTTCCTCCTCGAGGCTGGTGCCTGTGCCCATTGGACGCCCGTTCCGTTGGGCGCATCAACGGCGCACTGAGGCTTGCGCGCGCCCCGGACGCCCCTCGGCCGCCCCCGGCGGACCCCTACCCCTGGCCTACTCCCACTCGCCGCTCAGGCGCTCTCCGCCTCCGTCGTCACCGCCTGGATCTCCGGCTGCACGTCCGGCTGGAGCTCGTCGGCGTGCTCGCCCGTCACCAGGTACACCACGCGCTTGGCGACGGAGACCGCGTGGTCGGCGAACCGCTCGTAGTAACGGCCCAGCAGCGTGACGTCCACGGCCGTCTCGATGCCGTGCTTCCAGCGGTCGTCCATGAGGTGCTGGAAGAGGGTGCGGTGCAGCAGGTCCATCTCGTCGTCGTCCTGCTCCAGCTGGAGCGCCAGGTCGACGTCCTTGGTGATGATCACCTCGGCGGCCTTGGCCATCAGGCGCTGGGCGAGCTGGCCCATCTCCAGGATGGTGGCGTGCAGGTCGCTCGGGACCGCGCGGTCCGGGTAGCGCAGGCGCGCGAGCTTCGCCACGTGCTGGGCGAGGTCGCCCGAGCGCTCCAGGTCGGCCGACATCCGCAGCGACGTGACGACGATGCGCAGGTCCGTCGCCACCGGCTGCTGCCGTGCCAGCAGGGCTATGGCCCGGGCCTCCAGGTCGTGCTGGAGCTCGTCGACCTTCTGGTCGGCCTCGATGACGGCCTCGGCCAGCTTCAGATCGGAGTCGAGCATGGCGGTGGTGGCGCGCCCGATCGCCGATCCGACCAGCCGGGCCATTTCCACCAGACTGTCGCTGATCGAGTCCAGTTCCTCGTGGTACGCGTCCCGCATCAGGCTTCCCTCTCGTGCGTCTGTGTCGGGGGTTCGAGGGCCGGGGCCCACCGAACGAGCCGGGGCCCACCGAACAACCGGCGGTACGACCGTCGTATTACCAACGGTCCGAACCCCACGCTCCCACGTTCCGGCCTGTACGCGTCCGTTTCCGTCATCCCAAATGAACCAATACTGGCTCCAAGGTGAACTCTGGGCGACGAGTGTTCGAGGTCGCAGTCCGACGGCTGTGGCCCGTGCCCGAGCCATGCCTAACCTGGGTGCATGGACGTGAACGCGGCGGTCGCCGCAGTGGCAGCGATCGCCGGGGTGCTCACCGGTGTCATCGCCATGCTGGCGTTCCGGTGGAGCGAGCGCGAGCAGAAGCGCCCCACGCGTACCTCCCTGCACACGGACCCGGTGCTTCCGCCGGGCGTGGACACCGTCCTGTCGGTGCTCAGGTCCTCCGCCGTCGTGCTCGACGAGGCGGACGCGGTGGTCAAGGCGAGCTCGGCGGCGTACGCCCTCGGGCTGGTCCGCGGCGGCAAGCTCGCCGTCGAGCCGATGCTGCAGATGGCCCGGGACACCAGGCGCGACGGGGAGATACGCCAGGTGGAGCTGGACCTGCCGCGGCGCGGTACCGGACGCGGAGAGGCCCTGGCCGTCTCCGCGCGGGTCGCGCCGCTCGGCTCCCGGCTGGTGCTGCTGCTCGTCGAGGACCTCACCGAGGCCCGCCGCATCGAGGCGGTCCGGCGCGACTTCGTCGCCAACGTGAGCCACGAGCTGAAGACCCCGGTCGGCGCCCTCTCGCTGCTCTCCGAGGCCGTCATGGACGCCTCCGACGACCCCGAGGCCGTCGAGCGGTTCGCCGGGCGCATGCAGATCGAGGCCACCCGGCTGACCAGCCTGGTGCAGGAGCTCATCGACCTCTCTCGGGTGCAGAACGACGACCCGCTGGAGGACGCCGAGCCGGTCCGCGTCGACGAACTCGTCGCCGAGGCCATCGACCGCTGCCGGCACCAGGCCGGCGCCAAACAGATCACGATGGCCGCGGGCGGCACCGCCGACCTGCAGATCTGGGGAAACCGCGGCCAGCTCGCCGCCGCCCTCGGCAACCTCGTCGAGAACGCGGTCAACTACTCGCCCGCCCGTACCCGCGTCGGCATAGCCGCCCGCAGGATCAACGCGTCCGGCGGGGAGCACATCGAGATCGCCGTCACCGACCAGGGCATCGGCATCTCCGACAAGGACAAGGAGCGCATCTTCGAGCGCTTCTACCGCGTCGACCCCGCTCGCTCCCGTGCCACCGGCGGTACGGGACTGGGGCTGGCGATCGTGAAGCACGTGGCCGCCTCGCACGGCGGGGAGGTCTCGGTGTGGAGTGCCGAGAACCAGGGCTCCACCTTCACCCTGCGGCTGCCGGAGGCCGGTGCGGCCCGCGACCGCGCACATCAGCAGCCCGCCCGAGATGAACGCGCAGGAGGCGCGGGCCTCGACGAGGAGGCCGGGCGGTCCACCCCCACATCCCCCGAATCAACCGCGTACGAAACGCTTCCTGCCCCGGAGGTCCTTCCGTGACCCGAGTGCTCGTCGTCGAGGACGAGGAGTCCTTCTCCGACGCCCTGTCGTACATGCTCCGCAAGGAGGGCTTCGAGGTCGCGGTCGCGACCACGGGCCCCGACGGACTCGACGAGTTCGAGCGCAACGGCGCCGACCTCGTCCTCCTCGACCTGATGCTGCCCGGCCTGCCGGGCACCGAGGTGTGCCGCCAGCTGCGCGGCCGCTCCAATGTCCCCGTCATCATGGTGACCGCCAAGGACAGCGAGATCGACAAGGTCGTAGGCCTGGAGATAGGAGCCGACGACTACGTCACCAAGCCGTTCTCCTCGCGCGAGCTGGTCGCCCGTATCCGGGCCGTCCTGCGCCGCCGCGGCGAGCCCGAGGAGGTGACCCCGGCCGCGCTGGAGGCCGGCCCGGTCCGCATGGACGTCGACCGGCACGTGGTCACCGTCGGCGGCACCAAGGTCGACCTGCCGCTGAAGGAGTTCGACCTGCTGGAGATGCTGCTGCGTAACGCCGGGCGCGTGCTGACCCGGATGCAGCTCATCGACCGGGTCTGGGGTGCCGACTACGTCGGTGACACCAAGACCCTCGACGTCCACGTCAAGCGTCTGCGCGCCAAGATCGAGCCGGACCCGGGCGCCCCGCGCTACCTGGTGACGGTTCGCGGCCTGGGCTACAAGTTCGAGCCGTAAGCCGCGAAGCGGGACCCGTGAGCCGCACGCCGGCGACGGAAACAGGCGGAAACAGAAGGGGCGGGACCTCCAGGAGGTCCCGCCCCTTCTACTGCTTTCTACGGCCGCTCAGTGCCCGGCGCCCGCGCCACCCGTCGCGCTGGCCGAAGCCGCGTCGGTCGGCGTGGCGGGCGACTCGTGACCGCCCGGGGTCTCACCGCCTGCGGGGCTCTCCGGCGCACCCGACTCGCCCTCGGCCGGAGAACCGGACGGCGACCCGGACGGCGAACCGGAGGGGGCTCCCGACGCGCCCGGCGCGGCGGGCACCTCGGACGGGCCCCACTCCTTGAAGTAGTGCTCGGCGGGGACGACGAACGCGCGCAGGCTCACGGCACCGGTCTTGCTGAAGGTGAAGGTGACCTTCTGGGCGTTGCCGTCCTGCACGGCCTCGCGGCTGCTCGGCAGCATGGCGGTGGCGTTGCCCTTGCCGCCCAGGATCAGCGAACCGCCGGCCGGGATGCTGAGGCTGCCGCCCTTGGCGGGCTTGAGCTCGGCCGTCTTGCCGGTGCCCGGGATGGTGATGGACTCCAGCGTCTCGGCGGTCTTGCCGGAGTTGAAGAAGGTCGCGGAGATCGCGGCCGGTCCGGTCGACTCCAGGTCGGGCTGGGTGATCACCACGGCGTTCTGGATCTTGATGTCGCCGACGCTGGTCGCCGCGTTGTCCGGCTTGATCTCCAGTGTCTGGGCGCTGTTGCCGGCGCCGCACGCGGCGAGCGAGGCGATCGAGAACACGACGGCGGCAGCGGCGAGGGCGCCGCGTCGAAGGCTGCTGCTCACGGCGGCGGCAACTCCTTGACTCGAGCAGAGCGGCCGATAAAGCCGCCCTAAGTGTGTGTCAGCAGGCCTCAGGTTACCGAGCCGTTCCCGCACGGCCGCACCCGACCCCCCGGCACCTCTGATCCCACCTGTCTCGCAACTGACTCCTGTGTCACATGTGACTCCTGGGTCACATTGGCGGAGTGCTCGTCCGGCATTCACATAAGAGCCCCGGGCGGTACCGCAAAACTTCCGTGAAGGAATGCGCGGACCACCTCGGAATTGATCACCGACGGCTCGCCCGGAGGCCGTGTGATCAATTCCGGATTCGACCGGAAGCCCGCTCGGGCCACCGAACGGAGTAGCGGAAGTCGATCATACGGAACGGGACATATCGGGATGTTCGGCCGTCTGGAGGGTGCTTCGGATGTGTGTAACGTACGCGTTTCGCTCGGCCCGGACAGCCGCTCCCACCTGCGAATACCTTCTTCCATCCCCTGTGCGAAGCACGTTCCTGTCGGACTTGTCAAGCCCCGAGATATGCCCTGACCTGCGAAAACGCCATTCAGAACCCGCAGTTTCCGTGTTACCCTGGATAGCCACGGAAGGGGTACCTGTCACATGACGTTCAAGGTTGGCGACACCGTGGTCTATCCCCATCACGGGGCCGCGCTGATCGAGGCCATCGAAACTCGCCAGATCAAAGGCGTGGACAAGACCTACTTGGTGCTGAAGGTCGCCCAGGGCGACCTGACGGTGCGTGTGCCAGCGGACAATGCGGAGTTCGTCGGCGTGCGTGATGTGGTCGGTCAGGACGGGCTGGACCGGGTCTTCGAGGTGCTGCGCGCACCGTACGCCGAGGAGCCCACGAACTGGTCCCGTCGATACAAGGCAAACCTGGAGAAGCTCGCCTCCGGCGATGTCATCAAGGTCGCGGAAGTCGTGCGTGACCTGTGGCGTCGTGAGCGCGAGCGTGGACTCTCCGCAGGTGAGAAGCGCATGCTCGCCAAGGCCCGCCAGATTCTGGTGAGCGAACTGGCCCTCGCGGAGAACACCAACGAGGACAAGGCCGAGGCACTGCTCGACGAGGTACTCGCCTCCTGAGGCGAAAACCCGTCGATCAGCACTCTGCTTGACGCTTGATCAACGCTGCACACCGAAATGCCGCGGTGCCCGATGACGAATTTCCTGTCGCCGGGCGCTGCGGCATGTTCGTACTCGGATGCCGATGCACCGTCACCCCGGGGTGTGTTATCACTCACGCCCCAGTTGCTTTGGCGTGCCGGGCCCGGGCAGCCGGCTCGACCAGCGTCACGGAAGGGTCCGGTCGAGCGCGTCGCGCCCGGCACTCCTCCAGGCCATACCCACGCCAGGCCAGCACACAAACCTGACAGGAACCGATGTCTGACGAATCACGCCCTTCGCCGCCGGCCGCCCCCGCGGCAGCCCGTACGGCGGCCGTGATCCCGGCCGCCGGCCGCGGTGTACGGCTCGGCCCGGGCGCCCCCAAGGCGCTCCGCGCACTGAGCGGCACTCCCATGCTCATCCACGCGGTCCGCGCGCTGGCCGCCTCCCGCGCCGTCTCCCTGGTCGTCGTCGTGGCCCCGCCCGACGGTGCAGCCGAGGTCAAGTCGCTGCTCGACGCGCACGCGCTGCCCGAGCGGACGGACTTCCTCGTCGTTCCCGGGGGACAGACCCGCCAGGAGTCCGTGAAGCTCGGCCTGGACGCGCTGCCGTCCGGCCACGACATCGTCCTGGTGCACGACGCGGCCCGCCCGCTGGTGCCGGTGGACACCGTCGACGCAGTGATCGAGGCCGTACGGGACGGTGCCCCGGCCGTGGTTCCGGCGCTGCCGCTCGCCGACACCGTCAAGCAGGTCGAGCCCGCGCGGGTCCCCGGCGAGCCGGAGCCGGTCGTCGCCACGCCGGAGCGCGCGCTGCTGCGTGCCGTGCAGACCCCGCAGGGCTTCGACCGGGCCACGCTGGTCCGCGCGCACGAGACGGTGACCGGCGAGGTCACCGACGACGCCGGCATGGTCGAGCAGCTCGGCCTCACGGTCGTGGCCGTGCCAGGCCATGAGGAGGCCTTCAAGGTCACCCGCCCCCTGGACCTGGTCCTCGCGGAGGCGGTCCTGGCCCGCAGGAGGCTCAACGATGGCTTCTGACGAACCCCGCTACGAGCCCCCGCTCCCCCAGGTCGGCATCGGCACCGACATCCACGCCTTCGAGGACGGCCGCGAGCTGTGGTGCGCCGGCCTGAAGTGGGAGGGCGAGGGCCCGGGCCTGGCAGGCCACTCCGACGCGGACGTCGTCGCCCACGCCGCCTGCAACGCCCTCTTCTCCGCGGCGGGCCTCGGCGACCTCGGACAGCACTTCGGCACGGGCCGCCCGGAGTGGTCCGGTGCGTCGGGTGTCGTCCTCCTGACGGAGGCGGCCCGCATCGTCCGCGAGGCGGGCTTCCGCATCGGCAACGTCGCGGTGCAGGTGGTGGGCCCCCGTCCGAAGATCGGCAAGCGCAGGGACGAGGCCCAGAAGATCCTCTCGGAGGCGGCGGGAGCACCGGTCTCCGTGTCGGGCGCGACCACGGACGGCCTCGGCTTCCCAGGCCGGGACGAGGGCCTCATGGCGGTGGCAACGGCGCTGGTCGTGAAGCGCGGATGACCGGTCCAACCCTTGGGGGCGCGGGGAACTGCGCGACAAACCCCCACGCGCCCGCACCCGAGAACGGTGCCGTACATACCCCACGGCCTACTACCCTGGTCCCGTGACTATTCGCCTGTACGACACCAGCGCCCGGCAGATCCGTGACTTCACCCCGCTCCAGCCGGGTTGCGTCTCGATCTACCTGTGCGGTGCCACCGTGCAGGCCGCCCCGCACATCGGCCACATCCGCTCCGGCCTGAACTTCGACATCCTGCGCCGCTGGTTCGCCTACCGCGGCTACGACGTCACGTTCGTGCGGAACGTCACCGACATCGACGACAAGATCATCGCCAAGTCGGCCGACCAGAACCGCCCCTGGTGGGCCATCGGCTACGAGAACGAGCGCGCGTTCAACGACGGCTACCACGCCCTCGGCTGCCTCCCGCCGACCTATGAGCCGCGTGCCACCGGCCACATCACCGAGATGGTCGAGATGATGCGCGGCCTCATCGAGCGCGGGCACGCCTACGAGGCCGACGGCAACGTCTACTTCGACGTGCGCTCCTTCCCGGGCTACCTGGAGCTGTCCAACCAGGAGCTGGACAACCTCCAGCAGCCGTCCGGCGCCGGCGAGACCGGCAAGCGCGACCCGCGGGACTTCGCCATGTGGAAGACGGCGAAGCCGGGGGAGCCGAGCTGGGAGACGCCGTGGGGCCGCGGCCGCCCGGGCTGGCACCTGGAGTGCTCGGCGATGGCGCACAAGTACCTCGGCACCGTCTTCGACATCCACGGCGGCGGCCTCGACCTGGTCTTCCCGCACCACGAGAACGAGATCGCCCAGGCCAAGGCCTACGGCGACGAATTCGCGCGGTACTGGCTGCACAACGCCTGGGTCACCATGAGCGGCGAGAAGATGTCCAAGTCGCTCGGCAACTCGGTCCTGGTCAGCGAGATGGTCAAGCGCTGGCGTCCCATCGTGCTGCGCTACTACCTCGGCACCCCGCACTACCGCTCGATGATCGAGTACAGCGAGGAGGCGCTGCGCGAGGCCGAGTCGGCGTTCGCGCGGATCGAGGGCTTCGTGCAGCGCGTGGTGGAGCTGGCCGGGGGCCCGGTCGAGCCCGCCGCCGACGTGCCGCTCGCCTTCGCCGAGGCCATGGACGACGACCTGGGCGTGCCCCAGGCGCTCGCCGTGGTGCACACCACCGTCCGGCAGGGCAACAGCGCGCTGGCCGCCGACGACAAGGAAGCCGCCGTGGCCCGGCTCGCCGAGGTCCGCGCGATGCTCGGCGTCCTCGGTCTCGACCCGCTCGACGAGCACTGGGCCGGGGAGGGCGACCGCGGCGACACTGTGCTCAACAAGAGCGTGCACGGCGTGGTCGACACGCTGGTGCGCATGGTCCTCGACCAGCGCGAGGCCGCCCGGGCCCGCAAGGACTGGCCCACCGCGGACGCCATCCGCGACCAGCTCGGCCAGTCCGGCCTGGTCATCGAGGACGGTCCGCAGGGTCCGCGCTGGAGCCTCGGCCCCCGCTGAGACAAGGCCCACGGCTGATCGACTGTGCCGCCCGGGCCTCCGGGCGGCACACTGCATAGACGTAACAACAGGCACAGACGTAACAGACGTACGCAGACGTACGCAGACGTACGTACGAACCACTTCACGGAGACGGGTAGCTCATGGCCGCGAACAACCGCCGCATGTCCGGCAAGAAGGGCGCGCAGGTCGGCAGTGGCGGCAAGCGGCGCCGGGGCCTGGAAGGCAAGGGGCCGACGCCGCCCGCCGAGGCGCGCAAGGGACACGCCAAGCAGCGCGCCGCACAGGCCAAGTCGCGCCGCGCCCAGAGCCGCACCAAGGGCCCGCGCGCCAAGGGCACCTCGGAGCTGGTCGTCGGGCGCAACTCCGTCGTCGAGGCACTGCGCGAGGGCGTGCCGGCCTCCACGCTGTACGTGCAGCAGTTCATCGACAGCGACGAGCGGGTGCGCGAGGCCCTGCAACTCGCCGCCGAGCGCGGGGGCATCAACCTCATGGAGGCGCCGCGCCCCGAGCTCGACCGGATGACGAACGGGCTGAACCACCAGGGCCTCGTGCTCCAGGTCCCGCCGTACGAGTACGCCCACCCCGAGGACCTCGCCGCTGCCGCCGCCGACGCGGGCGTGGACCCGCTGATCGTCGCGCTCGACGGGGTGACCGACCCGCGTAACCTCGGCGCGGTCGTCCGGTCCGTCTCGGCCTTCGGCGGGCACGGCGTCGTCGTACCCGAGCGGCGGGCCGCCGGGATGACTGCCGGTGCCTGGAAGACGTCCGCCGGCGCCGCCGCCCGTACGCCCGTCGCCCGCGCCACCAACCTGACGCGCACGCTGGAGCAGTACAAGAAGGCCGGCATCGTGGTCGTCGGTCTCGCCGCCGACGGTGAGGCCGAGCTCGGCGATCTCGAGGCCCTGGGCGGGCCCGTCGCCATCGTCGTCGGCAGCGAGGGCAAGGGACTGGGCCGGCTGGTCGGCGAGACGTGCGACTACCGGGTGCGGATCCCCATGCCGGGCGGCACCGAGTCGCTCAACGCCGGTGTGGCGGCGGGGATCGTGCTCTACGAGGCGGCTCGCCGACGTCGCTGAACAGGTATCCGGCACTTCACCCGAACGGGGTAATTCGGGGGGTGGTGGGGCGACAAGGACAAGCTTGACGGGGTCCGGACAGATCCGGCCGGTCAAAGCAGTGTCCTATCGCGACGTCACTCGGTTAGATGAGTGTGGACACCAGAACACCCCGCACTCCCACGGGGGACCGCTCGTCGGGACTCGACGACGCTCCCGCGCTGAGCATGGTGAAGGTGCCGAGCGACCCGGCGCAGGTCATCGTCAATCACGCGTCTTTCCGCGTGCAGTTGGGCGTCTCGACGCGTCGCGTCCAGTCCCCACGGGTCGCACGGCACCTGACCGCCAGCGAGGACACCGCCCGCATCCCCGTCACCACCGCCGGGGGCCAGGCGGACGGGGCCACCGCCCGCCGCCGGCCCGTCGTCTGGAGCGGTAGATCCGCGCCCGACGACACCGGCGCCCACCGGCTCCTCCAGGCCGTACGGCACGAAAGCGTCCGCCACGCCGAGGAACCCACCGCCGACGCCGGCGCCACCCAGGTCATCGCCCGCCCGGGCACCGGCCACGGGAGCACGGGCCACGGGAGCACGGGCTACGGCGGCACCGGATACCCGGGCGACGGCTACGGCGCCGGATACGCGGACGACCTCGACCAGACGGTCGAGACCCCCGTCGTCGGCCCCCAGCGCACCCACTCCGACGACACCCGGCTGCTGCCGCCCATGCGCACCGTCGGCAGCGCCTACGACGAACCCGCCTACGCGGAGGAGGACTTCGAGGACCTCACCGCCAGCGCGGACGAGACCGGGCGGGCCTCCAGGCGCCACGCCGACGACCCGGCCCGGCACGCCTACTACCCGGGCCGCCGGATGAACCTCGGCGTCGTCCTGCTCCCGCTGCGCGTGTTCCTCGGGTTCATCTCCATCTACGCCGGCATGGGCAAGCTGTGCGACCCCGTCTACTTCGACGGCGGCAAGCGCGGCTCCATGGTCACGTGGCTCAACACGCTGCACCCCTGGGAAGTCGCCGAGCCCCTGCGCCAGTTCGCCCTGCAGCACCCGGTCGGCTCCGGTCTTGTCATCGCCTTCGCTCAGGTCATCGTCGGTGTCCTGACGGTCCTGGGCTGCTGGCAGCGCGTCGCCGCCGCCTTCGGCGCCCTGCTCTCGGCCGCGCTGCTCGTCACCGTCAGCTGGAAGAGCGTCCCCGCCTACGAGACCCCCGACATCATCTACCTGGCCGCCTGGTCCCCGCTGATCATCGCCGGCGCCCCCGTCTACTCCGTCGACGGCCGGCTGGCCGGCAGCGCCTGGCGCCGTCTCGGGCCCCGCGCCGACATCTGGGACCTGCGCAGTTACGTGCTGCGCCGGGGTGTCCTCGTCACTGCCATCGCCACCGGATTCACCCTGCTCGTCGGCTCGCTGCTCGGCGGCGCCGTCCGCGACGCCGACCGGGTCGTCGTCCCCGGCCCCGGCGAGGCCCCGCGCAACGAGCTGCCGGGTTCCCCGCTCCCGGGCGAACCCGGCAAGCGGCAGGAGAAGAGGACCCCGTCGGCCTCCACGTCGCCGACCCAGGGCGCCACGGCCGGCTCGGCGAGCCCCAGCGCGGGCACCACGACCCGGCCGGACGCCACCCGGGGCAGCGGCACCGTCACCGGCGGTTCGCCCAGCCAGACCCAGGGCAGCGCGGGCCAGGCCCCGCCCCGGCAGTCCTCCCCGGCCGACGAGGCGCCGAGCACGACCTCCGGTCCCACGTCCGGCGGCTCCGCCACGGGCGGCTCCGGCTCGACCGGCGGCACCGGCGACGGCTCCTCCTCGGGCCAGCCGGGCCTGGTGGGCGGCCTGCTGGGCTAGCGGCCGACCGAGGCAGGACAGACGAGAGGGGCCCCGCACCGTCACGGTGCGGGGCCCCTCTCCTTGTCTCCTGGGCGTTGTCTCCTGGGCGCGTTCTCAACGGCCCGTGGCGGCCAGCTCCTTCGCCGCCTCCGTCAGGTCCTTCGCCGTGTCGATGGCACGCCAGTAGGACCCCTGCGGGATCGTGAACCCGGCCAGACGCTGCTCCCGGGCCAGGCGGGGGAACGTCGTCCGCTCATGGTCGCCCCGCTGCGGCAGCAGCTCCGCGAACTCGGGGGAGAAGACGTAGACGCCCGCGTTGATCTCGAAGGTCGACGGCGGGGCCTCGATGAAGTCGGTGATGTGGCCGAAGCCGTCGGTCTTCACCGCGCCCCACGGAAGGCGGGGCCGGGCCAGCGCGAGGGTCGCGATCGCGTCCCGCTCGGTGTGGAAGTCGGCCATGTCACGCAGCGAGAACCGGGTCCAGATGTCGCCGTTCGTGGCGTACCAGGGCTGGTCCGGGTGGGGCAGGTGAGCGGCGGCGTACTTGAGGCCGCCGCCGCGACCGAGGGGCTCCGACTCCACGACCGTGGTGACGGAGACGGGCAGATCGGCCGAGTCCAGCCACTTCTGCAGCACATCGGCGAGATGGCCGCAGGAGACCACCACGTCCGTCACGCCCTCCTCGGCGAGCCAGGACAGCTGATGGCCGATGATCGGCGTCCCCGTCCCGGGGATCTCGACCATCGGCTTGGGCCGGTCGTCGGTGTACGGACGCAGCCGGGAGCCCTGGCCGCCGGCCAGAACGACGGCTTGAACGGGGCGGGACGCGGCGCTCGGATCGCTCATGAGACCGAACTGTACGGTGCGTCCCGCCCGGGGACTGCGGCGGACGAGGGGTTCCCGCGTCTGCCGTTATCGACTGCCCACCCGGTGGCAGGGCGGTGCGCTCAGCTGTGTGCGGCGGCGACGCCGGTGGCGAAGGCGGTGTCGCAGACCGGGCGGGCGTAGGACTGGGCGCGCGTCGGGCCGTAGACCCGGACGGCGGCCTGGCCGAGGGCGCGGGCGATGGACGCGCAGTGCCGGGCCAGCGTCGGGCGTTCGTCCACGGCCTGCTGGAGGTGGGTGAGGGCGACGCCCGGGTTCTCCTGCTGGAGCTCGGTCAGCAGCTTGTCGCGCAGGACGTCCTGCGGGGCACGCTTGGCGGCACGGGAGGTGCCGGCGGACGTCGCGGTGTCCGCCGCGGTGAGCACCGGGTCGGAGGAGCCCCCCGACCAGTTGACTCGGCTCACCGCGAGGGTCCCGGAGAGCACCAGGACGACGGGCAGGACGAAAGCGAGGGTGCGGCCGATTCGCCGGGCGGGGCCCCGGCCGCGTCGCGTCTGTTGGGTAGTGGAGTGCTTCACGCGTGTGAGGGTAGCGCGGGGTAATGGTTTGTAGACATTTAGTCACCGGTTCGGGGGATGAGAGAGGGCCCTTTTTTGGGTAGGGCGTTGACGCACACTGCTCGAAACGTCCGGTCTGCCGGGGTATTTGTCGACAACGAGAAAGGCCCCGCAGCGCTCTGCGGGGCCTTCTTCGTCAACCTGGGTGAATTACCCGGGGTTGGGTGTTTGCGGTTGCCGTCAGTCGGACAGGCGGGCGCCGGTCGACGTCGAGAACACGTGCGTCTCGCCGGAGCGGGGCACGATGTGCAGCTGGCTGCCCTTCTCCGGGACCTCACGGCCGCTGACGCGGACGACGAGGTCCTTGGAGTCGTCGCCGACCTTCGCGGTGCCGTAGACGTAGGCGTCGGCGCCGAGCTCCTCGACGACGTTCACGGTGACCGCGAGGCCCTGCTCGGCGTCCGAGACGTCGAAGTGCTCGGGGCGGACACCGACCGTGACGGTCTTGTCGGTGGCGGCGGCGATCGCGTCGCGCTGCACCGGCACGACCGACTTGCCGAACTTCACGCCGCCGTCGGTGATCGGCACCTCGACCAGGTTCATCGCGGGGGAGCCGATGAAGCCGGCCACGAAGAGGTTGGCGGGCTTGTCGTACATGTTGCGCGGGGTGTCGATCTGCTGGAGCAGACCGTCCTTGAGGACCGCCACGCGGTCGCCCATCGTCATGGCCTCGACCTGGTCGTGGGTGACGTAGACGGTGGTGATGCCGAGGCGGCGCTGCAGGCTCGCGATCTGCGTACGGGTGCTGACGCGGAGCTTGGCGTCCAGGTTGGACAGCGGCTCGTCCATGAGGAACACCTGCGGCTCACGCACGATGGCGCGGCCCATGGCGACACGCTGGCGCTGACCACCGGAGAGCGCCTTCGGCTTGCGGTCCAGGTAGTCGGTGAGGTCGAGGATCTTCGCGGCCTCCTCGACCTTCTGCCGGATCTCCGCCTTGTTGACGCCGGCGATCTTGAGCGCGAAGCCCATGTTGTCGGCGACGGACATGTGCGGGTAGAGCGCGTAGTTCTGGAACACCATGGCGATGTCCCGGTCCTTCGGCGGCAGGTGGGTGACGTCGCGGTCGCCGATGCGGATGGCGCCGGCGTTGACGTCCTCGAGCCCCGCGAGCATGCGGAGCGAGGTGGACTTGCCGCAGCCGGACGGGCCGACGAGGACGAGGAACTCGCCGTCCTCGATGTCGATCTCCAGCGCGTCAACAGCGGGCTTTTCGGTGCCCGGGTAGATCCGGGTCGCCTTGTCGAACGAGACAGTGGCCATGATGAACGAACCCCTTCTACCGGCAGGAACGTGCCGGACGATCCGAGTAGGAAGGCGGTGCCACGACGGGAGTTCCGTTGTGGTGTAGTCCACGCGTATGAACTGGCTCAGGACCGTACCTGGCGTTCACCTGGTCTGTCAGTACCTCCGGGCCTGTGAACTTCGCGGAAATTTTCGACGGGGCCCCTCGGGGACGTGGGTACACTGCTCGGGCACGTGCGGGTGCCTACCCGTACGGGCCTCCTTAGCTCAGATGGCCAGAGCAACGCACTTGTAATGCGTAGGTCGTCGGTTCGAATCCGACAGGGGGCTCTTCGTCGCCCAGGCCGGGTCTCTCCGGGCCTGGGCTTTTTCATGGGGTGGCCAGGCGGTGGGCGATCTCGAGCTGGGCCTTGTCGATCGGGCGGTCGTCCTCGATGTCCCACAGGGCGTTCTGGAGGAGGCGGCCGAGGGTCCAGGCCCGGGCTCGGGGGCGGTCCAGGGCGAGGATGTCGGTCATGGCGTCGAAGCGCCAGAGGACGTCGCCGGGGTCGTAGCGGTTGTCGAGGGCCGGCCACAGTTCAAAGCCGGGGTCGCCGGCCAGGGGCTTGGGGTCGATCGCCAGCCAGGGGGCGCGGTCGGAGGCGAGGACGTTGTCGAAGTGGAGGTCCCAGTGCAGGAGGCGGTCGCCCGGTTCGTCGACGACCTCGCGTACGGCGGCCGCGCAGTCGGCGACCAGGCGGCGGGACTCGGGGTCGGGGATGCGGCCGAGGGCCCATGGGGTCTGGTCGAGCATGGCCCGGGCGATGTCGCCGAGGCAGCGCAGGCCGGGCGGGGCGGGGAAGGCGGTGAGGTGGGCGAGGAGCTCCGCGATCGTGACGACGGCCTGGTGGGTGTCCGGCACGTGGGACAGCATGCGGGTCTCGTCGAGGCGCTCCAGCAGCATGGTGCCGGTGGGCTCGTCGTGGTCGAGGAGGCGGACCGCTCCGTCGCCGTTCCAGGCGCGCAGCGCCACCGGCTCGCCTTCGCTCTCCTCGTCGAGGATCTGGAGCTTGAGGACCGCAGGGGTGTCGTCGGCGCGGCGCAGGACCGGGAGGACCAGGGCGGAGACGCCGTGCATCGGGGGGCCGTCGGGTGCCAGGTCCCAGTGGTCGAGGAAGCGGGCCGTCTGCTCCGGCAGTCCGTTGATGAAGGCGCGGCCCGCCTCGCCGTTGAACTTCTCCTGTGATGCCGCCAGTTCGCGGGGAATGTCGATCACTTTCCGCACGGTAGTGGGGGGTGCCGGGCGGGTCATGTGAATTAGCCGGGGGTGGGTTCCAGGACCACCTTGCCCGTCGTGCCCCGGGTCTCCAGTGCCCGGTGCGCGGCTGCGGCCTCGCGGAGCGGGAAGCGGTGGACGGCCGGGGTGAGGCGGCCGGTGGCGGCCTCGGTGAGGGCGCGCAGTTCGAGGGTGCGCAGGGGGTCGGGGCCGCCGGCCTTCCCCAGCATCGCGGGGCCGAGGACCTGCTCGGAGACTCCGTCGACGAGGTAGGGCTCGCCGTCGAGGATGCCCTGGCCGGACCAGCCGAAGACGATGTGCTTTCCGCCGGGGCCGAGGAGGGCGACGGCCTCGCGGGCCACGTCGCCGCCGACCCCGTCGAAGACGACGGTCGCGGTCCGGCCGCCGAGGTGGGCGCGGACCTTCGCGGGCCAGGCCGGGTCCCGGTAGTCGACGGCGAGATCGGCACCGTTCGCCTGCACCAGGGCGATCTTCTCCGGGCCGCCCGCGAGGCCGACGACGGTCGCGCCGGCATTCCTGGCGTACTGCACGAGAAGCGTCCCGATGCCTCCGGCGGCGGCCGGGACGACGGCCACCGAGTCGGGCCCGAGGTCGGCGAACTGGAGGATCCCCATCGCCGTACGGCCCGTGCCGATCATGGCGACGGCCTCGGCGAAGTCCAGGTTCTCCGGGATCTCATGCAGGCGTTCGACGGCGGTGACGGCCAGTTCGGCGTACCCGCCGGGGACGAAGCCGAGGTGGGCGACGACCCGCTTGCCGAGCCAGAGGTCCGCGACGCCCTCGCCCAGGGACTCGACGACGCCGGCGACCTCGCGGCCGGGGACGGTGGGCAGGGCTGCCTGATCGGCCGTCGGTCCGCCGCGCATGCCCTCGCGCAGTGCGGCGTCCAGGAGGTGGACGCCCGCCGCCCGTACGGCGATACGGATCTGTCCGGGGCCCGGCCGGGGGTCCTCGACGCGCTCATAGGTGAGGTTCTCGGCCGGGCCGAAGGCGTGCAGGCGGATGGCGTGCATACGAGGCTCCTCGTGTCGCGGTGGTCTGCGGCCAGCCTTCAACCTCAAGCTTGCTTGAGGTCAAGCTCCCGCCGGCCGAGGGCGAGGGACACCGCCGTCAGGGCGCTGTTGAAGGAGACCTCCGACAGCACACCGGGGGCCGCGACCTGGTCACCGGCGAGGTAGACACCGTCGCCCCGGTCCACGGCGGGCCGGTCGCGCCAGCTGGTGCCGGGCAGGTCGACCGCGCCCGTACGGCCCGCCGCGACGGACTCGCGCCGCCAGGTGACGCGCTCGCGCCAGCCCGGGAACCCCAGGTCGAGCAGCTGCTCGGCGCGGGCGGTGCCGTCGGCCTTGGACTCGTGCGGGGCGAGGGGGAGCTGCCCCTGGATGAGCTGCTCGCCGGCCGGGGCCAGGCTGCGGTCCTGGGCGGTGAACCGTTCGAGCCAGCCGGGCGCGTCCAGGTCTGAGACCGCGAAGGCGTCCCCGCGCCGCGTGCGCACGGCCAGGTCGACGAGGGCGGTACGGCCGCTCGGCCAGGTCAGGGAGGTGTCGCCGAGCAGCCGCCGGGCGGCGTCCAGGGAGGTCGCGACGATCACCGGTGTGTCGGTAGGGAGCGTGTCGACACGGGACAGGGTCTCCATCCGGACGCCCAGATTCCAGGCCCGGGCGGCCATCCGGTCGATGAGGCTGCCCCAGCCGCCGCGCGGGTAGTGGGCCTCGGGCGGCAGCTTGGTGGCCCGGCGCAGGCGCTCCTGCACGAACGCGGCCGACAGGGAGCCGGGGTCGTGGTGGAAGAGGGCGACGGCGGAGTAGTGGGCGGCGGCGCGGGCGCCCTCCTCGCCCGCGACGCCGGTCGCCCAGGTCAGGAAGTCGGCGTCCACCGGCGCTTGCCGGGCGGTCCGGCGCAGCAGCTTCAGCATCGGGAAGGGCGGGGTGCGGCGCAGCACGCCGTGGTGGCGCAGCCGTAGCCGGGCGGCCTCCAGGGGTGGGATCGGGGCGAGCGGGCCGAGGAGGTCGCGCTGCTTGAGCCAGGCCCAGTGCGGGCCGCCGTTGTAGAGGGCGTGCGGGCCCTCGTTCGTGCGGTAGGGGCCCTCGGCGGTGCGGGCCCGGCCGCCGAGGGTGTGGTGGGCTTCGTGGAGGGTTACCTTGACGCCTGCCTCGGCGGCGGTGATGGCGGCGGTCAGTCCGGCGAAGCCGCCGCCGATGACGGTGATGCGGTGCATGGCTGGGATCTCCCTGGGGCCTGAGGTCGTCGATCGCCTTCGGGATTACGACCGCCCGCGGGGCCCGGAATGTGACATGGCCGGTGTTCGCGCAGGTCAGGGGGCGTTGTCAGTGGTGGGGTGCAGCATGGGGGCATGGCGAGGAGAGCGGCGGGCGGTACGGGTGTGACCCGCGGTACGGGTGTGAAGGGTGCGCGGCGACCGGAGGTGCGGCTGCCCGGGCTGGAGCCGTACGAGGGCGGTGGGCTGGAGCCGGACGGGGACTACGACGGGCTGGAGTTCCGGGACGCGGACCTCACCGGGCAGGACGGGGCGGGGGCCCGCTTCATGGACTGTGCGCTGACGGGGTGCGCGCTGGACGAGACGCGGCTGCGGCATGCCCGCTTCCTGGACTCGGTCCTCACCGGCGTGCGGGGCGTCGGCACCGACCTCGCCGAGGCGACCCTGCGGGACGTGGAGCTGACCGAAGCCCGCCTCGGGGGACCGCAGTTGCACGGGGCGGTGCTGGAGCGGGTGCTGATCCGCGGCGGCAAGATCGACTATCTGAATCTGCGCACGGCCCGGCTCAGAGACGTCGTCTTCGAGGGCTGCGTCCTCGTCGAGCCGGACTTCGGGGGCGCCCGCCTGGAGCGGGTGGAGTTCGTGGACTGCGCCCTGAAGGGCGTCGACTTCCATGCGGCGACCCTCACGGACGTCGACCTGCGCGGGGCCGCGTCGCTGGAGATCAGCCGGGGTCTCGACCGGCTGTCGGGGGCGGTGATCAGTACGGCGCAACTGCTGGATCTGGCACCGGTGCTGGCGATGGAGTGGGGGATCAGGGTGGAGGGCTGACCCCGCGCCCTCACCCTCAGTACTCGTACCAGCCCCTCAGTACTCGTACCAGCCACCTTCCCCCGCCTGCTCCGGCCAGTCATAGGACTGGTGCAGCGCTATGAGGGCGTGGACCAGACGGGGGTCCAGTTCGTGCCGCAGCAGCCGGTAGTCCTCGGCCACCGCGCGGAAGACGAGGTGGGCGCGGTGGGAGCCGTCCCGCCAGGTGATGCGCCGGGGTGGACGGAAGCCGTCGTCGATCTCCGCCATCAGGGCCAGGAGCAGGAAGAGGAGGTAGACCGGCAGCCCGAAGGGCCACCACAGCGCCCACCACACCAGTCGGCCCACATACCCGTGCAGGACCGGCCCCGCCGCCGGTTCCACGGTCCAGCGTTCGCGACCCCACCGGAAGGCGCGGCGCCGCCGCAGGGTGATCCGCCCGAGCGGCGCACCGTAGGGATCGAGGACGTGGTACACCGCCGGGCGTCCGCTCAGCCGCGACCCCAGGGGCTGCTCCGTCACCCCCCGGGCGACCGGCGCCCAGTCCTCCGCGCGCAGATGGAAGGCCCGCAGTGAGCGGAGCCGGTCCGGGGCGGGGCTGTCGGGGTCGCGGTGAAGCCGGACGGTGGTGCCCTGCTCGAGCCCTTCTCCGCTGACGATGACCGGTGGCGTCATCTTGTAGTTCAGGCCGTAGGTCACGCGCCCCTGGCTCATGTCGCCGTTCTCCCCGTGTCCGCTGTATGTGCTGCCGGTCGAAGGGCGATCGTGTCAGCCCGGTGGCGGACCGTCGTCGGGAGCCCCTGGGACCAGTCGTCAGGAGACCCTGGGAAACAGGAGACCCTGGGAAGTCGTCAGGAGACCCTGGGGAAGCGGGCCTGGAGGGTCCAGATCGCCGGGTTCTCGGCGAGGTCGTCGTGCAGATCGGTGAGGTCGGCGATCAGGTCGTGCAGGAAGTCCCGGGACTCGCGGCGCAGTTCGGAGTGGGAGACGGTGAGCGGGGGCTCCTCCGCGCGCATCCAGTCGGCCTCGATGTCCACCCAGCCGAAGCGGCGCTCGAACAGCATGCGGTCGGTCGACTCGGTGAAGTCCAGCTCCGCCCGCTGCGGCCGGGACGCCCGCGAGCCCGCCGGGTCCCGGTCGATCCGCTCCACGATGTCGCACAGCGCCCACGCGAAGTCGAGCACCGGCACCCATCCCCAGGCTGTGGACACCTCGTGGTCCGTCTTGGTGTCCGCCAGGTAGACGTCACCGCAGAACAGGTCGTGCCGCAGGGCGCGGACGTCCGCGCGGCGGTAGTCGGTCTGTGGCGGGTCGGGGAAGCGGTTGGAGAGGGCGTAGCCGATGTCGAGCACGGGGGTGATGCTGTCACGCCCGCCATAGGATCGAGATCGTGGCCCGGTCCGTACGTCTTGTCCCCGCCCTGCTCGTCTCCGCTCTCGCCCTCACGGCCTGCGGCGGCGGAGTCCACGGAACCCCGGGCGGATCCGGCGTACGCGATCCGTACTTCCCGAAGGCCGGCAACGGCGGCTACGACGTCACCCACTACGGCCTGCGCCTCGCCTACGACCCGGACGCCCACCACCTCACCGGCACGGCCACCCTCACCGCGCGTGCGACCAAGGACCTCACCGCCTTCAACCTCGACCTGACCGGCCTGGAGGTCGGCAAGGTCACCGTCGGCGGCGAGACGGCCCGCTGGAACCGCGCCGGGCAGGAGCTCACCGTCCGGCCGCGCGAGGACCTCCGCCGGGACGAGACGTTCCGCGCGACCGTCCGCTACTCCGGGGCGCCCGAGACCGTCACCGACCCCGACGGCTCCCAGGAGGGCTGGCTGCGCACCACGGACGGGGCGCTCGCGCTGGGGGAGCCGGCGGGATCCATGGCGTGGTTCCCCGGCAACCACCACCCGTCCGACAAGGCGTCGTACGACCTCACGGTGACCGTGCCGCGGGGGCTCCGGGCGGTCTCCAACGGGGAGTTGCGCGACGTCACGACCGCGAAGGGCGGCCGTACGACGTTCAGCTGGCACTCCGCCGAGCCGATGGCGAGCTACCTCGCCACGCTCGCGATCGGCCGTTACGACATCACCCGCTCCACCGCCCGGGACGGTCTGCCCGTGTACACGGCCGTCGACCCGGCGGAGCGGGAGGCGGGCCGCGCGGTGCTCGCGCGCATCCCCGAGATCCTGCGCTGGGCGGAGCGGCGGTTCGGCCCCTACCCCTTCTCCTCCACCGGTGCGATCGTCGACCGCGCGGCCGAGGTCGGCTACGCCCTGGAGACCCAGACCCGGCCCGTCTTCCCCGGCGCCCCCGGCATCACCCTCCTCGTCCACGAACTCGCCCACCAGTGGTACGGCGACTCCGTCACGCCGGAGAGCTGGCGCGACATGTGGCTCAACGAGGGCTTCGCGACGTACGCGGAGTGGCTGTGGCGGGAGGACCACGGCGGGGAGAGCGCGCAGGAGTCCTTCGACGCGCTGTACGAGAACGGGGAGAAGACGTACAAGGACCTCTGGGCGTTCCCGCCCGCGAAGCCGGCGGACGCCGCGAACATCTCCGGGGACCCGGTCTACCAGCGGGGCGCGATGGTCCTTCAGAAGATCCGCCAGGCCGTGGGGGATGACAGGTTCTTCGCCATCCTGCGGGGGTGGGCGGCGGAGCACCGGTACGGGAACGCGGACACGGCCGAGTTCACGGCGTATGTCGAGGAGCAGGCGCCAGGGGAGGACTTCGCGGGGATCTGGGAGGAGTGGCTGTACGGGGAGGGGAAGCCGGAGCGGTCATGAGGGGCGGGAGCGGGAACGCCGTTGTGGGCTCAGGTGCGTGGGCGGCTGCGGGTTCGTCGTGGCTTGTCGCGCAGTTCCCCGCGCCCCAAGAGAAAGGGCGGAGCCCCCGGGCCTCTTCCAAGGCCCGGGGGCTCCGCCGTCAGAACAAGACCGGCGTTGGTCGTCAGACGTTGACGCCGAAGTCCTGGGCGATGCCGACCAGGCCCGAGGCGTAGCCCTGGCCGACGGCGCGGAACTTCCACTCCGCGCCGTTGCGGTACAGCTCGCCGAAGACCATGGCCGTCTCCGTGGCCGCGTCCTCCGACAGGTCGTAGCGGGCGATCTCGGCGCCGCCGGCCTGGTTGACGATGCGGATGTAGGCGTTGCGGACCTGGCCGAAGTTCTGCGAGCGGTTCTCGGCGTCGTAGATGGACACCGGGAAGACGATCTTCTCGATGTCGGCCGGGAGGGCGGCGAGGTTGACGTTGATCGCCTCGTCGTCGCCGGCGCCCTCGCCCGTGCGGTTGTCGCCGGTGTGGACGATCGTGTTGTCCGGGGTCTGCTTGTTGTTGAAGAACACGAAGTGGGCGTCCGAGTAGACCTTGCCCTGTGTGTTGACCGCGATCGCGGAGGCGTCGAGGTCGAAGTCCGTGCCGGTGGTGGTGCGGACGTCCCAGCCGAGGCCCACGGTGACGGCGGTCAGGCCCGGAGCCTCCTTGGTGAGCGAGACGTTGCCACCCTTGGACAGGCTTACAGCCATTGTTGGGAGTCCCTTCCCTCGTTTACGTACGGCAGTACGGCAAAGCAGCTGCGGCAAAGAAGCTACAGCTACCCCCCTGAACGTGGAGAGGGGTACGCGAGGTTCCAGCTCCTTTACTTTCTTTACTCTCGATTATTGGGATGACGTGGACCGGACAGGAGAGGGAACATGGACGGCATGTCTGGTCCCCACGTCATCCGCGGCTCCGTCTCCCTGCCCGAGGCCGAGCTCCTGTGGCGTTTCTCGCGGTCCTCGGGGCCCGGCGGACAGCACGTCAACACCAGTGACTCGAAGGTCGAGCTCAGCTTCGACCTGGCGAAGACCGAGGCGCTGCCCGAGGTGTGGAAGCAGCGGGCGCTGGAGCGGCTGGCCGGGCGCCTGGTCGACGGAGTCGTCACCGTACGGTCCTCCGAGCACCGCTCCCAGTGGCGCAACCGCGAGTCCGCCGCCGTACGCCTCGCCGCCCTCCTGGCCGAGGCCACCGCACCCCCGCCCAAGCCCCGCAGGCAGACCCGGATCCCCCGGGGGATCAACGAGCGCCGGCTGCGCGAGAAGAAGCAGCGCTCGGAGACCAAGCGGGGCCGATCGGCCCAGGGCTGGAGCTGACGCCTCTCCGAGGGGCCCTAGGTAAGCTCCAGCAACCCCACCGTCTGGCCCCCGCTGTTCTCCCCGGCCGGGCGGAAGCCGAGCCCCAGGTAGAAGCCCTCGGGGCCGTTCGGTCCCGGGTGCCAGGTGACGTAGAACTTCTCGGTGTCGCGCCGGCGCAGTTCGGCGGCGACGGACTCGACGGCGAAACGGCCGTACCCCTTGCCCTGCTCACCGGCCGCGATGTTCAGCCGCCACAGGCCGGAGCGGATGTCGCTGCCGTCCCCGTACCAGTCGATGCCGAGGCAGGCCATGAGGAAGCCGACCGGGCGGTCGCCGTCGACGATGAGGCGCGGCCAGGCGATGGCGCCGTGCGCGTACGCCTCGGCGAGTGACTTCACGACCGGGGCGACCGCGTGTTCCTGGTCGGGGCGGACGCGGATGCCGAGGGCGGCGTCGAGGTTCCCGGGGGTGATCTCTTCGAGCCGGGGCGCGGGAATCGTCATCCGGGCAGCGTAGGAGCGCCCGCGCCGACGCGGCCACGGGATTTCTCGGGTCACCCCAACTGCCGGTACCGCCCCCGGAAGTACGTCAGCGGCCCGCCCTCCGCGCTCGGTACGCGGGCCGTCAGCACGCGGCCGATGACCAGCGTGTGGTCGCCGGCCGGCACGCGCTGCTCGGTGCGGCACTCCAGGACGGCCAGGGCGCCGCCCACCAGGGGTGCCCCGGTGTACTCGCCGCGCGTGTACGGGATGTCGGCGAACAGCAGCCGGTCGCTGACCCGGCCCTTCATGGCGAACCGGCCCGCGATGTGCCGCTGGCTCTCGGACAGCACGGAGACCGCCCACTGGGGCTGTTCGTCGAGCAGTTCGTCCATGCGGGAGCCCTCGCGCAGGCTCACCAGCACCATGGGCGGGTCCAGGGACACCGACATGAAGGCCGTGGCCGTCATGCCCACGTCCTCGCTGCCCGGCGCCGAGGGGTCGTCCGGGTCGAGCGGCGGCTCCTGCGCGGTCACCAGGACCACACCCGAGGCCAGCCGGGACATGGCGGCGCGGAACTCGTCGTTGCTCACCCCCTCAGCATGCCCGGAGGCGGGTGACGGAATGATCGAGGACGTGGCAGGGGGAGTGTTCGGCACACCGAAACGCTAATCTCCGCCCCGCGCGTCACGCATCGGGCTCCCGCCCGATCAGGGTCTTAGGACTCGCGACGGACTTTCCCGCCGCCGCCCGAGCCCTTTTCCGTAAGACGCCCGTCAGCGGAAACGGAGTACAAACGTGTGTACAGCGTGACAAGGTTTCGCTCGACGGACGCACGGGAGGAACGCAGAAACTCCAGGCAATTGTTCAGCTTTACCTGTGACTTGAGTCACAAGGGGCAGGAATTGTTGACCCTGTGTACCGAGTGAGCAGCGCGCTGTGATTCAGTGGCGGGGAAGCTGCCAGGACGTACGCCGATGAGAACCCTTGATTCTTGATTCGCTGCGAGGTACTCGGGGGGAGGGCGAGCATGGAGACCGAGTCGGAGCCCTACGTCCGCCTTGCCTCCCTGCGACAACTGCACCAGGTCATGGCCGACATGAACACGGCCCGCAGCCTGGCGGACACACTGCAGACCGTCGCGGAAGGCGTCGTCGCCGCTCTCGGGTACGAGATGGCGTGCGTGAACCTCGTACGCCCCGACGGTGATCTCGTCGTCGCCGCCTTCGCCGGGAACCCCGCCGCCGAGGCCCTCATCACCGGCCGCGTCGGCTCGCGCGAATCCTGGGAACGCCGGCTCGGCATGGGCGAGCGCTGGGGCGACCTGGTGTTCATACCGCACACCGAGGGCTGGGTCCTCGACGACGACGACGTCCCGCAGTGGTACACCGACGGCCCCGCGCCCCGCTTCGAGGACGAGTGGCATCCGGCCGACCGGCTCTTCGCGCCCATGTACGCGCCCGGGCCGCAGGGCAGCGCGGCCTGCGGCGAGCTGATCGGCGTGCTCTCCGTGGACCGCCCGCGCAACGGCCGCCATCCCGGCGCCTGGGGCCGCGAGGCCCTCCAGATGTACGCCTTCCAGGCCGCCATCGCGATCAGCAACGCCCGGCTGCGGGCCAATATGCAGCGCGCGCTCGTCCGGCTGGAGCGCGAGCAGCAGGCGCTGCGGGCGAGTGAGGAAAGCTTCAGGCAGGCCTTCGAGTACGCCCCCTCCGGCATGGCCATCGCCGAGATGGGCGGCGACCAGCACGGCCGGATCCTGCGCACGAACGACGCCCTGTGCCGGCTGCTGGGCCGCCCCGCCTCCGCGATGCGCCGCTACTCCTTCTCCGACCTGGTCCACCCCGAGGACATAGGCACCCTGCTGCGGACCTCGGCGGAGGGCGGCCGCGCGGAACTCCGCCTCGGCCGCCGGGACGGCACGTATGTGTGGGTGTCGCTGCGCAACAGCGTGGTCGCCGACGCCGCCGACGGACCGCGCTTCCTCCTCACCCACGTCGAGGACATCGAGGAGCGCAAGCGCCGCGAGTTGCAGCTCGCCCACCGCGCCTCGCACGACTCGCTCACCGGCCTGCCGAACTCCGCCGAGCTGCGCTCCCGCCTGTCGTCGCGCCTCTGCCAGCGTGCCGCGCCCCCGCACTCCGCGGTCGCCGAGTCCCATGACGCGGCCTACGGCCACCCCGCCTTCGACGTCGTCGGCCCCGGCTTCGACTTCCGGCAGGCCGCCGACCCGTTCGACGCCTACGACCACCATGTGCACACCGTCGCCCCGGAGGGCGACCTCGACGACGGCACGAAGGGCCTCGCCGTCCTCTTCTGCGACCTCGACGGCTTCAAGTCGATCAACGACCGGTTCGGGCACAACGCGGGTGACGCGGTTCTCATCGAGGTCGCCCGGCGGCTGAGCGGGGGCGTCCGCGACGGTGACACGGTCGCCCGGCTCGGAGGTGACGAATTCGTCATCCTCGCGGACGGACTCGGCCGGGCCGACGCGCAGGACCTCGCGGTCCGCCTCCGCAACGAGATCATCCAGCCCATCCGCGCCGAGGGGCGTGCCGTCCGGGTCGGCGCCAGCTTCGGCATCGGATGGGCACACTGTGGAATGACAGCGGACGAAGTGTTGAAGTCCGCTGACGAGCGGATGTACGTCGAGAAACGATCTCGTCCCAAACAACACAGACGCGCCGGGTGAACCCGAGGTCAGCGAGTTGATGCGGTCTGAGTCACCCGTTTGGGTCACTGGGAGCGGGTAGGCTCGCTCTCTCACGACCCGTACCGCATTGCACCGCACCTGACTGAGGAGACCAAGGGATGACGCCCGGCAACAACGGCGCGAGCACGCCCGAGGACGACGACCCGTTCGGCTATCTCTACGCCGACGGGCAGGCCAACGGAGCCCAGCCGCCGTCCGGGGGCTACGGCTACCCGAACTCGGTCAACCGGGTGCGGGCGGTGGGCACGCGCCAGTACGGCCAGCAGCCGCAGGCCGGGCAGGCGGCGGCCTACGGTCAGGTCCCGCAGCAGCAGGGTGCGTACGGCCAGCCGAACGCGCACTACGCGGCACCCGAGACGCTGCCCGGCGGCGGCGGATCCGCTACCGCTCCCCAGCACCAGGTGTCCGGCGGCGGCCGCGGGGGCCGCGGCCCGAACACCAAGGGCCTGCTGATCGGCGCGGTCGCGGTGGTCGCGGCGGTCGTCGTCGGCATCGCGATCGCCATGGCGAGCGGTGACAAGGACAAGAGCGACTCTGACGACCAGGCGGGCACGACTCCGACGCAGTCCCAGGAGTCCGAGCCGAACCCTTCGAAGAGCAAGGGCGGCGGCGAGAGCAAGGTCGACCTGCCGACGATCGACGCCAAGGCGCTGCGCCTCGGTGGTGGAGCCACCCTCACCCAGGACGTCAAGGGCGCCCAGTCCGACGGCGGCATCTACGTGGGGAACCTCAACGCGCCCGGCTCCTCGGTCACCTGGACGGTCAATGGTGTCCCCAAGGACGGTCTCTACACCCTCTTCGCCCGTTACAGCACGGTCGACGAGGACCAGGAGATGACGCTCACGGTCAACGGCAAGCCGTTCGGCAGCAAGCTGAACATGGGCAACTTCACCCACGCCAAGGGCGGCGACTTCGCCAAGGGCTGGACGAAGACCTACGCCTGGCCGACCCTCAACAAGGGCACCAACACGATCACGGTCTCCTGCGGAGACGGCGACAAGTGCAACGTCCTGCTGGACCAGCTCTGGCTGAAGGCGGGCCAGGTCAAGGACTGAGCCGGCCTAGGCCGCACTGACCTCCCCCGTCACCGTCACCCTCCCCAGCCACTCCTCGTAGACCCCCCGGTCGAACTCCCCGGCCACCGGCGCCTGCACCGTCGCCGCCGACAAGGCCGTCGCCCGGGTCAGGCGGGCCGGCCAGGGGAGGTGTTCGACCAGGCCCGAGAGGAGGCCCGCGACCGCGGAGTCGCCGGCGCCTGTCGGGTTGCCTCGTAGGAGGGCTGGTGGGGCGGCGCGCCAGCGGCCCTCGGGGGATACCGCCAGCAGGCCTTCCGCGCCCAGGGACGCGACCACCGCGCGCGCACCCCGGCGGCGGGCGTCCTGGGTGGCTCGCAAGGGGTCGTGGGAGCCCGTCAGTTCTGCCAGTTCCCCGGCGTTCGGCTTGATGATGTCGGGGCGGGCGGCGACGCCTCGGCGCAGGGGTTCGCCGCTGGTGTCCAGGAGGACCGGGACCGAGAAGGAGCGGGCCGTGCGGACCAGGCCCGCGTACGCGCCCACCGGGACGCCCGGTGGGAGGCTGCCGCACAGGGCTACCGCCGAGGCGGACGCCAGCAGGTCCTCGTAGGCCTCCTGGAAGGCGGACCACTCGGTGGGGGTGATCGTCGGGCCCGGTTCGTTGAGTTGCGTCGTGTCGCCGGTCCGCTCGTCCGCCACGGCGATCGTGCGGCGGGTCGTGCCCGTGATCGGGACCAGCGCGTCCACGATGCCCGGCACCGGCGCCAGCAGTTCCTGGACGACCCGGCCCGTCGCACCGCCCGTGAAACCGGTCACCGTCACCTCGTGCCCGAGGGCCGCGAGGACCCGGGCCACGTTGACGCCCTTGCCGCCGGGGCGTTCCGTCACCTCGGAGACGCGGTGGGAGGCGTGCGGCCGGAGGGACCGTACGCGGTAGGTGATGTCGAGAGCGGTGTTCAGCGTGACCGTGAGGATCACCTGGTCGACCTCCCCCGATACAGAGCCATGCGCTTGCTGCCGTGAACTTCCGGAGGCTCGATCATGCCAAAGAGACGGCGGTCGGCCCAGTCCCGGACTCGGCCACCGTCTCCCGACTGGGGGATGGATCAGTGCAGTTGGGGACCGATCACCCATTCGCCCCGGCGCATCACGCCCTTCAACTCGAAATCCGAGTTCAGCAGCACCAGGTCCGCGTCCTTGCCCGGCTCCAGGGAGCCGATGCGGTCGGCCATGCCGAGCAGGCGGGCGGGGGTCGCCGAGAGGGCCTGTACCGCGTCCTGGACGGAGAGGCCGTCGACCGTGACGGCCCGTTTGAAGGCGCGGTCCAGGGTCAGGGTGGAGCCCGCGATGGTGCCGTCCTCGACCAGGCGGGCCACGCCGTCGGCGACCTCCACCTCCAGCGGGCCGAGCCAGTAGCGGCCGTCGCCGAAACCGGCCGCGTCCATCGCGTCCGTGATGAACGCGACCCGTGACGCGCCCGCGTGGTGGAACGCCAGCCGGAGTGCGGCGGGGTGCAGGTGCGTGCCGTCGTTGATCAGCTCGACCGTGATCCGGTCGTCTTCGAGGAGCGCGGTGATCGGGCCGGGGGAGCGGTGGTCGAGGGGCGGCATCGCGTTGAAGAGGTGCGTGGCGACCGTGGCGCCCGCGTCGATGGCCTCGACCGTCTGCTCGTAGGTCGCGTCCGTGTGGCCGATCGCCGCGATCACGCCCTGGTCGGCCAGCAGGCGTACGGAGTCCAGGCCGCCGGGGAGTTCGGTGGCCAGCGTGACCATCCTCGCCTGGCCCCGGGCGGCCTCGATCAGCTTGCGGACGTCCGCGGGGTGCGGGTCACGCAGCAGGTCCTCGGCGTGGGCGCCCTTGCGGCAGGGGGAGATGAACGGGCCCTCGAAGTGGATGCCGGCGATCTCGCCCTGCTCGGCCAGCTCGCTCAGCAGGCCGGCGCGTTGGGAGAGGAAGTCCAAGTCGCCGGTGACGGTGGAGGCGACCAGGGTGGTCGTGCCGTGCAGGCGGTGGGTGTGGATGCCCTTGAGGATGTCCTCGGCCGAGCCGGAGGTGAAGGAGCCTCCGCCGCCGCCGTGGTTGTGGAGGTCGACGAAGCCGGGGATGACGTAGTGGTCTGTTACGTCGATGACCTGGGCGTTTTCCGGGGCGGTGGTGGTGATGCGGGTGCCGTCGACGACGACCCGGCCGTTTGTGATCGTTTCCGTGGGGAGGACGACGGTCGCGCCGGTCAGGACCGTGGGGTGTCCGGACGCTGCGGGGTGCGGGTGGGTGGGGGCTGGTCGCGCAGTTCCCCGCGCCCCTGGGGCATCGGTCATCAGGGCGTTACCTCCATACGGTCGGTCGATGCCAGAAGGTCCCAGGCCAGCAGGCCCGCCCCCAGACAACCTGCACTGTCCCCCAGGGCCGCCGGCACGAGCGTCGGCTGTTTCTGGAAGGTGATGCGGCGGTCGATGGCCTCGCGGAGAGGTGTGAACAGCGTTTCCCCCGCCTCCGCCAAGCCGCCGCCGATGATCAGGACGCGCGGGTCCAGCAGGGTCAGGGCCGTGACCAGGCCGTCGGCCAGGGCGTCCACGGCGGACTGCCAGACTGCCCCGGCCCTCGGGTCGCCGGACTCCACCGCCTTCGCGCAGTCCGCCGCGTCTGCGTCCGGGTCGCCCGAGGCCGAGGCCCAGGCCTCGGTGACGGCAGCCGCCGACGCGAAGCGCTCCAGGCAGCCGCGCTGCCCGCACGGGCAGGGGGCTCCGCCGGGCCGTACGACGATATGGCCGATCTCGCCCGCGAAGCCGTGCGCACCCGACTCGACCCGGCCCTCGACACCGATGCCGCCTGCGATGCCGGTGCCCAGCGCCACGAACAGGAACCGGTCGGCGCCGCGGCCCGCGCCGACCCGGCCCTCGGCGAGAGCGCCGGTGCGCACGTCGTGGCCGAGGGCGACCGGGACGCCCAGTCGTGCCGTGAGCGCGTCGCGCAGGGGGACGTCGCGCCAGCCGAGGTTCGCGGCGTAGACGGCGATGCCCTCCGCCTCGTCGACGATGCCGGGGACGACCACGCCCGCGGCGGCCGCGGGCGTGCCGAAGTGCTCGGCGCCGTGGGCGCGCAGCTCGGCGGCGAAGTCGAGGATGCCCGCGACGACGGCCTCCGGACCCTGGTCGCGTCCGGTGGCCCGGCGGGACCGGTGCAGCACCTCGCCCCCGGGTCCGGCCAGAGCGGCCTTCATTCCGGTGCCGCCCACGTCGAGGGCGATGACATGTCTCACGGAACACAGTGTGACCCGGGGACCCGCAAGAGGTCTAGTCCACTCACGTGGTGTAGACCTTATTCCGAATATCGAAAAGTTTCGGTGGCGGACCACGCCAGGATTTGGCGGGCGACGCCAGGGTTGGGGAAGAACAGCGGTGCAGCGGCGGCGGATGGCAGGAACGATCGCGGTGGTGTCCGCACTGGGCATGACGGCGGTCCTCGGCGGCTGTGGCGTGACGGGCGGCTCGGGCGACGTGACCCTGAAGCTGGTCGCCGCCGACTACGGCGACAGCAAGGCCAACAGCTCCCAGAAGTACTGGGACGAGCTCGTCGAGGAGTACGAGGCCGACCACCCCGGCGTCAAGATCGACGTCAGCGTGTACTCCTGGAACGACGTCGACCGCAAGGTCAGGGAGATGGTCGCCGCCGGTGACCCGCCGGACATGGCGCAGATCGGCTCGTACGCCGGGTACGCGGCCCAGAACCAGCTCTACAAGGCCGACGAGCTGCTCTCCATACCCACGCAGGCCGACTTCGTCGGGCAGCTGGCCTCCGCGGGGCAGGTCAAGGGCGTGCAGTACGGCATGCCGTTCGCCTCCTCCACGCGCGTGCTCTTCTACAACAAGACCCTCTTCGACGAGGCCGGCATCACCCCGCCCAAGAGCTGGGACGACCTGGCCGACGACGCCGAGGCGCTCAAGGCGGACGGCGTGACGTACCCGTACGCGCTGCCCCTCGGCCCGGAGGAGGCGCCTGCCGAGGCCATGCAGTGGATGCTCAGCGGCGGGGGCGGCTACACCGACAGCGTCGACGGCTACGGCATCGACTCCCCTGAGAACGTCGACACCTTCTCCTGGCTGAAGGACGACCTGGTCGGCGAGGGCCTGACCGGCCCTGTCGCGCCCGGGGAGCTCAACCGGGCCGACGCGTTCGCCGCCTTCGCCAAGGGCGAGGTCGGCATGGTCAACGGGCACCCGTCGCTGATGAACATCGCCGCGAAGAAGGGCGTCAAGTACGGCATGGTGCCGACGCCGGGCAAGGAAGGCACGAGCAAGTCCACGCTCGGTGTCGCCGACTGGATGACGGCCTTCCGCAAGAACGGGCACCGCGACCAGGTCGGCGACTTCCTCGACTTCGTGTACAGCGAGAAGAACGTGCTGGCCTTCTCCCGCGAGTACGACCTGCTGCCGGTCACCACCTCCGCGTCCGGGACCATGTCCGTCTCCGACCAGGACCGGCACCTCAGGCCGTTCCTGGAGGAGCTGCTGACCTCCGAGCTCTACCCGGTCGGCAAGACCTCGTGGGCCGACGTCAGCGCCGAGATCAAGCAGCGGATCGGCAAGGCCGTCGCCCCCGGTGCCAGTCCCTCGGCCGTCCTGGGCGGGCTCCAGGCGGAGGCGTCCCGGGCGGAGAACGCGGAGTAGTCCGGCTGTCGGTGGCGGGCGTTACGGTGCCTGGCATGGACGAGGACGACGCGGACACCGGGGGGTCGGGTGAGCCGGGGCTCGGGCGCCGGGAGCGGGACATTCTCGCGCTTGAACGCCGGAGCTTTTCCGGGCCCGGTGCGAAGGAACGGGCCGTGCGGGAGGAGCTGGGGCTCGCGCCGGTGCGCTACTTCCAGCTTCTCAACGCGCTGTTGGACGACCCTCGGGCTCTCGCCCATGATCCGGTGACGGTGAATCGGCTGCGGCGGATACGGGAGAGGCGGCGGGCGGAGCGCTGAGGGCCGTGGGACTGATCGGCCGTCGCGGGGTGCGGGTGAGTGGGGGCTGGTCGCGCAGTTCCCCGCGCCCCTTTTAGGGCGCTTCAGCTGAGCTGGGTCGCCAGTGCTCCCAGCAGGCGTACGACGCCCTCCGGGCCGTTCACCACCAGGTCCGCTCGCTCGCGCAGCTCGGTCACCTCGTCGCTGCCGCTGCACACCAGCAGGCCCGGGGTGCCGGTCGTGCGGAGGCGGTCGACGGCGGAGTAGGCGGGCAGGTCGCCCAGGTCGTCGCCGCCGTAGAGGACGGAGCCGGCGCCGGTCTCCTGGGCGAACTCGGTGAGGGCGACGCCCTTGTCCATGCCGGGCGGGCGCAGTTCGAGGACCATGCGGCCGGGCTCGACGATCAGGCCGTGGCGGGTCGCCAGGGCGGTGAGCGGCTCGCGCAGGGACTCGAAGGCGGCCTGCGGGTCGGCGGCCCGGCGGGTGTGCACGGCCACCGCCCGGCCCTTCTCCTCGACCCAGGTGCCGCTCCCTTCGAGCAGCCCGGGCAGTTCGGCGCGTACGGCCGCGACGCCGGGGTGCGGCTCCGGCGCGGTGATCTCGCCGCTGCGGGCGTCCCACCGCTCGGCGCCGTAGTGCCCGAGGACGACGAGGTGTTCGAGACCGGGTACGTCCGCGAAGCCGCCGTTGCGGACCGCGACCTCGGCCGGGCGGCCGGTGATCACCGCCACGGCGGCCACCTTCGGCGCGAGCGCCACCAGCGCCCCCAGCGCCTCCGGATGGGCCCTGGCCAGCTCCGGGTCGGCCACGATCGGCGCGAGCGTCCCGTCGAAGTCCAGCCCGACCAGCGCCTCCGAGGGCCGCGCGAGGAGGGCGTCGAGACCCTCCTGCCCGGCCTTGGTGAGGGGGGTCGGCAATGCCACCGAGCTCATCACCGCTCAGCCCCTCAACGCGTCGAGCTGGTCCACGAACCACTGCGCCGGGGGCAGCGCGGTCGCCGCCGCGGCCAGGCGTTTGGCGCGCTCGGCGCGTTCCTCCGGGCGCATCGAGAGCGCCTCGTGCAGGGCCGCCGCCGTGCCGGTCACGTCGTACGGGTTCACGGTGATCGCGTCCTCGCCCAGCTCCTCGTGCGCCCCGGCCTCCCGCGACAGCACCAGCGCGCAGCCCGTGTCGGAGACGACCGGGACCTCCTTGGCGACGAGGTTCATGCCGTCGCGGATGGGGTTGACGAGCGCGACGTCGGCCAGCCGGTAGGCGGCCAGGGAGCGGGCGAAGTCGTCCTTGACGTGCAGCACGACCGGCGTCCAGCCCGGTGTCCCGTACCGCTCGTTGATCTCGTCCGCCAGCCGCTGTACCTCGGCCGTGTAGTCCCGGTACACGGCGAGGTCCTGCCGGGAGGGGTAGGCGAAGGCGACGTGCACGACGCGCTCGCGCCACTCGGGGTGGGAGTCGAGGAGCGTGCGGTAGGCCAGCAGGCCGCGCACGATGTTCTTCGACAGTTCGGTGCGGTCGACGCGGACGATGGTGCGGCGGCCCTCGCCGATCTGCTCCCGCAGCGCGGCCATCCGCTCCTCGACGTCCGCCTCGTGCGACCGCTGCCGCAGGAAGTCCGCGTCGGCCCCCAGCCCGTGCACGCCGACCCGCGTGCCACCGAGCCCGCCGGCGAACCGCTCGGCGCATTCGACGAACGCGTCCGCCCAGCGCTGGGTGAGAAAGCCCAGCCGGTCCGCGCCCAGCATGCCGCGCAGCACCTGACCGGCCACGTCGTCCGGCAGCATCCGGAAGTACTCGGGCGGCGCCCACGGGGTGTGCGAGAAGTGCCCGATCCTCAGGTCCGGCCGCAGCTCGCGGAGCATGCCGGGCACCAGCGTCAGGTGGTAGTCCTGCACGACCACGGCCGCACCCCGCGCCGCCTCCTCCGCCAGCGCCTCGGCGAACGCCCGGTTGTACGCCTCGTACGACGTCCACTGCCGCCGGAACTCCGCGTCGAAGACCGGCTCCAGCGGGGTCTGGTACAGCATGTGGTGGACGAACCACAGCACCGAGTTGGCGACGCCGTTGTACGCGTCGGCGTGCACGTCGGCCGGGATGTCCAGCATCCGCACGCCGTCCTCGCCGACGCCCCGCCGGACGGCCTCGCGGTCGCCGTCGGACAGCGCCGAGCAGACCCACAGCGCGTCCGCGTCCGAGCCGATCGCGGAGAGCCCCGAGACCAGCCCGCCGCCGCCCCGCTTGGCGTTCAGCGAACCGTCCTCGCCCACCGCGTACGAGACCGGGCCGCGGTTGGAGGCCACCAGCACCTGTGCAGCACCGAACGTTGAAGCCATAGCCCTCAACCTAGCCCGGCCCGGAAACGCTCAAACGTACGGACCTGGCGGCCCCCCGACCCGCCCGGCCGAAAATCAGCCCCGGTCAGGCCAGTGCCCGGCCACCGTCAGGCCGCCTTCCGCGCCTGGTACTCGGCGATCTCCACCATCGGCGGACGCTCCTCGGTGTCCACGGAGTACGTCCGCGGCTCGAAGCCGTCCCCGCCCCGCTCGAACTGCGTCAGGGACGGCCGGATCAGATGCCCGCGGGCCAGCCGCAGCTGGGCGGTGCGGTAGATCGCGGCGGCCATCCGGCCCAGCGCCTGCCCGTCCTGGTGCCGGTGCTTGCGCACCCCGACATCGACCTGGGCGAGGGCGTCGAGCCCCGCCAGGTGCAGGGCGTCGACCAGCATCCCCAGTTCGACGCCGTACCCGACGGGGAACGGCAGCTGCTCCAGCAGCGAGCGGCGGGCCGCGTACTCGCCGCCGAGCGGCTGCACGAAGCCGGCCAGCTGCGGCCAGTGCATGTTGAGCAGCGGGCGCGCCATCAGCTCGGTGACCCGGCCGCCCTGCCCGGCGGCGGCGCCGAGCGGACGGTCGTACATGGCCTTCACCAGGTCCACGCCCGGCTCGGTGAGCAGCGGGCCCACGATCCCGGAGACGAAGTCGGAGGAGAAGTCCCGCAGGTCCGCGTCGACGAAGCAGACGATGTCCCCGCGGGTGACGAGCAGTGAGCGCCACAGCACCTCGCCCTTGCCGGGCACCGCGGGCAGCCGCGGGAGTATCCCGTCCCGGTGCACCACCGTCGCGCCCGCGGCGGCGGCCACCTCCGACGTGCGGTCGGTCGAGCCGGAGTCGACGACGACGAGCTCGTCGACGAGCGGCACCTGCCGCATCAGGTCGTGGCGGATCACGGCGGCGATGTCGCCGACCGTCTCCTCCTCGTTGAGGGCGGGCAGCACGACACTGACCGTCTGGCCCGTGCGCTGCTTGGCGGCGAGTATCTGGTGGAGGGGGCGATCGGTCGCGGACCAGGAACGGGTGCTCAGCCAGCGCTCGACTTCTTCCAGCACCGTGGCGGCTCCTCTGCGTACTCTCGGCGGGACGGACTGTGAGCCATCTCGCGGTTCGGACGACTATCTCAACTGTCCTGGTCGTCGGTTACAGTCTTGAACAACGCGGGTGACCATCGCATGTCCGGGGTCAACCTGCGTCGACAACCGAATACAGCTCATCCAGAGGGACTGAGGGAAACGGCCCGTTGAAGTCCCGGCAACCCTCCAGTCGGTACTCGTAGGTCACCGTCGACCACACGCGCGAGGCTCCCGGCTCGGGAAGGTGCCAAATCCGTCTCACGGCGAGATGCGTCGTGAGGAAGATGAGGAGAAAGGGCCTCGCCTCACATGGCTGCGCAGACTGTTGCAAGCACCACTGAATCCACCGTAGACCTCGGCCCCGCCGCCGCCCTGAGCTGCCGCGAGTGCGGTCACCGCGTCCCCCTCGGCCCGGTCTTCGCGTGCGAGGAGTGTTTCGGCCCGCTGGAGATCGCCTACGACTTCTCGGCCTACGACACCGAAGAGCTCCGCAAGCGCATCGAAGCGGGCCCCGCGAACATCTGGCGCTACGCCCCGCTGCTGCCGGTCCCGGCCGACGTCGCGGACAAGCCGAACATCAACCCCGGCTGGACCGCGCTCGTCAAGGCCGACAACCTCGCCCGTGAGCTCGGCGTCGACGCCGGCAAGCTCTTCGTCAAGGACGACTCCGGCAACCCGACGCACTCCTTCAAGGACCGCGTCGTCGCCCAGGCCCTGGAGGCCGCCCGCGCCTTCGGCTTCACCACCCTGTCCTGCTCCTCCACCGGCAACCTCGCCGGTGCGGTGGGTGCCGCCGCGGCCCGCGCCGGCTTCCGCTCCTGCGTGTTCATCCCGCACGACCTGGAGCAGGGCAAGGTCGTCATGGCCGCGATCTACGGCGGCGAGCTCGTCGGCATCGAGGGCAACTACGACGACGTGAACCGCTTCTGCTCCGAGCTGATCGGCGACCCGGCCGGCGAGGGCTGGGGCTTCGTCAACGTCAACCTGCGGCCGTACTACGCCGAGGGCTCCAAGACCCTGGCCTACGAGATCTGCGAGCAGCTCGGCTGGCAGCTGCCGGACCAGCTGGTCGTGCCGATCGCCTCCGGCTCGCAGCTCACGAAGATCGACAAGGGTCTGCAGGAGCTGATCAAGCTCGGGCTGGTCGAGGACAAGCCGTACAAGATCTTCGGCGCGCAGGCCGAGGGCTGCTCGCCGGTGTCGACGGCGTACAAGGCCGGGCACGACGTCGTACGGCCCCAGAAGCCGGACACCATCGCCAAGTCGCTGGCGATCGGGAACCCGGCGGACGGTCCGTACGTGCTGGACATCGCGCGGCGTACGGGCGGTGCGGTGGAGGACGTGAACGACGAGCAGGTCGTCGAGGCGATCAAGCTGCTCGCGCGGACCGAGGGTGTGTTCGCGGAGACCGCCGGGGGTGTGACGGTGGGGGTGACGAAGAAGCTGCTGGAGAACGGGCTTCTCGACCCTGCCAAGACCACGGTGGTCCTGAACACGGGGGATGGTCTCAAGACGCTGGATGCGGTGGCTGGGACCGGGCTTACCGCGACCATCCGGCCCAACCTGGACTCGTTCCGGGACGCCGGTCTCGTCTGAACCGTTGTTCGCTGCGGGCCGGTGGGGGCTGGTCGCGCAGTTCCCCGCGCCCCTGGGTGCGCGGCCCAGCCGTAGCTCAATCGAAACCGGAGGTCATATTCCGATGAGCGTCAACGTACGAATCCCCACCATCCTGCGTACCTACACCGGCGGGCAGGCCGAGGTCGCCGCCGAGGGTGCGAACCTCGGTGAGGTCATCGCCGATCTGGAGAAGAACCACACCGGGATCGCCGCCCGGGTGCTGGACGACCAGGGCAAGCTGCGCCGGTTCGTCAACGTGTACGTCAATGACGACGACGTGCGGTTCGAGCAGGGTCTCGAGACGGCGACGCCGGACGGTGCCGGTGTGTCGATCATTCCGGCCGTCGCCGGCGGCTGAACCGGTCGACCGGCTTGATTATTACCATCGGTAACGGCCGTCACTGAGCGTTCATCGAATTGCCCCCTCCGTGAGAGAAGCGGAGGGGGCAATTCTGTGTGGTTGAGCGCGGTACAGTTGGGGAACGCGATCCCGATCCCCTGATCGGGCACCCTGAATTCCTGCCGCGCGCCCGACAAGATGTAGCCAAAGTGTGTGCGTCTTTCGCCGCTTTTGTTCCCTTTGCGTGGCCCGACTTGCCCTGAAGTCGCACGAATTCTCCCCACATTCCGGATCCCGCGCGTCCAGAATTCTCGTCCGATTGACCTGTTGCAGAGGGCAGTTGGACAGATACATTCGGCCGCGGTCGACGCGTTCCGGCGCACGCCCCCAATCCGTGGGGGGTGAGGTCTGACCCGGATCCGCGAAGTGCGGGTCTGTGCAAGGGCCAGTAATAGGGGAGTTAGGCATGGCTCAGGGCACCGTCAAGTGGTTCAACGCGGAGAAGGGGTACGGCTTCATCGCGGTCGACGGTGGTGCGGATGTTTTCGTCCACTACAGCGCGATTCAGATGGACGGCTACCGCACCCTTGAAGAGGGTCAGCGGGTCGAGTTCGAGATCTCGCAGGGCCAGAAGGGTCCACAGGCCGACATGGTTCGCGTCGCTGCCTGAACGCGCGACCACGACAAACCGCAAGCGGCAGGTCTTCTCTGAAGGGCCCGTACCCCCCGGGGTGCGGGCCCTTCGGTCTGTCCGAAGGCCCCGCCGGACGCTGTTCGCGGGCGGCTGACGGCCCTGCCCGATCCCCGGGAGGCGCTTGCACTCGCCATGCCCGAGTGCTAATCATTGCGTTAGCACTCTGAAGGTGAGAGTGACAACGTAAGGACCGGGTCGGTGAGGCCCGCAGGCCGGGTGGGGAAGGAACCACGAGGCTGGCGAGCCGTCCGTCGCGGGCGCGGGCGCGGTCCGAAGTAATCACCCCCAGTCCTGGAGGGACCACTTCACATGGCCAAGATCATCGCGTTCGACGAGGAGGCGCGGCGCGGCCTCGAGCGCGGCATGAACCAGCTCGCGGACGCCGTCAAGGTGACGCTCGGCCCCAAGGGCCGCAACGTCGTCCTCGAGAAGAAGTGGGGCGCCCCCACGATCACCAACGATGGTGTCTCCATCGCCAAGGAGATCGAGCTCGAGGACCCGTACGAGAAGATCGGCGCCGAGCTGGTCAAGGAAGTCGCCAAGAAGACGGACGACGTCGCCGGTGACGGTACGACCACCGCGACCGTTCTCGCCCAGGCCCTGGTCAAGGAGGGCCTGCGCAACGTAGCCGCCGGCGCCAACCCGATGGCCCTCAAGCGCGGCATCGAGCGCGCCGTCGAGGCCGTCTCCGCCGCCCTGCTGGAGCAGGCGAAGGACGTCGAGACCAAGGAGCAGATCGCCTCCACGGCCTCCATCTCCGCCGCCGACACCCAGATCGGCGAGCTCATCGCCGAGGCGATGGACAAGGTCGGCAAGGAAGGCGTCATCACCGTCGAGGAGTCCCAGACCTTCGGTCTGGAGCTGGAGCTCACCGAGGGTATGCGCTTCGACAAGGGCTACATCTCGGCGTACTTCGCCACCGACATGGAGCGTATGGAGGCCGTCCTCGACGACCCGTACATCCTGATCGCGAACTCCAAGATCTCGAACGTCAAGGACCTGCTCCCGCTCCTGGAGAAGGTCATGCAGTCGGGCAAGCCGCTGCTGATCATCGCCGAGGACGTCGAGGGCGAGGCCCTGTCGACCCTGGTCGTCAACAAGATCCGCGGCACCTTCAAGTCCGTCGCCGTCAAGGCCCCGGGCTTCGGTGACCGTCGCAAGGCGATGCTGCAGGACATCGGCATCCTCACCGGCGGCGAGGTGATCTCCGAGGAGGTCGGCCTCAAGCTGGAGAACGCCACGGTCGACCTGCTGGGCAAGGCCCGCAAGGTGGTCATCACCAAGGACGAGACGACCATCGTCGACGGCGCCGGCTCGACCGACCAGGTCAACGGCCGCGTCAACCAGATCCGCGCCGAGATCGAGAACAGCGACTC
This sequence comes from Streptomyces sp. NPDC050546, assembly GCF_044457425.1. Classification (NCBI taxonomy): domain Bacteria; kingdom Bacillati; phylum Actinomycetota; class Actinomycetes; order Kitasatosporales; family Streptomycetaceae; genus Streptomyces; species Streptomyces sp. NPDC050546. Next base: position 49,149 of record NZ_JBITGX010000003.1, read on the forward strand.
GGACTACGACCGCGAGAAGCTCCAGGAGCGCCTGGCGAAGCTCGCGGGCGGCGTGGCCGTCATCAAGGCCGGTGCCGCCACCGAGGTGGAGCTCAAGGAGCGCAAGCACCGCATCGAGGACGCCGTGCGCAACGCCAAGGCGGCCGTCGAGGAGGGCATCGTCGCCGGTGGTGGCGTGGCCCTGCTGCAGGCCTCCCAGGTCTTCGAGAAGCTGGAGCTCGACGGTGACGAGGCGACCGGCGCCAACGCCGTGAAGCTCGCGCTGGAGGCCCCGCTGAAGCAGATCGCCGTCAACGGTGGTCTCGAGGGCGGCGTCGTCGTGGAGAAGGTCCGCAACCTCCAGGTCGGCCACGGCCTGAACGCCGCGACCGGTGAGTACGTCGACATGATCGCCGAGGGCATCATCGACCCGGCGAAGGTGACCCGTTCCGCGCTGCAGAACGCCGCCTCCATCGCCGCGCTGTTCCTCACCACCGAGGCCGTCATCGCCGACAAGCCGGAGAAGGCCGCCGCGCCCGCCGGTGGCGGTATGCCGGGCGGTGACATGGACTTCTGATCGACCCCTGGGGATTCCCCGGGTTGATCAACGGTCTTGCCGAGGGCGGCACTTCCTGTTCCGGGTTCCGGGCAGGGGGTGCCGCCCTCGGGCGTGTGTGCGCGTGTCTGCGCGTGTGCGGGCGTAGGCGGGCGTGTGCGGGGTCACAGTGCGGGCGGGATGCGAGGGCGGGGCCGGGTGGTTGAAGCAAACGTCCTATGCGTATGCACATACTGTCCGGTATCCGAAGGAGCCCCTGAGTGACCGTCGCCGCCTCCCGCGCCGCCGAAATCCTGTCCCGGCCCGTCACGCTCAACGGCCTGACCGTCCCGAACCGCATCGCGATGGCGCCGATGACCCGGATGTTCTCCCCGGGCGGTGTCCCCGGCGAGGACGTCGTCTCGTACTACTCCCGCCGTGCCGCCGCCGGAGTCGGCCTGATCGTCACCGAGGGCACCTACGTCGGGCACGACTCGGCCGGGCAGAGCGACCGCGTGCCGCGGTTCCACGGCGAGGAGCAGCTCGCGGGCTGGGCGAAGGTCGCAGACGCGGTGCACGCCGCGGGCGGCACGATCGTGCCGCAGCTGTGGCACATCGGCATGGTCCGCAACCAGGGTGAGCCGCCGTTCGCGGACGCCCCGGCCGTCGGCCCCTCCGGTCTGCGCATCGGCGCCACCGAGCCCACCGGCATGGCCATGACCCAGGCCGACATCGACGCCGTCATCGGCGCGTTCGCCGAGGCCGCGGCCGCCGCCGAGCGCATCGGCTTCGACGGCGTGGAGATCCACGGCGCCCACGGCTATCTGCTCGACCAGTTCCTCTGGGAGGGCACCAACCGCCGCACCGACGCCTACGGCGGCGACCGCGTCGCCCGCGCCAAGCTCTCCGAGGAGATCGTCGCGGCGGTCCGTGAGACCGTGTCCGCCGACTTCCCGATCATCTTCCGCTACTCGCAGTGGAAGCAGGAGGCCTACGACGCCCGCCTCGCCGAGACGCCCGAGGAGCTGGAGTCCATCCTGACCCCGCTCGCGGCGGCCGGTGCCGACGCCTTCCACGCCTCCACCCGCCGCTACTGGGTGCCCGAGTTCGAGGACTCCGACCTCAACCTGGCCGGCTGGACCAAGAAGCTCACCGGCAAGCCCGCCATCACCGTCGGCTCGGTCGGCCTGAACGGCGTCGACTTCCTCAAGTCCTTCCAGGGCGAGGGCGCCGACGTCAACGACCTCGACAACCTCCTGGACCGCTTCGAGCGCGACGAGTTCGACATGGTCGCCGTCGGCCGTGCCCTGCTCCAGGACCCGCAGTGGGCGGCCAAGGTGCTGGACGGCCGCTTCGGCGACACGGCCCCGTACGACCCGGCGGCGCTGAAGACCCTCAGCTGACCTGGGGGCCGGGAGCCCTGCGACTCTGGATTTACTTGCGTCAGTCAATGACACTGGCGGAGCGCCTGTTCACCGGCATTCCGTGAGGGGATTGAGATGACGACGACCGAGTCCCGCCCGACGGCGGGTGGCCGTTCAGATGAGCCCGCACCGGTGGTCCGTACGACCGCCGGTGCGGTACGCGGCCGAAGGGAGGAAGGGCTCGCGGTCTACCGAGGCATCCCCTTCGCCGCGCCCCCGGTGGGCGAGGCCCGCTTCCAGGCACCCCGCCCCGCCCAGCCCTGGGACGGCATACGCGACGCGTACGCCTTCGGCCCGCCGCCCCCGCAGGACGTCGGCAGCCTGGGCGGCCCGGGACTGCTCGATGTGCCCGAGGGCGACGACTGGCTCACGGTCAACGTCTGGACCCCCGAACCCGACCCGGCCGCCCGCCGCCCGGTGATGGTGTGGATCTACGGCGGCGCCTACAAGCTCGGCCACTCCGGCAGCCCCGGCTACGACGCCCGGCACATCGCGACCGACGGTGACCTCGTGGTCGTCTCCCTCAACTACCGCCTGGGCATGGAGGGTTTCGCGTCCATCGAGGGCGCGCCCGCCAACCGTGGTCTGCTCGACCAAGTGGCCGCGCTGGAGTGGGTCCGCGACAACATCGAGGCGTTCGGCGGCGATCCGGACCAGGTCACGGTCTTCGGAGAGTCGGCGGGCGCGGGCTCGGTCGCCTCGCTGCTCTCCATGCCGCGCGCGGCCGGTCTGTTCCGGCGGGCGATCGCGCAGAGCGTGCCGGGGACGTTCTTCTCCGACGAACTCGCCCGTGACATCGGCCTCGCTCTCGCCGCCGAGATGGGGCTGCGCCCCACGGTCGCCGACCTTTCGACGATCCCTCCCCATCGGCTGACGTCGGCCGGTGAGACGCTGGGCGCCAAGATGCTCCAGTACGTCGACCGCTGGGGCCAGGCGGCGCCCACGGTCACGCCCTTCTCTCCCGTGGTCGACGGCGAGGTGCTGCCGACCACGCCCTGGCAGGCGCTCGCGGCCGGTTCGGCGAAGGACGTCGACCTGCTGGTGGGCCACAACCGGGACGAGTTCCGGCTCTTCATCGCCATGGCGGGCCAGCAGATCACCGAAGAGAAGGCGAGCGCGGCCCTCCGTCTCTTCGCCCCCGGCCCCGACGGGGAGCAGGCCTACCGGGCCGCGTTCCCCGACGCCTCGCCGAGCGAACTCTACGAACGCGTCCAGACGGACTGGCTGTTCAACATGCCCAGCCTGCACCTGGCCGAGGCGCAGAGGGCGGGTGGCGGACGCGCCCATGTGTACGAACTGACCTGGGCGGCCCCGGGCAACGGCGGCGCGCTCGGTGCCTGCCACGGCCTGGACATCCCGCTGCTGTTCGGCACGTACGGGGCGGACCTGGGGCTGCTGACGTTCGGGGGCGGTGAGCCGTCCGAGGAGGCCCTGGCGCTGTCGGCGCGCTTCCGCGCGTCCTGGACGTCCTTCGCGAGGTCGGGAGACCCGGGCTGGCCGGCGTACGACGACGAGCGGCGGCTGGTGCAGGTGCTGGACGCGGAGCCGGTGGTCGGCGCCTACCCGGAGGAGACGTCGCGGCGGCTGTGGGAGGGCTACGGCTTCCCCGCGCTGCCGCTGCTGTGAGCTTGAGCCGCTAAAGGTTGCCCATCGGCTCGATGTCGACCTTCACCGGCGTCCCCCATACCCGCAGCACCTCGTAGTCGGTGAACTCGTGCACCAGCCGGTACGCCATCGCGGCCCGGGGTGCGCGGCGCTGGGCGTTGATGAACAGCTCGGCCTCGCGGCGGTCCCGGCGCGGGGTGCCGCACAGTTGCCAGGTCTGGCCGTTCCACAGCTCCGGCAGCCAGCGCTGCTGGGGCTGGGGGCGGTCGCCGCTCACGCCGTAGCGGGACTGGACGGGGTCGGTCTGCGGCTGCTGCGGGGCGGGGCCGTTGTACTCGTTCCGGCGGGCGGTCCTGCGGCGGGTCTCGCACAGCAGGCACAGGTCGGGGGCGTTCTCGTCGACCGGGCCGTTCGGATGCTCGGCGCAGCGGGTGCTGGGCGCGGCGCCCGCGACGCTCTCGTCCAGCAGGTCCAGCGCGCGCTTCAGGTCGGCCTTGACCTCGTGCAGCTTGGCGTCCGGGGTGTCGGAGGTGAGGGCCTCGCCGTGCTCGCCGAGGACTCGGAGGGCACGGCCTAGGGCGGTGAGCTGGGCGTGGTTCATACGCCCATTGTCCTCAGTCGGCTTAGTCCTTGAGCTTCTCGGTGTCCAGAGTGATGTTCACGGGGGTGGGGAGCTCGACGGTGGCGCCCCAGGGGTGTCGGGAGATCTGCTCGTAGCGGCCGTCTTTCGGTTCGCTGTGGACGGTGAGTGTGTTGTTGTCGCGGTCGATGAGGAGGTAGACGGGGATGTCGGCCGTCGCGTAGCCGACAGGCTTGTCGATGCGGTCGCGTTGGTCGGTGTCGCGGTCGTGGGAGGTGATCTCCACGGCCATCAGAGACCCGTCGGGGTCCGACCACTCGCCATCGCCCTTGAACCGATCCACGGCAGCGAGGGTGCCGTCCGTCCGTGCTCGGCCTTTGCGATAGGCCTCTGCCTTGACGCCGGACTCGGGTACGAGATTCAGATCGGGGCGCTGCATCAAGCACTGGCGCAGCAGCCACATGAAGATCTCGCGGTGGTTGCCGTCCGGCATTGCCTTGACCTCTAGTTTTCCGTTGATGTACTCAAGCCGCACCGTCTCCGGGGCACGGCGTTCCAGCTCCTCGAAGTCCTCGACGCTGAGCGGGTCCTTTGTGCGGACACGTCCGTCGACGTATTCGAGCCGGACGTTGTCCGGTGCCACATCGAGCAGCTCCTTGAAGTCCTCGAAGGGCATCAGCGGGCGATCAGCGGTACCAGGCGTCATGGTGGTGCCTCCTCCCTTCCATCGTGCCCTGGGGGAGTGACGTCGCACCGTAGGAGCCGTCATGCGTATGCCTTCTCTTGTAGTCGTTGGGACATTGCGGCGCGGATACCGGCCGCGTGGGCCTGGACCGTGGGGGCGGAAAGGGGTGCAGGGGGTTGTGCGGGGGCGTGTTCGCCCCGGCAGGCGCTGCAACGGCCCCCTGGCAGGGTTTCCGGACGCCCCGGGGCGCCGCAGTTCGCGCACTCCAGCACGCGTAGGGGCGGACGTGGGGTGGGTGGGGGTGGGAGTTTGCTGGTCAGGCGGCTGCGTACCAGGGCCGCGGCGTGGTGGACGGGAGTCGGCAGGCCGGATGTCAGCTCCCGTAGTACGTCGCCCTCCGAGGCGCCTCGCGCGAACCAGTCCGCCACGAGTGGGGCGAGCGTCGCGCAGTCCCGTTCGGAGAGGGACAGGACGGAGGCTGTGCGGCCGAGGGCGGCGAGGAGGATGTGGGCCCGGGAGCGGGTAGGGCGAGCCGCTGCCTGCGGCCGTGGTGCGTCGCCGCGAGTGAAGGCGGCCCACCAGTCGTCGTCCCGGGCGGTGCGGGTGAACCACGTTCGAGTGATCCAGCGGGAGCTGCCGTCTTCGGCCGTCATGCACTCCCTGCCTCGCCGCAGGTGCCCTGCCCCCTGGAGGCGGTTGAGGGCCGTGCCGAGGGCGCACTGTCCGTACGGGAGCTGTTTGGCCAGCGTCTTTACGGAGATGTCGGCGCCGTCGGGGAGTCGGTCGAGGTAGGCGGCGATGGCGGCTTCGCGGGGTGGGAGGTGGGCGAAGTCGTCGTTCGTACGGGGGTGTTGGTCGGGGGTGGTGCGTTTGCCGTAGCCCGGGTTCGCCATGGGGTGCGCGGACGGGGAGGCAGCACTAAAGTTGGCTTCAGCCATGGGATCGCTGTCCGATCTCGATGGTTAAGCCCCCGCAGGTGTTGGTAGCACCGGGCGGGGGCTGTTACTTGTCCAGGAACGGTAGAGGCATATGACTGTCCGTGGCAAGCCGAACGCATCGCGTCAACTCGCCGGGTGGGAGGGTGGGTTGAGGCCCTCCACCCGTTCCTTGAAAAGAGGGCTCGAAGCTCGGATCCCGAAGCTCAGGCCGTTTCGTCCTTGAGGTTCGCGACGAACAACGCCCAGGCTCCGGCCCGGAACACGAGCTTCGGGCCGTGGGGGGTCTTGGAGTCGCGGACGGGGATGACATCGGGGAATGCCTGCGTGACCTCCAGGCAGTTGTCGCCGGTGCCGCCGCTGTAGCTGGACTTGTACCACTCAGGCATGTTCCTCATGGTCGTAATCCTGCGCCATCGCTTCGAGGACGGCCAGAGACTTCCCAGGCGAGAGTGCCGAAGCTGTGAGGAGTTCGAAGTAGAGCCGGTAACGCGTGACGGTGGCGGGGTCGTCCTCCAGCCGTCCGGTGTCGACTCCTTCGAGGTAGACGAGCGGAGGGGCGTCGTCGAAGTCCATCAACCTGACGCACCCCTGCATCCCCGGGTGGGCTCCCGCGTCGAAGGGCAGGACCTGAACGATGACGTGGTTCTGGCGGATCAGGCCGATGAGGTGGCGTAGCGCCCCTGCCATCACCTCTGGCCCGCCCGTTACGCGGCGTAGTGCGGCCTCGTCAATCACCGTCCACAACAGAGGCCTTGTTGGATCGCCGAGGATCCGTGCCCGCTCCATCCGGCCTGTCACCAGTTCCTCGATGGCCTCTGCTGCCGCTGAGGGCAGGTAAGCGCGGCTGACGGCCCGAGCGTAGGCGGGTGTCTGGAGCAATCCGGGGATCAGCATCGAGGCGTACTCCCTGATGGCCCTAGCCTGCGTCTCCACCTCTGCGGCTTCCGCGAAGTGCTCGCGATACTTCGACTTCGCCGTCGCCCCACAGTTCCGCTGGAAGAAGTCCTCCGTCCCCAACGCCTCGTCCAGCAGCCGCGCGTACTCCCGCTGCAACCTGCGCGTACCCGCCTCCAACTGCCCGATGAACGACCCGCTCACGAACAGCCGCTGCCCCAGGTCCTCCTGGCTCAGGCCGGCCTTCTCGCGGGCGTGGCGGAGTTCGGCGCCCAGGAGGGCCCGAGGGGAGGAGGACGGGTCGAGGTCCCTGGATCCGGGCATGGGCAACTCCCTGTCGTACAGATCGGGTTGTTGGACCGCCGTGTCTGGCCAGGTTAGAGGCGCGTCGGACACGCTGTGTGGTGAATCACAAACTCAGCGTGGAGGTAGGGAAAGGTGCGTTCGACGGAAGAGATCGTGGAGTCGCTGCGGGACGCGCTCAAGGGGGTCGGTGTCGTGCTGCCGTCCCTGGGCGTGGACCCGGTGACGGGCGCGAGTGACGAGCCGTTCGCGTTGGTCGACCTGGGCCGGTGCAACGTACGGACGGCCGAGCATCTGACCGACGTACTGCGGTCGCTGCCCGCGCGGGAGACACTGCGGGCGCGGGTGAGGCAGGTCAACCGGGAGCCGAAGTCGAGGTGAGGTGCGTCGGCTCAGCCGTTGCGGGCCTCCGCGGCCGAGGCGATGTCGTCGAGATCCTTCTCGATGACCTTGCGTACGGCCCGCGCCCCCAGGCCGCCCAGAAGCCTGGCGAGGAGCCCCCGGGCACCGCGGCCCGGCTCCGCGCCGAACGTCATCCGCACCGTGGTCGCCGACGGGTCGTCTGCCCGCAGCTGCCACTCCGAGATGTAGTGGGTGCCCTGCGAGTCGGCCTCCACGACATAGCGTTCGGGTGCCTCGCAGGCGGTGACCCACATCTCCTCGGTGGCCTCCTTGCCGAACATCCTCCGGGTCTCCCGCCACCGCGTGCCGACCCCGAAGCTGCCGTCGGTGATGACCTCGACCCTTGTGACCCCGCTGAGCACGCGTTCCATGCCTCCGAGGTCCGTCAGGGCCTCCCACACGGCACGCTGCCCGGCGGCGATCCGCCGCTCCACGACCACGCTTCTGCTGCTCATGCCTCCATGAAAGCACCGGGGACCGACAATCGGCCGGTGGTCCGGTGGCAGCACACCCTTAGCGGCGGCACGCTTCCAGCGCCGCCCGCAGATGGCCGTCGGATTCCTCCAGCAGGCGGGCCGCCGTCGGGCCGTCGACACCGGCCAGGAGGGTGAGGATCGCGTTCTTGACCTCGCCGTCGGTGGCGGCGAGGGCGTCCTCGATCTCCTTGTCCTCGGCGCCGGTGGCGAGGGCGACGATGCGGTGGGAGCGGGCGCGGAGCTTGTCGTTCGAGGCGCGGACGTCGACCATCAGGTTCCCGTACGTCTTGCCCAGGCGGATCATCGTGATCGTCGAGACCATGTTGAGGACGAGCTTCTGGGCCGTGCCGGCCTTGAGGCGGGTGGAGCCGGTGAGGAGTTCGGGGCCCACGACGATCTCGATGCCGTGGTCGGCGGTGGATGTGAGGGGGCTGCCGGGGTTGCAGGCGAGGCCGACGGTGAGGGCGCCGCGGGTGCGGGCGTACTCGACGGCGCCGATGGCGTACGGCGTGCGGCCGGAGGCCGAGATGCCGACCACCGTGTCGTCCGGGGTGAGGTTGAGGGGCTCCAGGTCGGTCCGGGCCAGTTCGCGGGAGTCCTCCGCGCCCTCGACCGAGGTGACCATGGCCGCCGGGCCGCCCGCGATCAGGCCGACGACCCGGGTCGGGTCGGTGTTGAACGTGGGCGGGCACTCGGAGGCGTCCAGGATGCCCAGTCGGCCCGCCGTGCCCGCGCCCGCGTAGACGAGGCGGCCGCTCCGGGCCATCCGCTCCGCGACCGCGTCGATCGCGGCGGCGATCTGCGGCAGCCGCGCCGCGACCGCCCCGGCCACGGTGGCGTCCTCGCCGTTCATCAGCCGCGCGATGTCGAGCGTGGGCAGCCGGTCGATGTCCGCCAGCTCCGGCCGGAAGGCCTCGGTGGTCAGGGACTCCAGCTCGGTTCTGAGGTCCCGGGGGTCGGAGGTGGAGGTCATGACGGCTCTTTCCGTGCTTCCCGTGTCTCGTCGGTGCGGTTCAGGTTCGGATTCAGGGGCGATGCCGGTGGGCCAGCGCCTCGTACGACGCCGAGAGCGCAGGTGCCGCCGTCTCGTACGTCCGCTGCGCCACTCCTATGAACAGGCAGTCCACCACAAGGAGCTGGCCGGTCCGCGACGACATCGCCGCCGGACGCAGTTCGCTCTCCCGCGCGGTGGACGTGGTGAGGACGTGATCGGCGTACTGCGTCACCGGCCCGTCCGGGCGGCCCGTGATCGCCACGGTCGTCGCGCCGCGCTCGAAGGCGACCCGCAGCGGCTCGATGACGTCCCCGGTCGACCCCGAGTGCGTGATGGCGACCGCCACGTCACCGGCCCGCAGCTGCACCGCGTTCGTCACGGCCAGATGCGGGTCGCTGTGGGCGTGGGCCAGCAGCCCTATGCGCAGCAGCTTCTGCGTGAGGTCCTGGGCGACCAGACCGGACGCCCCGACGCCGTACACATCGGTGCGGCGGGCCGCGACCAGCGCGGTGACGGCGGCGCCCAGCTGGACGGTGTCGAGGCCGGCGGCGGTGTCGGCGAGGGTCTGCTGTTCGTCGTAGGCGAGCTTGGCGACCACGTCGGCGATCGGGTCGTCGACCGCGATGTCCGTCGTGATGGCGGGGGCCCGGCCGGACTGCTGCTGGGCGGCGAGGCCGGCGAGGGCGAGGCGCAGGTCCCGGTAACCCGGATAGCCGAGCAGCCGGGCGGTGCGTACGACGGTCGCCTCGCTGGTGCCGGTGAGTTCGGCGAGGCCGGTGACCGTGAGGGCCGCGCAGCCGGCCGGATCGCCCGCCACGGCCTCGGCGACGCGCTGCATGGAACGCGTCATCGACGGGGCCAGCGTGCGGACTTTGGCCGCGAGGGCGGCGGGGGCGGGCGGGGTGCCGAGGGTGCCGACCATGGCACTCGGGCCGCCCGTGCTTCCGGTGCCGGCCGTGCCGCCGTTCTCCCCGGCGAAAATTTCCTTCACTCTACGGGTCACCACTGAAAGATATTTTCGGCTCGGTGCCGGGGTCAAGAGTGCGCACAATGGGGGGCATGGAGCCCATCACCCCCCTGGAGCAGACGCTGCACGCCGCGCGTGCCCTGGTACTGGCCGACCTCGTCGCGGGACGCGTCGCCGAGGCCGATGTCGTGTCCCTGGTCGAGGAGGCCGTCACACAGCGGCGGTGGTGGGTCGAGCAGTGGCCGGAGGGCGCGCCGTACGTGGCCGGTCTGGTCGCGCAGGACGTACAGGACGCTTTGCTGGAGCGGTACGGCCGCTGGCCGCTGTGCCCGGTGTGCGGCACCGGCGACCCGCACGCGCTGGACGTGGACCCGGTGCTGGGGGCCGACCCGCACTGGGTGTGCGGCGAGGCGGGCGTGAAGGTCGCGGCGGTGGGGTCGCTGAGTGAGGCCCTCGGCGGGGCGTCCGCGTGAGGCCCTGGTGACGATCTACATCGACCCGCCGGCCTGGCCCGGGCACGGCCGGATGTGGTCCCACCTGATCAGCGACGTCTCGTACGACGAACTGCACACCTTCGCCGAACGCCTCGGCGTGCCCCGGCGGGCCTTCGAACGCGACCACTACGACATCCCCGCCCAGCGGTACGCCGACGCGGTGGGCGCCGGGGCCGTGGAGGTCAGCAGCCGCGAGGTGGTGCGGCTGCTGCACGGGGCGGGGCTGCGGCGGCCCAAGGGTCTTTACCGCTCGCCGGGTTCACCCGGCTCGTAGGTCAATCACCTCGTACGTCATTCACCTCGCAGGTCATTCACCTCGTAGGTCGGTCATCTCGTAGGTGACCTGCTCGGTGTCCTCCGCGACGGCCGTGAATCCGGCGCGGGTGAGGACGTTCCGCGAGGGCGTGTTGCCCCGCTCGACGTTGGCGACGACGGTCCGTACGCCGTCCTGGGCCAGGGCCCAGGCCGACAGCGCGCGCAGCGCCTCGGTGGCGTAGCCGTGCCCACGGGCCGTTTCGACCAGGTCGTAGCCGATCTCGACCCGCCCCGCCTCGTCGGGAACGGCGTGGAACCCCATGGCGCCGAGCGCCTGGTCGTCCTCGCGGCGGACCAGCACGTACATGGTCCACTCCGGGCGGTGCACCCCGTCCTCGTACTGCTTGAACATCAGCCCGGCGCCGACCCGGGTGCCCTCGGCCGGGCTCCCTCCGAGCCACTCGAAGCAGCCGCCGTCACCGACCGTGGCAAGGTCGTGGGCCACTGCCGGGGTGACGCCTTCAAGGCTGAGCCGTTCGGTACCGATCACCAGGTTGTTGTTCCACCGCCACTCGGTGACGGGCGCCCGCCCCGGCAGCTCACCCCGGCCGGTGGCCCACAGCAGGGTCTGCCAGGAGGTCGGGCCGGGCTGGACCTGCGGGAAGATCCGCCTGAGGACGAAGTCGCACAGCTCGGAGTCCGCCTCGTACGCCACGCCCAGTCCCTCGGCGATGTCATGCGTGTGCAGCAGCACCTCGGCCACGCCCATCGCCGCGAACCCCTCACGGTTCGCGTCGCGGAACGGATACGGATGGAAGGCCCGCACCTGACGTGGCGTCGTCCGGATCGCGGCGGCGAGCAGGGCCCCCATAGTCCTGATCACCCGCACCGCGCCCGCGTTGCCGGCCCCCTCCTCCAGCGACAGCTCGAACGGCGTGTACCCATCGGGCTCCCGCCCCGCCAACTGCCCCGCGTAAGCGATGAGATCCTCGGCGATGTGCACGGCCGTCTCCCGACAGCTCCACGCGAGCCGCCCGGCCGGTGTCCCCTCCCAGTCCCGGTCGGTGACTTCCCCCAGCAGGCCGACGCACTCGCCGACGGCCTGCTCCACCTGTTCCGCGCCCGTTGTCCACATGGTGGGGAGGTTACGAGGGGGTGGGGGGTTGGGGCGACGTGATTTCCGGGTCGGGGAACCAGTCCTCGATCTCGTGACGCATGCCGAGTTCGGTGGCTTTGAGGGCGGTTTCGCGGAGGGTCTTGGCGGCGGAGAGGGCTACTACGGCCAGGGTGACGAGGGTGAGTGGGGGGTCGTCGGGTTGGGGGGTGACGGGCCAGGCTGTCGTGCCGGTGAGCGTGTGGAGCAGGACTTCTTCGAGTTGGAGTTCTCTGACGTCGTTTTCTGACAGAGGGGCGACGTCGTAGCCGAAGTCGGTGAGGGCCTTGGCTCGGCCGCCCACGGCCTTGAGGGCGGCGGGAGATACCTGGCCGTAGGTGGCGGGGTCGGCGTACGGGCGGTGTCTCAGGACGATGCTGTCGATGTCCTCGGCATGGGAAAGGGCCTCGGCCGTGACCGAGCAGGGGTAGCCCCATCTGGCGAGGATGGAGACGGCCTCGGGCAAGGGGACACCCGCCTGCCGTGCTCCGTAAGCCACGTCGAACACGCTCAAGGGACCGTTCGTGTGCAGCATGAGACTGCCATTGACGAGAGCGGTCTCAGCCGGTGAGGGCAACTGCCCTTCCTCGTCGGGGACGGACGCCACCGCGTAGCCCAGTTCCTCCAGCCGCGCCGCGACGTCGGCGACGGGCCTGTGGAGATGGCGCGCCACAGCCGTCATGTAGAGGATTGATACTTCCCGGTCCACCCAAGGACGTTGGGTGTTGTGCACAAGGAGCGACCGGTCGTCCTCGGTCAGTTCGGGGCCGTCCGTGGCGTCGGGGGGCAGTCGGAAGCCCAGCTCGGACAGGAACTCCGAGGCGCGGAGCACCGTCGCATCCGTCCCATGGGCCACCGAGACCAGTTGCGCCCGGGAGATCCGCAGAGCCTCCTCGGGGGACGGCGCGCCGGCGCACGACGACCACAAGCTCGTGAGGATGCCCCGCTCCTCCTCGGTCCAGTGCTCACGGACCGGCAGGTCATCCGGCACGGTGAAGCCCAGCTCCCGCAGACGCCGCGCGGCTTGCGCCGTGGAACAGGCACGGCGCGCGGCGCTGACACAGACCTGGGGCCCCGATAGCGCCGAGCCGGGAGCCAGCCAGCCCGACGGGTAGCCCATCGGTCGCAGCAGCGGAAGATCCTCGAATTCGGCGGCGGCGCAGTCGGCCAAGGGCTCGACCTGGTACCCGAGAGCGGCCAACCGGTCGGCGACCTCCGCGGGCGGGCGCTCCGCCCTGAGGCTCAGCGCGAAGATCTCGCCGACGCCCAGCGGCTGGGCGGGGTCGTGCCAATCGACGAGGAGACCGAGAAGCAACGCGGGATGCCGGCCGAACCGCTCAGTCGTCCAGTCCTGGTACGCCCTGTCCCAACGCCTTCGCCTGCCTCTGGTGAGCAGCGACAGGTCGGAGGGCCGGGCGCACAACTCGTCGGACGGGCACGGCTCCGGCAGTGACACCGGGCCGCCGAGACCCGCGCGGTACAGCGCCCGCAGGCGCCAACGCAGCACACTCGGCGGCATGGTGGCGAAGAAACGGGCATCCTGGACCGACTGTGGTTCCGGTGTGTAGCTGCCGGTCACCAGCGGGATCAGGTCGATGTCGGGAAGGAAGTAACCGACTCCACGGAAAGGCATCGAGGCGTTCCCGATCCACCATGGCAGATCGGCCAGTTGGGCGTGCTGAGCCACGAGGTCGCCGAACCACATCGCGACCGAGCTGGCCTGCGTCAGCCATGGGTGGGTCGGGAGGGGAAGATCCGGGAGTGTCAGACTCGGCGCCGCGGCAGTGAGGACAGCCCTTACGTGATCGCCGTCGAAAGAACGCACCTTCTTGCGGTCGACGGTGAGGACCGGCGCATGCTCACCATGCAGATTCAGGACGATGCCGTAAGGAAACTGGTGCACCATCTGGAATGAAGGTTCGGGTTCGGTCAACAGGCCGTCGGACAGGATGATGCCCGGGCGGTCGATCCACCAGAGGTCGGGTGAGCCGGACGCGAGGCAGACAGGGTCCTTGACGCGAGGCCCCGGCTTCAGCCTCGACATCTCGATCTCAAGCCCCGTACGGGACAACTCCCCCGGCACCCATCCGAACTCCCGAGACCCATGCACCGCCGAAGTCCGATACGGCGCCACCCACAGCAACCGCTGCAACGCCTCCACGCACGACACATGCTTCCCCTGCCGCGACAGCAACAGCCGCACGGTCGTCCCCGGCTCGGACCCTTCCCCCAGGTCCTCCACCCGGAACAGATTCCCCGGCCCCGCGATCGTCACCTGCAACAACCGCCCGGGCCGCCCGTCCCGCCCCATGCGGCAGGTGCGGACCACGATCTCGTCGGCCAGCATGAAGTAGCTCAGGACGCCGATGCCGAAACGGGAGTTGGGGTAGAGGCGGAGCTTGGGTTCCGGGAGTTCGCTCCAGGCGACCTGTTCCTCGATGTACTCGGGCAGGTCGACGAAGCGGGTGCCGCCCTGGGAGAAGACGCTGCCGAGTTCGGTGAGGCCCATGCCGATGCCGTTGTCGCGGCACTCCAGGTAGGGGCGGCCGTCCGAGCCCACGCCCTGGACGAACTCGATCCGGCCCTCCCAGGGCACCGTCGATCGGCCTGTGCGCTGGAGGTACTGCGTGCGGCAGTCCCGGTAGCGCAGCGCGTCCAGCGCGTTCTGGTACAGCTCGCGGACCGCCAGCTCGCGGTCGCCGTAGAGCTGTTCGCCCATGAGGAGTTCCTGGACGCGGTCCTCGGCGAGCTGGAAGCGGATGCCGTCGGAGAGCTGGTCGGGGGTGTTGCCGTCGAGGCGGACCCGGCTGCCGTCGGCGTAGGGCGGCAGGGATCTGAGCGGGGCCAGGGCGTTGTCGTCCCGGTTGATCTCGCGCAGGAGGGTGTCGACGCGGGTGGCGTGTTCCCGCAGGGCGATCTGGACGGCCGGGTGGGTGCAGACCGCGTTCAGGGAGCGGCCGACTCCGGAGTGGCGCCAGTCGGAGCGGCGCACGGTCGTCCTGAGTTCGCCGAGGTCGACGCTGTCGTAGATGCCGAGGTGCTCCACGACGATCTCGGGCAGGTCGACGGGGTCGACGGCCATCGCGTAGGCCGCCTTGAGCAGGGCGGATACCAGGGGCGGGCGCACCTCGTGCTCGTCGCCGGTGGTGGCGGCGATGACGTCGTGGTCGTCGAGGGCGCCGGAAGGGCGGCCGACGGCGGCCCGGCGGACGGAGAACGGGGCCGTGCGGTGTTCCTTCAGCAGCCGCATCAGACGGTCCGCGGAGAGGGCGTCGGTCACCCACGGCGGCTGATCGGAGCCGCCGGTCACCTCGCCGAGGAGGGACTTGAGTTTCTCCGCCGCGTACAGCTCCGGCTGCTGGATCAGCCAGCGGTGGAAGAGCCACCAGCGGATGCGCTGCACGGAGTCGCGGGCCGCGGTCTGATCGTGCAGGGTGCGCAGTCGGCGCTTGAGGCGTGGGAAGCCCTGGCCGAACTTGCGGAAGCGGGTGTGGTCGGGGCCGGTGGCGCACTGGTCCGTGGCGAGTACGCCGACGCGCTGTGCGGCCTCCTGGGTCCAGAAGGCCTGCTCGACCAGGGGCAGCAGGACCGCCAATGCGGCCTCGGTCGGGGACAGAGCGACGTTGTCGGCCAGCCGGCTGGTGAGGAAGTCCAGTCTGACGTGGGTGCGCCGGGCCAGTTCGGCGTCGTGCCAGGGGTCGTCGCGCAGGGCGTGGGCCGCGCTCTCGTACGCCGCGGCCAGCCGGGACGCCAGGGCGGCACAGGTCTCCTGGAGGTGCCGGCGGGCGGGGCCGTCGGGCGTGCGCTGCCAGATCGGGTGCTGTTCGGCGGAACGGATCCACGGGTGCGCCTCGGTGCGCCGGTCGGGGCCGGGCAGCAGCGGGAAGTCCTCGCCGCCGGGGGTGGCCGCGGTCTCCGTGACGACGGTGACCTCCTGCACGGGCCGTGTCTTGCCGTAGGCGCGGTGGAGTTCCCCGACCCGCTTCTGCACCCGCGCCGCGAACTCGCGCAGGCGCAGGGCGTGCGGGTCCGCCGCGATGGTGTCCGCGAGGGCGCGGGAGAAGAGGCTGAAGGACTCGCCCGGCTGCGTGCCGGGGTCGAAGCCAGGCCGGACCGTCTCCTTCTCGCCCACGAACAGGGCCAGTTGGGGCGCCTTGCAGGCGTGCACGTACGCCACCTTGCGGCGCAGCGCGTCGGCGACCTTGCGCCGGGGCCAGGGCTGGACGCCGGGCAGCGCCGCCATGGTGTCGCGGTCGATGCCCTCGCGGCAGGCGTCGACGAGGAAGACGACATGGCCGGCGGGGGAGTCCTCCAGCTCCCGTTCCCAGCCGATCTCGATGCAGCTGTCAGCGAAGACCCCGACGTCGAAGGTGGCGTCCTCGGGGATCAGGAAGTCCTTGCCCTCGAAGTGCTGGCCGTGTCCGCTGAGCAGGATCAGCAGGGTGTCGCCCCGGCCGGCGTCGCGCAGGAAGGCGCGGATGCGGCCGTTGACCGTGTTCGGTGTGATGCCGCGCTTGCTCTCGACGATCTCCGCTGCCTGGAAGCCGCGTTCGATGAGCACGTCCCGGATCCGCTGAAGGTCGTCGCGGACGAAGGGCAGGTTCTGGATGTGCTGGTCGTCGTACTCGCTCGCTCCGATGAGCAGGGCCTTGTGCTGGACCTTGTGCTGGGGCATGCGCGGCGGGTCAGGCGGGGCAGGCCGTCTTGGCTGTACTGCTTCCGTTCGCCGCGCTGCCGCTCATGCCGTCCCCCTGACCCTCGGCCGTTCGTCCGACAACTTTAGTTCACAAAGGGGTTGTTGCGTCCCCTCGGGAAGTCCCCTGGAAGCCTCGGAAGTCTCTGGAGGGCGCTAGGAAGGCCGCTTGAAGACCAGTGTCAGTCCGCGGGTGCCCTGCACCTGGCCGGTGCCGAGGAGCTGGACGCCGCCGCTCGCGGTGACCTGGAAGGACAGCTGGGCCTCGGCGAGCGGCAGGGTGCCGCCCCGGGCCGCGGCGTCCTCGAACAGCTGCTGGAGGGCGTCGACGGTCTCGGCGAGGTTCTTGCGGAGGGGGCCGAGCGGGACGGACCGCAGGGCCGGTTCGCCGCCGCCGTTGCCGAACAGGCCCATCGAGTCGTCGTCGCCCTCCTCGGCGACGGTGACCCAGAACGGCAGGCTCGGCTCGATGACCTCGGGCTCGGTGGTGTTGTCCATGCGTGTGCCCCTCCCTGTGGTGCGGTGGGGCCAACCCTAGGACCCGGGGGCCGCTCCGGAGGGCGATTCCTCCAGCAGCTCCAGCTCCGACCGCAGGTTGTAGCGGGCCGTCGCCTCCCACTCCTTCGCTCCGTGCGGGGTCCTGAACAGCCTCGGCAGGGCGAGGAGTTGGCGGAGGATGGTGGCGCGGCCGGTGCGGAAGGCGTCGTTCGGGACGAAGTGGTACTCCTCGCGGACGGCGGTGGTGTAGGCCGCGTACGCCGACGGGGGCGAGGCGAGGATCGCCAGGTCGGCGTCGCACAGGACCTGGCCGTCGGCGTCGTCGTCGGCGGGGTCGTGGGTGACGGTGAGGCGGACCAGACGGGCCACCTCGGCGGTCCTGGCGGCGGGGACACCGGCCTCCGCGAGGGCGCGTTCGGCGAGGCGGGCGGAGCGTTCCTCGTTCTCGGAGCGGTCGGGCAGGTAGACCGCGTCGTGGAACCAGGCGGCCAGCCGCACCACGTCCGGGTCGTGCGCGTGCCGCTCCAGTGCGTCGACGTGGTCGAGGACCGCCGTGAGGTGCGCGACCGTGTGATAGCGACGCTGGGGCTCCTGCCAGCGGGTGAGCAGGTTGTCGGCGTACGGCGCCGGGTCGGGGCCGTCGGTGGCCGGGCCCCGGGCGGCTTCCAGGGTGCGGGTGAAGCGGGTGCGCAGGGTGTGCAGGGTGCGCGGGGTGTCGGGATCGGCCATGGCGTCATTCTCCCGCCGACCCGGGGTTGGGATCTAGCGTGGGTTCCATGACGACTCCTGCTGATGTGCACGACGTACGGGACCCCGAGCAGCCCGGCCGGCTGCTCACGATCGAGCGTGACGCGCTGATCCCGCTGCTGCGGGGCAGGGCCGAGGAGGACTTCGCACGGCCCGTGGCCGCGTGTCCCGGCTGGACGGTGCGGGATGTGCTGGCGCACTGCTCGTCCGCACTGACGCGGGTGGCGGAGAGCCGGTTCGAGGAGGGTGTGTTCTCGCCGGAGTCGAACGACCGCGACATCGCGGAGCGGGAGGGGTGGAGCAACGCGCAGGTCGTGGCGGAGCTGGAGCGCGGGATGAGCGAGGCCGGACCCGTGATCGCCGGGGCGGACGGGAAGCTGGACGGTCTCGCGCTCGGGGAGTGGGTGCACGCCGGGGACGTGCGCGAGGCGCTCGGGGAGCCGGGGGCGTACGGCGGGGCCGGGCTGCCGGACGCGCTCGCGCTGCTCGCCCGGCTCACCCGTGAGCGGGGGCATGTGCCGCTGCACGCCGACCTCGACGACCTGGACGAGCCGCTGCGGCTGGGCGAGAGCGACGGGGAGCGGCCCCCGGGGCGTTTCATCGGGGACGGGCCGACCCTCGTACGGCTGTACGCGGGGCGGCCGGTCGACGGGGCGCCCGCGTTCGAGCTGGCGGGGGTGGAGGCGAAGGAGCTGAACATCTTCGGCTGAGGCGCCTCACCGGGGCGTGGGAGGCGGCGGGGATGGGCAGCGTAGTCTTTGATTGGACTAGACCTGTCGCAGAACGCCGATCCCATGCCGACGAAGGGACCCCATGAGCAAGCGTGCAGTCCTGGAGGTGATCGCCCTCGGGGTCGAGGACGCGGTCGCCGCCCAGGCGGGAGGCGCTGACCGCCTCGAGCTGGTCACCGACATGGCGGCCGACGGGCTCACCCCGTCGGCCGGGACCGTCGCCGGGATCCGCAGGGCCGTCGACCTGTCGCTGCGGGTGATGCTCCGGCTCGCCGACGGTTTCGCGGCGGGGGACGCCGACCGCCTGGTCCGGGTGGCGGGCGAGTTGCGGGAGGCCGGGGCCGAGGAGTTCGTGCTCGGGTTCCTCGGCCCGGACGGCGGCGTGGACCTGGCGGCGGTGGAGCGGGTCGTCGCGGTGCTGGACGGCTGCCCCTGGACCTTCCACCGGGCGATCGACCGGGCCGCCGACCGGGACGCCCTGCGCAAGCAGCTGGACGGGATGCCCGGGCTCGACACGTATCTCACCGCCGGATCGGCCGACGGGGTCGACGACGGGCTTCCCGTGCTGCTCGCCGAGGCGGCCCGCCGAGGAGAGCCGGGGTACGAGCAGCACCTGCTGGTGGGGGGCGGGCTGCGGCTCGACCACGTGCCGACGCTGCTGGCGGCCGGGGTCGACGGCTTCCACATCGGCGGGGCGGCCCGGCCGGAGGGCTGGGAGGCGCCGGTGTCGGCGGAGGCCGTAGCGCGGTGGCGGACCGCCCTGGACGCCGCCCGCGCGTGACCCTCCCGGCAGGACACGGGGAAGCAGGGGATCCGCCCGTGCGTTGAGCCGTTGCATGAGCCTGCGCTTCTCACTGATGGGTCCGGTACGAGCCTGGCGCGACGAAGAGGAGGTCGCACTGGGGCCGCGCCAGCAGCGGGCGGTGCTGGCGGCGTTGCTGCTGAACAACGGCATCCGGCTGAGCAACGACCAGTTGATCGGCATGGTCTGGGACGACCCGACGCCGAGCGCGGTGATGGCACTGCGGACGTACGTGTACAAGCTCCGCAAGACGCTCCCGGAGCTGAACCTGACGTCCAGGGACGGCGGGTACACGGTCCGCGCTGAGATCGTCGACGACTGCCGCGGCGAACCCCTGGAAGGCCTCCGGAGCGCCTACTTCGATGCGCAGCGTATGCGGCTCGGCGACCACCGGCTCAAGGCGCGGGAGGACTGCCTCGAACGCGAACTCGACGTGCTGGAGCTGCAGAAACACGTCGCCGCCTTCCCGCTCAGGGAACGACCGCGCGCCCTCCTGATGCGCGCGCTCTATCTGGAGGGCAGGCAGGGCGAGGCACTCGACCACTTCCACCAGGTGCGCGCACTCCTCATCGAGGAGCTCGGCCTCGAACCAGGGCCGGAGCTGCGCAGGGTGCACGCGCAGATCCTCGACGGCGACCTCACCCCGCCGCGCAGGCCGGAGCAGCTGGTGCCGGATCTGGTCGACTTCACCGGTCGCGCCGAGGAGATCGCGCAGGCTCTGAGGACGTTGCCGGGCACCGTCGGCATCACCGGTATGCGGGGCAGCGGCAAGACCGCGCTGGCCACCCGGATCGGCCACCTCGTCAAAGGGCGCTTCCCGGACGGGCAGATCTTCGTCAGGGGCAGGGACGTCGCCGACGAGCTGTTGCGCGCGGTCGGCGTGGAGAACCCCGTCGGCGACAGAGCCGCGCTGTGGCGGGAGAAGGCGCGCGGCAAGCGGTTCCTGGTCGTGGTCGACGACGTGCAGGACGCGGCGAGCGTGCGCGATCTCGCCACGCCCGGCTCGGCGATGATTCTCACGAGCGTCCGCCGGTTGCACGAGCTGCCGGGGGTGACCTGGCTGAAGATCGCCGGGCTGGCCGAGCCGGAGGCGCGGGAGTTCCTGCGCAAGACCGTCGGCCCGCTGCGCGCGGACGCGGAACCCGAGCAGGCCGAGATGCTGCTGGAACACCTTTCGCGACTGCCGCACCCGATCAGGGTGATGGGCGGCAAGCTCAGCGCGCGTCCGCACTGGACGATCGAGATGGCCTTGCGGCAGATGGAGCGGGACCGCAGGCTCGCCGACGTGATCCCGTCCGACTGCGCCGCGATGATGGCCCCGTTGATCGCGGCCGAGCAGCAGCTGAGCGATCCGGAACGCCGAATGCTCATGTGCTTCGCGAGCCAGGGCGTCGAGGTGATCGACAGTCAGAAGGCGGCGGAGCTGTCCGGGGCCGACGCCGGTGAGATCGAGCTGGTGCTGGAGTCACTCGTGGGCGTGCACCTGATCGAGCCGCTCGTACTCGGCCGTTACCGGCTGCCGAGGTTCGTGCGCCTCTGCTTCGGGCTGCGC
This sequence comes from Streptomyces sp. NPDC050546, assembly GCF_044457425.1. NCBI lineage: Bacteria > Bacillati > Actinomycetota > Actinomycetes > Kitasatosporales > Streptomycetaceae > Streptomyces > Streptomyces sp. NPDC050546. The sequence goes on from NZ_JBITGX010000003.1 coordinate 69,856, forward strand.
ACGGCGGCCTCCTCGCGACCTGAACAGGCCGTACCTGACCAGGCCGTATATGCGGAAATTATGCTCTGACGATCTGGCGCGGCCACGTTGGCAGACATGACAACCAAGGAACTTCAGGGCAAGAAGGCACTCGTCACCGGCGCCACGTCGGGCATCGGCCGCGCGATCGCGGTCAAGCTCGCGGAGGCGGGAGCCACCGTCTACGTGACCGGGCGCCGGGCCGAGCTCGGCAAGGAGACCGTCGAGCTGATCGAGCAGGCGGGCGGGACGGGCCACTTCGTCGTCGCTGACGTCGCGGACATCGACGACGTCCGCAAGCTCGCCGAGGAGGTCGGCGAAGTGGACGTGCTCGTGAACAACGCGGGCGTCTTCCCGTTCTCGACGACCCTCGAGCAGCCGCTCGACAGCTACGAGCAGGTGTTTGACATCAATGTCCGTGCGACCTACTTCCTGACGGCCGCGCTCGTGCCGGCCATGGTGGCCAGGAAGAGGGGTGCGATCGTCAACGTCTCGTCGGTCGCCGGGCAGGTCGGCACCCCGGTCGGCTCCGTCTACAACGCCTCCAAGGCCGCGATGGACGCGCTGACCCGGTCGTGGGCCGTCGAGTTCGGCGGGGCGGGCGTTCGCGTCAACTCCGTGGCGCCCGGCCCGATCCGTACCGACATGGCCGTCGAGACGGTGGGCGAGATGTTCGAGGAGTTCAGCCGGAACACCCCGCTCACCCGCGCCGGCGAGCCCGAGGAGATCGCCGAGGCCGTGGTGTTCCTGGCCTCCGACAAGGCCAGTTACATCACCGGCGCGGTGCTCGCCGCCGACGGGGGCTACGTCGCGACCTGAGCGGTCACGCCAGTTGTGGCGGCAGCGGCGCCGCGTGCGTGACGATCAGACCCGACACCGCTCGCGTCAGCGCCACGTACAGGCGCCGCAGCCCCGTCCGTTCGTCCGGCTCGCCGTCGACCACCGCCCGTGGCTCGTCCAGGACCACGTAGTCGTACTCCAGACCCTTCGCGAGCGAGGCCGGGACCAGGGTCAGCCGGGTCTCCCGGGTCGTCTCCTCGCCCGGGCCGAGGTACGGGATACCGGCCTTCGCCAAGGCCCTTGCCAGCTCCGGGATCCGGGCGTCCGCCGCGATCAGGCCGGTCGAGCCCTCGTTGCGCAGTAGTTCGCGGCAGGCCTCGACCACGTCGGTGGTCCCGGCGACCTCCCGGACCTCGAAGTGGCCCGGGTTCTCGCGGATCGACACCACCGGGGTGAGACCCGGGGCGATGTGCGGCAGCAGCCGGGAGGCGTAGGTGATGACGTCCGTCGGCACGCGGAAACCGGCCGTCAGCTCCTCCACCACCGCGTCCTGCTTGCCCAGGTGGGTCAGCGCCTCCTCCCAGCCGCGGGTCGCCCAGGGCGTGGTGCCCTGGGCCAGGTCGCCGAGGACGGTCGCGCTGCCAGTGGTGCAGCGGCGGCCGACCGCCCGGTACTGCATGGGGGAGAGGTCCTGCGCCTCGTCGAGGATGACATGCCCGAGGGAGTGCGTGCGCTGGATCAGGTCGGTGGCCTCGTCGATGAGGACGGCGTCGGCCGCCGCCCACTTGGCCGCCTTGACGCTGCGCGCCGGTCGCGCCCACAGGATCGCCTTCTGCTCCTCCTCGCCGAGGATCCCCGCCGCGTGTTCGGCGAGGAAGTCCGCGTCCGACAGCAGGCGCAGCACCAGCTTCGCCGGATCGACGGCGGGCCACACCGTCTTCACGGCCGCCTTGACCGCGCTGTTGCGGGCCACCGCGTCCTGCACCCGGTCGTCCGGCGCCTCGCCCGAGCGCTCCATCTGCACCAGCACGGCGTGCGCGATGCGCTGCGGCAGGGCCTCGCGGGCGGCACCGTAGCGGATGTCGCGGTCGAGCAACTCTCGGACGATGTCCTCCAGTTCGTACTGCGCGACACGCCAGCGGCGGGAGCCTCGTACGACGACGACCGGCTCGGTGGGCAGGGTGACGTGCGCGTAGAGGGCCTTGCGCAGTACCTGGGCCATGCGGGCGTCGCCCTTGACGACCGCGGCCGTCGCGTCGTCCGTGCCCTTGATCTCGACGTGCGCCACCAGGTCCTCGACGGTGGCCTGCTGGACGGTCAGCTCGCCCAGCGCGGGCAGGACCTGCTCGATGTAGTGCAGGAAGGACCGGTTGGGTCCGATGACCAGGGTGCCGGTACGGGCGAGGCGCTCGCGGTGGGCGTAGAGGAGGTAGGCGACCCGGTGCAGGCCGACGGCGGTCTTTCCGGTGCCCGGGCCGCCCTGCACACACACCGAGCCGGAGAGCCCGGAGCGCACGATCTCGTCCTGCTCGGGCTGGATCGTCGCGACGATGTCCCGCATCGGGCCGACACGCGGGCGTTCGATCTCCTGCTGGAGCAGTCTGCTGGTCTTCACCGCCTCGGCCGGGTCCGAGAGGTGCTCGTCCTCGTACGCCGTGATGTCGCCGCGGGTGTACCCGAAGCGGCGGCGCAGCGCGATGTCCTGCGGGTCCTTCTTGGTGGCCCGGTAGAACGGCTGCGAGACCGGCGCGCGCCAGTCGATCACCATTGGGTCGCCGTCGGCGTCGTGCACATGCCGCCGCCCGATGTAGAAGCGTTCTCCGTCCGCGCCCTCGGCCTGCTCGGCGCCCGGGGTGTGCAGATAGTCGAGCCGCCCGAAGAACAGCGGGGTGTCGCTGAGGTCGGCCAGGGCCTTGACGCGCTCCTCGATCTGGCGGGCCAGCACCTCGGCGTTGACCCAGTTCGCGGTGACGTCGGTGATGTCGAGGGCCTCGACGTCCTCGCGCATGGCACGCAGGGCGGAACGGGACGAGGCGAGGTGGGAGCGCTCACGGGAGATCGGGTCGTCGACGGGCGTGGACAAGGGGGTGCCTCCGGAGGACCTGCTGAAGAGATGGCGGTGAGATGCGGACCGGTTTCCGTCCGGTCCACGGCACTCCGTGAGGGAGGCGGGCAAGAAGCGGAGATCTTAGAGGAGCGGGGGAGACGCCCGCCAACGCTTTTTCCGCCCCCCTCTCCCTCATCCCCTAGGGGATGAGGCCCTCCTTCCTGAGGGGCAGGAGTCGGTCCGCAGGCGTACGAGCGGAGTACGCGGGTTCGGTCCCGAGACCGACGCGGGCCTTATGGGCGAAACCGCACCATGGAGACATGAGCGCAGCAACCCTCTCTCCTGCCCCCGCACCGGGCCGGCCGCCGGGTGCCACCGCCGTGACCGGCAGCCACCGCCACCGCCTCGGCGACGCCCTGCGCGCCGTCAAGGTCTTCGCGGGCGCCGCCTTCGACGTGATCGTCCTCGGCCAGTACGGCGAGGAGGTCGGCGTGGTCCGCCGCAAGTGAGCCGACGGACCTGCCGCAAGTGAGCCGGCGGACCCGCCGTTCTCAGCTCTCGGCGAGCAGCTCGTCCGCGTCCACGATCCGGTACGCGTACCCCTGCTCCGCCAGGAAGCGCTGCCGGTGGGCCGCGAAGTCCTGGTCGATGGTGTCCCGGGCGACCACGGAGTAGAAGTGGGCCTGGTGGCCGTCCGACTTGGGGCGCAGCACCCGGCCGAGACGCTGGGCCTCCTCCTGGCGGGAGCCGAAGGTGCCCGACACCTGGATCGCGACCGTCGCCTCCGGCAGGTCGATCGAGAAGTTCGCGACCTTGGAGACCACCAGCACGCTGATCTCGCCCTCGCGGAAGGCGTCGAAGAGCTTCTCGCGCTGCGCGTTCGACGTCTCGCCCTTGATCACGGGCGCCCCGAGATGTTCGCCCAGCTCGTCGAGCTGGTCGATGTACTGGCCGATCACGAGGATCTGCTGCCCGGCGAAGCGGCGGACGATCGCCTCCGTGACCTTCCGCTTGGTCGCGGTCGTGGCGCAGAAGCGGTACTTCTCCTCCGTCTCGGCCGTGGCGTACGCGAGCCGCTCGGAGTCCGTCAGATTGACCCGGACCTCGACGCAGTCGGCGGGCGCGATATAGCCCTGCGCCTCGATCTCTTTCCACGGCGCGTCGAACCGCTTGGGCCCGATCAGGGAGAACACGTCCGACTCGCGGCCGTCCTCACGGACCAGGGTGGCCGTCAGGCCGAGCCGCCGCCGCGCCTGGAGATCCGCCGTGAACTTGAAGACCGGCGCCGGCAGCAGATGGACCTCGTCGTAGACGACCAGGCCCCAGTCCCGTGAGTCGAACAGCTCCAGGTGCGGATAGACGCCCTTCCGCTTGGTCGTCAGCACCTGGTACGTGGCGATCGTGACGGGCCGGATCTCCTTGCGCGTCCCGCTGTACTCGCCGATCTCCTCCTCGGTGAGGGAGGTCCGCTTCACCAGCTCGTGCTTCCACTGCCGCGCGGAGACGGTGTTCGTGACGAGGATCAGCGTCGTGGACTTCGCCTGCGCCATCGCCCCGGCCCCGACCAGCGTCTTCCCGGCGCCGCAGGGCAGGACGACGACTCCGGAGCCGCCGTGCCAGAAGTTCTCGACGGCCTGCTTCTGGTACGGCCGCAGCGCCCAGCCGTCCTCGGCCAGCTCGATCGAGTGCGCCTCGCCGTCGACGTACCCGGCGAGGTCCTCGGCCGGCCAGCCCAGCTTCAGCAGGGTCTGCTTGATCTGCCCGCGCTCGGAGGGGTGCACGGCGACGGTGTCCGGGTCGATCCGGGCGCCGACCAGCGGCGTGATCCGCTTCGAGCGCAGGATCTCCTCCAGCACCGGCCGGTCGGTGGTCGTCAGGACCAGGCCGTGCGCCGGGTGCTTGGACAGGGTGAGCCGGCCGTAGCGGTCCATCGTCTCGGCGATGTCGACGAGCAGCGCGTGCGGCACCGGATAGCGGCTGTACTCCACCAGCGCGTCCACGACCTGCTCGGCGTCATGGCCCGCCGCGCGCGCGTTCCACAGGCCCAGCGGGGTCACCCGGTAGGTGTGGATGTGCTCGGGCGCCCGCTCCAGCTCCGCGAAGGGGGCGATGACACGACGGCAGTCGTCGGCCCGCTCGTGGTCGACTTCCAGGAGCAGGGTCTTGTCGGACTGGACGATCAGCGGACCATTCACACGCGGCACCCTTTCTGCGGCCAAACGTCCAGTGTGCCTGATCGACGCCCCCCGAGGGTGTGATCTGCGCTGCTGGAACGACGCCGGTCCTACAGAATGCCTTTTCATCCCAACGTGTGGTGTGAATTCAGTTTTTCCGCGGTGGCCCCGAAGAATGGCGAACCGTGCAGAATACGCCGACGACCACGCTCGGATACGCCCTGTTCGCCACCCGCTGGCTCCAGGCCCCGCTGTACTTCGGGCTGGTGGCCGCCCAGGGCGTCTACGTCTACAAGTTCTTCAAGGAACTCTGGACCTTAATCCTCATGTGCGTGAGCGGGCACGCCACTGAGACATATGTGATGCTCGCCGTGCTCAAGCTCGTCGACGTCGTCATGATCGCCAACTTGCTGATCATGGTGATCGTCGGCGGCTACGAGACCTTCGTCTCGCGCATCGGCCTCCAGGGCCACCGCGACCAGCCGGAATGGCTCTCGCACGTCAACTCCAACGTACTGAAGGTCAAGCTCGCCACCGCGATCGTGGGCATCTCCTCCGTGCATCTGCTCCAGATGTTCGTGGACGTCCACCACACCTCCCATCACGCCCTGCTGTGGGGGACGGTGATCCACATGGCGTTCATCGCCTCGGCGGCGATCCTCGCGTACATGTCGGGCCCGATGGCCGCGCAGAGCGACCGCGGACACACCGACCGCGGACACACCGACCGCGGACACACCGACCATGCGCCGGCCGGGCACCCGCAGGCCGTGCTGCCGCGGCCGGGCCAGGAGACCCCGGCGGTCACGCTGCCCTCACCCCGGCAGCCGGAGCCGGACCCCGTGTCGGAACAGGACGCCGACGCCGAGGCCCGGATCCGGGCGGCAGGCTTCCCGGCCCGCAAGCAGCTGGAGGACTTCGACCAGCAGCACCCCCGGGGCTTCGACCGGGAGACCGTGGCCCGGCTCGGCAAGGCGGACTTCGTCGCCGCCCGGCGCAACGTGGTCTTCGTCGGCCCGACCGGCACCGGCAAGACGCACCTGGCGGTCGCCCTGGGCGTGCGGGCCTGCCAGGCCGGGCACCGGGTGCTGTTCGCGACCGCCGCCGAGTGGGCCGCGCGGCTGTCCGACGCCCGGGCCGCCGGCCGGCTCGACGCGGAGCTGGCCGCCCTCGACGAACACCCCCTCCTGATCGTCGACGAGATCGGCTACACGCCCTTCGACGGGGCCACCGCCGCCCTGTTCTTCCGGCTGGTCGCGCACCGCTACGAGCGTGGCTCGCTGATCGTGACCAGCGACCGCCCGCTCGGCCGCTGGGACGAGGTCTTCGGTACCTCCGCACCCGCGATGGCGGACCGCCTCGCCCATCACGCCGAGGTGGTCCGGCTGGAGGGCGACAGTTACCGGACGCGCCGCGCTACCGCAGCGTGGACAGACTGATGGTGTTGACCAGCGGGCCCTCGACGGAGACGCCCTCGCCCACCAGGGACTCGGCGTGGGCCGCCGGGATCGGCAGCGGCAGCGCGGGCGGTGCCGCCGCGGCCGAGGGCGCGAGCACGGCCACGAGGGCGGCGGCGGAGAGTACGACGGCGGGAAGCTTTTCACGCATGGCGGCAGGGCCTTTCACGGGCTGAGCGGTGAGGGACACAGCACCGCGGGCCGGCCCGGAACGCGGGGCCGGCCCCGGCAGGTGCGCGGAGGCGGATCAGATCTGCGGCGTCTCGAGGACAAGGCCGGCGACATCGATGCCGACCGCCGCGGCCGGGGTGGCGAGACCACCGAACATCATCAGGACGGCGGTGGCCAGGACGGCGGTGACTCGACGTACAGCGCGCATGCTGGGACTTCCTTTCGGCAGTGCTCACAGGAACACCCGGTGGCTGCCCCCGGGCACAGCGCGTGATGCGGCACGCCCGGCAAGGTCGCCCATGGGTGGGACATCCCCGGCGTGGCGTGCATGAACGGCGGCGTGCACCCGAACGGGTGAGAAACGACCCCGCCCAGGAGGGGTCAGCCGGAGTCGTCCGCCAGCTCCGCGACCCCGGTGATCCGGTGCAGCGGATACGTACGGACCTCGTCCGCCGTGTGGTCGTACGCCGTGACGAAGCCGCCCTCGACGCGGACGGGCGCGATGACCCGCTGGCTGGCGGTGCCCTCGGCGTTGACGTAGCCGATCCACAGGGCCTCGCCGGTCAGGACGGCGGCCTGCATGGTGGCGAGGGTCTCGGCGGAACCGGTGCGGGGCAGCTCGCCGTTGACCGCCGGAGCGGCGCCGGGCTTGCGCGGGGCGGTGGAGGCCAGGTCGCCGGCCCGGATGGCGCGCAGCGCCGCCGCGAGGAGGACGTCGTCGGGCACCGGCGGGCCGTCCGGCACCGGCTCGGGCGCCGTACGGGGCGGGGTGCGGTGGGCGAGGGCGCGGGTGATCAGCACATCGCCCTCGGCGGACTCGGCGGCCGGCGCGAACCCCATCGACCGCAGCCCTTCGAGGAGCCCCGCGGGGTCGGCCTGCGCGGCCAGCACGGTCGGGGCGAGCCGGCGCAGGCCCAGCCCCGCGGCCCGCTTGTCGGCGAGGATCTCGTTGAGCACCGCGTCGTCGTCGCAGCGCACATACGCCGAGGCCGCGCCGACCCGCAGCTGGCCGTGCCGCCGGGCCACGTCGTCGATCAGGTAGGCGAGCGGCTGCGGCACCGGCGTACGGGAGTGGGCGGTGAGGAAGGCGTGCAGGTCGGAGGCGGCCTGCCCGGCGTCGAGCGCGCGCCGCACCGACCCGGGCGTGAACCGGTAGACGGTGGCTCCGCCCTTGGACTCGACGTCCGCCAGCACCCCGAGCATGTCGGCGAGCGGGCGCCGCAGGGGCCCGGGCGCCACCGCCGTCAGGTCGGCCTGGAGCAGCACGTGGTCCAGCGGCTCGGGCAGCTGGGGCGTCAGGAGCCGGGCCGCGGCGGCGGAGGCGACGGCCTGTTCGGCGGGGGAGAGGGGCGCGACCGGGACGGGGCGATGGTGGTGATGGTGGACGGGGAGCTTGTCTCCCGGACCCGCCGAAAGCCCCGCTGACGGACCCGCCGATCCGGAGGGCTCCGCCTCGGGGTGCTTCACGGCCGCCGCAGGCCCCAGCAGGGCCCGGCCATGCCCCGACAGCGCGCCCCGGCCGGTGACGCCCAGCAGCTCCGCCTCGGACAGCGCCCACCGGGCGAGGCGCGCACGCGGGTCGTCCTCGAGCCGGGCGCCGCGCAGGGGGCGCTCCCAGCGCAGCCGGGCGAGCACCGACTCGGCGTCCGGCGCGGCCCCCTCCGGCAGCCCGGCCAGCAGCGCCAGCACCCGGTGCCGTACCTCGGGCGCCGCCGAACGGTCCAGGCCCGGCCCGAGCGCCGACAACGTACGGTCCTTCGCGTCCCGCCCGCCCACCAGACCGGCCGTCCGGGTCGCCGCGAGCCATGCCGTGGCCAGCCGCGACCAGCGCTCGGCGGCGGGCGCCTCCAGCCACTCGTCGTAGGCCGGGGTCGCCGCGTACCGCTCGTCGGCCTCACCGTCCGAGGCGATCAGGCCCGCCGCGTAGGCCAGTTCCACCCAGAACGCGGCGACCGGCTCGGGCGCGTCGAGGGCGACGGCGGTCCGCTTCAGGTCCCGCACGCTCAGCCCGCCGGCCCGCAGCACCGCGGGCCCGCCCTCGTCCCAGTCCTTCAGCAGCTCCTCGACGGTCGCCAGCGCGGTGTACGCCTGCCCGGCCGCCGTACTGTCCACAACCTGTGGACGGTGCACGGCGGCGGCCTCGACCACCGGCGGCACCGGCTCCGGCGTCCGGTGCGCAAGACCCCGCCGCAGATGCAGGGCGACCTCGCGCGGCAGGACGACCGTCCCCGGCGCCGTCGGCAGCAGCAGCCCCCGGTCCAGCAGCCAGCGCAGCCGCGCCGCCGGGTCCGGGGTGACCTGCCCGTACGGCGGCCCCCACACCAGGCGTTCGAGCACGTCCAGCGAGTCGGCCGGGGCGTCGGCGAGCAGCGCGGTCATCCGGGCCCGGTCCGTGAACAGGCCGGTGAGGGCGGTCACAGCGGAGACCGAGTCATGGGTCGAGGCCAGCCCGGCGGCCATGACGATCTCCTGGATCCGCCCCGGGGACATCCCGGCGGTGGCCTCCTGGACGGTCGGGCCGAGACCGGTCGGCGAGGGGTGCTGCGGCGCGGGTGCCAGCAGCTCACGTGCCGTACGGACCAGCCGCAGCCGGTCGTCGCCGCCCCAGACCAGGGCCTGCTCGCGCAGGATGTCCACGGCGTGCGGCAGGGCGGCGACGACGGCCGGGTCGCCGTCGTCCCCGGCGGTGAGCCCGAGCAGTTCGTCGTAGGTCGCCGGGTCCGCCGCCACGGCCAGCGCCTCCGCCGTCTGCAGCGCGAACCGGTCCAGCCGCTCCAGGGCGCGCACGACCGAGGCACGGGTGCCGGCCCGGGTCGCGAGCTGCGTGATGTCGGTCGGCACGGGCGTGATGAGATCCGGGCGGCCGCGCAGCAGCGCGCCCAGCGCGGCATCGCCCCGCGCGCGGAGCGCTTCGGCGAGGGAGCGGGGGGCCGGGGACCTGTCCTCGGTGCTCATCCGGTCCACGGTAGCGGGTGGTCGTCGTCGGCTGCGGGCAGTCGGGTGCGCGGCCGCTCCTGGGGGGCTGCGCCCCCAGCCCCCCCCTTCGGCCTGGACGGCCTCGTCCTCGAACGCCGGACGGGCCGGGTCGGGGAGGCCAGTGGCGTTTGGCCGACCCGCCGGTCCTCGCGATACCGTCGTCCGACGGCGTCAGCCAACGCACCCGCCCCGGAGGGGACTTCGTGGGGATTGAGAGCGACCAGGTCGTTTACGAGTATCTGAGCCGTGTCGGCGACGTGGCCCAGCAGCGGCAGTTGTCCTCGGCCACCCGGATGCGCCTGGTCGCGGACCTGCGGGGCGAGATCGACCGGAGCCGCGCGAAATCCACCGTCGACTCACCCGCCGCCGTCCGCCGCATCCTGACCCGCCTGGGCAGCCCCGACGAGGTCGTGGCGGCGGCAGCGGAGGGCACCGGCGGCGCGCAGCGGAGCGCCGCCCCCGCTCCCCCTTCCGTCCCCGTGCAGCGCGACGCCGAGCCGGAGGAGCGGGCGAAGGGGGTGCTGCGGCGCGTCGTCCCGCGGCCCCGCCCGGCCCGGCCCGCCGACGAGCCGCACCCGGCGCCCGCCGAGGGCCCGGCCCCGCCGCACCTGGCCGCCGGGCACGAGCTCGGGGACAGCGTCGTCCAGCCCGACTGGTGGCGGGTGGACAGCAGCCCGTTCGGCGTGGGCGAGGAGGTGCCCGGCTTCGTGGGCGGCGTGGAACTGCCGGACCTGCTGAAGCCGCCGCAGCCGAGGAAGCCGGAGCCGGAGAAGCGGGCGGCCGAGGAGGCCGAGCCTGCCGTCGAGGCCGTCGAGGAAGCGGCCGGGACCGGCGCCCGTCGCCGCCTCCCCCGGCTGCCGGGCGGCAGCTGGAGCAACCCGCTGCTCCTCGCCGCCGCTGCCCTGCTCGTCGCGGGCGCGGTGCTCGGCAACTGGTTCGTGCTGCTCCTCGGCTGGCTCATCGCGTACGCCTCGCGCCGTCTGACCCAGGCGGAGACGAAGTGGGCGGTCATGGTCCTGCCCGGGCTCGCTCTCACGTCGGGTCTGGTGTGGCTCTGGGGCAGGATGAACGGCCGCTGGGGCACACCGATCGCCGAGGGGCACATGAACGACGCCGTCTCCGAGACCTGGCCCTGGGTGGTCCGGGGCGCGGCGGTGGCGTCGGCGCTCTTCCTGGTCTGGCGCTCCCAGCGTCAGAAGTAACCGGCACCCCGGGGACGTCTGCCCGTCACCCGCCCTGGGCACAATGGCCCATATGGCACTCACCGTCGGTTTCGACCTGGACATGACCCTCATCGACTCCCGTCCCGGCATCCGCGCCTGCTACCTGGCGCTGTCCGAGCGGACGGGTACGTACATCGACGCCGATCTGGCGGTCACCCGGCTCGGGCCGCCGCTGGCCGAGGAGCTGGTCAACTGGTTCCCGGCCGAGGAGGTCGCGGACATGGCCGATCTGTACCGGGAGATGTACCCGTCGATCGCCATCGCCGCGACCCCGGCGATGACCGGCGCCGGTGAGGCCATCACGGCCGTACGGGAGGCCGGCGGCCGCGCGATAGTGGTCACCGCCAAGTACGAGCCCAACGCCAAGCTGCACCTCGCCCACCTCGGCATCGAGCCCGACGCGGTGATCGGCGATCTGTGGGCCGAACAGAAGGCGGAGGCACTGCGCGAGCACGACGCGGGCGTCTATGTCGGCGACCACGTCGGAGACGTGCGCGGCGCCCGGACGGCCGGCTCGCTGTCCGTCGCGGTGGCCACCGGCCCCTGCTCCCCGGAGGAACTGCGCGCGGCGGGCGCGGACGTCGTCCTCGGGGACCTGACCGAATTCCCCGGGTGGCTTTCGGACTACCGCCCCGCACGCGCCTGACGCCGGCCGGCCGCCACGGAACGCAGTACTCCCGCGCCGGCCATCAGGAATCCGACCGCCATGAGCATGCTCAATCCGAACATGTACGTCGGAAAGGGCGTCGTCCCGAGGAACAGCGGGGCGACCGTGACCAGTGTGGCCACGGCACCGATGAAGAAGACGATGGCACCGGCACGGACCAGACGGTCACCGGGCGCGGCGGAATTCGTTTGGGTTTTGTCAGGCACCGGACCAGGGTAGTTCCCAGCCCGAAGGAACAAGCCGGTGACGTCTTGTCACCGGCCTGAAGAGCATTAGCCTTGGTACCGGCGGGTCCGTGCGGCCCGCCCGAGTGCTATCAAGAGCCGTTTCCAGAAGCAGTTTTCCGACGAGTACGAGGACGAGGACAGACGTGCCTACCGGCAAGGTCAAGTGGTTCAACAGCGAGAAGGGCTTCGGCTTTCTCTCCCGCGACGACGGCGGTGACGTCTTCGTCCATTCCTCGGTCCTCCCCGCCGGAGTCGAGACGCTCAAGCCCGGTCAGCGAGTGGAGTTCGGCGTGGTCGCCGGGCAGCGCGGCGACCAGGCACTGTCCCTGACGATTCTGGACCCGACCCCCTCGGTCGCCGCCGCGACGCGCAAGAAGCCGGACGAACTCGCCTCGATCGTCCAGGACCTCACGACCCTGCTGGAGAACATCACCCCGATGCTGGAGCGGGGCCGCTATCCCGAGCGGACCTCCGGCAAGAAGATCGCCGGACTGCTGCGGGCGGTCGCCGACCAGCTGGACGTCTGAGACTCTCGGGGGTCCTCAGGGAAAGCGCAGCGCGTTCGGGCCGAGGGGCGGTACCAGTCCCTCGGCCGCCGCGCGTGTCAGCAGTCCGCGTACGGCGGCGTAGCCGTCCTCGCCGAGGCCGGCCGTGAACTCGTTGACGTACAGCCCGATGTGCTGGTCGGCGACGGCCGGGTCCATCTCCTGGGCGTGCTCCATGACGTACGGCCGGGACACCTCGGGGTCGTCCCAGGCGGCGCGCACGGATGTCCGGATGGAGTCGGCGAGCAGCCGCAGCTTCTGCTCGCCCAGCGACCGCTTGGCGATGATCGCGCCCAGCGGGATCGGCAGCCCGGTGGTGTGCTCCCAGTGCTCGCCCATGTCGGCGAGCTTGTGCAGGCCGTAGCCGGCGTAGGTGAAGCGCGCCTCGTGGATCACGAGTCCCGCGTCGACCTTCCCGTCCCGCACGGCCGGCATGATCTCGTGGAACGGCATGACGACGATCTCGCCGACCCCGTCGGCCAGGGTGTCGGCGGCCCACAGCCGGAACAGCAGATACGCGGTGGACTTCTCACTGGGCACGGCGACGGTACGCCCGGTGAGGTCGACGTCCGCCTCCCGCGTCAGCACCAGCGGCCCGCAGCCCCGCCCCAGGGCGCCGCCGCAGGGCAGCAGCGCGTACTCGTCGAGGACGTACGGCAGCACCGCGTACGACACCTTCAGTACGTCGAACTCGCCGCGCTCGGCCATGCCGTTGGTGACGTCGATGTCGGCGAAGGTCACGTCGAGGGCGGGGGCGCCGGGGACGCGGCCGTGGGCCAGGGCGTCGAAGACGAAGGTGTCGTTCGGGCAGGGGGAGTACGCGATCTGCAACTGGTCACTGGTCATGCCGGTTCCAACTCTCCAGTACGGGCACGAGCTTCCCGAAACCCTCGGTCAGCGCGGCCAGCGCGTCGGGGATGCGCCAGGCGGCACGGTCACGCGGCCCGACGGGATTGGAGACCGCCCGGATCTCCAGCACGGGCACCCCGTGCGCCCCTGCGGCCTCGGCGACACCGAAGCCCTCCATGGCCTCGGCGAGAGCGGTGGGGTGCCGCTCGCGCAGCGCGGTGGCCCTGGCGGCCGTCCCGGTCACGGTGGACACGGTGAGCACGGCCCCGGTACGCGCCCCGGCGGCGTCGGCGACCCGCCGTACGAGTTCCCCGGGCGGCAGGTGACGTACGGTCCCGAACCCGAGCTCGGTGACCGGCACGAACCCGTCGGGCGTCTCGGCCCCCAGATCGGCCGCGACGATCTCGTCGGCGACGACGAGCGCCCCCACGGGCGCCTCCGGCTGGAAGCCGCCACCGATCCCGGCGGAGACGACGAGGTCGTACGGCGTGCCCCGGAGGGAGGCGGCGGTGAGAGCGGAGGCGACGGACGCGGCGGCGAGAGCGGGCCCGACACCGACGTCGATCACGTCGATACAGCCGCGCACGATCGTGCCGCTGCCGCTGCCGTGGGCAGTCGTTCCGCTGGGGCGGAACGGGTGGGCACGGCCCGCGGCGCCGAGCGCCTCGCTATCGGACGCCGGCGAATACCCACCAAAGGCCCGGGCCACCGCGTCCCTCTCCACAGGAACAGCGGTGGCGATCAGCACCCTGCCAAGCCCAGCGGCAGCGATTACGCGTCCTTCTCCAGCTTGAAGTTCCACAGGCCGGACGTGTCCTTCTCGCCCTCCTTGATGGACACCAGCGTCGAGTCGCCCTGCGCGCCGTACTGGGCGTTGAAGAACACGCTGCCCGGGATGGTGCGGTACGTCTTCGTGCTGTTGTCGGTCAGCGGCTGACCGTTCATCAGGATCGTCCAGCCCTTGTCGGCGATCTCCGGGTCGACGCCGAAGCGCACGGTCTCGTCCGGGTCGACCGAGATGGACTTGATGCCCTTGTCCTTCAGGCACTGCGTGAGGTCGGCGGGCTTCAGGGCGTCGCCCTCGCCGCCACAGGTGGCCTCGGAGTTCACCGAGTCGCTGCCCACGGTGACCGTGGCCATCGGCGTCGGCTTGTCACAGGCCGACAGGACGAGCAGTCCGGCGGATACGACACCGGCGACAGCGACGGCGCGGCGGCGTCGCACTACGGATTGCAACGTGTTCATGGGCGAAGGTTATCGGGCACACGACCGGGAGTGCCCACGCGGGGTACGGCGTGCCCCACGGCTACGCCACGCGCGCCCGCGTCGCACCGCCGCGCCGGGCCGAGGCGATCAGCCCCCGTACGGTCGTCAGCCACCCCGTGCCGATGATCGCCGCGCCCACCGCCAGCCCGACCGGGCCGTTGAGCGGCAGCACGATGCCGACCGCCCCGCCGAGCACCCAGGACATCTGCAGCAGGGTCTCGGACCGGGCGAAGGCCGAGGTGCGGACCAGTTCGGGCACGTCCCGCTGGATCAGCGCGTCCAGGGACAGCTTGGCCAGGGCCTGCGCGAAGCCCGCCATCGCCGCCAGGCAGGCCACCAGGACCGCGCTGAAGAACACCGAGGCCAGTACCGCCACGCCCACCACACACGCCACCACCGTCACGATGATGATCTCCGGTGCCCGGGAGCGCAGCCATGCCCCGACCGCCGTGCCGAGCGCGTTGCCCACGCCCGCCGAGACGCCGACGATCCCCAGGGACACGGCGGCGCTCTGGCCCGAGACCGGGTGCTCGCGGAGCAGGAAGGCCAGGAAGAAGATCAGGAAGCCGGTGAGGCAGCGGATGGAGGCGTTGGCGGCCAGGGCGTGGGTGACGGCCGGGCCGACCGTGCGCAGCCCGGGGCGCTTGACGGGCCGACGGTGCGGGCCGTGCAGATGCTGTTCGTCCGCGGCCAGCAGCGCGGTGTCCTCGCCCTTGGCGGAGTCGACCTTGGGCGGCAGAGTGAACGACAGGATCGTCCCCGCCACGAAGAGCACGAAGGCGCCGTAGAGCGGCCAGCGCGGCCCGATCTGCTGGAGCCCGGCGCCGATCGGGGCGGCGATGCCGGTGGCGAGGAGCCCGCCGAGGGTGACGCGCGAGTTGGCCTTCACCAGGGAGAAACGAGGTGGCAGCAGCCGGGGCACGACGGCGCTTCTGACCACCCCGTACGCCTTCGACGAGACCAGGACGCCGAGCGCGGCCGGGTACAGCTCGATACCGCCGGTGACGACGGCCCCGGACAGGACGATCGCGAGCAGCGCCCGGGCCAGCATCGCGCCGGCCATGGCCGCCCGGCGGCCGTGCGGGATGCGGTCGAGGAGGGGGCCGATCACCGGTGCGAGCAGCGTGAAGGGCGCCATGGTGATGGCGAGGTACAGGGCGACGCGGCCGCGGGCCTCGTCGGTGGGGACGGAGAAGAAGACGGTCGAGGCGAGGGCGACGGTGACCATGACATCGCCGGCGCCGTTCACGCCGTGCAGCTCGATCAGCTTGCCGAGGCCGGACTCGCCGGCGCCGTGCGCGTGGGTGGCCTTGCGGATGCCGCGGGCGGTTCCGGTCACCGGGAAGTGCAGGGCACGGCCGACCGCGCGGAGGGAGCCGCGCATACGGCCCGGTCCGCTCAGTCGGCTGCTTCCCTTGACGGGCGTCTTCGCGGCTGCCACGACGTCATAGTGCCCCGAGAAGGCTGTGGGTAGTGCCATTACCGCTTGTATAGGGCCTGTGGGGTGACTGTCGGATGACTGCCCGGTCGTCGGGTCATGGGACCGTCGGTGTACGTGAAGAGGGGCGGAAGGGTAGCGTGCGTATCTCAGCCATCCCGCAAAATGGATGAAGGATGTCGACGCGGTCCCCTGGTCCGCTCCGTCCGCCCCCGCGCCGGGAGTGGCGCACTCGTGAGACGGCGTATGGAGAGAAGCGATACCTGTGAGCGCAGCGACAACGCGAAGCCGCACCCCTGACCGTCTGTGCGCCGAGGCCGTCGACCTCGCGCGCGCCGCAGCCGAGGAGGCCGCGGCGCCAGGGATCGTCGGCGAGCACGTGGGGACGGTCTCCGAGGGGGACCGCGTTGTCACGCACTTCTTCGAGTGCCGGGAGCTGGGGTACCGGGGCTGGCGCTGGGCCGTGACCGTGGCCCGGGCGTCCCGGGCGAAGATCGTCACGGTGGACGAGGCGGCGCTGCTGCCCGGCCCGGACGCGGTGCTCGCGCCCGAGTGGGTGCCGTGGAGCGAGCGGCTGCGCCCCGGCGACATGGGGCCGGGCGATCTGCTTCCCACGGACGCCGAGGACCTGCGTCTGGAGCCCGGCTACTCGGGCGAGGACGAGCCGGCACCGAATTCCCCCGTGTCGCACGAGATGGCCGACCTGGTGGAGGCCGAGGACGCGGACGTCACCGCGGGACCCCCCTCCGGCTTCCTCCCGGTCACCCCGACCCGCGGCTCCATCACCGGAGTGGCGGAGGAGCTCGGCATGCGCCGGGCCCGCGTCCTGTCCCGCTACGGCCTGTACACCGCGGCCGACCGCTGGGAGGAGGCGTTCGGCCCCAAGACGCCCATGGCCCAGTCGGCCCCGGCGGCCTGCGTCACCTGCGGCTTCCTCGCCCCCATCGGCGGCTCCCTCGGCCAGGCCTTCGGCGTCTGCGCCAACGAGTTCTCCCCGGCCGATGGCCGCCTCGTCTCCCTCACCTACGGCTGCGGCGGCCACTCCGAGGCCGCTGTCATGCCCCGCCCCCCGCAGCCGCCCTCCCCGGTCATCGACGAGACCCGGGTCGACCCGTTCCCGCTGCGCCCGGCGCCGGACTCGGGCTCGGTCGCGGCGACGGCGGACGAGAGCGCGGAGGAACTGGGCCACTCGTAGCGGCCTGGTCCCGGAGCCGGTAGCGCCGGGCGGGCACGCACCCCCCGCTCCACAGGCGGTACCTTCGTCCTCACGTCGACGAGGAGAAGGTACGGAACGTGAGCAGCAAGTTCGTGCGGCCCGCCGCCGAGGGGGCCGATCCGTTCGGTACCGCGCGTCTGCGACGCGGTGTCCTCGACGCCTGGGCCACCAGCCCCGCCCGGTTCCGTGAGGACGCCAACGCCGAGGAGGACCTGGTCCTCGGCGGCTACCGGGACCGGCTCGTCGTCGAGCTCGCCCAGAACGCCGCCGACGCCGCGGCCCGGGCCGGGGTGCCGGGACGGCTGCGGCTCACCCTGCGGGACGGCGTTCTCGTCGCCGCCAACACCGGGGCACCCCTGGACGCGGCCGGTGTGGAGTCGCTGTCCACGCTGCGGGCGTCGGCGAAGCGGGAGAGCCAGGAACAGGCCGTCGGGCGCTTCGGTGTCGGCTTCGCCGCCGTCCTGTCCGTCACCGACGAGCCCGCCGTAGTCGGCCGGCACGGTGGGGTGCGCTGGTCCCTCGCCGAGGCCCGGGGCCTGGCCGCCGAGACCGCCCGGCACAGCCCCGGGCTCGGGGACGAGGTCCGGCGGCGCGACGGGCACGTACCGCTGCTGCGGCTGCCGTTCGCCGCCGAGGGCACCGCCCCCGACCCGTACGACACCGCCGTCATCCTGCCCCTGCGCGACGATCCCGCCGCCGACCTCGCCGAGCGGCTGCTGCACGCCGTCGACGACGCGCTGCTGCTCGCCCTCCCCGGCCTCGAAGAGGTCGTCGTGGAGGTCAACGGGGAGAGCCCCAGGACCCTCACCCGCCGTACCGACGGGGCCTTCACCGTCGTCGACGACTCCGAGGGCGGCGTCACCCACTGGCGCACCGCCGTCGCGCACGGCCCGCTCACCCCCGACCTGCTCGCCGACCGGCCCGTCGAGGAGCGGCTGCGGCCGCGGTGGTCCGTCACCTGGGCCGTGCCCGTCGACAGCGACGGCAGCCCCGCCCGGCCCCGCACCAGCCCGGTCCTGCACGCGCCCACGCCCAGCGACGAGCAGCTCGGCGTGCCGGCCCTGCTCATCGCCTCGTTCCCGCTGGACTCGACCCGCCGGCACGCCGCCCCGGGACCGCTGACCGACTTCCTCGTCCAGCGCGCGGCCGACGCGTACGCCGAACTCCTCGGCGACTGGCGGCCGGTGACCGCCGGGATCATCGGCCTCGTGCCCGGCCCGCTCGGCAAGGGCGAGCTGGACGGCGCCCTGCGCCAGGCGATCCTGGACCGGCTGCCGCGGACGTCGTTTCTCCCACCCGCCGCCGAGCCCCGTGAGTCCGACGACGTCGACGACGACCTGCCCGAGTCCCTGCGGCCCCGTGACGCCGAGATCGTCGAGGGCGCGGGCGCGGACACCGTGCGGGTCCTCGCCGAGGTGCTGCCCACCCTGCTGCCCGGCGGCCTTGAGCGGCGCGCGGAGCTGCGGATCCTGGACGTCGCCTGCGTCCCGCTGACCGACGCGATCGACCGGCTGGCCGGTCTGGAGAAGGACCCGGGCTGGTGGCGGCGGCTCTACGACAGCCTCACCGGCGTGGACCCCGACCGGCTGTCGGGCCTCCCCGTGCCACTTGCGGACGGCCGTACGACGATCGGACCCCGGCAGGTGCTCCTGCCGAGCGCGCAGGCCTCCCGTACCGACCCCGAGGTGCTGGCCCGGCTCGGCCTGAAGGTCGCCCACCCGGACGCCGCCCACCCGCTCCTGGAGAAGCTCGGCGCCCTGCCCGCGACCCCGCGTGCCGTGCTCACCACCCCGCAGGTGAGGGCCGCCGTCGCCGCGTCCCTGGACGACGAGGGCGGGGTGAACTGGGAAGAGGACACCCTCGACGCCGACGAACTGGCCGACACCGTGCTCGCGCTGGTGCGGGACGCGGGCCTGGAGCCCGGTGACGAGCCCTGGCTCGGCGCCCTCGCCCTGCCCGACGAGGACGGCGAACCGGCCCCCGCCTGCGAACTCGTCTTCCCCGGCGGCCCCTTCGCCCAGGTGATGCGCGAGGGCGAACTCGCCGCCGTGGACGCCGAACTGGCCGACAGGTGGGGCGAGCAGCCGCTCGCCGCCTGCGGGGTCCTGGTGAACTTCGCGCTCGTCCGCGCCACCGACGTCGTCCTCGACCCTGACGAACTCGAGCCCCGCGAGGGCGACTTCGCCGAGCCCGACGACGCGGGCCTGCTGGACGCCGTCGACGTGTGGTGCGAGGACATCCTCGACCGCTTCCCCGACAGCCCGGTCCCGCCGGTCGCGACGGAGATCATCGCCGTACGGGACCTGGACCTGGTCGACGAGGACAAGTGGGCCCAGGCCCTGACCCTGCTGTCGCAGCCGCCCTACCGGGACGCCGTCGTCCAGCCCGTGCGGATCCTGCTGCACGACGGGACGCACGAGGCCGTACGGCCGTACGCGGCGTGGTGGCTGCGCGGGAACCCGGTGCTCGACGGCCGCCGCCCGGCCGGCCTGCGCGCCGCCGGTGGCGACCCGCTCCTGCGCGGGCTCTACGACGAGGCCGACGCCACCGGCTTCGAGGACGAACAGGTACTGCGGGCGCTGGGCGTACGGACGTCCGTGGCCGCGCTGCTGGACGAGCCCGGCGGGGCCGCCGAGCTGCTCGACCGGCTCGCCGAGCCCGAGCGCGAGGTGGCGGACGCCCAGCTGCACGCCCTCTACAGCGCGCTGGCCGAGCTGGACCCGGAGCAGGTCACCCTGCCGGACGAGCTGCGCGCGGTCGTCGACGGCCGGGTGGAGGTCGTGGACGCGGCCGACGCCGTGGTCGTCGACTCGCCCGACCTCCTCCCCTTCACCTCGGGCGTCCCCCTGCTGCCGGTCCGCCCCGCCCGGGCCGCCGAGCTGGCCGAGCTGTTCCAGGTGCGGCGCCTCAGCGAGTCTGTCACCGGGGAGGTCGGGTCCGAAGGCGCCGAGCACGACGTACCGGAGCCGGTGCGCGTACTGCTCGGCCGGCTGACCCCGGCCTCCTACGTCGAACACGAGGAACTCGTCGTCGACGGCGTGGAGATCGACTGGCGGCTCACCGACGACGGCGTCCTGCACGCCGCCACCCTGGAGGGCGTCGCGGCGGGCCTGGCCTGGGCGGCCGGACAGTGGCCGCGACGGTTCGAGGTGGCAGCACTGCTGGAGGACCCGTCCCGGACGGAGGAACTGGCACGGGACCGGTGGTTCGACTGAGGTCGACTGTGGACGAACGGCCGCCCTCGGGAGTTCACCGAGGGCGGCCGTCCTGTGTCGCCTAGTCGGCGTCCCGCTCGGCCAGAAAGGCGAGCAGGAGGCTGAACAAATGATCCACGGCGGGTTGTTGCTGGTCCTGGGCCAGGGCCGTCCAGTTCCGAATACCGGCATCCGGGAACGCTTCCTCAAGGACGAGGGCCTGCCAGTCGAGACTGGTCTGCTCGCCCCTGCGTGCGACGAGCCACTCGGTGAACCCCTGCAACAGCGCGCCCGAACGGCCGAGATCGTATCCGTCCAGGAATGTGACCGTCGGGTAGTACGCGCCGATGAGGCCGTAGAGTCCCGGCCTGGCGCGGATCTGCCCGATCAGCTCTCTGTCGTTCACTGCCCCGTCCGTCCGATAGGGAGCGCTCCGCTACGACGCCATGTTTCGGGCCAGGGCCGTCTTCTCCTCATCGAGGGTCGACGCGTCCTCGGGCCGCAGGACGATGGCGCCGCCCGAGCGGTCGAGCAGCACGAGCGAGGTGACGAGCAGCCCGCGTGCCAGGTCCCACCACACCTTGCTGGTGGTGGATGCGCACCGGTCGTACAGCCGCTGGACAAACGCTTGGAACGCATCGCGATCCACCGCACATCCACCCTGTGGCGTGTGCGTCAGCCCGGACGGCACATCGAGGAAACCGGCCGCTCCCTGGGCGAGGGAGGCGTACAGCTGTCCGCTGTGGTAGCCCGCGTCCCAAAGTGTCTTCTCGCCGAACTCGAACGGGTAACTCAATCCGCGATCTCCGGTCTCAGGTCGAGGTCAGGATGGCCCGTCCCTGACCTGGTGAACGGAGCCGTTCGAGCGACGGTGAAAATCTTCGCACAGAGCTTTCACTTCTTGTACAACCATGCGCATCCGTCGCGCATCTGATCACGTGAGTCAACAGACTCCATGATCACTTGGGCCCCAGGAGCCGACGACGAGCGCCGGGGTCCCTCTCCACCTGGAGAACGCATGCGTATCCGAGCCACCGTGGCCGCCGTCACCGGCGCCCTGGCCCTTTCCGCCTTCGCCGTGCCGGCCGCGCAGGCCGCCGAGCCGAAGGTTCCCGCGGACATCGCCGCCGCCAGCGAGGTCGTTCACGCCGGCTCCGGCCGGTCGGCCTTCGTCGGCGCCGTGGACGGCGAGCCGTACGCCCTGAACGCGACCTTCTCCTCGGTCAAGGTCAACAACGGCAAGAACATCTCCGCCGGCACCACCAACCTGGTGAAGGTGCCCGTCTCCTTCAAGCTGACGCACGGCGCGGACGTCGACATCCACGCGGACGACTTCTTCGCGGGCATCGAGCTGTACCGCGGCGCCTCCTTCGAGGACTCCGCCTTCTTCTTCGACAGCAACGACGCGAGCTGCACGGACTCCTCCGCGACCGTCGCCAACTGCAAGACCACCGTCGAGATCGACCCGTTCGCGCTGCTGAACGAGGACGCCGGCTCCTGGAAGGCCGCGGGCTTCGCGGTCGCCTTCAACGGCGAGAACCCGGACGAGCCGAACCTGGACAAGGTCGGTGTCGCGGTGACGGACCCGACCAACTCCTTCAAGCTCCAGCGCTTCTCCAAGCTGACGGTCAACGCCTCGCCCGAGCCGGTGAAGAAGGGCAAGACCATCACCGTCACCGGCAAGCTGTCCCGCGCCAACTGGGACGACAACAAGTACCACGGCTACACCAACCAGTCGGTGAAGCTGCAGTTCCGTAAGAAGAACTCCAACACCTACACCACGGTGAAGACCATCAAGTCGAACTCCACGGGTGAGCTGAAGACCACGGTCAAGGCGTCGACCGACGGCTACTTCCGCTACTCCTTCGCGGGCACGACGACCACCCCGGCGGTCAACGCCACGGGCGACTTCGTCGACGTCAAGTAGGAACGCGCCCCGAAAGGGGCGCGGGGAACTGCGCGACCAGCCACAACGGTCCCGCAGACGACCATCCGGCGGCGGTCTCACGGCCGAAGCCGAGCGCTACGCGGGAACGCGGCGGTCCACCCATCTCCACGTGAGTTCCAGGGTGGCCGCCGCCACCACCGCGATGCCGACCGCGATCCAGGGCATGGTCATGCCGACCAGCTTCAGCGCGAAGAAGTGCTGGAGCCATGGCACCACCAGGACCAGCAGGAACGCCCCGGCCATCGACGCCACCAGGGCGACGCGCCACCAGGTGTAGGGGCGGGCGATGATCGCCAGGACCCACATCGAGATCAGGAAGAGGGTCAGCGTCGCGGCGCTGGTCTCCGCGTCCAGCGCACCCGCGCCCGTGTAGTGCTCCCGGGCGATGAGGTACGTCGCGAACGTCGCCAGCGCGGCCACCACTCCGCCCGGGATCGAGTACCGCATGACCCGCCGGACGAAGTTCGGCCTCGCCCGCTCCTTGTTGGGCGCGAGCGCGAGGAAGAACGCCGGGACGCCGATGGTGAGTGTGGAGAGCAGGGTCAGGTGGCGCGGCAGGAACGGGTACTCGACCTGTGAGCAGACCACCAGGACGGCCAGCAGCACCGAGTAGACCGTCTTGACCAGGAACAGGGTCGCCACGCGCGTGATGTTGCCG
Source organism: Streptomyces sp. NPDC050546 (assembly GCF_044457425.1). Lineage (NCBI taxonomy): Bacteria > Bacillati > Actinomycetota > Actinomycetes > Kitasatosporales > Streptomycetaceae > Streptomyces > Streptomyces sp. NPDC050546. The sequence continues at coordinate 92,710 of NZ_JBITGX010000003.1, forward strand.
ATCACGCGGCGGCCCTCGGCCACCACCGACGGCAGGGTGGCGAAGCTGTTGTTCAGCAGCACGATCTGCGCTACCGCCCGGGTCGCCTCCGAGCCCGAGCCCATCGCCACTCCGATGTCGGCGTCCTTCAGGGCGAGGACGTCGTTCACCCCGTCACCCGTCATCGCGACCGTGTGCCCCCGGGACTGCAGCGCCCCCACCATGGTCCGCTTCTGCTGCGGGGTGACCCGCCCGAACACCGTGCTGTCGTCGAGGGCGTCGGCCATCCCGTCCTGGTCGGCGGGGAGCCGGCGGGCGTCGATCGTGGTTCCGGAGAGTCCGAGCTTGGCTGCTACCGCGCCTACCGACACCGCGTTGTCGCCGGAGATGACCTTGGCCTTGACGTTCTGGTCGGCGAAGTAGCGCAGGGTGTCGGCCGCGTCCGGGCGCAGCCGCTGCTCCAGGACGACCAGCGCGGTGGGCTTCGCCCCCTCGGTCACCTCGGCGTCGTCGAGGTCGCGTGCGACGCGGACGAGCAGCAGCACCCGTAGGCCCTGTTCGTTCAGCCGGCCTGTTTCCGCGAGGGCCGGGTCGTCGTCGGGCAGCAGGACGTCCGGTGCGCCGAGCAGCCAGGTGCTCGTCTCCCCGCCGGCCTCGGCGAACGCGGCGCCGCTGTACTTGCGCGCCGAGGAGAAGGGCAGCGCCTGGGTGCAGCGCCACTGCTCGCCGTCCGGGTAGGCGTCGATGATCGCCTTCAGGGAGGCGTTCGGGCGCGGGTCCGACTCGCCGAGGGCGCCTAGGACCTGTCGTACGTACGCCTCGTCGGCGTCGCCCAGTGGCCGCAGCTCCGTGACGTCCATGCCGCCCTCGGTGAGGGTGCCGGTCTTGTCGAGGCAGACGGTGTCGACCCGGGCCAGCCCCTCGATCGCGGGCAGTTCCTGGACCAGGCACTGCTTGCGGCCCAGGCGGATGACGCCGATGGCGAAGGCGACGGAGGTGAGCAGGACCAGGCCCTCGGGGACCATGGGGACGATGCCGCCGACCGTGCGGGCGACGGAGTCGTCGAAGGCGTTCTCCTTCACGAACAGCTGGCTGATGATCAGGCCGATCGCGGTCGGGACCATCATCCATGTGACGTACTTGAGGATCGTGGAGATGCCGGAGCGCAGCTCGGACTGGACGAGGGTGAAGCGCGAGGCCTCCTCGGCGAGCTGGGCGGCGTAGGCCTCGCGGCCGACCTTCGTCGCCTGGAACGCCCCGCCGCCCGCGACCACGAAGCTGCCCGACATCACCTGGTCGCCGGGGCGTTTGACGACCGGGTCGGCCTCGCCGGTGAGCAGCGACTCGTCGATCTCGAGGTTGTCGGCCTCCGCGCAGACGCCGTCGACGACGATCTTGTCGCCGGGGGCGATCTCGATCAGGTCGTCGAGGACGATCTCGGAGGTGCTGACCTGCGTGGCGTCCCCGTCCCTGCGGACGGTGGGGCGGGCCTCGCCGATCAGTGCGAGGGAGTCCAGGGTCTTCTTCGCCCGCCATTCCTGGACGATCCCGATGCCGGTGTTGGCGAGGATCACGAAGCCGAACAGGCTGTCCTGGATCGGTGCGACGACCAGCATGATCAGCCAGAGGATGCCGATGATCGCGTTGAAGCGGGTGAAGACGTTCGCGCGGACGATGTCGACGGTGGAGCGGCTGCTGCGCACCGGCACGTCGTTGATCTGCCCGCGCTCCACGCGTTCGGCGACCTGAGCACCGGTCAGGCCGGTCACGGGCGAGGTGACCGTCGCCGGCCGCGCGGAGTCGAGCCGGGCACCCGCGTCGAGATGCGTCATGCATTCGACGGTACGTGCGGATTTGCCGCTTCACCTGCCGAATGCGGGGAAGATCCGACCTGGGGAGGAGGGGTGTCGTGCCCTGGTCGTACGGCAGTTGTACGTCGCCGGACCCTGGTGCCGGGCCTCTGTGTCAGCCTGCTCGGCGGGCGGTGAGCAGGAGGTACTCCCACTCCCGGGCCGCGCCGTCGTGGCCGAGATCCACCAGGGCGCGGTCCAGGGCGGCGACGCGGTCGGGGTCGTCGGCGATGTTCTTGTAGACGGCGATCGTCGGGCCGTAGCGCTCCTTGAAGTAGTCCCGGAACGCCTCGGGCGTCGCGAAGCGGTCGACCCGGGCGGTGCCGCGCTCGGCGTGTACGTCCGTGACCCGGTCGCGGTCGCCGAGGAGGGCGCGTACGTGCTTCTCGTCTCCCCAGAGCGGGGGCGGCTGGGCGCCGGGTGGGGGTGGGGGCGCGTACGGCTTCATCGTGGCGAACATCTGGCCGATGAAGCCCTGGGGTGTCCAGCTCAGGAGGCCGATGGTGCCGCCGGGGCGGCAGACGCGGACGAGTTCGTCGGCGGCCTGCTGGTGGTGCGGGGCGAACATGACGCCGACGCAGGACACCACGGTGTCGAATGCCGCGTCGGCGAAGGGCAGGGCCTCGGCGTCGGCCTCCTGCCAGGTGAGGGTGGCGCCCTGCTTCTCGGCCGCGAGCCGGCCCGCTCCGAACAGTTCCGGGGTCAGGTCGGAGGCGATGACGTCCGCACCTGCCAGGGCCGCGGGGATCGCGGCGTTGCCGCTGCCGGCACCCACGTCCAGTACGCGTTGGCCGGGGTGCACCCCGCATGCCTCGACCAGGACCGCTCCCAGGCCGGGGATGACCTCGGCGGCCAGGGACGGGTAGTCGCCCTGGGCCCACATCGCCCGGTGCTTGGCCTTCAGAGCCCGATCGGCGTCGACCGCGCTGTTCTGCGTCGTCATGGCTGCGCTCCTCACCGGTTCGGCGGTGGTTCCTTTCGAGCGTAGAGAGGGGGCGGGTGGGTGTCTCGTCGGCGCCTGCGCGGTGGGTGGGGGGTCGGGGCCGCGCCGGGTGGTGTCCGTCCTCGGATTGGCGCGATGGTCTTGCGAACCGGCTCACTGTTCGTTGACGCGCCAACCGCTGCGGGCGAACACCCCCCGACACGTCCCCTTGCGTAGTCCCCCAGCTGCGGGCATGCGTGCCGACCCAGCTGCGGGCATGCGTGCCGCTAAGGGCGGCACGGGTGGGCGCAGCGGCACCTCATCGCGCCGAGTTGCGCACCCACCCGGCCTCAGCACCGACGCCGGGCTACTGGGCCGAGGGGCTCGCTGTCGGGGCCTGGTCCTGGGTGGCAGCGGCCCGCTTGATGGCCGCATCGCGCTTGCGGACGTACCAGATGCCGATCAGCCCGAGCCCGGCCCCGGCCAGGCACGTCCACAGCCACCAGGTGCGGCCGTGGTCGTCGAACCAGCCATAGAAGGGAAGCTGAACCAGGAAGAGGAGGAACCACAGAATCGTGCCGCCGATGATGGTGGCGACCACGGGGCCCTCCAGGGGCTCCGGCGCCTCGTGCCTGGGGGTCCACTTCGCCATGGGGACAGCTTACGAGGCGATCAGGTCTACGCGCGGAGATGGTCGTTCGGGGGTTTATATGTTCATACTGAAACGGTTTGTGTCTGACCACTTCTCTTCGTAGGAAACACCAAACACATGTCGTCCTCGGCTCCCGCCCAGGTCCCCGCCCCACCGGGAGCCGGGCCCACATACGGTGCACTCGACCGCTTCTTCCGGATCTCCGAGCGGGGCAGCACCCTGTCCCGCGAGGTCCGGGGCGGTCTCGCCACCTTCTTCGCGATGGCCTACATCATCGTGCTGAACCCGATCATCCTCGGCAGCGCGAAGGACATGTACGGCCACCAGCTGGACAACGGCCAGCTGGTCACCGCGACCGCCCTCACCGCCGCCCTCACCACCCTCCTCATGGGTGTCATCGGCAATGTGCCGATCGCGCTCGCCGCCGGGTTGGGTGTGAATTCGGTTGTCGCGCTTCAGCTGGCTCCGCGCATGTCCTGGCCGGATGCGATGGGCATGGTGGTCCTCGCCGGGTTCGTCGTGATGCTGCTGGTCGCGACCGGGCTGCGCGAGCGGGTGATGAACGCCGTGCCCTTCGGGCTGCGCAAGGCCATCTCGATCGGTATCGGTCTGTTCATCATGCTGATCGGGCTGGTCGACGCCGGCTTCGTCTCCCGGATTCCGGATGTCGCGCAGACGACCGTGCCGCTTCAGCTCGGTGGTGACGGCCATCTGAACGGGTGGCCGGTGCTGGTCTTCGTGCTGGGCGTGCTGCTGACGCTCGCGCTGATCGTGCGCAAGGTGTCCGGCGCGATCCTGATCTCGATCGTCGCCATGACGGTGGTCGCGGTCGTGATCGAGGCCGTGGTCGATGTGCCGAGCTGGGGGCTGACCACTCCGAAGTGGCCCGGGAATCCCGTTGCCAGTCCTGACTTCGGGCTGGTCGGGCAGGTCAGTCTGTTCGGCGGGTTCGAGAAGGTCGGCATGCTGACCGGCGTGCTCTTCGTCTTCACCGTGCTGCTGTCGTGCTTCTTCGACGCGATGGGCACGATCATGGGCGTCTCCGACGAGGCGAAGCTGACGGACGCGCAGGGGCAGATGCCCGGCATCAACAAGGTGCTGCTGGTGGACGGCTTCGCCGTCGCCGCCGGTGGTGCGAGTTCGTCGTCGGCCACGACCGCCTTCGTCGAGTCGACGGCGGGTGTGGGTGAGGGTGCCCGCACCGGTCTCGCCAACGTCGTCACCGGCGGGCTCTTCGCCCTCGCCCTCTTCCTGACGCCGGTCGCCACGATGGTGCCGTCCCAGGCGGCCACCCCGGCCCTGGTCGCGGTCGGCTTCCTGATCCTTTCCGGCTCCGTCAAGGAGATCGACTGGGCGGACTACACGATCGCCGTCCCGGCCTTCGTGACGATGCTGATGATGCCGTTCACGTACTCGATCACCAACGGCATCGGCATGGGCTTCATCACCTTCGCTGTGCTGCGCCTGGCGGCCGGCCGGGGCCGGGAGGTCCCGGCGGCGATGTACGCGGTGGCGGCGGTGTTCGGGTTCTACTACCTGATGCCCGCGCTGGGGCTGACGTGATCGGACGGGGACGGGACGGGCCGGGCCCTCAGGTGACTCCTTGAAGTGCTCTCCCGGCTGAAGCCGGGAGATTCCTGCTTACCTTGCGGTAGCGGGCTTGACGCGCTTGGCGCGCCTGACGACTGCCCTCCCGGCAGCCGGGATGAGCGCGTGGCCCATCCGGTACAGGTGCAAGACGTTGCGGGCTGCGTTGTGGTCGGCGTTGCCCGACCAGCCGCAGTCCGGGTTCTTGCACACGAACACGGCCTGGGACTCCCGGCTGCCGGGTGTGATGAATCCGCACGCCGAGCAGCGCCGGGAGGTGCCGGGGGCGGGGACCTTGACCAGGGTGCCGCCGAGCTGAGCGGTCTTGTACGCCAGCATGGTGACGGTGCGGCCCCATGCCTCCTGGCTGATGGAGCGGTTCAGCCCGGATTTCTGGGCGACGTTTTTCCCCGGCTCCTCGATCGTTCCCCTGGCGGACTTGACCATGTTCGTGATGGTGAGTGCTTCGACCACGACGGTGCCGTAGGTACGGGCGATGGTGGTGGTCGTCTGGTGCTGCCAGTCGAGGGCCCGGCGCTTGGCTTTCGCGCGGAGCCCTGCGATCTGGTCGTAGGTGTGCTGCAGCCGGCGGCTGGTGCGCTCGCCGGGCCTGCGGTGCCGCTTACGCTGCGCGGCGCGCTGCTCCAGGTGCAGGAGCCTGTCCTTCTCCTTGCCGGTCAGCCATTCGCCGTGCTCGTACGTATCGCCGTCCGAGAGGGCGATGGGCACGGTGACGCCCACGTCGATGCCGATGTCCGGCCCCTCATGGGGCTCGGGCCTGCCCTGAAGGGTCTGGACACGGAAGGCGATGTGCCAGCCGAGTGCGTCCTTGATCAGCCGGGCCCCGGTGATCCGGTTCTGGGTATCTGCACGCTTGCCTACCGGAAGGTCTTTGGTCCACCGGAACCGGACCCGGCCCACCTTGGGAATGTTGACCATGCCCCACCGGCGGTGCACGCGGACGATGTTCAGGTCCCGGCCCTGCGGGATGTCCACGGACATCACCGTGCGGAACCGGCCCTTGAAGTTCGGGGCGTCGGAGCGCCCGTCCCAGCAGTTCTTCCACGCCTGGAAGTACGTCTTGAGTACCGCTTGCGCGGCCTGCGCGGGCAGGACGGCGAGAAAACCGATGTCCTCGCGGGCCTGGCGGATCGCGGCGTCCGCGTTCGTGAGAGTCCGCTCTGGCTTCGGCATCATCTGCCACCAGGCGTGCAGCAGGTTCCACATGGTGCGGGCCGCGTGCGCCTGGCTATCAGCCTTCGCCACCCCGGCAGGCGACAGTGCAAGCCGGGCACGGTGCCCGAACTGCCGCTTGACCAGGGTGCCTTGACTCACAATCGAGACCCTAGCGTTGGTTTATGTCACCGCGCTGGAACCCTAATCCCGATGTCAGAACCGGTCGCCACGTTGTCTACAACCTGCACGTTCCCTTGGTTTTCGTCACTAAATACAGGCGGAAGGCGTTCACTGACGCCATGCTGACCCGCACCGAAGAGATCATGCGGGAGGTCTGCGACGACTTCGAGGCCGAGCTGAAGCAGTTCAACGGAGAACAGGACCACGTCCACCTGATCGTGCACTACCCGCCCAAAGTCCAGCTGTCCAAGCTGGTCAACTCCCTCAAGGGCGTCAGCTCCGGTTCCTACTTCGCCGGATCCTGCGGCGGGGCACCCCTGACCGTTGTCAAGCAGTACATCGAGAACCAGCAGCGCCCCGTCTGATCGTCACCACGGAGGCGCAGAGCCCTCCGGCGCTTCGCGCCTCCGGCCCAAGGACGGCCTTCACCCCCGCCCTGAAGCGCGGAGCACTGGCCAAGATCAGAGGTAGAACCTCTCCGTCTCCTCGACGGCGGTCTGGAACCGTTCGTCGAAGTCATCTCGGATGAGCGTCCGGACGACATAGTCCTGGACGCTCATTCCCCTTTTCGCGGCGTGGTGCCGGAGCCGGTCGAGCAGGTCGTGGTCTATTCGCAGGCTGAGCACGCTGGTCCCCATGGGCATGAGGGTCGCGGCATCCTTCGGTGCGGTGGGTCGCGTTCCGCTGTCGCGTCACCCATATGAGTGATGTCACGGGTAAGTGGCCAGGGTCACGGGTGTTTTCGCGCGCCCCGGTGCTCTTTAGCGAGAGTAATGAGTTACGCTAAAGAACATGCCGGACCTCAGCCATGGCGACGACGTAGCCGCCGTGAACTCCCTCCGATCCGCCGTGATGCGGCTGTCCCGTCGGCTCAAGCACCAGCGTGTCGACGAGTCGCTCAGCCCCACCGAGATGTCGGTGCTCGGCACCCTGTCCCTCTGCGGCAGGGCCACGCCGGGCGAGCTCGCCCGCAAGGAACACGTCCAGCCGCCGTCGATGACCCGCATCGTGGCGCTGCTGGAGGCGAAGGGGCTGGTCCGTCTGGAGCCGCACCCCGAGGACCGGCGCCAGAAGGTCGTGACGCGCACCGAGCAGGCCGAAACGATGCTCGAGGAGAGCCGCCGCAAGCGGAACGCGTTCCTGGCCACCCTGGTCGAGGACCTCGACGAGGACGAGTGGGCGAAACTCCGCGCCGCCGCCCCCGTGCTGGAGAAGCTCGCGCATCTGTAAGCCGTAGTCGTCGCAAGGAGGCGAACCCTTTTGAGTACGGGAACCGGAGCAGCTTCCGCACCCGCACCTGATCCCCACGACTCCCCGCCCGCCTCCGACACACTCCCGCGCAAGTCCTCGATGTTCTCCTCCCTGAAGGTCAGGAACTACCGCCTGTTCTTCATGGGGCAGGTCGTCTCCAACATCGGCACCTGGATGCAGCGCATCGCCCAGGACTGGCTGGTCCTCAGTCTCACCGGCTCCTCCGCCGCCGTCGGCATAACGACCGCGCTGCAGTTCCTGCCGATGCTGCTCTTCGGCCTCTACGGCGGTGTCCTCGTCGACCGGCTGCGCAAGCGGCCCACCCTGCTCGTCACCCAGTCGTCGATGGGCCTCACCGCCCTCGCCCTCGCGGTCCTCACCCTCACCGGCCATGTCCAGGTGTGGCACGTGTACGTCGCCGCCTTCGCGATGGGTCTGGCCACGGTCGTCGACAACCCGGCCCGGCAGTCCTTCGTCTCCGAGCTGGTCGGCCCCGGGCAGCTGCAGAACGCGGTCAGCCTGAACTCCGCCAACTTCCAGTCCGCCCGCCTGGTCGGCCCCGCTGTCGCGGGCATACTCATCACCGGCGTCGGCACCGGCTTCGCCTTCCTCTTCAACGGCCTGTCCTTCGTCGCGCCGCTCGCCGGTCTGCTGCTGATGCGCGCCCGTGAGCTGCACGCCGTGGAACGCGCCCCGCGCGGCAAGGGGCAGCTGCGGGAGGGCGTGCGCTATGTGACCGGCCGGCCCGAGCTGATCTGGCCGATCGTCCTGGTCGGTTTCGTCGGCACCTTCGCCTTCAACTTCCCCGTCTACCTCTCGGCCTTCGCGGACGACGTGTTCCACGCGGGCGCGGGCGCCTACAGCATGTTCAACACGCTGATGGCGGTGGGTTCGGTCGCGGGCGCGCTGCTCGCCGCGCGGCGCGGTACGGCCCGGCTGCGGCTGCTGATCGCGGCGGCCATGGTCTTCGGGGCGCTGGAGATCGTGGCGGCGACGACACCGACGCTGTGGCTGTTCGCCCTGCTGATGGTTCCGCTGGGCCTGTTCGGCATGACGGTCAACGTCACGACGAACACCAGCATCCAGATGTCCACGGACCCGGCCATGCGCGGCCGTGTCATGGCCCTCTACATGATGGTCTTCCTCGGCGGGTCCCCGGTCGGCGCCCCGATAGTCGGCTGGATCACCGACACGTACGGCGCTCGGGTGGGGCTGGCCGCCGGTGGTGCGGTGGCGGCGGTGGCGGCGGTCGTGATCGGCCTGATCCTGGCGCGCGTCGGCAATCTGCGGCTGTCGGTCGGCTGGCACCAGGGCCACCCACGGGTACGGTTCGTCCCCCGGGAGCAGCAGGAGGCACTGGCTCCGGCGGCGTAGGGGGCTGGTTGGGGTCAGTCTCGGGGGAACTCGCCGGTCTTCAGGACGAGCCCGACCACGGTTGCGGTCAGGTCGATCTCGTCCTCGAAGTCCAGGCTCAGCTCGCCCCGGTACTCGCCGTCCTTCGGCTGGGTGTGCAGATGCCAGCGGCCGGTGTACGGATCTACGATCAGGTACACCGGCACGCCGGCCGCGGCGTAGGCGTCCTTCTTGGGGCCGTAGTCGTTGGCGGCGGTCTTCCTGGAGATGACCTCGGCGACGAACTCGACGTCCTCGTAGCGCCACAGGTTCTTGGCGTTCTTCGCAGCGCCCTCAGCCATCACGGTGATGTCGGAGGCGAAGCCGTTGAGATGGCCCGGGTAGTCGACACGGACGTCGGACTTCACGCGCTTGCGCGGATACTTGGTGCGCAGCTGGTCGTAGATGTCCGCGATGATGTCCCAGTGGGTGTCCCGCTGAGGCGCCATACAGATGTTCCCCCCGACGATCTCGACCTTGTAGCCCTCGGGGACCGGCATCGTCTCCACCCACTCGAACATCGTGTCGAGGGTGAGTTCACCGCTGCTGTCGGCCATCTCGATCCTGTCTGCAAGGACGGTCATCGTGGCGCTCCTCCCCGGCCGCACCCGCGGATGGAGCCGGCCGCGCAGTACAACGATACGCACGGTGACCGGGACACGCCCGGGCCTGGAGGCCGCCTACACCCTCCGGGCCAGTAGCTGGCCCGGCCAGTTGTTCTCGCCGATCGTGAAGGAGTCGGTGCGGGTGAAGCCGTTGGTCTCGTAGTAGCGGACGAGCTTGCCGTCGTCGCCGGCGTAGCAGTCCACGCGGAGGAGGCCCACCCCGGCCCGGCGGGTCTCCTCGGCGGCGTGTGTGAGGAGCGCGCCGCCCAGGCCGTGGCCCTTGAAGCGGCGGTCGGAGGCCAGCCAGTGGATGTACCGCTCGGGCTCGCCGGGTGGTGAGAGGTGGGACAGATAGGCGCCGGGCGAGTCGGTGAGGGTGAGGGTGGCGGCCGGGACGCCGTCGGCCTCGGCCAGGTACACGCTGCCCTCGCCCATGTACCGGCCGACCGACTCCACCGTCTTCGGGCTCTGGGACAGGGGCTTCGTCCCCCACTGCCCCGTACGACCCTGCGCGACCAGCCACTCCACACAGCTGTCGAGCATGCCGAGTATCGCGGGAATGTCGTCGGGACCGCCTTCTCGGATGGTGATCTCCATGGCCTCATGGTGCCAGGCTGGCCCCATGAGAGTCTTCGCCGCTGTACTGCCTCCCGACGAGGTGACCCGTGAACTCGGCACCGCCGTGGACGCGTTGCGGAAGCTGCCCGGAGCGGACGGGATGCGCTGGACCGGACGGGCCGGCTGGCACTTCACGCTCGCCTTCTACGGGGAGGTCGACGACGAGCTCGTGCCGGAGCTGTCGGACCGGCTGGAGCGGGTCGCTCGCCGCACCCACGTGTTTCCGCTGGCCGTGCGGGGCGGAGGACAGTTCGGGCACGGCCGGGCGCTGTGGGCCGGGGCCGAGGGGGACCTGGCGACCCTGCGGCTGCTGGCCGACCGGGCCGAGGCGGCGGCGCGGAAGGCGGGGGTGCCCATGGGGGAGCACCGGCGGTACAAGGCTCACCTGACGATCGCCAGGAGCCGGGAGGCGCGGGACGTACGGGCGTATCTGGACGCCCTGGCCGGGTTCACCAGCCGGACCTGGACGGTGGGCGAGCTGGCGCTGGTGCGGAGCAATCTGCCGACCTCGGGGGTTCCGGGGGAGCAGCCCCGGTACGAGGCGGTCGGTCGGTGGGCACTCGGGGGTGCCGGTTAGGCTCGGTGCCGTGGACCCGAAAACCCGTAACCGGATCATGGCCGGTGTGCTCGTGCTGATGTTTCTCGTCGTCGCCCTGGCTTCCGCGCTGGGGAGGTAGGCGGCGGGGAACTGCGGACGGCTGTTCGCCGGCCGCGGGCCGGTGGGGGGCTGGTCGCGCAGTTCCCCGCGCCCCTTCGGGGGGCGCTACCAGGCGAAGGCCTCCGGTGACGGGCCCGGGCCCGGGAAGATCTCGTCCAGGCCGGTCAGGAGCTCCTCGGACAGGTCCAGGTCGGCCGCTCGCAGGGCGGAGTCGAGCTGCCCGGCCGTGCGCGGGCCGACGATCGGGCCGGTCACGCCCGGGCGGGTGAGGAGCCAGGCCAGGGCGGCCTCGCCGGGCTCGATGCCGTGCTTGTCGAGCAGGTCCTCGTAGGCCTGGATCCGCGCGCGGGAGGCGGGGTCGGCGAGCGCGTCGGCCGCGCGGCCGGAGGCACGGCGGCCGCCCTCGACCTCCTTCTTGAGCACGCCGCCCAAGAGGCCTCCGTGCAGCGGCGACCACGGGATGACGCCCAGGCCGTAGTCCCGCGCGGCCGGGATGACCTCCATCTCGGCACGCCGCTCGGCGAGGTTGTAGAGGCACTGCTCGCTGACCAGCCCGATGGTCCCGCCGCGCCGGGCGGCGATCTCGTTGGCCTGGGCGATCTTGTAGCCGGGGAAGTTCGACGACCCGACGTAGAGGATCTTGCCCTGCTGGACCAGGACGTCGATCGCCTGCCAGATCTCGTCGAAGGGGGTGTCCCGGTCGACGTGGTGGAACTGGTAGACGTCGATGTGGTCCGTCTGGAGCCGCTTCAGGCTGGCGTCCACCGCCCGCCGGATGTTCACGGCGGAGAGCTTGTCGTGGTTGGGCCAGGCCGGGCCGTCGGCGCCCATGTTGCCGTACACCTTCGTGGCGAGGACGACCTTGTCGCGCCGCCCCTCGCCCTTGGCGAACCAGTTGCCGATGATCTCCTCGGTGCGGCCCTTGTTCTCGCCCCACCCATAGACATTGGCCGTGTCGAAGAAGTTGATACCCGCGTCCAGCGCCGCGTCCATGATGGCGTGGCTGTCGGCCTCGTCGGTCTGCGGTCCGAAGTTCATGGTGCCGAGGACGAGCCGGCTGACCTTGAGTCCCGTGCGTCCGAGCTGCGTGTACTTCATGCTGCCCAACCCAACGTCTTGAAGTGCGCTCCAAGCAAGCACGTACCCGCGTACTGTGCGCCACGATGACCGTCCTTGCCGCCGATCACCTCGTCAGGCTCCTCCACCGCACCCTCCCCGACACCCTCCTCGGTGTCTACCTCCACGGCTCCGCCACCCTCGGCGGACTGCGTCCGTTCAGCGACATCGACGTCCTGGCCGTCGTGCGGGAGTCCATGACGTACGCACAACGCCGGGAAGTGGTCGAGGAGTTGCTCGAGGTGTCCGGTGTGGGCGGGCGGCGGTACGTCGAGCTGATCGTCGTGGTGCGGGACGACGTACGGCCCTGGCGTTACCCGCCCACCTGCGACTTCCTCTACGGCGACTGGCTGCGGGAGGAGTACGAGCGCGGGGTGATCCCGAGGCCGGAGCCCAGCCCCGATCTGGCGCCGCTGCTCACCATGGTGCTGCGCGCCGACGCCCCGCTCCACGGGCCGCCGCCCGCGGACCTCCTCGATCCCGTTCCGCACACCGACCTCAGGCGGGCCGTCGTCGCCGGCGTGCCGGAGCTGATGGACGAGTTGGACTCCGACACCCGTAACGTGCTGCTCACCCTCGCCCGGATCTGGACCACCCTCACCACCGGGGACATCCGCTCCAAGGACGCGGCGGCCGAGTGGGCGCTCGACCGTCTGCCCGCAGAACACCGGCCCGTCCTCGCCCACGCCCGGGCGATCTACCTCGGGGAGGAGGCAGAGCGCTGGGACGACCTCGCGCCCCGGGCCTGCGCGGAGTTCCTGGCCGGGGTGATCAGGGAGAGTTACGCCTCGTAGGGCTCGCCCAGGTCCCATGCCTGGTACATCGCCTCAGCGAACGCCGCCGCGATCTTGTGCTCGCCGCTCGCGCCCGGGTGCGTGCCGTCGTAGGTGTCGGTGGGGATGTCGTACGACGGCGGGGTCGAGGCCAGGAGGACGGGGGAGCCGGGCTCGTCGAGGTCCGCGGCCTCCTTCGCCAGCAGTTCGTTGAAGCGGGTGACCTCGGTGGCGAACGCCGGGTCCGTCTGGGCCCGTACGTTCGGGGTCACCGGCAGCCACACCATCCGCACCCGCCGGTTCGCCGCCCGTGCCTCGGCCGTGAAGGCCCGGACGTTCTCGGCGGTCTGCTCCGCGTTCGTGTAGAAGCCCAGGTCGATGAGGCCCAGGGAGACCAGGAGAACGTCGGCGCGGTGCTTGCGCACCGCCTCGCCGATCAGCGGGGCCATGTGCAGCCAGCCCTCGCCCCACCCGGCCAGATGGGCGCGCGGGAAGTCCGGTTCGGCGTAGGCGTACGACGTCGGGGCCTCGTCGAGCTTGTCGTAGAGCGTCTCGCGCGGGCCGACGAGGGTGAAGGGGCCGCCGTAGGAACGGCACAGGTGCTGCCAGATCCGGTAGCGCCACGTGTGTTCGCCCGTGCTTCCGATCGTCATGGAGTCACCTACGGGCATGAACCTGAGCATCCGCTCATCATGGAGGATCACGGGAGGCTCGGGCCGCCGGACGGCGTGTGAGTCGGGCCACGCGCGACGGCGGCGGACCGGGGGTGCCCCCGGCGGGCGTCCGTGATGCCTCTCGCCTGTGATGCGTCTCGTCCGTGATCCGTTGTGCCGGTGAACCGCGGAGCGGGATGGCAGTCTTGGGGCATGCGCAGACCGTTCGCCTTCCTCGCCGCGGCTCTCCTCGTGGGCGCCTTCGCCGTGCCCGCCTCCGCCGCCGACGGTGACGAGGAGTTCACGATCAAGGATCCGCGCATCACCGAGTCGAGTGGCCTGGCGGCGTCCCGCCAGCACGCAGGCATCTACTGGACGCACAACGACAGCGACGATGGGGCGTTTCTCTACGCCGTCGACAGCGCTACGGGCGAGACCGTCGCCACCATCACCATGGCCGGGGTGGGCAGCCCGCGCGATGTCGAGGCCATCTCCATCGGGCCCGACAACCAGATCTACGTCGGCGACATCGGCGACAACCTCGGCGGCAGCTGGCCGTATGTGTGGATCTACCGGCTGCCCGAGCCGAAGAACCTGCGCGACCAGACCGTCAAGGCCACGCAGTACGTCGTGAAGTACTCCGACGGCGCGCGGGACGCCGAGTCGCTCGTGGTGCACCCGAAGACCGGCCGTGTCTACATCGTCGACAAGAACGAGAAGGGCGGGCATCTGTACGAGGGTCCGGCCGAGCTCTCTCCCACCGGGAGCAACGTCTTCCGGCCCGTCGCGGCCGTCCCCGACCTGGAGGCCACCGACGCCACGCTCTCCCCGGACGCCGAACACCTCGTCGTACGCAGCTACTTCGGGGCGATCGCGTACGACTGGAACGGCGGGAAGATCAAGAAGAGGGAGCGGCTCGGGGTGCCGTTCCTCGGGCAGGGGGAGTCCGTCACCTACACCGCCGACGGGAAGAAGCTCATGTACGGCGCCGAGGGGGCCGACAGTCCCGTGGAGCCGCAGGACGCTCCCGGGGCCGGTGAGTCGGGCTCGCCCTCCGGCAGCGGCAGTTCGGCCGCCTCGGACGGTTCCGGCGGCGAGGGACTGAGCGGCGACCTCAAGACCGGCGCCATCGCCGTCGCCGTGGCCGGTGCCGCGCTGTTCGCGCTGCGGGGGCTGCGGCGACGGCGTCGGTAGGGGGCGAACCTCCAGTACATCCAGTACGCGGGGCTCCGCCCGGCACGCCGAGAGCACGCTCCCCCAGTCTCGGCTGCGCCCAACCGGGAGGCACCCCCACGACGCCGCGGGGCCCGCCCTCCGGGGTGACGACGGGACTTCGCGTGGTTCCCTGGACCGGTCATCAGGATCAATCGCGATTCCGCTGTTCGGGATTGTGCCGACGACGAGAGCCGCAGCGGCTACTGCTTCAACGCCGTCTCCGCTTCACGCGTGCTCCGGAGTCCCCGACCTGTTGGAGTGCTCGCTCAAGCACATCGGTGACCTTCTGGCGCCGCAGAACAGCTCAAGTTCATCGACGAAATCTGCGGCGAGGTCACTGTCGAGCGTCAGCGGACCGGACACCCCGGGCCCCTGGCGAGCCTGGCGTACGGCTGTGCTGCTACCTGGACGTGCGTCAGCTGCCGGCCCTGACCGGCGCCTACCAGCCGACGATCGGCGCCGCGCTCGTTACGGCAACCATCATGCTCAGCGCCCCAACGGCCCAAGCCCTGCCCAGCCAGCTATTCCCGGTCCGGCCCATCGCTCGCAACACCCTGGCCTTCTGGCCGCCTGGCCCGGTCCGGCCCATCGTCCGGAACACCCTGAACCTCTTCCCGCCGGACCCGGTCCAACCGCCCGGCGACGGTGATGGCGGCGGCGACATCACGCTGAACCGACCCGCCCCGGGTGGCCATCGCGGGAGACGGCGATGGCCCACGTAGCCGGGACGTCGCCTGCATCGAGCCGGGGCGGTCGCCACTCTGCAGCGCTGGGTCCAGCGATCCACAACTCAGCCGACACGATCCACGGCGACGTCCCCGCACGCCTTGCCGGGCCTGGTGCGCTCGGCGGGGCTGACGACTCGTCGGTGCACTCGCGGGTCCCGAGGCGCAGAGCGGACAGTGCCGCGGCGATCGCGTCCGGCCCGCACGTCGCCGGCTACGCGGCGGGTGTGAGTTCGGCGCGGCCGAACAGGAGGGCGTAGCCGGTGGGGAGCTGGTGGAGGACGCGGGTGGTCAGGTCGGGGCCGGCGTAGGCGGCGACGGCGGAGAAGACGGAGCCGGTGTCCCAGCGGGTGGTGGCCAGGGAGGCGCCAATGCGGGCGGCGAGGTCTTTGACGAAGGCCCAGCCGGTCAGAGGCTGAGTGTCGGGGGTCTGCGCGGTCAGCACGCGGGCGGCTTCCAGGGGCAGGCAGGCGGCCAGGTCGACGCGTTCGTCGCCGGTCACCTGGCGCCCCAGTCCAGCGAGGACCAGGCGGACGGCTTCGTCAGCTCGCTCGCGGGTGGGGTAGGCGCCCTCGTAGCGGACCTTCTCCAGCATCTGCTCGTATGCCGCCCCGTACGGCTGCTGGTACTCAAGCGATACGGGCTCGTCGGAGATCACTGCAGTGCATGCCTTTCGCCAGGATGGGTGGGGTGGTGCCGGGGTGCGGCATCACGGGTCATGGTCAGGTGGGCTGGGGGCGGCCGAACAGGAGGTCGTAGCCGACGGGGAGCTGAAGCAGGATCTGCCCCAGCAGGTCGTCGCCGGCGGCGTCGGCGACGGTGGACAGCACGGCGCTGACGTCCCAGGCCGCGGTCTGCTCGGTGGCGCCCTCGATCCAGGCGGCGGTCGCCCGGACGAACCGCTCCGGGGGCAGGGGCTCGGCGCTCTGCAGCGGATTGAGCAGAATCAGGGCGAACTCCTCGGGCAGGCGCGTCGCCAGCTGTGCGCGGACTTCGCCGACCAGGTGCGTGCCGAGCAGGGCGAGCACCACCCGGACCGCGCGGTCCGCCTCGTTGCTGCTGTCGTACTCGCCGCGTTCCTTCACGTGGCCGAGGAAGGCTTCGCGTCGCAGAGTCATCACGGCGGCCCCCTTATTCATCATTCATCGGACTGTCCGCGGGGGTGCGGAGAGCGGGGTGAGGGGGAGACCAGGTGCCCACCCTCCGCACCCGTCCGGCCGGTGTCAGCCGGAGATCTCCTTGTGGCCGGATCCGACGCCGATGGAGATCTTGCGGGGCTTGGCGCGCTCGGCGATCGGGATGCGCAGGGTGAGCACGCCCGCGTCGTAGTCGGCCTGGATGTGCTCGGTGTCGAGGGTGTCGGCGAGCACGATCTGGCGGGAGAAGACGCCCAGCGGCCGCTCGGACAGTTCCATCTGCACGTTGTCGGCCTTCGTCACCGGCCGGCGCTCGGCCTTGACAGTGAGCATGTTCCGCTCGACGTCGATGTCGATCGCGTCCGCGGTGACACCGGGAAGGTCGAAGGCCACTACGTACTCGTCGCCCTCGCGGTAGGCGTCCATCGGCATCGCCGACGGACGAGACCAGGTACCCGGGCCCATCAGCTGCTGCGTCAGCCGGTCCAGCTCACGGAAGGGGTCAGTGCGCATCAACATCGTGAAAACACCTCCAGCAGGTTTCAGGCAGTTGCTGCCAATGCGCTCACTGACACCGTTGTAGCATGTCATCCAATGGATGACAAACACGGTGTCGTCTACATGATGACGACCAGGAGGTGTCAGTGACTGCAGCCGACCAGCCGTCCACGACCAGCGCGAACGCCCATAGCCCGGAGTCGTTCCTCGCCGCCGTGGCGGCCCTGAACGCCATAGACGACGCCCTGCGCGGCGCCCAGCTGGACTCTCCGGACCTGCCTGACAGTCCGGGTCCCGGGCCGGAGCAGGCGCTGGCTTCCCTGATGCTGCTGCGGCAGGTGCGCGAGCAGCTCGCGGGATGGGAGACCGGCCTGATCGAAACCGCCCGCGATGCGGGCGCCAGCTGGGCCGACCTCGCCCACCCCCTCGGTGTCGCCAGCCGTCAGGCAGCCGAACGCCGCTATCTACGCGGCCGCCCCGGCCCCGCCGGGACCACCGGCGAGCAGCGCGTGACGGCCACCCGCCAGGCCCGGGCCGCCGAACGCACCACCGCCACCTGGGCCCGCGCCAACGCCGCCGACCTACGCCGCATCGCGGGCCAGATCACCGCCCTCACCGACCTGCCCGCCGCCGCCCGCCACCCGCTCAACAAGCTCCACGCGGCCCTCGCCCATGACGACCCCGCCGACCTCATCGTCCCCCTGGCCGCCACCCGCCCCTACCTGGCCGTCACCCACCCCACCCTCGCCGCCCGGCTCGACACCCTCACACCCCCCTGAATCCACCCACCCTGGACGTCGCGGAGAATCGGCGACGCGGCTGTGCACCTGCCGACTGCGCCCAGGAACTCACGCCCCTGCTGCGCCGCTTCGACTCACGGCCCTTGGCCTCCGGGCCGCCCCGGGGCTCTCCTCCGGGGCGGCCCGGAGGCCAAAGACGGTGAGGTCTTCCGGTAGAGGATCCGCGTGGTCGTGGACCGTGGACCACGCTCCCGCCCTGCGCTTCTCGCGCCGCCGGGGCTCCTGCCCGACGCGCCTGGCGGGCGATCCGGCGGAGGCCGGTGCCCGTCGCTCCGGCGGGGCGTCCCCGGCGATCCAGTGGGCGCCCCGCCGGCGATCTAGCGGGTGGACCCGGTGTGCTCCCGCGCAGTCGCCGCCTCGCTCGCCGTTGTCACGGCCCCCAGCTCGGCGCTCTGCTTCGCGAACCCGCGCCGGCCCGGCAGGACCGCGAGGACGATCAGGGTTCCGGCGGCCATGATGATCCCGCCGATGAGGCTGGTCTGGGCGACTTCGTGGGCGAAGGCCTGGTGGACGGCGTCCACGGCGGCCTGGGCCTGCTGGGGCCCGGCGGAGGGATCCTGCGCGACCCGCTCCGCGACGGCCAGGCCGGCGCCGACCGAGTCCTTGGCGATGTCCATCGCCTCCACCGGGAGCCGGTTGCCCACCAGGTCGGTCAGCTCGTCGCGGTAGGCCGTGCCCAGCAGCGAGCCCAGCGCCGCGATGCCCAGCGCCCCGCCCAGCTCCAGCGCGGTGTCGTTGACACCGCCGCCGACGCCCAACTCGGACTCGGGGAAAGAGCCCATGATCGTGTGGGTCGCCGGGGAGATACTCAGCCCGAGCGCGAGGCCCAGCATCATCAGCGGCGCCAGGAAGTCCCCGTACGTCGACCCCTTGTCGATCTGGGTGAGCAGGAACATGCCCGCCGTGCCGACGGCCATGCCGGTCACGACCATCACCCTCACCCCCAGCTTCGGGGCGAGCACCCCGGTCACCGCGGACCCGAGGAACACCGCACCGCCCAGCGGCAGCAGCCGTACACCCGTGTCCAGCCACGTTCGCCAGTGGTGGTGTGGCGATCGCCTGCGGCCCACGGGAGTGGATGGACGCCACGCCACGTGCCCGGCAGGCCGACCGCCATCAGGGTGACCCATTGCATCCGGTCCCGGCCCTCGGACCTTGACACCTCTGATCGGCCGTGGTGCTGACGCCGACGAGTAGAACGTCGGCGAGCGATACGGCGAAGCCCGTGGACGCTCGGTTTCCGTCGCAAAGTCCTGCCCGATGATTCGAACGAGATGCTCTAGGGGGCCGACTCGCCGCGCCGCTCCACCAGGACTTCGAGCCCGTCCAGGATCCGCTGGAGCCCGAACTCGAAGTGGTCGAAGTCGGACCCGAAGCTGTCCTCCGAGAGCGAGGCCATGACCGGGTAGCGGCCCGAAGCCATGGCCTTCTCCAGGACCGGGAACTGCGCCTGCCAGAACTCGGCGTCCGTCAGGCCCGTCCGGCGCTCCGCCTCCCGCTCGTACAGCTGCGTGCGCGCGGCTCCGACGACGTACCCGTCGATCATGAGGACCGCGGAGACCAGCTCGGGGTGGGTCAGCCCCATCGGGAGGATCCGGGTGAGGATCTTCTCCATGCCGTCGACGGCGCTCGGGCCGAGCACCGGGCGGGACTGGTTGACGTGGAGCAGCCAGGGGTGGCGGCGGTAGAGGGCGAGGGTCGTGCGGCCCAGGGCCTCCAGGGCGGCGCGCCAGCCGCCGTCGCCGAGGTCGGACGGGTCGTCGGAGCGGCGCTGCACCCGGTCCAGCATGAGATCGAGCAGCTCGCCCTTGCCGGGGACGTACCGGTACAGCGACATGGTGCCCATGCCGAGTTCGGCGGCGACGCGGCGCATGGACAGTCCGCCGAGTCCCTCCGCGTCCGCGACCTGGACGGCGGCTTCCACGATCCGGTCCAGGGTCAGGGTCGGCTTGGGGCCCCGGCTGGGGCGCCGGCCGGTGTCCCACAGCAGTTCGAGGGTGCGGGCGATATCGCCGCTGCCGCTGGTCTCCGTACTGCCCGCACCACTCGTCCCGCTCGTCATGGGCCCAGCTTAGAGGCCGCGGCAAAAACTGGGTACTGTGTACGCGTAATCGGGTACGCTGTACTCAGTTCAAGGTCGGCGAAGGACGGGCACGGGAGGGGCGGCATGGACGGATACGCGGTACGGGCCGAGGGGCTGGAGAAGCGGTACGGCGAGAAACGCGCTCTCGACGGCTTCGACCTGGCCGTGCGGGAGGGCACGGTGCACGGCCTGCTCGGGCCGAACGGGGCGGGCAAGACCACCGCCGTGCGCATCCTGTCCACGCTGATCCGGCTGGACGGGGGCAGCGCGACGGTCGCCGGTCTCGACGTGGCCCGGCCGCCGCGCGAGGTCCGGGCCCGGATCGGGCTCACCGGGCAGTACGCGGCGGTGGACGAGGTGCTCACCGGCCGGCAGAACCTGGAGATGTTCGGCCGGCTGTTCCACCTGGGCGGCAAGCGGGCCAGGGTCCGGGCCGGTGAACTGCTGGAACAGTTCGACCTGGCCGACGCCGCCGACAAGGGCGTGGGCAAGTACAGCGGCGGCATGCGGCGCCGCCTCGACCTCGCCGCGTCGATGATCCTCGCCCCGGCCGTGCTCTTCCTGGACGAGCCGACGACGGGCCTGGATCCCCGCAGCCGGGGCGAGGTCTGGGAGTCCGTACGGGCGCTGGTGGCGGGCGGTACGACGGTGCTGCTGACCACGCAGTATCTGGAGGAGGCCGACAAGCTGGCCTCGCGCATCACCGTCATCGACCAGGGGCGGGCCATCGCCGACGACACCCCGGACGGGCTGAAGAACCTGGTCGGCGGCGACCGGATCGAGGTCGTGGTCGCCGAGCGGGCCGAGATCCCACGGGTGGTGAAGGTGGTCGCCCGGGTCACGGACGGCGAACCCGAGGCGGACGAGACCGAGTTGCGGGTGCACGCCCCGGTCACCGACCGGGTCACGGCGCTCACCGAGGTGGCGCGGACCCTTCAGGACGAGGGCGTCCGCGTCGAGGACATCGGGCTGCGCAGGCCGAGCCTCGACGACGTGTTCCTGCGCCTGACCGGACACCGCACCGAGAAGGAGGCCACGGCGTGAGCGCCATCGACCTGAGTACGCCGAGCACCCGGAGCGGTACGTACTGGCTGCTCTCCGACTGCTGGAACATCGTCCGCCGCGGCCTGACCCACTACCAGCGCCAGCCCGTCAACATCGCCTGGCAGCTGGGCTTCCCGATCCTGTCGGTGCTGCTCTACGGCTATGTCTTCGGCAGCGCCATGAAGGTCCCGGGCGGCGGGGACTACCAGGACTTCCTGATGCCCGGCATGTTCGCGATGACCATGGCGTTCGGCTTCATCAACACGGCGACCGTCGTGGTCTACGACTCCACCAAGGGCGTCATCGACCGCTTCCGCTCCATGCCGATGTCGTCCTCGGCGGTGGTGGCCGGACGTGGCGTCACCGATCTGATCATCGCCTGCGCCGAGTTGGCGATCATGATGCTCACCGCGCTCGCCATGGGCTGGCGTCCGGACGGCGGCCTGGGCTTCCTCGGCGCGTTCGGGCTGCTGCTGTGGCTGCGTTTCTCGCTGATCTGGATCGGTGTGTGGCTCGGCCTGATCGTGCCCAACCCGGAGGCGGCCGGTGGCCTCTTCGCGGTCGCCTTCCCCTTCACGATGATCTCCAGCATCTTCGTCGCGCCGCAGCTGATGCCCGACTGGCTGGGCTGGGTGGCGATGTGGAACCCGATCTCCTCCACGGCGGCGGCGACCCGCGAGCTGTTCGGCACGCCGGTCGGCGGTGACACCTGGGTCGAGCAGCACGCGCTGCTGATGGCCGGGGTGTGGCCGGTGATCCTGACGGTGATCTTCCTGCCGCTCGCGGTACGGCGGTTCAAGAAGCTGAGCCGGTAGGGGTGCGGCGGCGGTTCGAGAAGCTCGGCCGGTAGCGCGGGCGACGCGCACCTCCCGAGGGCTTGACGTGTTCATGGTGCGTCAGTTTCCTGGGAGGTGCGCGGCGTTATGGGAGCGCTCCCATTCTGCTCTCGTTCGGTTCCGGGGCCGCGCCTCCCCCCCTCCCAGAGGAACCCGAGAGGAAGCAGCCACATGTTCCGCACTCTGCGCAGAGCGCTGTGTGTTGCCGCGGCGCTCCTGTTACCGCTGGCCGGCACCGCGTCGGCCCGCGTCGATGCCGACACCGAGGTGAAGGCCGGCGCCGGCTACTGGCACACCAGCGGGCGTCAGATCCTGGACGCGGCCGGAGCGCCCGTCCGGATCGCCGGCGTCAACTGGTTCGGCTTCGAGACCGCCAACCACGTCGTCCACGGCCTGTGGGCCCGCGACTACAAGAGCATGATCGACCAGATGAAGTCGCTGGGCTACAACACCATCCGGATGCCCTACAGCGACGACATCCTCAAGTCCGGCACCATGCCCGACAGCATCAACCACGACGGCAAGAACACCGACCTGCGCGGGCTGACCTCGCTCCAGGTCCTGGACAGGATCGTGGCGTACGCCGGACAGGCCGGACTCAAGATCGTCCTCGACCGGCACCGCCCGGACGCGGCCGGACAGTCGGCCCTCTGGTACACGGCGTCGGTCCCCGAGTCGACCTGGATCGCCAACCTCAAGGCCCTGGCCACGCGCTACAAGGGCAACTCCACGGTCGTCGGCATCGACCTGCACAACGAGCCCCACGACCCGGCCTGCTGGGGCTGCGGCGACACCGCCCGCGACTGGCGCCTGGCCGCCCAGCGCGCGGGCAACGCCGTGCTGTCGGTCAACCCCGAGCTGCTGATCATGGTCGAGGGCGTGCAGTCGTACAACGGCACGAACGGCTGGTGGGGCGGCAACCTCATGGGCGTGGCCCAGTACCCGGTCCAGCTCGACGTGCCGAACCGGCTGGTGTACTCGGCCCACGACTACGCCACGTCGGTGGCCCAGCAGCCGTGGTTCAGCGACCCGTCCTTCCCCGCCAACATGCCGGGGATCTGGGACAAGTACTGGGGCTACATCTTCAAGCAGAACATCGCCCCGGTGTGGCTCGGCGAGTTCGGTACGACGCTCCAGTCGACGGTGGACCAGCGGTGGCTGTCCGCGCTGGTGACGTACCTGCGGTCGACGTCGGCGAACGGCGCCGACAGCTTCCACTGGACGTTCTGGTCCTGGAACCCCAACTCCGGCGACACGGGCGGCATCCTGAAGGACGACTGGCAGACCGTGGACACCGCGAAGGACGGCTACCTCAAGGCGATCAAGGCGCCGGGCTTCGCGGGAGGCGGTTCCGGGCCGGACCCCGGCGGGCCGGGTGAACCCGGTGGCGGGGCCGCCTGTACCGCCGCCTACACGGTGAGCAGCGACTGGGGCGGCGGCTTCAACGCCGAGGTGAAGGTGACCAACACGGGCGGCACGCCGCTGACCTCGTGGAAGGTCACCTGGACGTGGAGCGGGGCGTCGCAGAAGGTCACCAGCATTTGACATCCTCCCCCTCTCAAGAGAGGGGGATTCCAGCCCATGTGGGCTGAGGTTCACGGGCGCTCGAACGGCGGGTGGCCGTTGTCACCCCTCCGGCACCGGCTGACTGCCGGGGGCGGGGAATCCCGCCCTGTCCTGCCGCGACGTTGATACTCGCGTTGGTGTCCGCGTTGCAGGTGAAGCCGCAGGAGGAACAGACGAACTCGGCTTGGCTCTTGCGCGAGTTCTTGTCGATCCATCCGCAGGCACTGCACCGCAGAGACGTGTAGGGAGCGGGGACGTCTTCGACCCGGCCGGGGGCCTTGTGCCCGGTGCGCTGCCGCAGCAGGCCCCACCCCTGGGCGAGGATGCCCCGGTTCAGCCCGGCCTTGGCCGCCCGGCCGTTCTTGAGGTACTGGCCGGGCTGGCCGGGGTCGGGCTTCGCCTTCGCCCTGGCGGTCATCGTCTTGATGTTCAGCTTCTCGAACCGCACCAGGTCATAGGAGCGGGCGAGCATGGTCGAGGTCTTCTCGCACCAGTCCTTACGCCGGTTCGCCTCACTGGCCTTGAGCCTGGCCATCTTCGCGTATTCGGCCGTCTTGCGCTCGCTGCCCTTGGGGGCGCGGGCGGCGCGGCGCTGGTGCTTGCGGACTTGGGCCCGTTCCCGGGTGGTGAGCTGCGGGCAGGTGAGGGTGCGGCCGTCGGAGAGCGCGGCGGTGATGGTCACGCCCCGGTCGATGCCGATGGCCTCGCCCGTGCCCGGCTTGTCGATCGGGTCGGGGATGACAGCGAACGCGGCGTGCCACTGGCCGTTCTTGAGGGTGACGCGGTACGTCTTCGCCGCGGGAAGCCGGGCACCCTTGCCCTTGGCACTGAGGCGGAAGCGGACCCATCCACATCCCGGTACCTTCACCTGCGCCCAGCGACGGTTGAGTTTCTGCACGGTGACGGCGCGGCCCATGACCTGCTTGCCGGTCTTGGGGTTGATAAGCGGCCGGCCGTCCGGCTCGTACTCGGGTACACGGTCGTCGCCGATGACACGGAAGCCCTCGTGCACGAACTTCTTGCGCCAGGTCGGTTCACCGAAACCGGACGTGAAACGCGCGGCCTTGGCCTTGGCGAAGTCCTTCAGCGCCTGTGCCTGGACGGTCTGGTTCCCGGCGCGCAGCCACTCGCTGGCCGCGCGGGCCTCGGTGAGCTGACGGCACTGCTCAGCGAACGAGGGAGCTCCGTTGCGCTTGCCGTCGGGGCGGTGGTGCGCCTTGTCCCGGCGCCAGTGCGCGTGCTGCTCGACCGCGAGGTTCCACACGTACCGGGCATGCGCGCAGTGCAGCAGCATCTGCTGCTCCTGCCCGCTCGTCGGATACATCCGAAACCGTGCCACACCGCGAACCTAGACCACACATTCCCCCACCGCGCACACCATCGATCACACTCACCCGCACGAGTGACCACACCACGCCGGGACCAGCAACCAACCCCAGGACCCCCAACCCCGTCACCATCACCGGTCCAGGGGACGGCCTCGGGATCTGGAAAATGGAACGCCTCGTACACGCACAGCGGGGCGAGTGTGACGGCGGTGAACGCCGCGCACAACGGAGCCTGCCGCTGGGAGGTTCGGCGAGCCTCGGCCTGGGCGGAGCGACCGGGGGGCGAGGCGGTGCCGACTGCGAGCTGTACGGCGACCTGAGGGTTGTGTGATAGGGGCGCCCGGTGCTCGCCGGGCGCCCCTCCTGACCGACGGCCCGGTGGCGGTGTCGGGTGTGTGCCTTGTGGCTGCCTGAGGGGGCGACGGTGGTGCCCGTCGAGACCGGGCGCCTCGTCCGACCGGCGGCCCCGTAGCGGCGTACGCTGACATTTATGGCGCCTGACCGTGCCAATGGAGGGCACACAGGGCAGGAACCGTCGAGCGATCCGCGCCTTCCGGTGTTCGTCGACTCCTCCGGCCGACGTGCGCGCAATCTCCGGCGGGCCGGCTACGGACTGGCCGGCTGTGCGGCGGCCTATATGGCCGTGCTGGGGCTGAGTCTGATGGGCGCGACGCCCTTCGCCCCGGGGGCGCTGCTCCCCGGGGACGTGGCGGCGCCCGCCGCGCCGCAGGACCGGACCCCGGGCAGGGCGCCCCTGGCACCGCCCGGCGACGCCTCGGACGCCGCCGGCCCCAGCGCCCTGCTCGTCCCGGGGCTCACCGGGCCCGGCCCCTCCCTGGACCCGTCTCTGGTGCCAGGGAGCCCACAGGCACCGTCCGACACCGGCGCACCTGAACCGCAGGCCCCGGCATCTCAGGAGCCACCCGCACCGGAAGAGCCCGCGGACCCCGACGATCCCGCCGCTCCGACCGCTGAACCGGACCCGGACACCACCGCGCCCCCGGACCCGCCCTCGCCCGCTCCGCCCACCACTGACCCATCCGCCCCTCCGGCACCTGAGCCCCCAGATCCGGCGCCCAGCCCCTCGGCACCGTCCGGTGTCGCGGAGCCGCCCCCGCCCGCCGACCCCACGGTGGCCGAGGCCCCCTGATGCGGCGGCGCCCCGACCGGTCACCCGACCGCTCATCGAGGTCGCCCGGTCCGCGGCGGACCCGAGCGCCCCTGGCGCCGCGGCATCGCTTCCGCGTCGTCGTCCCCCTGGTCCTGCTGGCCTTCGTCGCCTCGGTCCTCCTGGTCGAGGGCTACACCACCAGGGGCTTCGCCGGTGACCAGGAGGGGCGCGACCGGCGACCGGCCACCGGCGTCCCCCGCTCGATCTCGGGCGGCGGCCCGGTCGTCGACACCACCGACGACCACCTGCGCACCTATCGCACGCCGGACAAGACCGTCGTCCTGACCTTCGACGACGGCCCCGACCCCACCTGGACGCCCCGCATCCAGGCCGTCCTCGACCGCTACGGCACGCCCGGAACCTTCTTCGTCACCGGGCAGCAGACCGCCCGGTACCCGGACGTGCTGCGCCGGGTGGTGCGCTCCGGGCACGAGATCGGCGTGCACACCTTCTCCCACCCGGACCTGACCACCCGGTCCGCGAGTGACCTCGACCGTGAGCTGTCCCTGACCCAGCTCGCCCTCGCCGGGGCCGCGGGCATCCACACCTCACTGATGCGGATGCCCTACTCCTCGACCCCCGCCGCCCTGGACGCCCCGGAGTGGTCCCTGGTCCGGAGCCTGGGCGACAAGGGCTACGTCCTGGCGTTCATCGACCGGGACACCAACGACTGGCGGCGGCCGGGTGCCCGGGAGATCGCCGACGCGGCCACCCCGACCGCGGGCAGGGGCGCGGTGGTCCTCCTGCACGACGCGGGAGGGGACAGGTCGCAGACGGTCGAGGCCCTCAATACCCTGATCCCCCGGCTGCAGGCCCAGGGCTATCGCTTCACCACGCTCGCCGAGCTGGTCGGCGCCGAGACCTTGAGCAGCCCCGTCGGCACGGTGGACCGGTGGAGCGGCCGCGTCTTCGTGGCCGCCGTCGCCGTGTCGTCGACAGCGGTCACGGCCGTCAGCGCGCTGCTGCTGGTGGTCGGTTCGCTCGTCCTCGCCCGGTGTGTGCTGCTGCTCTTCCTGGCCCGTCACCACGCCCGCCGCCGGCGGCGCCCCGGCACCGGCGGGCCAGGGCCCGTGACCCGGCCCGTCAGCGTCGTCATCCCCGCCTACAACGAGAAGCTGTGCATCCCCAAGACGCTCCGGTCCCTCGCCGCGAGCGACCACCCCGTCGAGATCATCGTCGTGGACGACGGTTCCCGCGACGGCACCGCCGACCTCGCGGAGTCACTCGCCCTCGACAACGTCACCGTCGTCCGGCAGCCCAACAGCGGCAAGCCCGCCGCCCTCAACACCGGTGTCCTGCGGGCCTCCCACGACCTCGTCGTCATGCTGGACGCCGACACCGTCTTCGCCCCCTCGACGATCGGCCGCCTCGTCCAGCCGTTCGCCGACCCCCGCGTCGGCGCGGTCGCCGGCAACGCCAAGGTCGGCAACCGGCGGCGGCTGCTCGGCCGGTGGCAGCACATCGAGTACGTCATGGGCTTCAACCTCGACCGCCGCATGTACGACCTGCTGCACTGCATGCCCACCATTCCCGGTGCCGTCGGGGCGTTCCGCGCCGGGGCCCTGCGGGACGCCGGGATGGTGAGCGCGGACACCCTCGCCGAGGACACCGACCTCACCATGGCCCTGCACCGGGCCGGGTGGGAGATCCGCTACGTGCCGGACGCGCTCGCCTGGACCGAGGCGCCGTCCTCGCTGCGGGAACTGTGGCGCCAGCGCTACCGATGGAGCTACGGCACGATGCAGGCCGCGTGGAAGCACCGGCACGCGCTGGTCGAACGCGGCACCGCGGGCCGCTTCGGCCGCCGCGGTCTGCCCCTGCTGGCCGTCTTCCAGATCCTCACCCCGCTGCTCGCCCCGCTGATCGACATCCTGGCCCTCTACGGCCTGGTGTTCGGGAACCCGCTCACCACCGTGCTCGCGTGGTGCGGTGTGCTGGCGGTGCAGGCCGTCTGTGCCGCGTACGCCTTCCATCTCGACGGCGAGCGGCTCCGGCCCCTGTGGGCGCTCCCCCTTCAGCAGGTCGTCTATCGCCAGGTGATGTACCTGGTCCTCACCCAGGCCTGCCTGACCGCGATCAACGGCTACCGGCTGCCCTGGCAGCGGCTCAAGCGCAGCGGCGATGTGATGCTGCCTCCGCAGCCCTCGACCCGCCGGACGTGAGCGGTGGCGGCGTGCGGTTGCGGGCGGCCGTTCGGGTTCAGTTGCCCGGCCGAGGGGCCGTCAGCCTTCCTCCTGGGCGCTTTTCCGCTCAAGGTGTGATCATGAAAAATCAGCGTTTGTACCGTATGCCTCGATCCCTGGCGCACTCGGCCGGTGCTGCCGTCATCATCCTCGCGGCGGCCCTGACTTCCGCCGCGCCCGTCGCGGCCCAGAGCGCTGCGCCGTCTGACGGCGGCAAGAACCAGAGTTACTCGTGCAAGACGTCCAACACGCAGAGGCAGGGGCTCGAGACCATCGTCTGGTCCGTCCTGTTCGGCCCCCAGAACAATACGACGGAGACCCGGTGCGACGGCGACGGCGACGGCGACGAAGCGAAGGAGGAGCAGGAGGAGGCGCCCGGCTTCCTTCGCTCCCTTCCCGGCTCCTGACCTGCTCCTTGTAAGTCCTGACCCGCGCGGCGGGAGGGGTGTTTGGGCGTTGATGGCCCAAACTCCCCTCTTTTAAGGTGTTTTGAGCGCAGGGAATGACTCGATTCGGTCAAGTCTCGGTCGAATATGTATGTGCATGGCGTGCTCTTCCGAAACGATGCGGCACGGCCCGTGTTGACGCGGGCCTGACCCCCCTCACCGTTCTGAGAGAACTCCATGAGAAGAAGCGCAGCCGTACTGTGCGGTGCGACCGTCGTCCTGGCCGGGACCCTCACCGCCGCTCCCGCCAGCGCCGAGGCGCCGCACTCCGCGACCACCGCCCAGGCCGCGAAGGTCACTTGGAAGAAGTGCGCCACGGACGACTCCCCGACGATGCAGTGCGCGTCGGTGAAGGTGCCGCTCGACTACGCGAAGCCGCAGGGGAAGCAGATCACGCTGGCGCTCTCCCGCGTGCCGCACACCGCCTCGACGTACCAGGGCCCGCTGCTGGTCAACCCCGGCGGCCCCGGCGGCAGCGGTCTGTCGCTGGCCGGTTTCGTCGCCTCCTCCCTGCCCAAGGAGGTCGCGGCCCAGTACGACGTCATCGGCTTCGACCCCCGCGGCGTGGGCGAGAGCAAGCCCGCCCTGGACTGCAAGCCGGGCCACTTCGACCCGGTGCGCCCCGACTCCGTGCCCAGCACGCCCGCGATCGAGAAGGCCAACCTCGCCCGCGCCAAGGCGTTCGCCCAGGCCTGCGGCACCAAGTACAAGGACGTCCTGCCGTACATCAACACGGTCAGCGCCGTGAAGGACATGGACTCCATCCGCAAGGCCCTCGGCGCGAAGAAGATCAACTACTTCGGCTACTCGTACGGCACCTACCTCGGCGCGGTCTACGCCAAGCTGTACCCCGAGCGGGTGCGGCGCCTGGTGCTGGACTCCATCGTCGACCCGACCGGGGTCTGGTACGACGCCAACATCAAGCAGGACTACGCCTTCGACAAGCGCCACAAGGCGCTGATGGCCTGGATAGCCAAGTACGACTCCACGTACAAGCTCGGCACCGATCCGAAGAAGATCGAGGCCAAGTGGTACGCCATGCGGGCGGCCCTCGCCAAGAAGCCGGCCGGCGGAAAGGTGGGCGCCTCCGAACTGGAGGACATCTTCATACCCGGCGGCTACAACAACGCCTACTGGCCCACCCTGGCCCAGACGTTCGCGGCCTACGTCAACAAGAAGGACACCGCCGCGCTGGTCAAGGCGTACGACGACATCGCGGCCATCGACGCCTCCGGCGACAACGGCTACAGCGTCTACACCTCCGTGCAGTGCCGTGACGCCTCCTGGCCGCGCGACTGGAAGCAGTGGCGCAAGGACAACTGGGCCGTGTACGAGAAGGCCCCCTTCATGGCCTGGAACAACGCCTGGTACAACGCACCGTGCGCGTTCTGGCCGACGAAGACGCTGAAGCCGGTGAACGTCGCCAACTCCAAGCTCCCGCCGGTCCTGCTGTTCCAGGCGACGGACGACGCGGCCACCCCGTACCAGGGCGGCGTCACCATGCACCGTCTGCTGAAGGGCTCCAGCCTGGTCGTCGAGCAGGGCGGCGGCAACCACGGCATCTCGCTGGGCGGCAACGCCTGCCTCGACAAGCACCTGGCGACCTACCTCACCAACGGCAAGGTGCCGCACGGCAGCGGCACGGCCGACGCCGTCTGCAAGAAGCTGGCCGACCCGAAGCCGCAGGCCACGGCGGAGAAGACCCCGGGCACGGCCAAGTCGACCGTCGCGACGGTCGGCAAGACCCTGAGCGGGATCCTGGGCTACGGCGGCTGAACACGCCCGCCTGAGCCTCGGACCGTGTGAGAAGAAGGGCGCCCGGTGCTCGTCACCGGGCGCCCTTCGGCGTCCGGGCGCGGCCGGATGCCGGGGTCCCCGGCCACCCGAGGGTCATCGGTACGACGCGATCAAGCGCGCCAGATGACGCCCCGCCGCCTCCAGAGGTACCTCGCTGCGGGCGACCTGGGACGCCAGTTCGGCACCCTCCAGGGTGGCGATCACCGTGTGGGCCAGATCCTCGGCGTCCGTCTCGGCGAAGCCCGCCGCGACCAGGTTCTCGGCGACCACCGTCCGCCAGCGTGCGAACGCCTCGGCGGCCGCCTGCTGGATGCCGGGGGCGCTGGCCGCCGTGCCCACGACGGTGGACGTGACCGGGCAGCCGTCGAGCCAGTCGGAGTCGCGCAGGCCCTCGGCCAGGGACGCGGTGAGGGCGAGAAGGGCCTTCTCCGGTTCCGGCTCCGCGCCGAGCGCCTCGCGCAGCAGCTCGGTGAACTCCTCGTCGCCGAGCCGTACGGCGGCCGTGCCGAGCTCCTGCTTGCCGCCCGGGAAGAAGTGGTAGAGGGAGCCGAGCGTCGCCCCGGCCTCGAGGGAGATCTGCTTGATGCCGGTGCCCTCGTAGCCCTGGCGCTGCATCAGGCGTGAGGCCGTACGGACGATCCGCTCACGGGTGCCGGCGGTCTCGAGGTCGTGCGGGGCCTTGGTCTTCACGCCGCCACTGTACCGAGCTGGAGCGATCGCTCTAGACGCTGTGCTAGATTCCTCACTGGATAGAGCGTTCGTTCTAGTCCTCGCCTCAGAGATCTTAGGGGAGATATCTGTGAGCACTTCCGTCACTGTCATCGGTCTCGGGCCCATGGGCCGCGCGATGGCCGGTGCCTACCTGGACGCCGGCTACCGGGTCACCGTCTGGAACCGCACCGCGAGCCGCGCCGACGAACTGGTGGCCGCCGGCGCGGTTCGCGCCGCCACCGTCGAGGAGGCGCTGGCGGCCAACGAGGTCGTCCTGCTGAGCCTCACCGACTACGACGCGATGTACGCCGTACTGGAGTCCGCCACCGCGGCGCTGGAGGGCCGCGTCCTGGTCAACCTCAGCTCGGACACCCCGGGCCGGGCCCGCGAGGGGGCCGCCTGGGCGGCGAAGCACGGGGCACACCATCTCACCGGCGGCGTGCAGACACCGCCGTCCGGCATCGGGTCGCAGGAGTTCGACACCTTCTACAGCGGTCCCCGGGACCTCTTCGAGCAGTACGAGGATGTCCTGAAGGTCATCACGGGCACCGACTACCGTGGTGCGGACCCGGGCCTGGCCGCGCTCTACTACCAGCTCCAGATGGACCTGTTCTGGACGACGCTGACCGCCTGGCTGCACATGCTGGCGCTGGCGGACGCGAACGGCATCAGGGCCTCGGAGATCACGCCGTACGCGGCCGGAACGCTGGGCGGGATGGGCCAGTTCCTCGACTTCTACACGCCACGGATCGAGGCCGGGCGGCACTCCGGTGACGTCGAGCGGATCTCGATGGCCGTGGCGAGCCTGGACCACGTCGTGCACACGACGCGCGACTCGGGCGTGGACCCGGCGCTGCCCGCCGCGGTGCTGGAGACGTTCCGGCGCGGGGCGGCGGAAGGCTTCGAAGAGGACAGCCTGACCCGGCTGTTCGAGGTGTTCGGGCGGGGCGCGGCCGCCTGAGCACGAGAGAGGGCGCCCCGCGGTGATCCGCCGGGCGCCCCTCGATGACGTACGGGACTCACGTACGCGAGAAGGTCAGAGCTTCTCGATCACGTAGTCGACGCACTTCGTGAGCGCCTCGACGTCCGCCGGGTCGATCGCCGGGAACATCGCGACGCGCAGCTGGTTGCGGCCGAGCTTGCGGTAGGGCTCGGTGTCGACGATGCCGTTGGCGCGCAGGACCTTGGCGACGGCGGCCGCGTCGACCTCGTCGCTGAAGTCGATCGTGCCGATGACCTGCGAGCGCTTGGCCGGGTCGGTGACGAACGGGTTCGCGAACTTGACGTCCTCGGCCCAGCCGTACAGCGTCCGCGCGGACGTGGCCGTGCGGCGGACCGACCAGTCCAGGCCGCCCTGGCCGTTGATCCACTCCAGCTGGTCGTTGAGGAGGAACAGCGTGGCGAGGCCCGGGGTGTTGTACGTCTGGTTCTTGCGGGAGTTGTCGATCGCCGTGGGCAGCGAGAAGAACTCCGGAACGTGCCGGCCGGACGCGTGGATACGCTCCGCGCGCTCGATCGCCGCCGGGGAGAAGACGCCGATCCACAGGCCGCCGTCGGAGGCGAAGGACTTCTGCGGGGCGAAGTAGTAGACGTCCGTCTCGGCGATGTCGACGGGCAGGCCGCCGGCGCCGGAGGTGGCGTCGACCAGGACGAGGGAACCCTCGTCGGCACCCGGCACCCGCTTGATGGGGGCGGCGACACCCGTGGAGGTCTCGTTGTGCGTGAACGCGTACACGTCGACGCCCGCCTCGGCCTGCGGCTCCGGGTGCGTGCCGGGGTCGGAGGAGATGACGGTGGGCTCGGCGAGCCAGGGGGCGAGCTTGGACGCCTTGGCGAACTTGGAGGAGAACTCGCCGAAGCTGAGGTGCTGCGACTTGTTCTCGATCAGGCCGTGCGTCGCGACGTCCCAGAACGCGGTGGAGCCGCCGTTGCCGAGGATCACCTCGTAGCCGTCGGGGAGCTGGAACAGCTCGCGGACGCCCTCGCGCACCTTGCCGACCAGGTTCTTGACCGGGGCCTGCCGGTGGGAGGTGCCAATGAGGGAGGTGCCGGTCGCGGCGAGCGCGTCCAGCGCTTCCGTCCGCACCTTGGAGGGGCCCGCGCCGAAACGTCCGTCGGCGGGCTTGATGTCAGCGGGAATCTGGATCTCAGCCACGGACGGAGCGTAGCCGTTTCCAGAAACCTGGGCGAAACCTCGTCCGTCGGGTGAGACGGGGTCGCTCTGGGTATGGGATGGACGCATGTCGAAGTTTGAGGCGGATCTTCGCGGGGCCGTCCGCGGCGAGGTCGGGTTCGATGTCACCTCCCGGGCGCTGGTCACCATGGACGCGTCCAACTACCGGCGGGTCCCCCGCGGCGTCGTCGCGCCCGTGGACGCCGGCGACGTGGCCGCCGCCCTGGCCGTCTGCCGGGAGCACGGCGTGCCCGTCGTGGCCCGCGGCGGGGGTACCTCCATCGCCGGGCAGGCCACCGGCACGGGCGTGGTCCTGGACTTCACCCGGCACATGAACCGGCTGGTGTCGCTGGACCCCGAGGCGCGTACGGCCGTCGTGCAGCCGGGGCTGGTGCTCGACCGGCTCCAGGAGGCCGCCGCTCCGCACGGGCTGCGGTTCGGCCCTGATCCGTCCACGCACAGCCGGTGCACGCTCGGCGGCATGATCGGCAACAACTCGTGCGGCTCCCACTCGGTGGCGTGGGGGACCACCGCGGACAGCGTGCGCGAGCTGGACGTGGTCACGGCGCGGGGGCGGCGGCTGCGGCTCGGGCAGGACTGGGCGGGGGCGCCGGACGGGCTGCGGACCCTGGTGGAGGGCGAGCTGTCCCGGTTGCGTACGGGCTTCCCTGAGCTGCCCCGCCGCATCTCCGGGTATGCGCTGGACGCCCTGCTGCCCGAGCGGGGCGCCGACGTGGCCCGCTCCTTCTGCGGCTCCGAGGGCACGCTGGGGGTGCTGACGGAGGCGGTCGTACGACTGGTCGAAGCACCACGCGCGCGTGCGCTGGCCGTGCTGGGCTACGCCGACGAGGGCGCGGCGGCGGAAGCGGCCGCCGGGCTGCTGCCGTTCGGGCCGCTGACGGTGGAGGGGATGGCGGCGGATCTGGTGCCGTCCGCCGCGGCCCTGCCGAAGGGCGCGGCCTGGCTCTTCGTGGAGACCGGCGGGGAGTCGGCGGGGGAGGCACGCGCGCGTGCGGAGGCGATCGTGCGGGCGGCCGATGTCGTGGACGCCCTGGTGGTCACCGACCCGGCGGGGCAGCGGGCGCTGTGGCGGATCCGGGAGGACGCGAGCGGTACGGCGACGCGGATGCCGGACGGCAGAGAGGCCTGGCCGGGGTGGGAGGACTGCGCGGTGCCGCCCGCCCGGCTCGGGGCGTATCTGCGGGACTTCCGGGCGCTGCTCACCGCGCACGGGCTGCGCGGCACGCCGTACGGGCACTTCGGGGACGGCTGCATCCACGTCCGGATCGACTTCGACCTGCTGACCGAGCCCGGAGTCGCCCGCTTCCGCCGCTTCTCGGAGGAGCTCGCGGAGCTGGTGGTGGCGCACGGCGGATCGCTGTCCGGGGAGCACGGCGACGGGCAGGCGAGGGCGGAGCTGCTGCCCCGGATGTACGGCGAGGAGATGGTGGGCCTCTTCGAGCGCGCGAAGGGCGTCTGGGACCCCGACGACCTGCTCAACCCCGGCATGCTCGTACGCCCCGCGCCCCTCGACACCGGCCTGCGTTTCTCCGTCCTGCCCCGCGAACCGGTCGACGTCGCCTTCGGCTACCCCTCCGACGGCGGCGACTTCTCGGCGGCGGTACGGCGCTGCGTGGGTGTCGCCAAGTGCCGTACGACATCGGTGTCCGGCTCCTCCGTGATGTGCCCGTCCTTCCGGGCGACCGGCGCGGAGGAGCACTCCACGCGCGGACGGGCCCGGCTGCTGCACGAGATGCTCGCGGGTGAGGTCGTGACCGACGGCTGGCGCTCCACCGAGGTACGGGACGCGCTGGACCTGTGTCTGTCCTGCAAGGGCTGCCGCTCGGACTGCCCGGTCGGGGTCGACATGGCCACGTACAAGGCGGAGTTCCTCCACCACCACTACGCGGGGCGCCGCCGGCCCGCCGCGCACCACTCGATGGGACGGCTCCCGGTGTGGCTCCGGGCGGTGTCCCGCACGCGCACGGCATGGCTGGCCAACGCGCTCTCGGGGATACGGCCCCTGGCACGGGCGGCGAAACGGCTGGGCGGGATCGCGCCCGAACGTGACATCCCGCGGGTGGCGAGGAGGACGTTCAGCCGGTGGTGGGAGCGGCGCCGGGGACAGGTGGTTCCCGGTTCGGGCGACCTGGTCATCCTGTGGCCCGACACCTTCACCGAGCACCTCTCGCCCTCCGTCGGACAGGCCGCCGTGCGGGTGCTGGAGGCGGCCGGGCTGCGGGTGGGGCTGCCGCCGACGCTGCGGCTGGTGAGACCGCCGGTGGGTGACGGCAGGACGGTCGCTCTCGACCCCCTGTCCCTGCTGCGGGGCCGGGGGCGGGTCTGCTGCGGGCTGACGTATGTGTCGACGGGCCAGCTGGACCGCGCCCGAACCGTCATGCGCCGCACGCTCGACCTGATGGAACCGGTGCTGGAGACCGGCGCCCCGGTCGTGGTCCTGGAGCCGAGCTGCGCCGCCGCCCTGCGCACCGACGTCCCCGAGCTGCTGCACGACGACCCGCGTGCGGCCCGCCTCGCCGCGAAGGTCCTCACCTTCGCGGAGACACTGGAACGCCACGCCCCCGACTGGACGCCGCCGCGCCTGGACCGCCCGGTGGCCGGGCAGACCCACTGCCACCAGCACGCGGTGCTGGGCGACGCGGCCGACCGCCGGCTGCGTCAAGCCGCTCTGCTCTCCGGCGAACTGAGCGGCGGCTGCTGCGGACTCGCGGGAAACTTCGGTTTCGAGAAGGGCCACTACGAGGTGTCCGCCGCGTGCGCGGAGGAACACCTCCTGCCGTCGGTGCGGGACGCCCCGGACGGCACGGTGGTCCTGGCGGACGGCTTCTCCTGCCGCACGCAGCTCGAACAGCTGGCGGGGGTGCGGGGGAGGCATCTGGCGGAAGTGCTGGCGGCGGCGCTGGAGGGGGATCAGGAAGGAGGGGGAGCCGCCCCCAGGGACGAACGTGGACGCCCTTGAGGCGTTCGGGCCACGCGGCGGGCGGACCCGAGTGTCTGAGCCGGAGGAGGGCCGGGGCCGCTCCTAGGCTCGCGGGACAGCCACTCGAAGGAGCCCGCGTATGAGCGTCCGCGTCAAGCCGATCACCCGTGAGGAGCACCTCGCGTTCGTCGCGGCCCGCCCCTCCGCCAGCCACACCCAGGTCCCGTCCTGGGGCGAGGTGAAGCCCGACTGGCGGGCGGAGAGCCTGGGTTGGTTCGACGCGGTCGGGCGGCTCGTCGGCGCGGGGCTCGTCCTGCTGCGCCCGCTGCCCGGGCCGCACCTGCCCGGGCTGCGGAGATACCTCGCGTATCTGCCCGAGGGCCCGCTCGTCGACTGGCACGAGCCCGGCCTTGAGCGGCTGCTGGAGCCGATGCTGGCGCATCTGAGACGGCGGGGCGCCTTCGCTGTGCGGATGGGGCCGCCGGTCGTGGTGCGCCGCTGGAGCGCCGAGGCGGTCAAGGCGGGGATCGCGGACCCGGCCGCAGCGCGGCTGCGGGACGTGCGGGCGACGTCGTACGACCCACGGGCCGGCCGGATCGCGGGCGATCTGTGCCGCATGGGCTGGCGGCAGACCGAGGCCGGCGGCGAGGGCGGCTTCGCCGCGGGGCAGCCCCGGTACGTCTTCCAGGTGCCGTTCGCGGGCCGGTCACTGGACGACATCCACAGCGGCCTGAACCAGCAGTGGCGGCGCAACATCAAGAAGGCGGAGAAGGCCGGCGTGAAGGTCGTACGCGGCGACCTCGAGGATCTGCCGGCCTTCCACGAGCTCTACGGCGAGACCGCCGAGCGGGACCGGTTCATCCCGCGCCCGCTGTCCTACTTCCAGGGCATGTGGAGGGCGCTCACCGCCGAACACCCCGACCGTATGCGGCTCTACCTCGCCTACCACGACGGTGAGGTGCTCGCCGCCGCGACCATGCTGACCGTCGGCGACCACGTCTGGTACTCCTACGGCGCCTCCACCAGCCGCCGGCGCGAGGTCCAGCCGAGCAGCGCCGTGCAGTGGCGCATGATGACCGACGCCCATGAACTCGGCGCGGCCGTCTACGACCTGCGCGGCATCACCGACACCCTGGAGGAGTCCAGCGACCTGCTGGGCCTGCTCCGCTTCAAGGTGGGCACCGGCGGCGAGGCCGTCGAGTATCTCGGCGAATGGGAGTACCCCCTCAACCGGCTGCTGTACAAGGCGTTCAACCTCTATCTGTCCCGGCGCTGACGTCTCAGAGCCCGAGACAGAGGCAAAAGGGCTTCACGCACCTGACTGAGTCCATTACTCTGGACTGGCAAGTACATCAGGATGCACGCGGAGTGCAGGCCGGTGTACGCACAGCCCGCACCCGGAGCCCGACCAGCACAGGACCGCCCGTGACCACCCCCGCCAGCTCTGCCAGCCCTGCCAGCGCCATCACGCCCCAGTCCGCGACGGCCGCCACGCCCTCCCCGTCCGGCGGCCTTGGCGGTCCCGGCCGTTTCGGGTCCCTCGGGCCCGTGGGGCTGGTGCTCGCGGGCGGTGTCTCCGTGCAGTTCGGCGGCGCGCTGGCGGTGACCCTGATGCCGAGGGCGGGTGCCCTCGGGGTGGTGGCGCTGCGCCTGCTCGTGGCGGCGGTCGTCCTGCTGCTGGTCTGCCGCCCGCGACTGCGTGGCCACTCGCGCACCGACTGGGGCACGGTCGTCGTCTTCGGCATCACCATGGCCGCGATGAACGGCCTCTTCTACCAGGCCGTCGCCCGTATCCCGCTGGGCCCCGCGGTCACGCTGGAGGTCCTCGGCCCGCTCGCCCTCTCGGTCCTGGCATCCCGCCGCGCGATCAACTTCGTCTGGGCGGGCCTCGCCCTCGCCGGTGTCTTCCTCCTCGGCGGCGGGGGCTTCAGCGGCCTCGACCCCGCGGGAGCGGCCTTCGCCCTGGGTGCCGGCGCCATGTGGGCGGCGTACATCGTCTTCAGTGCCCGCACGGGCCGCCGCTTCCCGCAGGCGGACGGGCTGGCCCTGGCGATGGCGGTCGGCGCGGTGCTGTTCCTGCCGTTGGGCATCGCCGAGGCGGGTACGAAGCTGCTGGACCCGGTGACGCTGGGGCTGGGCGCGGCGGTGGCCCTGCTCTCCTCGGTCCTGCCCTACACCCTCGAACTCCTCGCCCTGCGCCGCCTGCCCGCCTCCACCTTCGCGATCCTGATGAGCCTGGAGCCGGCCATCGCCGCGACGGCCGGCTTCCTCATCCTCGACCAGGCCCTCTCCGCCATGGAGGCCGCCGCGATCGCCCTCGTCGTCGCGGCGAGCATGGGCGCGGTGCGCACACAGGTGGGCCGGGGGCGCCGCGGGCGCGAGAAGACGGCGGCGCTGGAGAGCACGGGGCTTGAGGGCTAGAGCTAGAGCTAGAGCTAGAGCTAGAGCTAGAGCTAGGGCTGGAGGCTAAGGCTCGAGCGTTGCCCGGAGCTGGCCGAGCCACTCCTCACCCAGCCGACGCCCGTTCGGGAGCTGATCGTCTCGATCCCAGCGCCATGTCGTGATCACCGCCAGCACGAGGATCCGGCACTGGCGCAGCAACTCCTTGTCGACCCCCGGGTAATGCTCGGCGACGTCCTCGGGCGCATGGGCGAGGTCCCATTCGACGGGCCCACGGCAGCACGTCTCCAGGTCGATGAACAGCAGCCCGTTCCCCGTGCTGAGCAGATTCCCCGGATGCGGCTCGCCGTGCAGCAACTGCTCGGCGCCGCCACGCTCGCCGATCACGCGCCTCATACGTCGTAACGTGTCGCTGAGCAGCTCCCGGTCCGCGTCGGCGAGGGCCGGAGTGCGGTCGCGGTCCGCCACGAGACGCTGAGCCTGCTCGACCCGGTCCGTGAAGTGCGGCGTCGGGACGCCGAGTTCGCGCATGCCGGCATGCAGCCGCGCGAGCGCGTGGGCGTAGTCGACCGGTGAGACCTCGCTCGGCGTCACGGGTTCGTAGTAGGTCCACAGCGTGATGACGAAGCCGTCACGCTCATACGGCCGTGGCTCCACTCGCGGCTCCAGAGCAGCGACCGGGCACCCGGCTCCGGCGAACCGCTGAGCCAGCTCGACCTCGACCCCGGCGATCTGATCCGCCACCGGCGCCACCCGGGCCAGGACGTCGCAGGGCAGCAGACGCAGGGTGAGCTTGTTCGAGTCATGAAGAACGACCGCGTCGTCGGCGGCCAGGCCGAGTGCTGAGGCGGTCGACATGGCCGCGGCCATCGCACGCCGCACCTCTGCTGCCTGCATAGTCGCTTGCTCCTTCTCCTCTGGGCGTGACCGAGCACCACACACCGAACCACTGCTCGGCGCCGTACTCCTGCGCACCTGCGTCCCCCCGGCTCACGCCACCGCCGACCGCGCGACGCGGAACCCCACATCGTCGATCCGGAACGTCGGATGGCTACGGCGCCGCACCGAGGCCCGGCAGCTCCAGTGTTCGTCGGACCAGCCGCCGCCCCGCAACACCCGGTACGTGCCGTAGACCTCGGCGTCGTAGAGGTCCCAGCACCAGTCCCAGACGTTGCCCAGCATGTCGTACAGGCCCCAGGCGTTGGCCTGCTTGCCGCCCACGGTGTGGATCCGCTCGTCCGAGTTCCCCCGGTACCAGGCGACCTCGTCGAGCGGGCCGTAACGCGGCCCGGCACTGCCGGCGCGGCAGGCGTACTCCCACTCGGCCTCGGTCGGCAGCCGGTACCCGTCGGCGGAGGCGTCCCACTCGACGGCCTCGGCCTCGACGCCGATGCGATACGCGGGTGTCAGACCCTCCGCCACCGAGAGGGCGTTGCAGAAGGCGACCGCGTCCCACCACGACACACCCTCGACAGGCAGCCGCTCTCCCCGAGCGGTACCGGGCCGCTCACCGGTGACCTGGGCGTACCACTCCTGAGTGACGTGGAACGCCGACATCCGGAACGCCGCGACATCGACGGTCCAACTGCGCTGCGTCCGCCGGTCGGACAGCGTCACGGTCCCGGCCGGGACGGCGACCATCTCGTTTCCCACGTCTACGCCAACTCCCATGCGGGGGAAGCCTATCCGCAGATCACTGCCGCCGTACTGACGGCGTTCCTCCTGCGGCGTGCTCGGCGCCACTCCTCGTACAGCCGCTCGGCGGCGCGGCATTCAGAGGGGGCCGAGGGGCGACATGCCTGGCATCCGGGCGGATGAGTTCCTCGACCGCGGGGGCGAGCAGCTCGATGTGTTCACGCAGTCGGCGGATGAGCGCGGGCAGTTCCTGGTCCGAGGGTGTCCCGGTGTCGGAGGCGAGGAGGAGGTCCGCTGTCGCGCGCATCGCCACCGTGTCCGCCGGCGGTGGAAGGCGGGTGACGGTCGCGGTCACGATGCGTCCTCCTCGTCACCGGACCGGCAGCCGCCAGCCAGCACGAGGGCCAGGACATCCGCGGCCTTGCAGCCTTCGCGCACCTCCACAAGGAGCCCCTGCGGCAGAGCCTCGCCGGCATCCTGGCCACGCAGATCCATGACGGGAAGAAGGCCTTCACCGCCGCCTGCTTCCACAGCGGCGAGCAGTTGCGTGACGAGGTGGCCGCGGCCGGTTTCGACGGCGCAGAGGTGTACGGCATCGAAGGCCCGGCCTGGTCCATGCTCGCAGCGGCCGAGCGCAACACCGGCCAGTCGTTCGGCGATACGGCACTGTTCGAGTCGGCGCTGACGGCGGCACGCATGGCCGAGGCCTATCCGGAGCTGCTGGCAGCGAGTTCCCACCTGCTCGCGATCGGGCGCCGTCCCTGAAATATCCGAGCGGACACCACAGTTGACCCGTCCATGACTCAACGCCCCGGCCCCCGCCCCCTGTCCGACGAAGCCCTCTCCGACCTCCTCGGCAAGCAGCAGTTCGGCACGCTCGCCAGTGTCAAGCGTGATGGCCGGCCCCATCTGACGACCATGGTCTACAGCTGGGACCCCGAAGCTCGTATCGTGCGATTCTCGACGACCGCCGAGCGCGTCAAGGTCAAGCACCTGAGACGCGACCCGCGTGCGGCACTGCATGTGCAGGGCGGCGACGTGTGGTCGTTCGCCGTCGCGGAGGGCGAGGCCGAGGTCTCCGAGGTCACGGCGATTCCCGGTGACGCGGTCGGGCGGGAACTGCTCGGGATGATCCCGCAGGGCGCGAAGCCGGAGGACGAGGACGCCTTCCTGGAGGAACTGGTCGCCGAACGCCGGGTGGTCGTCCGGCTGCGGGTGGACCGGCTGTACGGGACGGCGCTCGACATCACCGGATAGACGGGCCGGGCCCCCGAGCCGCCCTCAGCGCGCGCGGATCCCGCCCACGGTGATCCCGTACCGCACCCGCAGTCGGCGCAGCTCCCACAACCCGACCGCCGTCACGGACACCGGGGCCCCGAGCAGGAACACCAACCGCACCGGCCCCGGCACGCCCGCGTACGCCCCCGTGAACACGTCGATCAGGGTCATCTCCCACACCAGCGTCATCGCGAGCAGCGGCGGAATGGTCTGGTGGATGTCGGCGGTGCGGAACACGTGCAGCAGCGCCAGGCCGACGCCCCAGGCGATGAAGGGCAGCACCCACACCATGACGAGCGCGACGACCACCCAGGTGACCACGGTCATCGCCGGGTTGGTGGCGAACCGCCCGTCGACGAAGCCGGTGAGCACCATCAGTGGGAACACGAAGACCGCGGCGATCAGGGCCACCATCGCCCCGAACGGCTTCGCGGCCCGGCGCAGCAGGTCCCGCCGGGCCGACGGGGCGGTCAGCGCCACCAGGACGCCCACGACCACCGGGAACGTCAC
Source organism: Streptomyces sp. NPDC050546 (assembly GCF_044457425.1). Lineage (NCBI taxonomy): Bacteria > Bacillati > Actinomycetota > Actinomycetes > Kitasatosporales > Streptomycetaceae > Streptomyces > Streptomyces sp. NPDC050546. Next base: position 134,598 of record NZ_JBITGX010000003.1, read on the forward strand.
CGACAGCACCAGCACGCTGTTCCACGACTGGTCGAGACGGTCGTCGGCGACGTCCCGCAAGGAGCTGCTGACCTTGTAGCTCACCGACACCCACACCACCGCGCACAGTCCCACCAGCGTGCGGATCTTCTGCATTCGGGCTACGAAGGCGTCCTCGACGAGGTCCGGCCGGGACGGCTTGAAGACCCTGCGCGCGGTGTGGATGGGACCGATCCGCCGCCGCAGGCGCGTGAAGGGGCCGGGCGGTGGTGCCTGCGGTGGCATCGGGTGGGGGACGTGGGGTGTGTAGGGGTGGGGGATGTGGGGCGGATAGCCACCCTGGGGCGGGTAACCGGCCCCCTGTGGGGGATACCCGGCGCCCGGCGGCTGCGGAGGCCGGCCGTGTGGGTCGTACGGCGGCTGCCCGCCCGGATTCCAGGTGCTCATTCTGGTTTCTCCCCCGATGGCCGACCAATGGAACGAGCGCGACTGGGAGTGTAGTGATCGCGCCGCTGGAGGGCACGCTTTCAGCCATCACACATTCTCATGCAAGCATGCTTGATTGTTTCTGACCCCGCTGCCATGCTCCTCAGCACGCCGCACGACTTCGCACCACCCCGCACACCGCCGTGCCCCAGGGAGCGCCCGTGTCCGATCCGACGTCCGTGATCGACGACCTGCGCGAGGAGAGCGAGGAACTCGACCGACTCGTCGCCGGGGCGGGCCCGCAGCGCTGGGCGCTGGCCACCCCCGCCCCCGGCTGGACCGTCGCGCACCAGATCGCTCACCTCGCCTGGACCGACCGCTCGTCCCTGCTCGCCGTCACGGACGCCGAAGGCTTCCGCGCCCTGGTCGAGAAGGCCCTCACCGCACCGGGCTCCTTCGTCGACGAGGGCGCCGAGGAGGGCGCCGTGCTCCCGCCAGCCGAACTGCTCGCCCGCTGGCGTGCGGGCCGTACGGCGCTGGAGAAGGCGCTGCGGGCCGCCCCGCCCAAGGCGCGCTTCCCCTGGTACGGCCCGCCTATGTCGGCCGCATCCATGGCGACGGCCCGTCTTATGGAGACCTGGGCCCACGGCCAGGACGTGGCCGAGGCCCTGGGTGTGGTGCGCCCACCCACCGACCGGCTGCGGCATGTGGCCTGGCTCGGGGTACGGACCCGGGACTTCGCCTACGGCGCGCACGGGCTGACCCCGCCGGCCGACCCCTTCCGCGTAGAACTCCGCTCACCAGCCGACGACTTGTGGGCGTACGGCCCCGAGGACGCCCCGCAACGCGTCACCGGCCCCGCCCTCGACTTCTGCCTCCTGGTCACCCAGCGCGCCCACCGCGCCGACCTCGCCCTGCGTGCCGAAGGACCCGACGCCGACCGCTGGCTGGACCTCGCCCAGGCCTTCGCCGGACCGCCGGGCAGTGGACGCCCGCCGAAGAGGGCTGCCCAGGGCCCCTCGGACGAGGCCTCCTCATGACGGCCCTGCGCATCGGCAACGCCTCCGGCTTCTACGGCGACCGCTTCGACGCCCTGCGCGAGATGCTCACCGGCGGCGAACTGAACGTCCTCACCGGTGACTACCTCGCCGAACTGACGATGCTGATCCTCGGCCGCGACCGGCTGAAGGACCCGGCCGCGGGATACGCCCGCACGTTCCTGCGGCAGTTGGAGGACTGCCTGGGGATCGCCCACGAGCGGGGCGTGAAGATCGTCACCAACGCCGGCGGGCTCAACCCGGCCGGACTCGCCGACGCCGTACGGCACTTGGCCGACCGGCTCGGCATCCCCGTACGCGTCGCGCATGTGGAAGGCGACGATCTCACCTCCCACCACCCGGGCAGTCTCGCCGCCCACGCCTACCTCGGCGGGTTCGGTATCGCGGAGTGTCTGCGAGCGGGGGCCGATGTCGTCGTCACCGGGCGGGTGACGGACGCGGCCCTCGTCACCGGGCCCGCCGCCGCCCACTTCGGGTGGAGCGGAACGGACTACGACCGGCTCGCGGGTGCCGTCGTCGCCGGGCACGTCCTGGAGTGCGGAGCGCAGGCCACCGGCGGCAACTACGCCTTCTTCCATGAGAACGGCGCCGATCTGAGACGCCCCGGCTTCCCGCTCGCCGAGCTGCACGAGGACGGCAGCTGCGTCATCACCAAGCACCCCGGCACCGGCGGCTTCGTCGACATCGGCACCGTCACCGCCCAGTTGCTGTACGAGACGGCCGGTGCCCGGTACGCGGGGCCCGACGTCACCACCCGGTTGGACACCGTACGGCTCGGCCAGGACGGGCCCGACCGGGTGCGGATCGACGGCGTGCGCGGAGAGGCGCCCCCGCCCACCCTCAAGGTCGGGCTCAACAAGCTCGGCGGCTTCCGCAACGAGGTCGTCTTCGTGCTCACAGGCCTCGATATCGAGGCCAAGGCCGCGCTGGTGCGGGAGCAGCTGGAACCCGCCCTGGGCAAGGCCGCCGACGTGCGCTGGGAACTGGTCCGCACCGACCGGCCCGACGCTCCGAGCGAAGAGACGGCGAGCGCGCTGCTGCGGCTCGTCGTACGGGACCCGGACCAGGGAGTCGTCGGGCGGGAGCTGAGCGGGGCGGCCGTGGAGCTGGCGCTCGCCAGTTATCCCGGCTTCCATGTGCTCGCACCACCTGGAAAGGGCTCGCCCTATGGGGTCTTCGAGGATGTGTACGTCCCCCATGGCGGAGTCGACCATGTGGCTGTCCTCCACGACGGACGCCGCATCCCCGTGCCCCCGGCCCACGACACCGCCGTACTCGACGCCGTACCGGAACCGCCTCTGCCGGAGCCGCCGGCGCCCGGGCCCACCCGGCGCGCCCCTCTCGGCCTTGTCGCGGGTGCCCGCAGCGGCGACAAGGGCGGCAACGCCAACGTCGGGGTGTGGGCCCGCACGGACGACGCCTGGCGGTGGCTCGCACACGAGCTGACAACTGACAGATTCCAGCAGTTGATCCCCGAGAGCCGCGAGCTGAAGGTCACCCGGCACCTCCTGCCCCGGCTCCGCGCCCTCAACTTCGTCGTCGAGGGCATCCTCGGCGCGGGCGTCGCCGACCGGCACCGCTTCGACCCGCAGGCCAAGGCCCTCGGCGAATGGCTGCGCTCCCGCCACCTGGACATACCGGAGGCCCTCCTGTGACCGTCCTGACCTCCGCGCTCGACCCCAACAGCCCCGACCACCGGGACAACCGCGAGGCGATGCTCGCCAAGCTGGACGAGCTGACCGCCGAGCACGCCAAGGCCCTCGCGGGAGGCGGCGAGAAGTACGTGGCGCGGCACCGCAAACGCGGCAAGCTCCTCGCCCGCGAGCGCATCGAGCTGCTCCTCGACCCGGACACGCCGTTCCTGGAGCTGTCCCCGCTGGCCGCCTGGGGCAGTGAGTACGCCGTCGGCGCCTCCCTCGTCACCGGCATCGGTGTCGTCGAGGGCGTGGAGTGCCTGATCACCGCCAACGACCCGACCGTGCGCGGGGGAGCGAGCAACCCCTGGTCGCTGAAGAAGGCCCTGCGCGCGAACGACATCGCCCTCGCCAACCGGCTGCCCTGCATCAGCCTGGTGGAGTCCGGCGGAGCCGATCTGCCGTCCCAGAAGGAGATCTTCATCCCCGGCGGCGCGATCTTCCGGGACCTGACCCGGCTGTCGGCGGCCGGCATCCCGACCGTCGCCGTCGTCTTCGGCAACTCCACCGCTGGTGGCGCCTACATCCCCGGCATGTCCGACCACGTGATCATGGTCAAGGAGCGGGCGAAGGTGTTCCTCGGCGGCCCGCCGCTGGTGAAGATGGCCACGGGGGAGGAGAGCGACGACGAGTCCCTGGGCGGCGCCGAGATGCACGCGCGCACCTCCGGCCTCGCCGACCACTTCGCCGTCGACGAGCCCGACGCGCTCCGCCAGGCCCGGCGCGTGGTCGCCCGCCTCAACCACCGCAAGGCGTACGGCGATCCGGGCCCGGCCGAGCCCCCCAAGTACTCCGCCGACGAACTCCTCGGCATCGTCCCCGGCGACCTGAAGAGCCCCTTCGACCCGCGCGAGGTCATCGCCCGTATCGTCGACGCCTCCGACTTCGACGAGTTCAAGCCGCTCTACGGCACCAGCCTGACCACCGGCTGGGCCGCCCTGCACGGCTATCCGGTCGGCATCCTGGCGAACGCCCAGGGCGTGCTGTTCAGCGAGGAGTCCCAGAAGGCCGCCCAGTTCATCCAGCTCGCCAACCAGCGCGACATCCCGCTGCTCTTCCTGCACAACACCACCGGCTACATGGTCGGCAGGGAGTACGAGCAGGGCGGCATCATCAAGCACGGCGCGATGATGATCAACGCCGTCAGCAACAGCCGCGTCCCTCACCTCTCCGTCCTGCTGGGCGCCTCCTACGGCGCCGGCCACTACGGCATGTGCGGACGGGCCTACGACCCCCGCTTCCTCTTCGCCTGGCCCAGCGCCAAGTCGGCCGTCATGGGCCCGCAGCAGCTCGCGGGCGTGCTGTCGATCGTCGCCCGGCAGTCCGCGGCCGCGAAGGGACAGCCGTACGACGAGGAGGCGGACGCGGCGCTGCGCGCCATGGTGGAGCAGCAGATCGAGTCGGAGTCGCTGCCGATGTTCCTGTCGGGGCGGCTGTACGACGACGGCGTCATCGACCCGCGCGACACCCGCACCGTCCTCGGTATGTGCCTGTCCGCCATCCACACGGCCCCCTACGAGGGCGCACGCGGTGGCTTCGGCGTCTTCCGGATGTGAGGCAATGATTACTTCTGTTCTGGTGGCGAACCGGGGCGAGATCGCCTGCCGCGTCTTCCGCACCTGCCGTGAGCTGGGAATCCGGACGGTGGCCGTGCACTCGGACGCCGACGCGAACGCCCTCCACGCGCGCGTGGCCGACGCGAGCGTACGACTTCCGGGGGAGGCGCCAGCCGACACCTATCTGCGCGGCGACCTGATCGTGAAGGCCGCCGTCGCGTCCGGCGCGGACGCCGTGCACCCCGGATACGGCTTCCTCTCCGAGAACGCCGACTTCGCCCGGGCCGTCCGGGACGCGGGCCTTCTCTGGATCGGCCCGCCGCCCGAGGCCATCGAGGCGATGGCGTCCAAGACCCGCGCCAAGCAGCTCATGGGCATCCAGCCCCTCACCCACGTCACCGAAGCCGACCTGCCCGTGCTGGTGAAGGCGGCGGCGGGCGGCGGCGGACGCGGCATGCGCGTCGTACGGCATCTGGCGGACCTGGACGCCGAACTGGCCTCCGCGCGCGCCGAAGCCGCGAGCGCCTTCGGCGACGGCGAGGTCTTCGTCGAGCCGTACGTCGAGAACGGCCGCCATGTCGAGGTCCAGATCCTCGCCGACACCCACGGCACGGTCCTGCCGCTCGGCACCCGCGACTGCTCCCTCCAGCGCCGCCACCAGAAGGTCGTGGAGGAGGCCCCGGCACCCGGACTCCCCGAGGAACTCCAGGAGGAGCTGAGCACCCTCGCCGTACGGGCCGCCCGAGCCGTCGATTATGTGGGCGCCGGCACGGTCGAGTTCCTCGTCGCCGACGGCAGGGCGCACTTCCTGGAGATGAACACCCGCCTCCAGGTCGAGCACCCCGTGACGGAGGCGGTGTTCGGCCTCGACCTGGTCGCCGAGCAGATCCGCGTCGCCGAAGGCCACCCCCTCGACGACGCGCCTCCACGCGCGCGTGGCCACGCCGTCGAGGCCCGCCTGTATGCCGAGGACCCCTCCCGCGACTGGGCCCCGCAGACCGGCCGTCTGCACCGGCTGTCCGTACCGGAGGGCGTCCGCCTGGACACCGGCTACACCGACGGCGACGACATCGGCGTCCACTACGACCCCATGCTCGCCAAGGTCGTGGCCCACGCCCCCACGCGCGCGGAGGCCCTCCGCAAGCTCGCCTCCGCTCTGGAACGAGCCGTGATCCACGGCCCCGTCACCAACCGCGGCCTCCTGGTCCGCTCACTGCGCCACCCCGAGTTCACCGCGGCTCGCATGGACACCGGCTTCTACGACCGCCACCTGCCGGAACTGACCGCCCCCGCCACCGACAGGCACGCCCCGCTCGCCGCGGCCCTCGCCGACGCCCGCACCGGCTCCCGCTTCGGCGGCTGGCGCAACGTCCCCTCGCAGCCGCAGGTCAAGCGCTACGAGATGGCGGGCGAGGAACACGAGGTCCACTACCAGTACACGAGGCAGGGCCTGGAGGCGGAGGGGGTGCGGGTGGTGCACTCCGACCCGGGTCTGGTCGTACTCGAAGTGGACGGAGTGCGGCGCCGGTTCACCGTGACCCGCCACGACGACCACGTCTACGTCAACAACACGGCCCTGACGGCCCTGCCCCGCTTCCCCGACCCGACGGCCCAGCACGCCCCGGGCTCCCTCCTGGCCCCCATGCCCGGCACGGTCGTCCGAGTGGCCGACGGCCTCACCACAGGGACCCCCGTCAAGGCCGGCGACCCCCTCCTCTGGCTGGAGGCGATGAAGATGCAGCACAAGATCACAGCGCCCGTGACGGGAACGCTGAGCGAGCTGCACGCCGTACCCGGCCAGCAGGTGGAGCCGGGGATGCTCCTGGCAGTGGTGAAGGAGACCTCCTAAGGGGCGCGGGGAACTGCGCGACCAGCCACGACGAAGGAGTCACATGCCCACGATCGAAACCGATGAGCACAAGGCCCTCCGCTCGGCCGTAGCGGCACTGGGCAAACGCCACGGCCGCACCTACGACCGGGAGGCACTCTGGTCCGAGGCGGGCAAACTCGGCTACCTCGGCGTCAACCTGCCGGAGGCGTACGGCGGCGGAGGCGGCGGAATCGCCGAACTCTCCGTCGTGCTCGAAGAACTGGGCGCTGCCGGCTGCCCGCTCCTGATGATGGTCGTCTCACCCGCCATCTGCGGCACGGTCATCGCCCGCTTCGGCACGGCAGAACAGAAACAGCACTGGCTCCCGGGCCTCGCCGACGGCACCCGCACCATGGCCTTCGGTATCACCGAGCCCGACGCCGGCTCCAATGCGCACCGCATCACGACCACGGCTCACCGTGACGGAGCCGACTGGATCCTCACCGGCCGCAAGGTCTTCATCTCCGGCGTGGACATCGCGGACGCGACCCTCATCGTCGGCCGCACCGAGGACGCCCGCACCGGCACCCTCAAACCCTGCCTGTTCATCGTCCCGCGCGACACCCTCGGGTTCGAACGCCGCCCCATCGACATGGAACTCAACGCCGCCGAGAAGCAGTTCGAGCTGACCCTCGACGACGTACGGCTGCCCGCCGACGCCCTGGTCGGCGACGAGGACGCGGGCCTGCTGCAACTCTTCGCCGGCCTCAACCCCGAGCGCGTCATGACGGCCGCCTTCGCGATCGGCATGGGCCGCTACGCGCTCGCGCGGGCCATCGAGTACGCCCGCGACCGGCAGGTCTGGAAGACCCCCATCGGCGCCCACCAGGCCATCGCCCACCCCCTGGCCCAGGCGCACATCGAGCTCGAACTCGCCCGCCTGATGACGCAGAAGGCCGCCCACCTCTACGACGCGGGCGACGACACCGGCGCCGGAGAGGCCGCCAACATGGCGAAGTACGCCGCCGGGGAGGCCTGCGTGAGGGCCGTGGACCAGGCCGTGCACACCCTCGGCGGCAACGGTCTCACCCGCGAGTACGGCCTGGCCCAGCTGATAACGGCCGCGCGCGTGGCTCGTATCGCACCGGTGAGCCGGGAGATGATTCTCAACTACGTCTCCCACCAGACCCTGGGCCTGCCCAAGTCGTACTGAGACGGCCGAAGACGGCCCGCGCGAGGAGGAACCATGTTCCGCAGCGAGTACGCAGACGTCCCGCCCGTCGACCTGCCCATCCACGACGCGGTCCTGGCCCGGGCCGCGGAGTTCGGCGGCATCCCGGCGCTGATCGACGGCACCGACGGCACCACCCTCTCCTACGAGCAGGTCGACCGCTTCCACCGGCGCGTCGCCGCCGGACTCGCCGAGGCCGGGGTGCGCAAGGGCGACGTCCTCGCGCTGCACAGCCCCAACACCATCGCCTTCCCCACCGCCTTCTACGCCGCCACGCGCGCGGGCGCCACCGTCACCACCGTGCACCCGCTCGCCACCGCCCAGGAGTTCGCCAAGCAGCTCACGGACTCGGCGGCCCGCTGGATCGTCACCGTCTCACCGCTGCTCGACATCGCCCGCCGGGCCGCCGAGCTCGCCGGCGGCGTACGCGAGATCTTCGTGTGCGACAGCGCCACCGGCCACCGGTCCCTGATCGACATGCTGGCCTCCGCCGCCCCCGAGCCGGTGATCGACATCGACCCCGCCGAGGACGTGGCGGCCCTCCCGTACTCCTCCGGGACCACCGGCACACCCAAGGGCGTGCTGCTCACCCACCGGCAGATCGCCACCAACCTCGCCCAGCTCGACGGGGCGATACCCGCGGGCCCCGGCGACCGCATCCTCGCCGTCCTGCCGTTCTTCCACGACAGTGGCTCTAAAGGACAGCGAGCAGAGAACGGCCCCGGTACCTCACGGTAGGTACCGGGGCCGTTCCGCTCGGCCGACGTGGTGCCTGTTAGTGCGGGATGCCGTCGATGATCCCGCGGGCCCCCTGCCGAAGCAGTTCGGCACCCACACGGGCGCCGAGTACCGCCGGATCGTTCAGGGACTCGCCCCAGAACTGCGCGTGAACGAATTTGGAACCGTCGCGCGAGAAGACCATGCCGCGCAAGCTGAGCTGTCCGTCGGGGTCCGTGATGCAGTGACCCGCAATGGGGCTGTTGCAGTGCCCTCGCAGGTTGTGCAACATCACGCGCTCGGCCGTGATCTCGGTCATGGTGCGTTCGTGGTTGACCTGCTGGAGCAGGTAGGCGACTGCGTCGTCGTCCTTCTTGCATTCGAGGCCGAGCGCGCCCGCGCCGACGGCCGGCAGCATCTCGCCGACCTCGAACACCTGCCGAGCGCGGTCGCCGAGGTCGAGGCGTTCCAGTCCTGCCAGGGCGAGGACCATCGCGTCGAGCTTGTGGTCGATGGGCTTACGTCCGTCGAGCTTGTCGATACGCGTACCGACCAGACCGCGGACACGCACGACGTTGAGGTCAGGGCGCACGCGGTTGATCTGGGCCTTACGGCGCACGGCGGACGTGGCGACGGACGCGCCGGACGGGAGATCGGCGAGCGTCTGCACGTCGGACCCCTCGGGTACGAGCAGGACGTCGCGCACGTCGTCGCGGGGGAGGTAGGCGGCGAAGATCAGGCCGCGCGGCATGGGGACGTCGCCCGGCACGTCCTTGATGCAGTGGACGGCCATGTCTACCTGTCCGCGCTGCAACATCTGATCGATTTCCCGGACGAACAGGCCCTTCCCGCCGAGCTGGGCCAAGTCACCCTGCCAGTGGTCCGCCTCGGTGGTGACCGGCACGACCTCGATATCGAGGTCAGGCTCGATCTTGCGCAGCAGGCCCGACACCTGCTCGACCTGGGCAAGGGCAAGCGGTGAGCTACGCGTACCGATGCGCAGCTTTCGGGCGGGGAAGTCGTTGGAGGTCATAACGTCCCTTCGTGTCTGGTTTCACGGTAGACCGTGCTGCCGGGGGTCTGGAGCGGCCCCACGATCCGCACGGCTATTGCGGGGTGCAGCAGCTCTTGAGCCTCAGCGCGGGGCGCCCAGCGCCACGCGTCGAGTTCGGCGCGCTGCAAGGTGATGCGGTCGGTGTCGGCCTTGGTGAAAACGGGGCCGGCGAACAGGAACGCCAACCGGTCGCGGCGACCGGGGCGGGTGGCTTGCAGCCACTCGACGGCGAACAGGTCGTGTTCCGTAACGTCGAGGTCGTCGAGGCCGAGTTCTTCGCGCACCTCTCGGCGAACGGCGTCGACGGGGGATTCGCCCTGCTCGACGATGCCGCCGGGCAGATGCCACGGGGCGCCGGCCTTGGCCGGGTGAACGATGAACAGGTCGTCGTCTGGATTGGTGATCAGAACTGAGGCTGTCACCGGGTGGCCGGGGGCCAGTGGTGGCATGGCGCGTCCCTTCGGCGTAGGTGGCTCACAACAGGCGGGCGATCGAGGGCGGCATGAACAGGTCGCGTGCCCGGTGCTGGGCCCATACGAGGGCCGCGTCGCCGTCGTCCCGGCGGGCGTACTCCGTGCACAGCTCGCAGCCGTCGAGGTGCTGGTGTGGCACGTCCTCGGGGTGGTCCGCGGCTATGTGGCGGGCCACCTGCAACTGTTCCCAGAAACACCCCTCGGGGGCGTCCCAGGTGCGTGCGAGCCTTAGCAGCCACCGTACGCACTCGCGGCACGCCCACATGAACGGCGGCGGTATGGGCCGTTCGCCGACGTCGCTCCGGTCCTCGTACATCAGCGAGTCCGGAGGGTTGTCGCGCCCATGTACGCCCGATTGGTGGCGACGACGCGTTCGAGGTACTGCTCGACCATGTCGGGGCCGGCGCCCGGCGGGACAGGGTCAAGGCCGATCGTCACGCACGCGGGACGTCCGGCGGCGACGTGCCGGCGCCACGGGTCGCCCGGGGTCGGCAACCGCATGACGAATGAGGGGTGCCCGTAGTCGAGGGCGACGAAGGGGCCGCGGATCAGCAGACGTGCGCCGACGATCGGCACGCGCTCGGCGGCCGGGCGTAAGTTCATGGCGTCGACCATGCCCATCAGGCCGTCCTCGACCGTCTCGGCCGTCTCCCCGGGGCGCCGCGGGGGTGCGTGGCCGATCAGGACGTACGCGACGGGGGGCGCGAGGGCGCCCGCGTGCACCCAGGTTGACACCGTGCAGCCGGCGGCGAATCCGGGGCCGGGCACGGCCCGGAACGATACTTCGGTCGTCACCTGTCTACCTCCGCCCATACGGCTTTCCCGAACGGTCTGTCGTCGACGTTCCACCGCGCCGCGAGGGCGTCGACGATGTGCAGGCCCCGGCCGCGGGCCCGCGCCCCCGATTCGTTGCGCATGTGGGGGCGCCTGCGGCGGGGGTCGTGCACCTCGATACGCACGAGCTTCGGGGTCGTCAGGACGGCGACGAGTAGCTTCTCGTCTGGTTCCGTTCCGTAGCGGTAGGCGTTCGTGACCAGCTCCGCGACGATCAATAAGACGTCGTCGCGCTTCGCCTCGACGAGTGGTTCGTCGTCGCGCGCCAGGACCTCGCGCACATATGCGCGGGCCTGCGCCGACGATTCGGGGCGCGCGGGGAACATCGCTTGCGCTGGGGGCGCGCTAGGTGATGGGGCGCAGGGGGCCAGCTCCCGCGGTGGTTCGGTCATGCCTAACCCCTTCGGGCAGCCGCGACGGGGGTTTCGCGGCTGCTTCACGAGCGAATGAGTTTGCCTGACTAGGCAACACGCGTAACGAAACCGGGGGTACCGTCGAGGGGGGTGTCGAAGGGTGTCGCTTTCGTCGCCCACGGTCGCGGAGGTGCGGGGAATGAAGACGCCGAACGACGAACTTGCGTACTGGGTCGGACGCTCGGGCATCAGCCGTAAGGAACTGGCGCGGCGCGTGCAATCGAAGGCGCGGGAGTGGGGGCAACCGAACATCGCCCCGAACGCGACCAGCGTCCGCCGCTGGTTGGAAGGTGAAACGCCCCGCGCCCCGGTTCCCGACATTCTGGCCGGGGTGTTCTCCGATCACTTCGGATGGCGCATCACGACGTACGACCTTGGCCTCGGGGAGGGAAGTTCGGCCGAGGCCGGCCTCGCCTACGACCCATCGTTCGCGGCTACCGTGGAAGTAGTCGCCGACCTTGGGAGGGCCGACGTGGACCGTCGACAGTTCCTTGCAGCAGCGCCGTTCGCCGCGGTGGCCGGTGTCGGTCCCTCGCGGGACTGGCTGTTGAACACCCTCGACCAGGAACCGGAACCGGGCCCGCGGGTGAGGCTGGAAGACGTCTTGGCCGTGAAGAACATGTTCGGGACGTTCCAGAAAATGGACGTCCTACAGGGCGGCGGGTCCGGGCGCCTGGTGCTCGCCGAGTACATGAACCATCACGTCTACCCGCTGTTGCGGCGGTCGCATGACGACCAAGTGCGGCGCGCACTGTGCGAGGCTGCGGCCGAACAGACGTACCTACTCGGCTGGATGGCCTATGACAACGGCGAACACTCCGTCGCGCAGCGCTACTTGATTCAGTCGCTACGCCTCGCCGAGGAGTCGCACAATCCGGCGCTTGGCGCGCACGTTCTCGCGGGCATGGCCGATCAGGCGACGCTACTCGGCGACCCTGCCGAGGGGCGTCGCCTGGCACAGGCCGGCCGTCAAGGTCTGGCGCGAGCACACTCGCCGGCCTGCCTCGCGGACCTGTGGTGTCTGGAGGCGCGCGCGCTCGCCCTGCTCGGCGACAAGTCGGCGGCGACGCGGGCGGTCGTTCAGTCGGAACGGGCGTACGCGCGGGCAGACCTCGCCGAGGAACCCGACTGGGCGGCGTTCATCGACCCTGCGTACCTGCACGGCGAGCACGCCAACACCATGCGCGACCTGGGCGACGCTGCGGCGGCCGAGGAACACGCGGCCCGCTCGATCGAACATGCGAAGATGCAGAACCGGGCCCGCCGGGGCGCCATGTCTCACGCTGCGCTCGCCGTGTCCCACCTGCAACGGAAGGATCTCGACCAGGCGTATTCGGTCGGTCTGCGGACGCTGAAGCTGTCCGGACAGGTGCGGTCCTCGCGGGCGGTCGAGGCCGTGCAAGACCTGCAACGGCGGATGCAGCCCTTCGGCGGGCGCCTAGTCGCCGACTTCTCCGAACGGGCCCGCGAGCTGGTCGCCGCGGCGTAGGCGCCGGAACGCAGAGAACGCCCCCCGCAACGGCCACAGACGGCCGTGCGGGGGGCGTTCTCACGTGCGGGTGGCGAGCTGCCACAGGGAGATGATGAGGCCGCACAGGGCGACCAGGGCGGCGAGGGACGGGAGCGGCCACCGTGCCCGTTCGAGGTCGGCGAGGCGGGTGTCGTTGCGCTTCTGCCGCTCGGTGTCGCCCCGTTCGAGGGTGTCGAGCCGGCCGTCGTGGGCGTCGAGCCGCGTCGAGTGGTCCTTGATCTGCATGTCGGTCTGGTCGTGGCGCTGCATGAGCAGGGCGAGGGCGCCGTCGGTGCGGGTGAACCCGACCTCGATCGTGCGCCGGATGCGTTCCAGCTCGACGGCGACCGCGGCCGGGTCCGACGGCGGCGGATTGGTGGTCACTCGGCGGTGCCTCCGTCGTCGACCAGGCCGAGACCGAACCGGTCGAGCAGGGCCTCGACGGCGGGGCTCGCCATGATCCGGGCCACGATGCCGGCGACGCCCGCGGCGGACACGGCGGCGCCCACGATCCACGGGGCGGCGACGGCGAGGTCGGAGTCGGCGAGCAGGGCGGCGAGGGCGGGGAGGACGGCGGCGACCGCGGCGAGGGTCTGGAGCGCGGTACGGATGGCGCGCTTGTTCTTGACGTTCATGGGGGGTGCTCCTGTTCGTGCGGGCCCGCCCCGCGGCGCGGTGCCGCGGGGCGGGGCGGGATGGGGGTGTCGAGCGGGGCCTACTTGTCGTAGGCGAGGCGGTGCAGGTACGCCCACCCCTGCGGGCCGATGGCCGGGTCGGACGTCTTACCGGCGGCGCGGTACTTCGGGTAGGCGTTGTGGAACTTGACGACCGCGGCCTCGGTCTTCGGGCCGTAGTTGTCTGCCTCGACGACCGACTTCGCCATGAATCCCGCGGCCTTGAGCGCGCGCTGAAGCGGCTTCGCCGACGGCGAGGTCTTGCCCGGGGCGAGGCCGGCCGGGAACGCGGGCGGGCTGTACGGCTTCGGCGTGGTCGCGGCCTTGAGCTTGAGGACTTCGCCGGCGCGGATGACGTACGGGGCCTTGATGCCGTTCAGCGTGGCGAGGGTCTGCCACGCGACGCCCACCTTCGCCCCGATGCCGGACAGGGTGTCGCCGTCCTTCACGGTGTACGTGCTCGACGTGCTGCCTCCGCCGGTGCTGGCGCCGGTGAGCTTCTTCGCGCGGGCGACGATCTCGGCGAGCTGGGCGACGATCCGCGTACCGGGGCAGGACGTGTGTCCGCCCCACGCGCTACCGCCCATCGCGTGGTACCCGAGACCCTTGCCCGACGGGGAGTTCGTCACCTGGAGAGGGACGCCGTAGGTCTTGTGGGCCCATGCCAGCACTTCGGCGACGCGGTCGAGCTGGGCGTCGGTGAGGGAGTCGCCCCCCTGCCCCTCGTTCTCGACGCTGAGCCAGGACGTGTTGCCGCTGGCCTGCGCCCATGCGCGGTCGCTGGTGTCGACCCACTGGCGGAGCTTGCCGGTCTTGCTGGTGCCGAAGTGGCTCGACGCTCGGGCCTTGCTGTTGCGGAACCAACTGTCGGTCCCCTCGAACGTGCCGGCCATGATGTGGACGACGACGCCCCGCACTTCGGCCTGCCCGTTGTTGGTGAAGTTGACGGCGATCGGGCGCCACTCGGCGCCGGGCATACGTGCCATGGGTGGTGTCTCCAGACATGAAAAAACGCCCGCGGCGCGGTGCCGGGGCGTACGGGTGGTGTGGGGTGATCAGGCGGCGAGTGCCACGATCGGGATGTCGTGGTCGGCGAGCGCGGTCGAGGCCGTCGGGCTGACGGTGGTGGGGAGCGTGCTCTGTGCCGCGATGTACCAGGCGCGCGGGAAGAAACTCGTCGTCATAGCGAAGTTGGCCGTAGCGACCGGGGACTCGTTCTGCACGTGGAAGAACGAGAAATCGGCCGTGCCGCCCACGGTCATCAGCCACGCCACCCAGTACCGGCCGGGGGTGAGCGTGGTCGAGGTGAAGCTGAGCGGGACGGCTCCGATGTGGTTCGAGACCATGGCGGGGAGCGATCCGGTCTCCTGGCCGGCCTGGTTGAGGGCGACAGCACTCGATGCGACGACGCGTGTTCCGTCCTCGCGGTAGATGCCGGCCATGTACCGGTTGGTGGACACTCCGCCGTACCCGCGGGCGAACATCACGGCCTTGGTGACCGTGGTCGACTCCGTGATGTTGATGCCGGTCAGGTACAGGCGCTGCGGGCTGAGGTACTTCGCGGCCGGGTTGGCGACGGCGTACGGGTCGCACGACCAGGCGGCGAACCCGAGGGCCTGCGGCGTCCATACGTTTTTGGGGACCGCGGTCGGCATCTGCGTGATGGGGAGTCGCGTCGTCGCGTCGAGGCTGGCAACGCCGGATGCGGCGCCGCGCGCGGTGGTGGCGAGGGCGCCAACGTCGGCGGCAGCAAGGACGACGGCCCCGGTCTTGGTGTTGACGGACGTTACCGGCGCGGTGCCTCCGCCGGCGCCGAGGGTGAATGCCGTTCCGTCGGACTGCCGTACCCGCAACGTGCCGCCCTCGGACCACAGCAGGGCGCCCGCGGGGTTCGTCGTGGGCGGGGTGGTGGCGTTGGCGAACGCGAGGACTCCGCCGGCTCCTCCGCCGAGCGTGGCGCCCGTGCCGCCGATTCGCGCGTCGGTGAACGTGGCGGTCGCGTTGGTGACTAGTTCCGCGTTCTTGTTGACGGCGGTGTACTTCGCCTGTGCCGCATCCGACGCCTTGAAAACGTCGGCCTGAGTGCCGGCGTAGACGACGTGCAACGTGCCGTCCATGCGGCTGTATCCGCCGTTGTTGGCCACGGCTCCCACGTCCGCGGCGGCGAGGACGACCGCGGCCTGAGACTTGCCGTTGACGGACTGCACGACTCCCGGGGCGCCGGTCGGGCCCTGGGCTCCGGTGTCGCCCTTGACGCCCTGGGCGCCGGCCGGGCCGGTCGCTCCTGTGTCGCCCTTGACGCCCTGGGCGCCGACAAGGGACGCGAGCCACTGGGCGACCGTGCCGACGAAACCGGCCTTCACCGCGACCTCGTACGCGGAGTCACCGCGCACGGCGACGTAGGTCGGCGTCGTCGGGTCGGTGGGCGCGATGTCGGCGATGTCGACGGCCGGGGATTCCGCGGGTAGCAACACCTGATAGACGCGGTTCATCTGTACGCCGGCGAGCTGTTCGGCCACGCTGTACGACCAGCCGGTCGGGTTCATGCCGGGGGCGTTGGTGGCTGGGATGGTGACGGCGAACGCGCCCTGAGCGTCGAGGGGCGCGGTAACGGGCCCGCCGAGGATCACGTCGGAGTCGGGGAAGGTGATCAGGCTGGGGGCCCGGAACACGACTTGCCCACTGAGGGGGGTTCCGTCAGGGAGGAGATACCGGCCCGTCACCCGGACTGTGGGAATCGACTCGGGCAGGGGCATCGGTGGCGGCCTCCAACTTCGGCGGGGTCATGGTCATGGGGTCGCGGCCCGGAGCGGGCAGGAAGCCGCTCGACTCCGGGTCCGGGGCGGTGGGTGTGCTCACTGGGGGGCCTCCGACGCGCTGAAGGTGTTCCGGGTGTAGACACCGAGACAGTTCGTGCGGATGGCGCCGGAACCGGTCTTGACGTTGTGCTTCAACCGGTAGTTGCGGTGGTCGAAGAACTTGCCGCGCACGGGCTTGGTGATCTCGTGAGCGGTCCAGCCGTTCGAGGTGTTGGCCGTCCATGACTCGATCACGCCGTCGTTGTCCTCGAACTGCACAGTGGCGGTGACGCCCGCGGGGGTGTACGTCTCGAACGAGGCATACAGGACGGCATTCATCAGGCGCGTTGCGCCGGTCCATGCGGTCGTCAGGGCGGTGTTACTGGTCTCTTGGCCGGCGGTCGACTGCATCGGGATCGGCATGGACGGCCGGCCGAGGAACTGGTCGGCGAAACCGTCGTCCATCACGATCACGTCGGACTCGTTGCCTTCGGCGCGGTTCCACATGCGGATCATTTGGCCGGCGACGCCGGACTCGTCGCCCACGGTCAGGGCGGGGGTGCCTCCGGTGGCGCGGGCCATGCCGACGGCCCAGTCGCCTTCCGGTGTCTGGCCGGTCATGAAGATGCGCGTTCCGTCGGGGGCCTCGCAGATCAGGCGCCCGCCCTCGCCGATCCGGACGTCGCCGGCGAGGATCTGGTTCATGGCGGGGCGTATCTGCGCTCGGCCACGGAGGGTGCGCACCTCGCGTTCGAGGGCGGCGAGGCGGTCGAGGACGTCTTGCGGGACGTACGCCATCAGGCGGCTACCTCCAAGTAGAGCTTGGCCGTCTCGGGGCGGCCTCGCTCGGGCGGGTTGATGGACATGCCGACGACGCGGTATCGGGCGTCGAGGACGTCGGGGTGCCACAGGTCGCGGATGCGGACGCGGACGGTCGCGCCGAGCAGGGCGGGCGTGATGTTGCTGCCGAGCAACACCTCGACCTCGGGGATTTGCACGGGGCGCCGGGCGGCGTTCCAGTCGGCGCGCGCGTGCTCGTCGAGGGTGGTCTGTTGCTCCACGGTGGTGTAGTCGGACGATCCGTCGAGGCGCGGCCACCCTGCGGCGAGGTCGTCGTCGGCGACCAGGCGCTCGGAAATGAGCGGGTACGACTCGGCGGCCTGGTTGCCGTTGATGGTCGCGCCGCGGGACTGCCATCCGTTGGCGAGGCCGGACGCGTCGTGCGGCCACGTGTACGTGAGGATCGGGCCCGGGTGGTCGAGCACGATCTCGGCGGCCCCGGTGCGGATGACGGGGTGTCCCAGGATCAGGCGCTTGACTCGGCGTCCGTCGTTGTCGCGGTAGCTGGCGATACGCCACTCGAAACCGCCCTCGACGGCGGCGAGCTGGTCGACCAGGTCGCCGACCCATGGCAGGTCGAACCGGGAGAACTCGCGGTCGCGGGCGACGCCGGACGGCTCGCCGTCGTACGTGATCCCGATGTTCCCGCCGGGGGTCGACTGCACGTAGTCGAGCAGGCCGCGCACGATGTCGAACTGGTCGACTTGCTGGGCGACTTGGGTGTCGAGCAACAGGCGACGGTACAGGTAGGACTCCCACCCGCCGCACTGGATGGCGGCGGTAAGGAATCCCCGGGGCGAGCTGGACAGGGACAGTGTCCACAGGATGCCGCCCCACCAGATCTCGCGCCCGCGCTCGACCCACACCCCGGTACGGCCGGGGAGCAGGGCGCGGCGGGCACGCTCGGCGATCTCGCGGTTCGGTATGGGGATGTTGCCGGTGAGCCGGCCGGTCTTGCCTATGTAGTCGTCGAGGGCGACGCCCTGGACGTGCAGCGCGTCGACGACCTGGTCGGACCGTAGGTCGGTGAACAGGAACCGGTACGGGGTCTGCACGCGCGGCCCCCCTACTGCACGAACGTCGCGGAGATCCGCAAGTTCGTGTCCTTTTCGAGGGCGTTGTCGGTGCGGGTCGGTCCGCCTCCGGCCCATGAACGTATGGTCATCAGGCCGTCGGCCCCGACGGCGCACGCGCCGACGCCGTACCCGTTCGCGGCGGTCGCCTCGACCAGCAGGACCGGGCGCCACCCGGTGGGCAGCGTGGCGACCAGGGTGTCGGCGAGGTTGGGGTTTGCGAGCAGGGTCGCCCCGGTGCGCGACCACGTGCCGAGGATCTGCACCACCCCGTTCCGGCGGCGGGCGTTGAAGGAACTGAGCGACCAGCCGCTCGCCGTGGTCAGTCCGCCGCTGGTCGTCTCGACGGCGCGCTCGGGCGGCCGGTAGGTCTCCCATACGTCGGTGGTGGCGTTCCAGCGTTCGAGGGTGCCGTCGGCGTCCCGGAACTGCCCCTCGTACGCGCCGTCGAACGACAGTCCCCAACCCTGCGGCAGGATGCCGCCCACGGCGGCGGTGAACCGTCGCCGGTCGGCGAGGGCGCTTGTCCAGTTGATCCCGCCCACGCCCGCGGACGCGCCGGCGGGCACGGTGACGTCCCACAGGCGCAGCGAGCAGGCGGGCAGGGTCGGCGCGGTCGGGGTGGCGGTGGCTTCGCCCTGCACGATCTCGATGCGGGCGAGGGCGTTGTCGCTCTGGTCGAACAGGCCGTCGTACACGCGCAGGATCACGGAGTCGATTCGCGCGAACTGGGCGCTCCCGTCGGTGAACGTGACGGTCTCGGGGGCGTCGACGGCGACGGGGTACGCGCCCTGCGCGGTCGTGCCCTGTACGGCGGCGCGGCCGATACCCACCTGTAGGGACATGGCGCCGGCGCCGGTTGCGGCGAACGGGTTCCCGCCGGGGATCACTCCGTCGCGGGTGCGTATCTCGTTCTCGGGCGACCACGTGCCGACGGGCGCGAGCCGCGTGTCTTCTCTGGTCTGCCCCAGGGGCAGCAGCCATGCGGGGCGCACGGTCACGGGCGGTGTCTCCTTACCAGTAGGCGGCGCGGTAGCGCACGGCGACGGACGCGGCCGGGTCGTTGCTGCCGGGCGCGGCGCGGAACATCAGGGGGGTGGTGCCGGGCGGGAACGTGAACGTCTGCTCGGGGACCGACCTGCTCGTCGCGGTGTAGAGCCGCGAGGCGGTGCTGTTGAGCGTCACCGTGCCGGCCTGCGTGTCGACGACCAGGACGTCGCCGGCGGCGAGGGGAAGGTCGTATTCGAGAACGTCGCCGGTCGTGATGTTCGTCAGGCTCGGCATGGCGACCGGGCCCCGGAACTCGACGACCGGGTGAGTCTCCGCGGTGCCGGTGTTGACGGCGGACAGGCGGCCGGTGCTGCCTGGGGTGCCGAAGTTGAGCGGCCACGCGAGCACACCCGCCGTGGTGCTGATGCGTAGCGAGGACGTTCCGACCGTGACCGGTGCGGCGAGGGCGGCGGGGAAGGTGACGACCGGTTGTACGAACGCGGCGCCGGGCGGGGCGGCGGCGGTGAACACTGCGGCGCCCGACGCGCTGGTCGAGTCGGCGACGTGCGCGCCGGCCGCGGTCCACCACCGAAGGGTGATCAGGGCGGCCGTCCGGGCGGCGAGGTCCGCGGCGAACGTCACCTCTTGCCCGGCGGCGACGGCCCATCCGTAGTTGCTGGCCTCCGCGGACCACACCAGTTCGCCGGCGGCGGTGAGCGGCTGCACGGACACGGGGCCCGTGCCGTTCCCGGTGATGACCGGATCGCCGTCGGACCACCATCGCCAGACCTCGCCGATACCGTCGGCCTGGTCGTCGGGCAGTACCTCGACCTCCGCGGCCTCCCACTTCAGGCCGTCCTCGGACACGGGGAGCATGGCCCGTACGGACTGCTCGGCGAGGGCGTACCGGCGGGGGTCGGTGGCGACCCACTCGATCGCCCCGCCCGTGATCGTCCCGACCCGGTATCCGAGCGTCGTTGGGACGGCCCGCCGGGTCGCTCGGGCGAACGCGAGCAGGGGCCCGCGCTCGTCGAGCCACGCCACGAGAGGGATCTCGTCGAGGCGCGGCGCGGTCGCCGCGGACAGGGCGCCGACGACCTCGCCGATCTGCGCGCGCGGGGCGCGCACCATCAGGCCGTCGACGCCCACCGTGCGGGACTGAGCGAGCAACTGCCCGGGGAACGCCCCGTGCGCGTCGGCCCGCTCGACCGTGCCTGAGTCGAGCGGCGGGAGGTCTTCCCACCCGGTGAGCGTCTTCCACCGGTACGGCGTGCCGGGGCCGAGCAGCAGGTCGCCGTACTGGACATGGCCGGGGCGGGTGACCAGGGCGCCCGCGGCGCTGAACGCTGCAAGTTCAGCCATGGTCACCCCCTTGCCTTGGCGAGCCACGCAAGGGCCTTCGCGTTGTCGTCCGGTGAGCCGTTCTCGGCGGCGTGCCAGTGCTCGATGTGCACTCCGCTCGACGGCGCGGCGAGGGCGCCCGCGGGGGCGCCGGCGAGGGCCGGGACGGCGGGCGGGGTGATCAGGTTGGACATGGTCCGGTCGAGGGCGGCCTGTCCCCACCGGATGCCCTTGACGACGCCGGCGGGAATCCAGCGGCCAACGCTCTTGGCCATGACCTTGGACGGCGAGTGAATTCCGAGTGCCTTTGCAATCGGCCCCGGAATCAGGTCCTTAGCCCAACTGATCAACGTGGATTTGAGCCACGATCCCATGGACTTAATGCCGTTCCATAGGCCGCGTACGACGTCGGTTCCCTTGTCGTACAGCAGTTGCTTTAGCGATCCGATTCCGTCGGAAATCCGCTTCGGCAGACCGCGCACCCACGTGACCATTTCCCCGGCCTTATTGACCGTGGCCGTTTTGATCGCGGACCAATGCTTGATGATCAGGCCGAGCAACGTCCAGTTGAGGAAGGCGTTATACAGCCACCCCGGAACGCCCTTGACCCAATTCACTACGGCATTCCATCCGGCAATGGCGCCGGATTTGATAGTCGCCCAATGCTTGATCAGTAGACCGATAAGCGTGAAGTTCAGGAAGGCGTTAATCGCCATATCCTTAGCCCAAACGATCTTATCGACGAACCAATCCCACAGGGCGAGCGTCCACTTTTTGACGTCGTCCCAATAGGCGACGATCAGGACGACCAGGGCGGCGATAGCGAGGCCGACCCATCCGATCGGGCCCATGGCGACGATCCACGCTTGCGCCATCTGCGCGCCCGCAATGAGCGACTGAATTCCGAGTGCGGTGATCACCGGAATCACAACGGCGGCGATTACCGCGGCGAGGGCGGTAAAAACCCCTGAGTGCTCGCTCACGAACGAGAACAGGGAGGACAGGACAGGCAGAACGGTGCCACCGATGAACTCGGTGAGCGTCTGCATGGCGCCCCGTTTGAACGCCTCGATCTTGGCGCCCGCGTTGTCGCGCAGGCTGTCGCCCATCTTGCCCGCGGCGCCCCCGACCTGCCCCAGGGTGTCGACTGCCTTGGACGGGTCCAGCGCGTACAGCGCTGCTTGCATGTCCTCGGACTTGGTCTTGAAAAGCGATACGGCAAGGGCGTTGCGCTCGGCCGGGTCCTTGATCTGCCGCATGGCGTCAAAGACCTTGTCGAGCGCTGCCGACGCTTTCGGCCCGCCCTCCGTAAAGGCGGCCTGCATTTCCTTGCCGTTCAGGCCGATGGACGCGAAAGCCTTATCGACGTCCGGCCCGCCGGCCTGAACGGTCAGCAGGAATTCTTTAAGGCTGTCCGCGACGACGTCGGTATCGCGCGCGCCCGCCTGTAGACCCTGCGACATAAGGCCCGTGGCCGTTGTCGCGTCAAGGCCGATGTTCCGGAAAATCGTCGAATACTCGTTGAACGTATCCGCGATATCGTCGGCCCGCGGGCCCATGTTTTGCAGACCCTTGGTCAGTACGTCAAGGGCCTCCGTGCCGTTCTTCGCAAGTCCGGTCTTGAGCATCTGCCCGACCGCATTCGCGGTCTGGCCGAGATCCAGCTCGAACGTGCTCGAAAGGTCACTGACCTTCGTTGCGATGCTCTGGATTTGCGCATTGGTCGCGCCCGGCGGGGCGATACCCGCGCGCATGGTCGCCGATATCGCGTCGGCTGCACCCTGGAAATCCTCGGTGACGGCGTCGGCGTACATCGCGCCGGCTATCTCGCCGTACTTCTTGGCCTCCGCCGGGGTGGCGCCGAGCTGGGCGCCGAGTCGGCCGGTGATCTGCCCCTGTTCGAGGGCCTGGCCGAAGCCAGTCATCAGCAGGGCGCCCGCGGCTACGCCGATTCCGGCGAGGCCGACTTTCAGGCTCGACGACAGGCGTTCCCGGAGACTTCCGCCGGTCGCCTCGCCGACGTCTCCGCCGGCGTCGACCACGTCTCCGCCGGCGTCGCGCACTGCGCTTGCGGCGGTCGTGGCGAGGCCGTCGCCGAGTGCGTCGCCGGCCTGGCGGCCTGCGCGCTCGGCGTCGGATGAAATGGTCGTCGCGGACGCGCGTACGGCCTGCTCGGCGCGAGACAGGCCGCCCTCGACCCCGGACTCGTCAACGGTGATCGTGGCGAGCAGTTCGCCCACGGTCAACGCCACGGCCTCACCTCCTTGGGTGGTGCCGGCCGTGGTGCCGGGCGTGCGGGTGCTACTGGGCCGGTAGGCCCGTGATCCGGGCTATGTCCTCGGGGGAGTCGGCGCGGCGCGGTGTGCGTCGCCACGCGCGGGCGAACCGGGAGTCGGGAGACAGGGCGCCGACCAGGGCGACGAACCGGCGGGTCGTCATGGCGGCCAACTCATCGGCGCGCACCTGGTGTTCGCGGGACAGGTCGCCCTCGATGGCGCCCCAGTGGCGGACTACCGCTTGCCAGAACTCCGCCGCTTCCCGTTCTTCGGCTTCGCCCTGCGCGCCGCCCGGTTCGGCGCCGGGGCTTTTCCCGCGGCGCGGGCGCGCTCCTGGTCGTCGTGCAGCTCGGCGGCGCGCTCCATGGTCACGCTGCCCGGGGTGCGCACGTTGGCGGCCGAGTAGATGAGCACGATCCCGAACTGTCGGTCGGTCATGCCGGCCTCGGCCCACACGTCGAGGGTGTCGCCCCCGAACAGGGTCCCCAGCATCTTGCGGACGTCCGCGGGGTCGTTGCTGTCCTGCACGCGCTCGGCCTGCAAGGTGAACATCAGGGGCAGGGAGTCGGGGAGCACGTAGCGGGTGCCGTACAGGGTGAACGCCTGCCGGGGACGGCTGGTGTCCTGCTCGGCGAAAAACGCGTCGAAGTCGGCGGGGTCGCCAACGGCCGGCGCCTGCTCGTCGAGGTCGTCGTCGTACGCCGTGGTGTCGGTCGTCATCAGCCGGACACCGCCGCGGTGGTCGGGGCTCCGCAACGGGTGATCGTCGCCGACCAACTCGTCTTCTCGTTGGTCCCTCCGCCCTGCTCGCCGGGCGTGACGGTGGCCTCCCACACGACCCACTGGGTCTGTGTCTCGTGCCGCCACCGGACGGCGTTCCGCGAGTCGATGCCGAGTCGCTGGGACCATTCGCCGTCGACATACGCCTGTCCGGCGTCCTGGGCCTTGGTGGTCTTGTCGATGCGGAACTGTCCTTCGAGTTCGAGGGTCGCGCCGCGCTGCATGACGTCCTGCTCGTAGTGGCCTTCCGAGTCGAACGCGGTCGTGTCGGCCGTCTCCTCGTTCTCGCCCGGGTTGTGCGTGAACGTGGTGAGTCCGGCGATCGGAAGCCACGTTTCCTGGGTGGCTCCGGTGTCCTCGACCTGGAAAATCCAGCCGCGGGCGTCAATGGGCCTGCTCGTGCCTGCCATGGGGCGGGCCTCCTTACGGGGTGTCGGTGGGGCCGGTCACGTCGAGGTCGAAATTCACGACGTGCTCGTGCCGGCCGGTGCTGTCGGTCCCCATCGGGGCCGGGGTGCCGCGGGCCGCGGCGAGGACTAGGTGTGTGCCGTCGGGCAGCTCGACGCCGGCGAGGCCGTGCAGCGCGCGGTACAGGGCCGTACAGCGGGCGCGGGAGACGCGGGGGTCGGCGGTGCCGCGTACGCGCACCTGTAGGCGGGGGGTGTCGGCGTCGTCGCGGGCCTGCGGCGGGGTGCCGTCGTACAGGGACAGGGCGACGGCCTGGTCGGGGCTGGGCGGCATCGTCTCGACGAACGTGTCGCCGGCGAGGCCGGTCGAGTCGTAGGTGAGCAGGTCGAGGCCGTGCAGATACCGGGCGAGGCCGTCGAGCAGGTCAGCCACGGAGCGACCTCCGCACCTGGGCCGCGATGATCTCCTCGACGGCGCCGGCTTCCTCGGTCAAGGGGTCTTCGAGGAACTTCGCGGTGCGCCCGGAGTCGTGCCGCAACGTCATGTCCTCGTGCTGGCGGACGGCGTACGGGGTGTCGAAACTGACGCCGGCCGTCAGGGACGACTCGTCGACGGATGCGACTCCGGAGCGTTCGAGGGTGCCCTCTTCGATCGGCACGCGGGCGCGGGCGCGTTCGAGCACGTGCTCGGCGGCGAGGCGTAGGCCGCGGACGGCGCCGGCGCGGGTGCCGCGGACGGCGGCGGCGGTGTTCCACGTGAGGCGGGCGCGGGCGGTCACTCGCACATCACCTCCGTACAGGCGGGCACGGGCAGTCCCGGCGCGGTGTGGTGGGCGACGCTGATTGCCGTGGTGGTCCGGCCGTCGTGCAGGGTGAGGCGTGAGCGTGCCGGACAGTCGAGGTCCGGGGCGGCGATCACCTGGGCCGTGCTGAGTACCTGGGCGCCGGTGCTGTCCCGGGTGACCTTGCGGGCCCCGGACACCAGGGCGGGCACGTCCGCGACGGGCGGCCCGTACTGCGGCCCGTACGCGCCGTCGCCGAGATACGGCTCGACGGTGACCCGGTGACGGAGCAGGTAGGCGGGGACCCTCACCAGATCACCCCCGGGAGCAGGCCGGCGCGGCGGAGCGCGCGGTGTGCGCGGGGGGCGAGGTCGAGGTCGCCGACGGCGGCCGGGGCGTCCCGGCGGTCGCCGAGCGACACGGGGCCGATAGAGACGCTGCCCCATCGGCCGGCCGCTCCGGTGCCGTCATCACCCGTGGCGAGCTGGTACTCGACCTGCGCGCACGTGGCGTCCGCGAGGGCCTGCACGACGGCCGGGTCGGTCGCCATGCCTGCCGCGTCCGTGACATAGACGGCGCACAACAGGGCGTCGTCGACGTCCTCGCTCGCACGGGCGAGCAGGCGCTCGGCGCCCTCCGGTGCCGGCTGCCCGGTCCACGCGCTCAGTTGCTCGGGCGTCGCGTAGATCCGGGGCACGGCCTAGTCCTCCTTCTTGGTCCGGGAACGCGAACGCCCCGCGGGCTTGTCTGCCTGCGGGGCGTCGGTCTCGGTCTCCGTGCCGTCCGGATCGTCGTCCGGCGGCTGGTGGTAGCGGCGCAGCATCACGGCGGTGCCCTCCTTCCTGATCAGGTGGTGGCGAGGGTGCCGACCGCGACGCCCTTGTCGTCCAGTCGCTTGACGGCGTAGTGCAGGGTCGTGGTCACGACGTTGGAGCGCGCGAGGATGTCGCGGTCGGACTCGACCAGCGGCCGGCGCTTGTAGAGCAGGCCGAGCGCGCCGTTCTTCATGAGCAGGAACTTGCCCGCGGCGACGCGGTTCGTCAGGAAGACGGACACGCCACCGATACGGCCGATGCTGCCGGTCACCGCGGCGGACGCGCCGTTGCCGAGCTTGGCGGCGTTCACGAACTGGTCGTCGGCGAGCGCGTCGGCGTACTGCGCGCTGTTCAGGTACAGGCCGGCGAAGTCGGACGGCTCCCACTCGTCGCCGAACATGGCGATCGTCGGGACGACGGCGCCGAGCCACGAGAACTTGGTGACGCCGGCGCCCGCGTTGAAGCGGAGCGGGTTCGCCCCGCCGAGCGCGGTCTCGTCGGCCTGGGCCTGGGTGATCAGGTCGGCGTCGACCTTGCGCGCGGCCAGTACGCCGAACTGCCGGCGGGCCTCGGCCTCCGGGTCGCCGAGACTGACCAGCTTGGCCTTGTCGGTGATCTCGACGGCCTTACCGACCTCCTTGATCACGGCCTTGGCCGAGCTGGTCGACATGGCCACGGGGGTCATGGGGGTTGCCTCGTCGAGTTCGTCGAGGTCGCCGAGCGCACCCCACTTCGGAAACTCGATCTCCTCGCCGGGGGCACCCTCAAGGGTGTTGTCCTCGACGACGGCGGACGATCCGGCGACGCGGACCTTCCCGACGAACTGGGCCTGTGCCATGTCGCCCCAGACCTCGGGGACGATCATCGCGGCACTGGTGGTCTTGGCCATGGGTGTCAGTGCTCACTCTCTCCGGCGCGGTCGCCGGGCGGTTGGGGGCCCGGCGTGGTCGCCGGGCGGGTCAGGAACCGGCGAGGCGCCGGTACGTCTCGGGGTCGGACTGGTGGAGGTCGACGCGCTCGGCGTACGACATGGCGGCGAACTGCTCGGCCGTGACGGCTCCGGGGCCCGGGGTGCCGAAGTCGGCGCCACCCTTCGGCGCGGTCTGCGGGACCGCGGCGAGGTGCTGGTGAGTGGTGAGCACGCCCTCGATCGCCTGCTTCACCGCGGCGGGGTCGGCCGGGTTGATGGCAGCGAGCGCGCGCATAGCGGCCTGCGAGTCGAGCAGGCGGGAGACGTCGGCGCCCGCGGCCGGGGCGGCGGCGATCACGGCCGTCTGCAAGGCGAGCTGCTGCGCTGCGCCCTGTCCGTCGGTCACGGCTCGCTGCGCCCACTGCGGGAGTCGGGCGACGTCGCCGTCGGCCGCGGGCGCCGACTGCTGCGGAACGGGCGCGGCCGGGGCCTGCGGTGCGGCCGGCTGCTGGGGCTGGGCGGCCTGGTAGCGGGTGCGGTAGTCCGCGGCTTCGGCGCGGGTGTCCCGGATGATCTTCTGGGCCCACTCGGGAAGCGACGCGACGTCCTGCGGCTCGCCCCCCGGCGCGGCCGGGGTCTGCGGGGCGGGAGTCTGCGGGGCGCCCTGCTGCGGGGCCTGCGCGGGCGCCTGGGGCGTCTGCGGCTGCTGCGGGGCCTGGGGTGCCTGGGGTGTCTGCGGGGCGCCCTGCGGGGCAGTCTGCGGCGCGGCCGGGGCGGCGGGAGCGGCGGGGGTGGGAGTCGACACGGGTCCTCCTGGGACGGTGTCAGGGGCCGTGCGCGCCTGGCGCCGGCCGGATGCGGGCAACGAAAAAGGGGGCCCGCTCCTGGCGGGCCCCCTCCGGGGTGGTGCTCGGTGTTCAGCTAGTCGGCGACGTCCTGGTCGACCTCGTCGGCGACGGGTCGCGCGCGGGCGTATCCGCGTATCCACGCGGTCCGCAGCGTCGACGTTCCGGGGTGCGGGCACACGGTCGGTGGGTCGCCCCGCTCGCCGGCCTCGCGGCCGTCGGCGGTGGCTTTCACGATGTCCTCGCGCGCGCCCATGGGGTCACCTCTTGTTCTGGTGGTCGGACTCGTTCTTACGGGCGCCGTCGGCCCATCGCTGGGCCTTGCCGGTCACCTGCTCGATGAACTCGGCCTGTGTGAGACGCCCGTGTTCGGCCCACCACTCTTTCAGCTCGTCCGACGCGCGCGCGTACGCGATGCGGGCCGGACCGCTGAACAGCGTTGCCGGGTTGTGGCCGGCGGCTTGGGCGGCCTTGTTGAGCAGGTACCCGTTTGTGGCGTCCTCGGCGGCGAGGTACTGCCGATACACGTACTCGTCATACAGGGCGCGGGCCTCGCGGCGGGTGATCTTGTGCCGCTCGTCGTGGTCGCCGTCGTCCCGGTACAGGCGGGCGGCGGCCCGTTTCAGGTCGTCCCAGAATGACGCGTCGGCGGCCGGCGGTGGGGTGTCGTCGAGGGCGCCCCATGCGTCCGGGTCTGGGGTGCGCTCGCCCATGGTCTCGGCGAGGGCGTCGCGGTCGGCGAGCAGGTCGTCGACGGCGTTCCCGGTGGCGGCCGGCGGCGGTAGCTCGATGCGGTCGCGGCGGTCCATCTCGCCGGCGATGCGCAACAGTTCGCGCTCGTCGGCGTACTGCATGGCCCATGCGAGGTCGTCGTCGCCGGCGGCGGCGAGGTCGTCGAGCAGGTTCCCGCCGGGGAACAGGCGGCCGAGCAGGTCGCGGCGCGCGGCCTCCCTGGCAATCGCTGCGCCCTCCGGTCCGTCGCCGGCGGCGCGGTAGCGGGCGGCGAGCTGTTCGTCGGACAGACCGACCAGGTCGGGCCGGACGTCGGGGAGTTGGCCGGCGCGGTCGCGACGGTCGGTCTCCGCCATGATCCGCACACGGTCGCGGTCGTCGACGTGCGACCACACGCGGGCGAGGTCGTCGTCGGACAGGCCGAGCAGGTCGTCGGCCAGACGTCCGCCGGGGGCGGCGCGGTCGAGCAGGGCCTCGGTATCGCGGCGGTCTGCCTCGGCCTCGATCCGCCGGCGGGCGCGGTCGTCGAGCGGCGTCCGCAGCGCGGCGGCGAGCTGGTCGTCGTCCATCTCGCGCAACGTGCGTTCGTCGCCCGACCACACGCGGGCGCGCTCGACCTGCTCGGGCGCAAGCGGCGGGCGCTTCTCGGGGAGGTTCCCCGCCCCGGGCTGCTCGCGGTGCCTGAGCCTGCGCAAGTCGGGATGGTCGGCGAGGTGCTGGCGCATGTTGCCTTGCCACGCCCGCACCTTGGCGGCGGCGGCGCGCTTCTCGGCCGGGCTGGTGGCGACGGCCTCGCGGCGCTTCCACTTGCGTATGTTCCGCTCGATGGCGCGCTGTCGCTGTCCGGCCTCGTATCCCTCGGGGTCCGGCTCGGCGTCCTCCACCGTGGTCAGACCCGGGGTGTACGCGGACACGCTGTGCCGGCAGTTGGGGTGTTGCAGCCCTCGGGCGCGCGCTTCGTCGAGGCTGCCGGCGACGTCCACGCGGACCATGCGGCCGTCCTCGACGGCGTGCTCGACCTCGACCGTCCGCGGCCCGGACGGGCCACCGATCGTCAGTACGGTGCGCTCCCACGGTCGGCAGAGTGGGCACTCGCGCGGCGAGTTGGAGACGACGACCAGGTCGACGCCGTGCTCGGCGAGCGTGCGCATGTGCGCTTCGGTCGCGGCCCGTGCGGTCGCCGTCCGTACGGCCATCTCGGCGTACGAGGGGAGCGACCAGCGGCGGCCGGCCTTGTCGACGAACGCCCGGATACCGGCGTCGGCGAACTGGCGCAGCGCGTCTTGCACGGCTTGCCGGCGGGTGCCGGTGCCGAGCAGGGGCGTAGCGGCGACGCGGGAGACGACGGCGCGGAAGGTGTCGACGACGGCCCGCAGGATGCCGCGGTGCGTCGCGGTGACGACGTCGACGGCTTCCTGTGCGAGGCGGTCGACGGCCTGCGCGTTCGGCAAGCGGTCGTCGACCAGGCGGCGGGCGTCGTCGGACAGGGCGCCGACTTCGGCGACCGCGGACCGGTGCCCGACGTTGTACGCCTCGGCGACCGCGTCGAACACTTCGAGGGTGGTCGCCTTGGCCAACTCGTCGACGACGGCCTGCGAGGCGCGGCGCACCTGCTGCACGGCGGCGAGCTTGGCCTCGACCCACCCGGGCGCTTCGAGGCCGGCGGCGAGCTGCTGCGCGATGATGCTCAACAGCCGTTCCTCGGCGCCCGCGTACAGGTCGCGCGTCGTCGAGGCCAGATCCTCGACCATGCCCGGGTGAATCGGCACGGCTCACCCCCCGGTCGTCCTACGCGGCGAGGGGGTACGTCCCGCCGGGGTCGGCCATGTCCGCGGCGCCGGTCTCGCGCAGGATCGCGGCGACCTCGGCGTCGACCTGTCCGTCTTCCCACTCGGGGTGCAGCCATCGGACCTTGGTCGCGGTCGACACGGCCCCGGCGCGCTGCAACAGTTCGAGCGTGGTCGCCGTGTTCTGCTCGGACTCCGCGACCCCGTCGCCGAACGCCACCGTTGGGCGCTCGGGCGTGATGCGCTGCCCGAAGTGCACGGCGTCGAGCTGCAACTGAACGTGCAGGCTGTGCGCGAGGGGGTTCCGCCAATACCCGGTCTTCTTCTTTCGGGTCACCATGGACCGAGCGTCGCGGCTGTCGACCTCGGTCGCGGTGATCGGCTGACCTCCGCCGTCGAGGCCGAACGACTGGGCGCTGTAGCCGGCGGACTGGGCGGCCTGCCGCATGAGCGCTTCGGCGCTGCGCTGGTGCTCGTCGACTCGGATTTCGAACTGGTTCAGCGTGATGCCGTTGCCCTCGGTGGGCGGCATGCGCAGCGAGTGCCAGACCTCGCGGTCGTCGTCGAACGATGCTCCCTGTCCGGCCCCGTAGTCACGGAGGTACCCGTCAGGGACGATCAGCCGCGCGCGGGCGAGGCGAATGTCGCGCATCCATGACGTCCACACGTCGTCAAGCGAGGCGAACAGGTCGCGGATGCCCTGGAAGTCGCTACGCCCCATGGGGCTTGCCCGGTGCAGCCGGTTGGGCCCGATGTTCGGAACGTAGCTGATCGTCAGGTCGCGGATGCCCGTGTCGACGCTCACCCCGTCCGGGCCGAGACTTCCGACCAGGTCGGCCGTCTCGGGGTGCTCGGACAGGGGAACGGCACGCCCCAAGTTGTCGGGGGTGCCCACGTACAGGCCGTGCAGGATGCGCCCGACCTCGTGCCGCTCGACGTGTCGGAAGATCGTCGAGGCGGTCGAGCCGGGGAGGTCACGCCACAGGGTGGCGGCGCGCAGCATCCCCCATCGGAACTCGGGGGCGACGTTGTCGGGCTGCACGACGGACAGGATCGGCCGGTCGACTAGGTCGCGGTCCCACGTGGAACGCAGGTAGACCCCGGACAGGGCGGAACCCTGCTCGGCTCCGCCGTGCAAGACCTGCTGCAACTGCCCTTCGTCGACCAGGACGTCGAGGCGTTCCTGAGTCGTCTTGTCCGTGACCTTAATCGTCGGCATGTCGCCGAACAGCAGGTCGGCGGACGTCGAGGCGATATCCGACGGCATCGGCACGTGCAGCCGGTGCCGGGTCCGGCGCGGCTGCTCGCGGCGACGGTTCCACGGGCCCCGGCGGTGCTGCGCCGTTTCCTCCTCGCCGCACGCGCGGGCGATCCGGCGGCGGTCCCCGGAGTACCAGGCGTCATCGGTGCGCATCTCGGCGTAGTACGGCGCCCACTGCGGGGGCGGCCACGCTGCGCCGGCGTCAGGCAGTGCCATCGGTGCTCACCTCCTGGTCGTCGTCCTCGTCGGGCCGGGAGTCGGCGGCGGCGACCAGGGCGTCGGCGAGGTCGCGCAGTGCGTCGGCGACCTGCGGCCATGTGGGCTTGCCGGTGTCGAGTTCGATCGTTCCGACTTCGGCCACGTGGCCGGCGACGTCGAGGCGTACGGGGAGGTGCACGACGGTGGACAGGGGCGGGGTGGATGCCACGGCGGCGACCTCCTAGGCGGCTTGGGCGAGTAGGTGCCGCCACTCGTGGGCGGTCGAGTGGATCACGTAGCGCAGCGCGTCGACGGAATGGTCGTCGACCTTCAACGGGGCGTCTTCGCCGCGCTCGCTCGCCTTGGGGTCCCATGAGTAACCGGGCAGTTCGCCGAGCAGTCCCTCGCAGGACCGGTGTACGAGCAACAGGTCGGCGGCGAACAGGGCGGCCACGGATCGGATGCCGTCGGCGACCGTGTTGTCGGCGCGCGCTACGCCCTGGTGGTCGTCGTGCCAAAGCTGGGTACTGAACGACTTCGCGCTCGGGTCAACGAACGTCCACTCGGGCATCACGCCCTTGCCGGCCCCGGGGCCCGCGTCGGGCGGCCGGTAGTCGGCGAGCCACTTCCGGACGGCGGCGCTGTACTGCGCGTCGGTCATGGACCGGTGCGCGGTGCGGGAGTCGAATCGCCACTCGGCCACGGCGTACAGGCGGTCGTCGTCGCCCATGCCGAGCAGGACGGCCGAGAACGGGTTCGTCGTGCCGTAGTCGATACCGAGGAAGTGCCGGCGCATGGTGGGCAGTTGGTCGACGACGTGCCGGTCTTCGTCCCACTCGCTGTAGATGGCGCCCTCTGCAACCACCCACGCGCCCTCGATCATGCGCTTTCGCCACAGACCGGTGTACTCCGCGGCGAGCGCTGCGACGTACTCGGGCGACAAGCTGGGGTTGTCCGCCAACTTGAAGTGCCACGCCCGCATGTCCAGTTCGGCGAGGCGGTCGAGGTATCCGACCTTCAACCAGTGGCGCGGCGAGTCGGGGTTCGTCGTGGCGTACAGGCGCGCGCCGGGCACGGACAGGCGGGCGAGTAGCTGGGTCCAAAACGCTTCGGGCAACAGGGTTGCCTCGTCGACGTAGGCGAGCTGGGCGGTAAGGCCACGTAGCCGGCCCTCGGCGCGGGCGTCGGCGGCGCCGATCAGGTGGACGGTGCGCCCCAGGATCACGGCCGTCGTGGCGCCCCGGGTGTGCACGATGTGCCGGGCGAGGGGCCCGAACAACGCGCGGTCCTGTAGGGGCTCCAACACGTTGCGCTCGATCGTCTGGAGCGACCGACCGACCACGATGATCAGGCCGGACGGTCCGGCCGTGGCGACGGCGATCACGAACGCCAGTAGCGAGGCGATCGTCTTCCCGCTCCGGACGCTGCCGTGCCACAGGTTGATACGGGCGGTCGCCTGCCCGATGCTGCGGAGTTGCTTACGGGACAGGGGCAACCGGTCGAGGTCGAGCAACGCGGCTCACCCCCCGGCGGCGCCCCCGTCGTCGTCGTGGGCCTGGTCGTCGTTGGCGGCCTGCGTCAGTGCCTCGCCGAGCGCGCCCAACATGCTGCGCACCTGCTCGGCGTTCTCTCCACCCTCGGCCGGCGCGAGGCGCAGCGAGGTACCGACGGCGGTCTGTACCGACGCGATGATCTGGCGTTGGTCGACGAACCGCGGCTGTTCGAGGTTGACGTGTTGCCAGTGCCCCTCTTTGCCGGCGAACTCGCCGTAGATGGTCGGCGACCAGAGCTGTCCGCGTAGACGCTCGGCGTCGTCCTGTAGGGCGGACGCGAGGGCGGCGCGGCGCGCGGCGAGGTCGGCGGTACGGACGCGGGTCGCGGCCTCGACCTGCGGGGCGCGGTCGAACGAGAGGGGCGGGTCGCACGCGGCGGCGATCTTCGACACGGTCGAGGGCGACCGGTTGATCTCGCGGGCGATCTCGTTCCGGCTCTTGTCCTGCGCGTGCAGCTCGCGGACGCGGCGGCGGTCGTCGTCGGTGATGGGGCGGGCCATGGCTCACCCCCTGCTCGGTCTACGCGTTCAACTCGACGCGGTGCCGTACGGCCTCGGCGGCGAGCGACCACGCGTTCTGTACGGGGCGGGTCAGCTCGACCCACGGGGGCAGTTCCTCGCCGCTCACGGACCGGTTCTCTACGGCCGTCGCGTACGCCTCGTAGGCGTCCTGGCCGAGTCGGGCGGTGTCGGGGCGAACTTTGAAGATCACGCGGAGCCTCCCGGATGCGGGCATGAAAAAACGCCCCGCGGCGGTGGGCCTGCGGGGCGTCGGGGTCGTCTGTCTCCGGGCACGCCGAAGACGCGGCCAACAATAGGTCACGGAAAGGTCACGGCGCAACTCGCGCGCGTGGGCGGGCCCGCGACCGGTCGGCGCGGCTGCTGACGGCTGCGCCCCGCCTGCCGACGAACGGGCGGACGGGGCGCGCTGCTGCTGCTCGCGCGTCGGCTACGGGCGGACGGGCTGTCGGCCGGCCTGCTGACGCTGCGGCGGCCGGGGCGGCTGTTGCTGCCGACGGGCGTCATCAGTGCTGGTCTGCCTGCTGCTGAGCGTCCACGTGGGGCCGTTGTGGTCGACCGTGGGCAGGGACGGCGGGCCGACGAACGGCGGCTTCTCCACGAACTTGTACGGGCCGAGCGTCGGCGCGGTGCCGACGGGCACGATCTCGTAGTGCCACGCGGTCCGGTACATGTTCGCCACGATGCCGACGGCTGTCCGCATGGCGGTCGTCAGATCGTCGCCGGTCTGCATGAGAACGGCGAGGTCTCGGGCGAACTGCTCGTCGAGGCGGACGGTCGGTCGAGTGCCGGCAATCGGGCGTGCTCGGCGCTGGGTACGCTGCTCGGTAGCCATCGGGGTTGGGTCGCTCCTTCTCTGGATGGCGAGGGCCCGCCCATACGGTTTGTGAGGAACCGGGCGGGCCCGCTTTCGTGTGCGGGCCTACGGGGTGGCGAGGCGCTGCTTTTCCTCGCGGATGAACTGAGTGATCCGGCTCGCGGTGTATCCGGTCTCGGCGGCGATCTGGTCGGGGCTCATGCCCTTCACGCGGGCGGCGAGGGCAATCCGGCCCATGGCGGCCTGTACGGCGGCGGTGGCCGTTCGTAGGGCCCGCACGTCGTCGAGGTGGAAGTCTTCCGCGAGGTTGTCGAGGAACTGGTCGAGGGCGCCGGGGTCCTTGCTGGCGCGGGCCGCTTCGTACTCGTTCGTGAGGCCGTGCACGTCCTCGTAGGGGGCGAGGTCGTACGGGTTGGTGTCACCCTTGGCGGCGCGGGCGGCGGCCGTCTCGCGCTCGTACTTGTTGAACAGGCCGAGCATGTCGGCGACCAGGCGGTCGCTGGCCGTTTCGGGCGGCGGCTGCTCGCTGGGGGTCTGCTCGTTGCTCATCTGCGGTGCTCCTGTCGGGTCGGGGCCCGCCCTCGGGCGAGGGCGGGCCGATCGGGTGGTCAGTGGGCGGCGCGGCCCTCGAACAGGGCGCCCTGTTCCGCGGCCCGGTCGACGTCGAACAGGGCGTCGGCGGCCTGGTGCTCGCCGATCCATGCGCCCTGCCATGTGCCCTCGGTGGCCTCGGCCTCGGTGACCAACTGGGCGGCGTACAGGGCTTCGGCGTCCTCGACGATCTCGACGGCGGCCTCGACCTGCTCGGCGTGCTCGACGGCGTCGACGGCACGCGCGGTGCGGTCGAACTGCTCGTCGACCTCGGCCTCGACCTGGTCGAGGTGAGCCTCGGCGGCGAGGGCCTGCTCGGCGTCGCGGGCCTTGATGCGGGCGGCGTAGGCCGTCAACAGGGCGGCCTCGGCCTTGTGGTCGAGGCCGTTCGACGTGTAGCCGCGGGCCTGCGCGTCGCGGCGGGCCGTGGCGCGGTGCTCCGTAATACCGGCGGCCTGCTCCAACGCCTCGACACGGCGGCCGTGCGGCTCGCGGGCAGGCTTACCGGCGCGGGTGACGCATCGGGCGCCCGTGGACACGTGGCACGTCGGGCACGCGACGGTGACGGCGAGGGCTTCGAAAGAGGGGAGTTCGGCGGCGGCCTGGTCGTCATCCTGGACGGGGTTCGGGGCGTGGCCGGCGCGCTCGATCCACTGGCGGGCGGCGGCGCGCTGGGCGCGGGTGGTGCCGGGAATGTCGAGCAGGTGCTCGGCGGCGCGGCTGATGGTGTGCAGGACGGCGACGGTCCGCGGCTTGATGATCAGGGTCCGGCCGCGACCGCGGCGGGCGTCGTCGAGGGTGGCGCGGGTGTCGGCGTCGGCCGGGGCCTCGGCGGTGAGGTGGTCGGCGAGGGCGCCGGGAACGACGACTTCACCGGCGCGCGGCGCGGCGGGCGCGGGGGTCTGCTCGGCGGGGTACGCCTCGGCGAGGGCCTGGTCGAGGTCGAGCCGGCCGTCGTCGGCGGGGCGCATGGTGCCGTACTGGGCGCGCAGGAACGCCCACGCCTTTGGAGTGAGGAAGTAGCCGGCGCGACCGTTGGCGTCGACGCCGAGACCGACCAGGCCACGGCGGACAAGGGCGCCGTGCGTGCCTCCGCCACGGCCGTTGTTCGTGCGGGCGGTGCTGCCCTGGGGGTTCGTCTTGGCGTAGAAGTGCAGCGCGTCGAGCATCCGCGAGGACAGATCGTCGGCCATGCGAAGTGCGGTGTAGACGTTCACAGTGTCGCTCCTGTGTCGGCGGGTGGTGCGCCGGGTGAGGTCCGGCGTTCCTGCCGGGGTGAGGGCCCGTCAGGAATCCCTACAGTAGCGGTTGCAGCAATCATTGCAGCAATGATTACGGCGAGCGTTACCGAACCGTGATCGGGTGTGGTGATGCCCCCGGGCCGAGCGCTCCCCGGGGGCATGTACGGCCGTCTGCCGGGCTTACGCGGGCACGGTGCGCCGGGCGTTGATCGCGACCCACAACGCGACCAGGTCGGCCCCCCGCCACGCCCTACGGCCCCGTTCGGTGTCCACGGGCGCCGGGCACACGGGCCCGGTCGAGCAGGTCGCCACGGCGGCGCGCGGGTCCCCTCCGCCGTTGTGCACGGTGATCGTGCCGCCCTTACAGAACGGGCACCGGTCGTCGAGCGTGAGCGTCCGCCCCTCGCGGCCGAGCGCGGTCTCGACGCGGCGGCGCGCGGCCCCGGCCATGGCGACGATCTGGTCGAGCAGGGGCGCGGGCGTGATCCGGAACAGCTCTCCGTCGGGCTCGGACAGGGCGCGGCCGGCGAGGTAGACGCATGCCCAGTGCAGCCCGTGCGCGCGGGAACCGACGCGGTCGACGATCCGGTCGGCGCCGTGCCTCCACTCCGCGGCGCGCACGGTGGGCAGGCTCCACAGTCGGGCGTCGGTGCGGGCGACGGTGCGCTGTACGCGCTCGGCGACGGCGTCGCACATGGCGAACACCTCGGCCTCGACGGCGAGGGCAGCGTCGAGGGCGCGCAGATTGGCCGGCGCCGGGTGCTCGCGCACGACCAGGGGCAGGCGGCCGACGGCCGGCTCGTCGGCGGCGCGATCCTCCGCGGCGACCTGGTCGAGGAATCCGCGGCGCTCGTACGGCATCCATTCGGCCGGGCGCGGCGGCTCGGATATCGCGGCGAGCAGGTCGCCCCACTGCTCACGGACGGCGGCGAGGTCGTCGGCGGCCTGCTGGCCTCGGTCGGTCGTCATGCGTGCTGCTCCTGGTGCTCAGTGCTGGCGCTGCGCTGGTCGTCGGCGAGGGCCTGCTCGATGCGGTCGGCGTAGATGGCGGCGACACCCTGGGGCGAGCCGGCGCGCATGCGGGCCGCGAGGGCGCGCACACGCTCGACGGCCTGGGCGAGGGGCAACTCGGCGGCCATGGCGGCGCGGTCGGCGCGGCGGTCCCGGCGGGCGGCGGTCCATGCGGTCCGGTAGCGGTCGGCCCGGTGGTCGGCGGCGAGGGCGTGCCGTTGCCACCCGGTACCGCGGCGGTGCTCGGTGGCGAGGGCGACCTCGTGCTCGCGCTGCTGCTCGGCGAGGCGGGCCTCGACGGTGTCGGCCTGGTCGAGGATGCGGGCGTGCATCCGGGCGGCGGCCGGGGACAGGCCGTCGTGTTCGGCGACGGCGGCGAGCGCGTCGCCGAGTGACTGGGCGTGGCGAACGCGGGCGAGGACGGCGAGCACCTGGTCGACGCGGGCGCGCTGCTCGGCGAGGGCGTCGCGGTGCTGCCTGCGCTGGGCGAACGCCTCGCGCGCGGTCTGGTTGATGCCGTCGTGCATGGCCTCGACGGTGCGGGCGAGGCGGTCGCGCTCGTCTTCCAACCGGCGAATCTCGGTGTCGGCGGCCTCGCGGTGCCGTTCGAGGGCCTGCGTCGTCCCGGCCATGGCGCGGCGGTTCTCGTCGGCGACGCGCTGTTCCTCGCGCACGTGCTCGGCGAGTAGGGCGCCCTCCGCCGGGGACAGGGCGCCTCGCTGCGCACGGGCGAGCAGGACGTCGAGGACGGCCCGCCGGTCGGTGCGGTCGCGGGTGCTGCCCTTGGGCGCGCGCTGAGTGGTGCGGGTGCTCACGGGGTGGGCTCCTGGTCTTCCTGGGCGTGGTGGGCGCGGCCGGGCTCGCCGGACAGGGCCCACGCGATAAGGCGGGACCCGGCGGCGAGCAGGACGGCGGCGACGGCGAGGTTCGCGACGACCGCGGCGGTCTGGCTCACGGCTTGGTCTGGTCGGCTGCTGCGCCCTCGGCGAGGGCCTGCTCGTCGGCGAGGCCGTCGGCGTACGCGGTGACGATCTTCCGGGCGCCCTCGTACCCGGTGAGCAGGCCGCGGGTCGAGCGGGTGAGTCCCCATCGGGTCCGGGTGGCGCTGTAGTGCGCCTCGACCAGGGCGGCTATCTGGCGGGCGTGCGCGTCGAGCAGGATTCGAGCGGCGGCGAGGGCTTCCTCGGGGCCGCGGGGAACGTCGACGTCGAGCAGGACGTCGCGCAGCGAGGCGAGCACCTGGTCGGCGCGGCCGGCGTTGAAGTCGAGGGCGGCGCGCACGTCGGACGGGTCGAGGGGCATCGTCGGACGGCGGTCGTCGGCCTGCGCGCGCGATCGGGGCGCGTCGTGCACGGGGCACGGCCGGCCGGTGATGAGCGCGGTTGCGCAGCGTCCGGCCTCGCTGTCGAGGCTGTCGGCGAGCTGGCGCAGGATGTCGGCGGCGACGGGGCGCGGGAGGTTGCACGACACCTCCGCGGGTCCCTCGTTCGGGACGGCGACGATCAGGCGGTGCGTGTCGAGCGAGGCGACGGCGACGGCGTCGGGAATGCGGGTCATGGCGTGGGCCCTCCGGGGTGTCAGTGGTGGGGTGTATCCGCGTGCGGGCGCGCGCATGGGCGGCCCGCGTCCGGTCGCGGCGAGGACGTCAGAAGGGGGGTTCGTTCACTGCGCTGCCCCACTGGCCTGCGGCGGACTGGCCGTTGGCCCACGGGTCGCCCTGCGGTGCGCCGTAGGACTGCTGGGCGGCCTGCTGGCCGTATCCCTGGCTCTGTCCCTGCTGGCGGTACTGCTGGCCGTTCTGGGCGCCGTTCTGGCTGTTCTTGGTCACGGCGGCGGACGCGTTGCGCAGCGAGGGGGCGACCTCGTCGGCCTGGATCTCGTACGACGAACGGCGCTCGCCGTCCTTTTCGTACTGGCGCTGCGTGAGTCGACCGACGACGATCACGCGGTCGCCGCGGCGGATGGACTCGGCGACGTTCTCGGCCTGCTGGCGCCACACGCTCACCCCCAGGAACAGGGGGTCGCCGTCCTTCCACTCGTTGGTGTCGCGGTTGAACGTGCGGGGGGTGTTGGCGATACGGAAGTTCGCCACGGCGGCGCCGGACGGGGTGAACTTCAGCTCGGGGTCGGCAACGACGTTGCCCATAACGGTGATGACGGTCTCGCCTGCCATTACGCGGCGGTCCTCTCGGGGTGGTTGACGGTGGGGAGTTGGGCGACGGGGGCGAGCTGCTGCTCGCGCGGACGTCGAGCGCGGTCGCGGGCGCACGCCCGGCACTTGCGCATGCCGTTGGGGTGCGACGGGGGGTAGCTGATGTGGACGACCGCGGGGTCGGTGAGGTCGTGGCCGTTCACGCACCGTTTGCGGCGGGCGTTGACGGCCGACGGGCCGGTCGAGCGCAGGACGTTGGTCCGGTGGTCAACGGGTTCGAGGTGGTCGTCGGCGACGCATCGGCGGACGCTGCACAGGTGGTCGAGTTCGAGGCCGGCGCCGACGGGGCCGCGGGCCTGCTCGTAGCCGTAGCGGTGGGCGGGGACGTACCGGCCGTCGAGCCAGAAACGGCCGTAACCGTCGCGGTCGAGGGCGGTCTCGGGCCAGAGGCGGCAGGGAGTCGACAGGGCGGCGGGCACGGGGCCGGTGGTCGTCTTGGCGGCGAACCGTTCGGCCGGGGTGCTACGGGCCATGTGGACGTACCTCCGGGGGATGTGCGGCGCCTACGGGAAGTTTCTTTCAAGGCAGGTAAATACCTGCCGAGATAGAAAGTTAGCAGGCAAGGGGGCGCCCTGTCTCCGGGGATGCGCCCCCCTGTCCCGCTACGCGCTGGGGGCGAGCGTCCACCCCTCGGCCAGTAGTTCGGCCTCGATCCGGGCGACGACTTCCTCGACCTGGTCGACGTCGTCGCGCTGCGCGTTCTCGACGGCGGCCCGGACGACGGCGAGGGCGGCGGGAATCATCGCTGCGCCCCGGTGATGTGCCGGGCGCGCTGCCGGTTCTCGGGCCGGACGATCGCCGGCGCGCTCATGAGGGACCGGGCGTGCCGGCTCGCCTCCGCGGCGAGGCGTCGGCGGCGGGCGTCGGCCTCGGCCTGCTCGCGCGCGGCCTGCTCGGCGGTGCGGCGGTCGCTCTCGGCGCGGGCGTCCATCCATGCGAGCCACGTCCGGTGACGGTCCTCGGCGTCCGGCCGGTACGCCGGCGGGGTCGGCGGGTGTCCGGCGGCGGCGAGGGCCTGCTCGGCGTCGCGTTCGGCGACCAGGGCGGCCCCGTCGACCTCGCGCACGGTGCGCCACGTGTCCCACCCGGTGTGCTCTTGGAAGATCACGTATGCGCCCTTGCCCGCGAGGTCGTCGACCGTGCGGCGGGCGCGCTTCTTGTCCGAGGTGCGGAACACGACCGGGTCGTCGGGCCGGTGGTCCCAACTGGCCTCGACGCGCCACAGGGTGACGTTCTTCGTCCGGTCGCCGGCCACGGCCTTGCGGCGGTGCTGGCGGGCCTGCTTCGGGGTGGGGCTCATGCGTGTGCCTCCTGGCGGTTGCGGCGGGCGAGGTGGGCGGCGGTCGCGTCCTCGACGCGGCAGGGGTGGGGCTTGCCCATCGGGCGGTAACGGGTCTGCTGGTTACGGGGGTTGATGGAACGGCCACGGCAGGGATCGCCCTCCGGGGCGCTGCACCACGTGCACGCGACGGTGAGCGGGTCGGGCGCGTCCTCGCGGGCGAGGCGTTCGCGCTCGGCGCGCTGCGGCCGGTACGCGGCGAGGGCCTGGGCGACGGTGCGCGGCATGTACTCGCCGAGTGCGGCGAGGCGGCGCTCGACCTCGGCGGCGGCCGGGCCCGCGGTGAGGGCGCGGTGCGAGGTCGGGGCCTGCTGGCCGGACGCGATGGCGAGGCGTTCGGAGCGCAGCGCGGCGACGTAGGCGTTTCCGAACTGGTCGTCGGGGTCGACCTCGGGGTGTGCGGTCGGCTCGAACGTGCCCACGTGCCGGGACATGGCGTCGGCCTTGTGGGCGTGCCACGGCCGGGACACGTCCGACGGCTGAATGCGGTACGGGTTGCGGGCGATGTAGTCGCGGGCGACGCGGGCCGCGTCCCACCCGTGGGCGGTCGCCGGCACGTCGCTGAGCAGGTCGCACCACTGGGCGAGGCGTTCGCCGGCGGCGGCCTGGTCGTCGAGGGACATACGGGGGTCGAGCTTCACGACGTAGGCGAGCAGGGCGGCAACTTCACGGGGGGTCACTGCTGGGCCTCCATGGCGGCGAGGGCTTCGGCGAGGTAGTCGGCGGACTGGGCGACGCGGCCGGTCCCGGCAGTACCGGGGAACGGGACGACGTTCGAGCCGCGGGCGGGTCCGGTCGGGGCGGCGGCCGGGACGGTTCCGGGCGCTGGGGCGGGCGGTAGGGCCTGCCACGCCCGCAGGAAGTACCGGGCGTGAGTGACACCGTTCCGGGCCCGTTGAGCGGCCTGCACGGCGGCGGCGGCGAGCATGTCGGCGCCGGATCGCTTGATCAGGGCGTGCACCATGACCCACTCGCCCGGGGCGAGCGTCCACGCGGGGTAGATCTGGGCGGCCGTGATCTGGTCGACCAGGGGGCGAGCGAACTCCGGGATCACTGCGACCTCGCGCCCGCGCTCCCTCACTCCTTCACTCACTCCCTCTATGGGTGAGTGATGGGGGCCGGAATCCGGTCCCATAGGGGGCCGAATCTCGGTCCCAAAGAGGGTGTCGGGCATCTCCTCGGCGGGACCGGATTCCGGTCCGGTAGAGGGGCCGGAATCCGGCCCGGTAGCCGGTAGGGGGCCGGATTTCGGTCCGGTTGATTCCGGGGCTATGGGGCCGGATTCCGGTCCCCTACCGCGGACGTAGCCGACGGCTCCGGGGATGACGTACTTCGTCGCACGGCTGCCCTTGGCCGGCTCCTCCTCGACCAGTTCCTTACTGGCGAGGGCGGCGTCGACGGCGGCCCGCGCGGTCGAGCGGGAGACGTTCAGGCGGCGCATGAACTCGGCCGTGCCCATGCGCGTGGTGGCGTCCGGGCCGGTCGTCGCGTCGGCGACGGCGAGCAGGACTAGGCGGGCGTTCCCGCGCGACTTCGCGCGGGTCCACACCCAATCCATGGCGTCGAGGGTCACGGGGTGTCGCTCCTGTCGGGGGTGGGCGCCCGGGGCGAGGGCGCGGTCGGTCTCCTCGCCCCGGGGCCGGTCACGGGGTCGTGCGGCGGTGGGTGCGGGCCGGCTGGTGCTCGTCGCACTTCCAGCCGCACGGGTAGAACCGGGCGGGCTGGGCGTGGCACCGGGGGCGGCCGTACTCGCAGGACGGCGGCGGCTTGTCCTCGCGCGGCGCGCTCATGCGGCGGCCCCGTGGCGCTCGGCGAGGATGTGCTCGGCGGCCTGGGCACCGAGAAACTGGGCGTACGCGGGCGGGATGGCCTCGCGCAGACCGTCGCGGCTCGCCCACGGCATGCCCATGATTTCCCGGGCGAGGTCAGCGCCCGTGAAGTTGCCAACGATGTGCATGAACTCGCCGGGGCGCACGGCCCGGCCCATCTTGGCGACGGGGGCGAGGTGGCGCGGGTGCAGCCGCGTTCCAAGGGGGAGCGGGGATTCGAACTGCCGGTGCCGGTAGGTCCGCATCCCGAACATGGCGCCGCACAACAGCACTGCGTCGAGCAGGGGCGCCCCCTGCACGTTCTCGATGATGTACGGGCGCCCGGTGGACTTCATGGCCTCGCGGGTCGGCGCGACCAGGTCGGGGTGTTCCCGGCCCTGGATGACCTGGGCGCGGGTGTAGCGCTGGCACGGCGGCGATCCGGCTATCAGGTCGTACTCGTGGCCGTGGGCGAGGATGTACTCGACCGCGTCGCCCTGGATGAACGGGAACGGGTAGCGGGGCTGGTTCTCCTTGTCCACGCCGATCACGTCGAATCCGGCGAGGTAGTACCCCATCGACGCCCCGCCCTGGCAACAGAACACGTCGAGGACGGTCAAGCCGTTCCACGGGCGGGCGGGGAGCGGGAAACCGGTCCGGCTCGACGCCTGAGAGTGGTCCAACTGTCCGGGCACGTGGACGGTGCCCGGACGGTCGAGGACGGCGGCCGTCACTCTTCGGCCTCCGCGGTGACCGGTGCGGCGGGGGCGAGGGCGGGCAGATGCTCGACCAGGGCGCCCGCGCGCCACGCGGCGGCGACCAGGTCGCGCCCGCCGGCCGGCTGTGCCTTGCTGCCGCGGGTGTAGGTGAGCCGGTGCGAGGCGGCCCGCGACGGCTTCAACTCGACCCCGGGCACGTCGTGCACCTCGCCCGTGCCCGCGTCGACGTACTTCGCTGTCCCGGCGGCGGTCGCCTCGGCGAGCACCTTCCCCGCGAAACCGGGGCGCACGGTGGTGACCACCTGGGCGGGCACGAACTCGACGACGTGCTCGGTCGGGAAGGTGTCCCGGACCCATACGCGGAACGCCTCGGCGTCGACGACCTGGGCCTCGCGCTCGCCCCCCTGCCGGGACGACGAACCGACCTTCGTCCCGTCGGGAAGCAACGCGTCGAACTTCGTCGTGCCGCCCGCCCTGTACGCCTTGTCGAGCAGGTCGTCGGCGGCGGTCTTGGCGTCCTTGTACGCGCTCTTGACCTCGTCGAGCAGGGCGCCGAGCACTGCCTGACGGGTCACGGCGTCGCGGACGACGACCGGGTCGGGCGCGGTCGGCTTGCCCTCGGTCTGCTGGGGCTCGGTCTGCTCGGTCACCGGGCGCCCCCGTTCTCGATCACGGCGCGGAACGCGTCGAGCTGCTGGGCGCCGGCCTGGGCGATCGGCAGTCCGTGCACGCGCTCGAAATCGGCGTCGAGGGTGGGGAGGTTCGCACGGGACGCGGCGAGCCTGAGCGCGTTCTCGGCCTCCGCGGCGGCGACCTCCGGAGACTTGGGCACGCTCGGCGGCGGGGCCTGCTCGCCCTGCTGCGGGGGCGTCTGCTGCTGCCCCTGCTGCCCCTGGGCGGCGCCCCGCTTGCGCGCGGCGACGGCGTCGAGCTGGGCGAGGTAGTCGGCCGGGGCGCCGGCCTGTACGGCGGCGGCCCTGATCTTGTCGAACTGCTCGGGGGAATTGGCGCGCTCGGCGTGCGCGAGGTAGTCGGTCCGCTGGGGCTGCTGCTGGTTCTGCTGCGGCTGCTCCCATGGGCCCGGTTCGGCGCGGTTGCTGCGGCGCGGCTGCTGCTGGCGCTGCCCGCGCTGCTGCTGGCGCTGCTGCCGTTCGGCGCGGTGCTCCGGGGTCGGCTCGACCGGGTGGTCGCGGTCGCCGTCGTCGACCGATCGGCCGTCCACGGGGATCATGAACAGGGTGAAGAGTAGGTATTTCAGGGCCGCGCTCTGGGCCTTGTTGGTGGCCTTGTCGGCGAAGTCGCTCGCCTCGCCCGGCACTTCGGCCGTGAGGCAGTCACCCGCGGGCCCGTAGACGTGATACCGCATGGTGATCGTGACGTGCGTCATCTTCTCGCCGCGGCGCTCGGCGTGGTGGGCGGCGATCGTCGGCAGGATGAACACGCCGTGCGCGCGGAGCGGGCCCGCCATGGCGGACATGACGTCGTCGATACCGCGGAACTTGTAGCGCTGCTGGGTGTTCTCCTTGTCCTTCGCAACCGGCATCACGTCGCGCATCACGGCGGCGATGGCACCGAACACGTTGGGCGTGCCCTCGGCGGGGCCGACGGGCGCGGGCTGGTAGATCGGGGCCGCGACCGCGGCGGCCGTCGGGACGGCCGGGAGGTTGGGCAGGGGCAGGGCGGTGACGGTCACGGGCGGGTGGTTCCTTC
Organism: Streptomyces sp. NPDC050546; assembly: GCF_044457425.1. Taxonomy (NCBI): domain Bacteria; kingdom Bacillati; phylum Actinomycetota; class Actinomycetes; order Kitasatosporales; family Streptomycetaceae; genus Streptomyces; species Streptomyces sp. NPDC050546. Next base: position 179,381 of record NZ_JBITGX010000003.1, read on the forward strand.
CGGGGCGGTGCGGTGGCGGATGGCGGCGGCGAATCGAGTGATGCGGCCGGCGAGGGTGATCGCGTCGTCGGGGGCGTACGTCGGGTCGACCTGCGGCGGCAGTTCGTCGAGCAGGGCCTCGCGGGTGCCGTCGGCCTCCGCGGCGCGCATGGCGCGGCCGTAGTCCGTCGCGGTCTCGCTGCACGCGGCGAAGTCGAGGGCGAGGACGGCGGCGGCGTGCCCGGCGAGCAGGCGACCGACGGTGTCGGGGTCGGCGGCGTACGCGATGGCGAGGTCGTCGACCAGGGGGTCGACGTGCTCGGCGAGAGGGAGGCGGACGGCCGTCCCGTCGGTGGTGAGCTGGGGCCGGATCACGCGCGGGCCTCCGGGGTGTCGAGGCCGAGCGCGACCGGGGCGGTCGGTTCGTCGACGGAGAGTTCGCCGGTCCGGGCGTCGTAGGTGCGGGCGACGTTCCAGTCGGCGCCCGGGAACGCTCGGGTGAGCAGGCCGTACGCGGCGCGGTGGGCCTCGCGGTCGGCGCCGACCGGACCGTTCGCCGAGTCGAGGACGACCCACGTGCGACGGCGGCCGTCGCGGGTGACGGGGACGACGCGCACGCGGACGGTGCCGGGGGCGATCTGGTCGAGCTGTCGGGCGACGACCTCGACGAACTCGACGCGTCGGCGGGCGGCGGCGGCGCCCTTCAACGCGTGGGCGGCTCGGGGGGCGCGGGACTCGGTACGCTTGGGGGTGTTCACGATCGTTGCCTTTCGAGGTCGGTCGAGAGGGGCCGTCCGGGTCGCATCCGGGCGGCCCTTTCGCGTGTTCAGGCGGCGGTGCGCTCGACGGGGGCGGCGGCGCGGTTGCGGCGCTGCTGGCGTTCGAGGCGGCGAATGATCAGGTCGTGCTCGGGGGAGAGGCGGCCGGCGGCGCGGTCGCGGGCGATCCGGAGGCGGGCGCGGTCGAGGACGGCGCGGGCGTCGGCTATCGCCTGGTCGCGGGGGATCACGCTGTTCATGCGGCGGCCCCGGCGGCGCGGTGGTAGAGGCTCGACGCGGAGATCCCGACGACGTCGGCGACGCGGTCGGCGTGGTCGCCGCGGGGAGCGCCTACGCCGTTCCAGATGCGCCACGCGGTGGGGACGGACAGGCCGGCCTCGCGGGCGAGTTGGGACGGGGTCTTGATGCCGCGGATGCTGGCGGCGGAGTGCAAGAGGGCGCGGTCGTACGGAGGCACGGAAGGCACCGTTCCTTTCGGTCTCGGCAGCTATCTGCCAGGACTGAAAGCTAACACCTTTCTTTCAAGTTCGAAAGTTAGCTGTCAGTGACCGATCGGGAATGCGCGTTGACACGTGGTGACTGGCGTACAAGAATCGCTCAGACGTACGAACCGAAGGGGAAGGTTCCGACGTCAGCCATACGCTAAGGGGGGCGATATGGGGCAAAGCAGCGTGTCTAGAACTTGGCGTGTCCATCCAATGGTTCTCGCGCTACATTTCAACCATGAAAAACAGCAAGCGCGGTACAACCCCTGCGCCCGTTCATGCGTCTACAGACCCGGCCGACTTCGGCGACTGGCTAACTGCCAGGCTCGAAAGTCTCGGCTTCAACCTGTCCGGCCCTCGCAGCGGCGGACGCTCCGCGTTCGCTGAAAAGTCGGGGCTCAGCGCTTCCACGGTGACCCGCCTACTCAGGGGCGAGATGCCCACGGATACGCGCATCCTGCGGACGCTCGCTGAGGCAATCCGGGTGCCGTATCCCGAGGTGCTTGTGAGGGCTGGCGTCCTGACCCCCGACGAACTCGCGGCAGTCCAACGACCTACCGCGCCCCCGGGCGGGCGCCTTACTCCAGAGCAGGCCGCCGACGAACTCGGCATCACCGATCCGGCCGAACGCAAGGTGTTCGTGAACATGGCGCAGACCTTGCGCCGGACCGCACCAGACGAAGGCGAGCAACAACTCGCCGAATGAACGCACAGCACGGAGGACACCCGCACATGACCCCGCTCGCACGTCGCCTTTACGCTCCGTCCGTCGCCGCCCTGGTTCTCGGCGCCACGACCGCGATACACGGGGTCCTCCGAGATCACTACGACGGCTTTCGCCTCGGTCTGGTCGTGCTGATCACCGCTATCCCCGCGCTCTGCTACTGCATCGCCTACCGCGCCACCCAGGCGAGCGACGACCAGCTCGCCGAAACGCACAGCGCCGGCTACCGGCTCGCGCTGCAACACGTACACATGGGACTCCTCGACCCCCCGGAAGCACCGCGCGACGGGGGCGAGGGCGCCGAGGGAGAAGACACGCAAGGAATCTCCATCATCCGAATCGCGGATCTTCCCGGCAACGTGCGACCGATCCGGCCGCTCGACGAAGAAGAGGACGACGACAGGAAAGCCGTATGACACCAGCGGACACCCCCGCTACCTTTCACGGCTCGCTCGCCATCGGCGGCGAGCCGTGGCTCGGTTACATCCGAGTCTCAACCTGGCGAGAGGAGAAGATCAGCCCAGAGCTGCAACAGTCGGCCATCGAGTCATGGGCGGCCCGTACGGGGCGCCGGATCATCGACTGGATCATCGACCTTGACGCGACCGGCCGGAACTTCAAGCGCAAGATCATGGGCGGTATCCAGCGCGTCGAGGACCGCGAGGCCGTCGGCATCGGCGTATGGAAGTTCAGCCGCTTCGGTCGGAACGACCTCGGTATCGCGATCAACCTCGCACGGCTCGAACACGCCGGCGGGCAACTCGCATCGGCCACGGAAGAAGTCGACGCCCGCACGGCCGTCGGACGCTTCAACCGCGCCATCCTGTTTGACCTCGCCGTGTTCGAGTCGGACCGCGCCGGCGAACAGTGGAAGGAGACGCACGCCCACCGACGAGCGTTGCAGCTCCCTGCCACAGGCCGCCCCCGATTCGGGTACATCTGGCACCCGCGACGCGTGCCCGACCCATCGGCGCCCAACGGCGTACGGCTGCAAGAGGAACGCTACGAACGGCACCCCGACGTGTCGCCCGTCGCGGCCGAGCTGTACGAGCGCAAGCTCGCCGGGCAGGGGTTCGCCATGCTCGCGCACTGGCTGAACGACGAACTACTGATTCCCACCACCCGCGGGAACCGATGGGGCGTCAACACCGTTCAGAGGTACCTCGACTCAGGGTTCGCCGCCGGCCTGCTGCGCGTCCACGACCCGGAGTGCCGTTGCAAGCTGGGGCAGGAGCACTTTTCGGGGTGCAAGGAAGGCCGCATGTTGTGGCTCCCCGGGGCCCAACCGGCACTCATCACCCCCGACCAGTGGAAGGAGTACGAGGGACACCGCAAGGAGACGAAGAAGACGCCCCCGCGGGCCCGCCGCGCCACCTACGCGACCACCGGGATCATGCGTCACGGACACTGCCGCGGGACGACCGTCGCCCGATCCGGACGCGACCCCAACGGCGGATACATCCCCGGCCACACGTTCGTTTGCTTCAACCACAAGAACAAGGGCAAGTCCGCCTGTGAACCGGGCGTGTACGTGCGCCGCGACGAAGTCGAGGCCGAGGTGAGGAAGTGGCTCGCCGACAACGTCGCCGAGGAAATCGACACCGCGCCGTCCCTGCCCGAGCAGCGCACCGCGCCAGCCACCGCGCCGGACCCTCGCGCACGACTGGTCGAGGAACGGGCGCGCACGGAAGCCGAGATAGCCAGGATCGACGCCGCCCTCGACCGCCTGGTGACCGAGAACGCGATGGACCCGGAGAAGTACCCGGCCGATTCGTTCGCGCGTGTCCGCGACCAGTTCCTCGGCCAGAAAGCCAATCTCGTCAAGCACTTGCAGTCGCTTAGCGAGGTCGAGGCCACGCCCACGCGCGAGGAGTTCCGACCCCTGATCGTCGGACTCATGGCGGAGTGGGAAGCCTTGCACGCGGTCGAGCAGAACGCCATGCTGCGCCGCCTGCTGCGCCGCATCGTGATCAACAGCCGCAAGAGCGACCAGGGCGCACAGTGGAGTCTCGTGCGCACCTACGAGTTCCACCCTGTGTGGGAGCCCGACCCTTGGGCCGACGCCTAGAGCCCGAACCATGCAGGCACGCTTGATTGTTTCCGCGCCTGCTGCCACCCTCTGAAAACCGCACCTCAGTGCAGCGAGAGGGGGTTCCGATGCTCGGCTGTCCTTTAGAGACTTTGTCCCACATCTACGGCCTCACGGCCCTGATGAACGCGCCCCTCAGAAAGGGCGCCACCGTCGTCGTCCTGCCCCGCTTCGACCTGGAACAGTTCCTCGCGGCCATCCAGAACCACCGCATCACCGGCCTCTACGTGGCCCCGCCGATCGTCCTGGCCCTCGCCAAGCATCCGGCCGTCGCCCAGTACGACCTGTCGTCCCTGAAGTACATCCTCAGCGCCGCCGCACCCCTGGACGCGACGCTCGCCGCCGCCTGCTCCGAGCGGCTCGGCCTGCCGCCCGTCGGCCAGGCCTACGGCATGACGGAACTGTCGCCCGGCACCCACGTCGTCCCGCTGGACGCGATGGGCGCCGCGCCGCCCGGAACCGTGGGCAAGCTCATCGCCGGCACCGAGATGCGCATCGTCTCCCTGGACGACCCCGGCAAGGACCTCCCGGCCGGCGAGTCCGGCGAGATCCTCATCCGCGGTCCCCAGGTCATGAAGGGCTACCTCGGCCGCCCCGACGCCACCGCCGCGATGATCGACCCCGACGGCTGGCTGCACACCGGAGACGTAGGCCATACCGACTCCGACGGCTGGCTCTTCGTCGTCGACCGCGTCAAGGAACTCATCAAGTACAAGGGCTTCCAGGTGGCCCCCGCCGAACTGGAGGCCCTCCTCCTCACCCACCCGGGCATCGCCGACGCCGCCGTCATCGGCAGGTACGACGACGACGGCAACGAGGTCCCGCACGCGTACGTGGTCCGCCAGCCGGCCGCCACCGGCCTGTCGGAGGCGGAGGTCATGATGTTCGTCGCCGAACGGGTCGCCCCCTACAAGCGGATCCGGCACGTCACCTTCATCGTCGGCGTCCCCCGCGCGGCCTCCGGCAAGATCCTCCGCCGACAGCTCAGGGAGCGCGCATGAGCCTCGTCACCCGCACGCGCGCGCGTGCGGTCGAGACCCTCACCCTCGACTCACCGCACAACCGCAACGCCCTGTCGGCGGCCCTCGTCGCCGAGCTGGCCGACGCCCTCACCGACACCGGCAAGGACAGCGGCGTCCGCGCGATCGTCCTCACCCACACCGGCAACACCTTCAGCGCCGGAGCCGACCTCAAGGACCCGCCGCCCCCGGACGCACTGGTCGCCCTGCTCCGGCAGATCATCGAACTGCCCAAGCCGGTCGTCGCCCGTGTCACCGGCCACGTCCGCGCGGGCGGCCTCGGCCTGCTGGCGGCCTGCGACATCGCGGCCGCCTCCACCGAGGCCACCTTCGCCTTCACGGAGGTCCGCATCGGCGTCGCCCCGGCGGTCATCTCGCTGCCGCTGCTCCCACGCACCGACCCACGCGCCCTGGCCCGCTACTACCTCACGGGCGAGCGCTTCGACGCGGCGGAGGCACAGCGCACAGGCCTGCTCACCACACACGCGGACGAGGTCGACGGGGCCCTCGCGCCCATCCTGGACGGCCTGCGCAAATCCGCCCCCGACGCCCTGAGCGAGACGAAACGGCTGCTCACGGCTAGGGTGCTGGAAGCCTTCGACCGGGACGCGACCGACCTGACCGCGCTCTCGGCCCGGCTGTTCTCCTCCCCGCAGGCCCGCGAGGGGATGACGGCCTTCCTCGAACGACGGGATGCGGCATGGGTGGTGTGAGCACGGCCGACCGTGCGGAGAGAGTCCCCAAGCAGGACCGCAGCCGGGCCACCCGGCAGCGGCTCCTGGAAGCCGCCGTGGCCTGCCTCGCGGAACACGGCTGGGCCGGCTCCACCGTCTCCGTGGTCGCCGAACGCGCCGGCGTCTCCCGCGGCGCCGCCCAGCACCACTTCCCGACCCGCGAGGACCTCTTCACGGCGGCCGTCGAGTACGTCGCCGAGGAACGCTCGACCGCTCTGCGCGCCCTCTTCCCCGAGGGCGCGTCCGGAGACCGCCACGCGGTCGTCGCCGCCCTGGTCGACCTCTACACCGGCCCCCTCTTCCGCGCCGCCCTCCACCTCTGGGTCGCCGCCTCCAACGAGGACCAGCTCCGCCCCCGTGTCACCGAACTCGAATCCCGCGTCGGCCGCGAGACCCACCGCATAGCGGTCGACCTCCTCGCCGCCGACGAATCCGTCCCCGGCGTCCGCGAGACGGTCCAGGGCCTCCTCGACATGGCCCGAGGCCTCGGCCTCGCCAACCTCCTCACCGACGACCGGGCCCGCCGGGAGCGGGTCGTCGTCCAGTGGGCGGCACTGCTGGACGCGGCACTGGACTGAGAGAGCGGACTGAGAGAGCGTCCGTCTCCCGGGCCTCGCTCACGGAAGCACGCGGGCTGGCACCGACCGCTGACGGCACCCGCACCCGCTCCCGCCCGGCCGCACACCGCTCCGGAACTCCGCACGGCCCTGGCCACCGTGCTCGCCGAGGTCTGCCACGCGGCCGGCATCGACGCCTCGGCCCCCTTCAGAAACCTCCGGTCCCCGGCGGTCCCCAGCCCGTGACCGCCCACATCCCCCACAACGGGCCGCCCGCCCCCACAGCGGGCAGAGAAAGGAGTGACACCGTGACATCGTCAGCCGCCGTCGAAGTGCGCGGCCTACGGAAGGCGTTCGAGGACAAGGTCGCTGTCGACGGAGTCGAACTGACCGTCCCCAGAGGCAGTTTCTACGGTCTCGTCGGCCCCAACGGGGCGGGCAAGACCACCAGCCTCTCCATGATCACCGGTCTGCTGCGCCCGGACGCGGGCACCGTCTCCGTCGCCGGCCACGACGTCTGGCAGAACGCGTACGAGGCCAAGGAACGCATCGGCATCCTCCCCGAGGGCCTGAGGCTCTTCGAGCGCCTCGGCGGACGGGAACTGCTCGCCTACACCGGCCGGTTGCGCGGGCTGTCCGGAGCCGAGACGGACGAGCGGGCCGACCAGCTGCTCGACGTCCTTGGCCTGACCGAGGCCGCGGACAAACTGGTGGTCGACTACTCGACCGGTATGCGCAAGAAGATCGGCCTGGCGGCGGCCCTGCTGCACAACCCGCCGGTGCTGTTCCTCGACGAACCCTTCGAGAGCGTCGACCCCGTCTCCGCGCAGACCATCCGCGAAGTGCTCCGCAGCTACACCGAGTCCGGCTCCACCGTGGTCTTCTCCAGCCATGTGATGGAACTGGTCCAGGCCCTGTGCAGCCATGTGGCGATCATGGCGGACGGCCGGATCGTCACCGCCGGAACCGTCGACGAGGTGCGCGGCGGGCGCAGCCTCAACGACGCCTTCATGGAACTCGTCGGCTCGCCCCTCACCACCGGCAAGACCAAGGGGAAGGGGGCGCTGCAGTGGTTGGGCTCTTCGTCCGCCTGAAACTGGCCCTGCTCAGGGGAAGCCTGCGCCGCAGCCCCTCCCGGGCCACCGGCTTCGTCGTCGGGGCGCTGGCGGCGCTGACCGCCGCCGGTCTCACCGCCGCCCGACTCGCCCAGCGGCACGGCGAACCCGCCGCTGCCGACCTCGTCGTCCTCACCTACGCCGGTCTGCTGATCGGCTGGGTCGTGCTGCCGCTCTCCGCGGGCTCCGGCACGGGAGACGAGAGCGCCGACCCCACCCGGCTCGCCGTACTCCCCATCCGCCCCCGGCCGCTCATCATCGGTTCCACCGCCGCCGCACTGGTCGGCCCCGGCCCGCTGGTCACCCTGGTGGTGCTCGCCGGCGCCACGGCCGCCGTGACCGGCACGGGGGCCGCCCTCGCGATCGCGCTTCCGGCCGCCCTGCTCGCCCTGCTGCTGTGCGTGGTCACCTCCCGGGCCGTCATCGCCGCCTACGCGCGTGCTCTGACCAGCCGACGGGGCAAGGACATCGCGGCCTTGGGCGGACTGCTCGTCGCCGTGGTCTCCTTCACCGCGTATCTGCTGCTCTCGTCGGCGGGGACGCCCGAACTGAGCGTCCCGCCCGTCGTGTCCGAGGTGCTGCGCTGGACGCCCCCGGGCTGGGTCGCCGACGCACCGCACGCCGCCACCGAGGGCCGGTACGGCGTCGCCCTCGCCGAACTCGGCGCGACCGCCCTGCTGATCCTGCTCCTGATGGGGTGGTGGCACCGCTCCCTGGTGCGGCTCATGACCACCAGCGACCGGTCCACCGCCCAGTCGGCCGGCTCCCGCTCCACCTACGCGGGCGTCCTGGCGCGGCTGGCCTCCCGCAGCCGCACCCTCCTCATCACCCACCACCAGCTGCGCTCCTTCGCCCGGGCACCCCGGCACCGCATGCTGATGGTCACCTCGCTGGCCTACTCCTCGATCTTCCCGCTCGTCCTGGTGGCGGTGGCCATCAAGAACCCGTACGTCGCCGTGGGCGGGGCCTGGGTGTTCGCGCTGAGCTCCCCGTCGATGCTGTTCACCATGGACGGCTCCGCCGTCTGGACGAACGTCGCCACCACCCGCAGCGTCGCCCACGCTCGCGCCGAGGTGACCGGCCGCTTCCTCGCCCAGCTCCTCGTGGCCGTGCCCTGGCTGACCGCGATCACCGTCGTGACCGGACTGGCCACCGGGACGACGGCGCAGATCCCCGAAGTCCTGGGCCTGGTCTACGCGCTGCTCGGCGTCACCTTCTCGATGGGCGCGGTCATCAGCGTCCGCTGGCCCTACGCGTTCGAGCACGACTCGATCCTCGCCGGGGTGCCCGGACAGGGCGGCACCTACCACCTGATGAACTTCGTCGCCTCGATCGCCGGCCCCCTGGCCACCACCCCCCTGGTGGTGGGCGCGGTCCTGCTGCACGGCACGGGATCCGCCTGGCTGCTGCTGCCCGCGGGGCTCGGCTACGGCCTGCTCGTGACCTTCGTCGTCCTGCGACGCACGGGCACCCGCCTGTTCCACACCTACCCGGACGTACTCAACGCCCTTCGCCTGGGCTGACAAGGGACTCGACGTGCCCATGCTCTACCAGCAGCTCTACGTCAAGAAGTGATCATGCAGGGGCGGCTCGCCGGATGACGGGGGGCCGCCCGGCCCGTTCACGGACTCAGCCGCTCCACCCGCCAGCTCCCGTCCGGCCGCTCCACGTACCGCAACCGGTCGTGCAGCCGGTTCTCGCGGCCCTGCCAGAACTCCACCGTCTGCGGGGCCACCCGGAAGCCGCCCCAGTTCGGCGGCACGGGCACCTGCTCGCCCTCCGGATAGCGGGCGGCCAGTTCGGCGTACGCGCGGTCGACGTCGGCACGCGTGGAGATCACCGAGGACTGGGCGCTGGCCCACGCCCCCAGCTGTGAGCCGTGCGGCCGGGTCCGGAAGTACGCCGCCGTCTCGTCCCGGCCGGTGCGCCGCGCGAGACCGGTGACGAGGACCTGCCGGGCCATCGGATGCCAGGGGAACAACAGCGAGACGTACGGGTTCTCCGCCAGGTCGCGGGCCTTGCGGGAGCCGTAGTTCGTGTAGAAGACGAAACCCTGCTCGTCGAAGTGCTTCAGCAGAACGGTGCGGGCGCTGACCCGCCCCTCGGCGTCGGCCGTCGAGACGACCATGGCGTTCGGCTCGAACAGCCCGCCGTCCGTCGCGGCCTGCTTGAACCAGCGCGCGAACTGCTCGACGGGGGTGGCGGCCAGCTCGGTCTCGGAGAGCCCCTCGGCCCGGTACTGCTTGCGCATCGAGGCCAGATCGAAGGGGACGGCGTCGCGGTCGGTCACCCGGTCATCTTGCCGTATGGACGGTGTCCTTCGTCACTGAGTGGCACTGAGTGCCGTGAACCCTCCCCAACGGTGGCACTCGGGGATATCGTTCTGATGCCGTTCGGTTTGGGTGACCGCCAGCCGCACGGGGCATCACAGGGGAGACCGGCCAGGACCGCGAGTCGCCGCGACGACCGTGGATCCCCCGGACGGCCGCCCGCTTCGCAAGCTGACTGACACATGGTTCACACGTCTCACCCCACCAGACACCATCTGTCACTTACATCACGAGGAGCCGCCTGATGTCCGACTTCGTACCCGGGCTCGAGGGAGTAGTCGCGTTCGAGACGGAGATCGCCGAACCGGATAAGGAGGGCGGCGCACTCCGGTACCGGGGCGTCGACATCGAGGACCTCGTCGGCCATGTCTCCTTCGGCAACGTCTGGGGCCTGCTCGTCGACGGCGCCTTCAACCCCGGCCTGCCGCCCGCCGAGCCGTTCCCCATCCCCGTCCACTCCGGTGACATCCGCGTCGACGTCCAGTCGGCCCTGGCCATGCTGGCCCCGGTCTGGGGCCTCAAACCGCTCCTCGACATCGACGAGGAGCAGGCCCGCGCCGACCTGGCCCGCGCCGCCGTCATGGCCCTCTCCTACGTCGCCCAGTCGGCCCGCGGCCAGGGCCTGCCCATGGTCCCGCAGCGGGAGATCGACAAGGCGCAGTCCGTCGTCGAACGCTTCATGATCCGCTGGCGCGGCGAGCCGGACCCCAAGCACGTAGCGGCGGTGGACGCGTACTGGACGAGCGCGGCCGAGCACGGCATGAACGCGTCCACGTTCACGGCCCGGGTGATCGCGTCCACGGGCGCGGATGTGGCGGCGGCCCTCTCCGGCGCCGTGGGAGCCATGTCCGGCCCGCTGCACGGCGGCGCCCCCTCCCGCGTCCTCGGCATGATCGAGGAGATCGAGCGCACGGGCGACGCCGAGGCCTACGTCAGGAACGCGCTCGACAACGGCGAGCGCCTCATGGGCTTCGGCCACCGCGTCTACCGCGCCGAGGACCCCCGCGCCCGGGTCCTGCGCCGCACCGCCCGCGAACTGGGTGCCCCCCGCTTCGAGGTCGCCGAGGCCCTGGAGAAGGCGGCCCTCGCGGAACTCCACGCCCGCCGCCCCGACCGCGTCCTCGCGACGAACGTCGAGTTCTGGGCGGCCATCGTCCTGGACTTCGCGGAGGTCCCGGCGCACATGTTCACGTCCATGTTCACCTGTGCCCGCACGGCCGGCTGGTCCGCCCACATCCTCGAACAGAAGCGCACGGGCCGCCTGGTCCGCCCCTCGGCCCGCTACGTCGGCCCGGGCACCCGCGACCCCCGCGAGATCGAGGGCTACGGGGACATCGCCCACTGACGCGAGGACGGTCGCGGAACGCAGACGACCCGCGAGCCTGGTCCTCCTGAGGAGGGCCGGCCGGACGTACCGGCGGCTCGCGGGTCGGGTGACTGCTGGAGATTGGGCCGGCTGCGCGCTTCGCTCACGCGCTGGTCCGGCACCGCACTGTGTGTGGTGACGGGCCGCTAGCCCGCAGCCACCTCACGCGTCCGGTTCTCATACATCTGCCGAACCACCTCCTCTCTCGTGTACCTGGAACCCTAGGAAACGGATCGGCCTCGGATCAACCGTTTTTCTGAGACCTTGACGCGGGGCCGCGCCGGAGGAGGCGGGGTGTTCGTTGGCGGATGACGTGGGGAATGCCCTCGTACAACGATTCCTTCAATGTTGTGGGAACACGGTGTGCGCTGGGTCACGTTCCAGTTGAATGATTGCAAGTAGCGAACCGACGTGCGGTACGTACGGACGCAGCCTGCAGGGGGTCCAGGTGAGTGCTTCCCGGCGTAGTGGGACCACCGACGAGCTGGGGCCCGACGAGCCCGAGCGGGACGGTGCGGACGGGTCCGATCTGCTTGCCGCGTTGCTTGACGGGATGGACGCGGCACTGTGTGCGTTCGACGCCGACGGTGTCGTGACGCACTGGAACCGTGAGGCTGAGCGGATTCTCGGCTGGAGCGCGGACGAGGCGGTGGGCCGGCGAGGCCTGGCCGGGTGGGCCGTGCGCAGCGCGGACGCCGAGGAGGTCGAGAGCCGGCTGCTGTCCGCGATGCACGCCCCGGGCCGGCAGGTGAACGAGTTCGCGCTGCTGACCAAGGACGGCGGGCGGGTGCTCGTACGGACCCAGTCGGCGGCCGTGCGAGGGCCTGACGGGAAGCCGGCGGGTGTGTACTGCGCCTTCAGCGAGGTGCACGCGCAGATCGATCTGGAGCGGTCGATCGCGCTCAGCGAGGCGCTGTTCGAGGACGCCAGCTGGGGCGTCGTGCTCGTGGATGTCGACCTGCGGCCGGCCGTGGTGAACGCGCACGCGGCCAAGGCGCTGGGTACGGGCCGTACGTCCGTGCTCGGCCGCCCGCTCGGGGATCTGCTGTCGCAGGGCGTGGAGGAGCTGGAGAGCGCGCTGCAGCATGTGCTGGCGGAGGGTGCGCCGCCCGCGCCCGCCGAGGTGTGGGTGGGCGTGCGCATGCCGGAGGGGGAGCGGCGGCGGTGCTGGCGCAGCGGCTTCGTACGGTTGGCCTCGCCGCTCGCGGAGGAGCCGGTTCCGCTGGGTGTGGGGTGGCTGTTCCAGGACGTGACGGAGGCCAAGCAGAGCGAGCAGGAGGCGTCGCTGCTGCGGTTCCGTACGCAGCAGCTGTACCGGGCCTCGCGGGCCGCGGCCGAGTGCGAGGACCCGGCGGAGGCGGCGACGGTCCACCTGGACTTCGCCCTGGCCGGGTTCGCCGACCACGCGTTGATCGACCGGGTGGCGGGCGGCGCGCTCGTCGACGCGCCGAGCGAGGGGCCGGTACGGCTGGTGCGGGTCGCCGCCACCCCGTCCGGCGCCCCGGGGCCGAGCAAGCTCTCCGGCCACGCGGGCCTGCCCGCGCGGTACGCGGAGGGGCATCCGGCCCTGCAGTGCGTGGAGCGGGTCGGTGCCCTGAGGGCGAGTGCGGGGGCCGCGGCGCCCGAGGAGGCCCGGCTGTGGGCCGAGGCCCGGCAGTGGCCGCCGGACGCGGTGCACGCCCTGTGCGCGGTGCTGCGCAGCCGGGGGCGGACGCTGGGTGTGGTGACGTTCCTGCGGGGTGCCGGGCGCAGCGCGTTCGAGCGGTCCGACGCGATGTACGCGGAGGACGTGGCGGTGCGGATCGCGGCGTCACTGGATCTCGCGGGGCTGTCCGGCGAGCAGTCCTGAACCGGCGGGTGTCCCGCCGTCGCCTCAGTGCCGGTAGAAGATCCGGTCCCGGTACCGCTCCATCACGCGGCCGTTCCAGTCGTGCCCGCCGTCGACGTTCCCGGAGCGCAGGAGCGGAGGCTCCAGGCCGCGGTCGGCGAGGGTGGCGGCCGTGGTGGCCATGACGGCCTGGAGGAGGGCCGAGGTGACGACCGTGGAGGCGGGGGCGAAGGGGGCCGGGACGTTGTCGAGGGTGAGTTCGGCGTCGCCGACCGCGATCTTCGAGTCGAGGACGAGATCGCAGTGGTCCTTCAGATACGTCCCCGAGCTGTGCCGCGACTCGGTCTCGGAGGCGTAGGCGACCGAGGTCACGCCGATGACCCGTACGCCCCGGGCGCGGGCGTGCATGGCCATTTCCACGGGGAGGGCGTTGCGTCCCGACAGGGAGACGATCAGCAGGGCGTCGCCCGCGCGGAGCGGGGAGCTGTCCAGGACAGCGCTGGCGAGGCCGTCGACGCGTTCCAGGGCGGAGCCGAGCGGTGCGGGCCTGACGTCGACGCCGACGACGCCCGGCACGGCGAGCAGGTTCATGAGGGCGAGGCCCCCGGCGCGGTAGACGAGGTCCTGCGCGGCGAGGGAGGAGTGCCCGGCGCCGAAGGCGAAGAGGCGTCCTCCGCTCTCGACGGTGTCGGCGAGGAGTGTGCCGGCGGCCGTGACGCTGTCGGCCTCCTCGTCGCGGACCCGCCGCAGCAGGTCGATCGCGGCGTCGAGGAACTGGCCGGCCGGCGCGCGGTCGCTCATACGGGGTCCCTTCAGGATGGCCTCGGTGGGCGCGTGTCGCGCATCACGGTGCGGTCTGGACCAGTGCGGTGTCAATACGGTCGTGGCGGCCGGGCCAAGGGTGCTCCGCGGTGCTCCGGGGGCCCCGCGGAGGGGAACTCCGTACCCTTCCCCCGGGCCGCGCAACCCCCTGGTTTCCCTCCGACGGCACGGTTGTCGGTGGTATCCGGCAGAATTGGGTGCAGGGCCAGCGCACGCGCCGGTGAGCCGTCCAGCCTCCGGCAGATCTCATCGAGGGGCACGTATGTCCGGACTGATCGACACCACGGAGATGTATCTCCGCACCATCCTCGAGCTGGAGGAAGAGGGTGTGGTCCCCATGCGCGCCCGTATCGCCGAGCGGCTGGACCAGAGCGGGCCGACCGTCAGCCAGACCGTGGCGCGGATGGAGCGCGACGGTCTGGTGTCCGTCGCCAGCGACCGGCACCTGGAGCTCACCGACGAGGGCCGCCGTCTCGCCACGCGCGTGATGCGCAAGCACCGGCTCGCCGAGTGTCTGCTCGTCGACGTGATCGGTCTGGAGTGGGAGCAGGTCCACGCCGAGGCGTGCCGCTGGGAGCACGTGATGAGCGAGGCCGTGGAGCGCCGCGTGCTGGAGTTGCTGCGGCACCCGACGGAGTCGCCGTACGGCAATCCGATCCCGGGGCTGGAGGAGCTCGGCGAGAAGGACGGCGCCGACCCGTTCCTGGACGAGGGGATGGTGTCGCTGGCCACTCTGGACCCGGGCGCCGAGGGCAAGACGGTCGTGGTGCGCCGCATCGGCGAGCCGATCCAGACGGACGCGCAGCTGATGTACACGCTGCGGCGGGCGGGGGTGCAGCCCGGCTCGGTGGTCAGCGTGACCGAGGCGGCGGGCGGTGTGCTGGTGGGCAGCGGGGGCGAGGCGGCCGAACTGGAGTCGGAGGTCGCCTCCCACGTGTTCGTCGCGAAGCCCTGAGCCCGGCCGGATCGGCCGCGCCGGCGGTGTTGGCGTGATCCCGCCGTATCCGGGATTCAGTCCGGCGAATGGCAGCGCTCGTCCGCTTCCCGTGCGACGCTGTCGCGTGAGGCATATGACCTGAGGGCTCTTGGCCGTGGCTCGACAGCGATGTCGCCCGGCCGGGGAGGGGGCGGGAGGATGTGCCGTGGAGATGTGGAGGGCCCCGGCGCCTTGCGGCGCCGGGGCCTGTCCTCCCCTGTGCTGACCTGGAGCCCCGAGCTCTCAAGGTCATCCCCCACGGACCGGTTTCCCCGAGCGGTCCGCCTCCCGCTGAAGATCTCCCCTCGGCAGCGGCTATCAATCCCCGAGGGTGGTCACTCGAACGAGGGGTGTTGTCCGCGAGAACGGCATCCTCGAATGGGCATTCGATAGTGTGCGGGTGACGCACGGCACGGCAACAAGGCGCAGCAGGCAGAACACGGTTCACAGGACCGAACGGCCGGAGACGACCACGGTCCGCGCGAAGCTTGGGGGGTGCCAGGACATGGCGCGACGCATCGACGTGACCGGGACGGGCGGCGTACGCCTCGCGGCCTGGGAGTTCGGAGACCCGCCCAAGACCGATCCGGCGCACGAACCGCACGATCAGCACGACCCGCATGACCCGAAGCACCGGCTCGACCCGCAGCGCACGCCCGGCGCGGGTACCGCGCCGAACGGCACCCCGGGCGTCCTGTTACTGCACGGCCTGATGGGCCGCGCCTCGCACTGGGCGTCCACCGCCCGCTGGCTCTCCGGCCGGTACCGCGCCGTCGCTCTCGACCAGCGCGGCCACGGCCGCAGCGAGAAGCCCCCGCAGGGAGCCTTCTCCCGTGACGCCTACGTCGACGACGTCGAGGCCGCTCTGGAACAGCTCGGCCTCCACCCGGTCGTTCTCATCGGCCACGCCATGGGCGCCCTTACCGCCTGGCAGCTCGCCGCCAAGCGCCCGGACCTGGTCCGTGGGCTGATCATCTGCGATATGCGGGCCTCCGCGCTCGGCGCGGCCTCGCAGCGCGAGTGGGACCAGTGGTTCCGCTCCTGGCCGCTGCCCTTCGCCACGCTGGCCGACGTCCGCAAGTGGTTCGGCGAGGACGACCCCTGGGTGGAGCGGCCCAACCCGGCCCGCGGCGCGTTCTACGCCGAGGTGATGGCCGAGTCCTCGGACGGCTGGCGCCCCGTCTTCGAACCGGAACAGATGCTTCGCTCCCGCGAGACCTGGGTGTACGACGCGCACTGGGAGGAGCTGACCCAGGTCCTCTGCCCCGCCCTGGTCGTGCGCGGCCTCGACGGCGAGCTGGGCCGCGCCGAGGCCCAGGAGATGGTCCGCGTCCTGCCCCGCGGCCAGTACGCGGAGGTCGCCGACGCCGGTCACCTGGTGCACTACGACCAGCCGGAGGCCTGGCGCGCGGCGATCGAGCCGTTCCTGGACGTCCTCAGCGCGAACTGAGGACGGACAGGCCGTCCTGAACCGGGACGGACGGCTGGACGGCTCACCCCTTGCTGACCGCCACCAGGATCTCCGGCAGCCGCCGGGCCGTCCGCGGAGCCGCCAGCCGCAGCCCCACCACCGTGAGCGCGGCCCCGTACGCCGTGCCCGCCGGCAGCAGCAGCCACGTCCAGTCGTCGCCCCCGGCGCTCACGTTCAGCCAGATCGTGAGCGCGATGACGGGCGCGCACAGGACGGCGGCGGCGACCATCCCGCCGAAGATGGAGATCCAGGCGAGCCCGGTCTGCCCGGGGGCGACGTTCTTGTAGCCCTCCTGCGGGATGGAGTAGGGGAAGCGGGCGGACGTCCACGCCCCGGTCGCGAGCATCGCTCCGAGCAGCGCGAAGGACAGCCCCAGCGCCTCGGGCAGCCGCCGCCAGTCGCCGAGCATCGCGGTCGTCACCACGGTGACGAGCGTGGCGTACGGCAGAGTGATCAGCAGCAGGGCCAGCGCGCGGGCGCGCAGCTCGACGTAGGCGTCCCGGCGCGAGGAGATCGTCATGGCGACCATCCAGAACGCGGAGGTGTCCTGCCCGAACTGGTTGTACATCTGGATGCCGAGCATCCCGGCGGCGAAGCACGCGAAGTACACGGACCCGGTGCCCTGCCAGGCGTTGAACACCGGCACGATCAGCCCGATGGCCAGCGAGGTCACCCAGGCGGCCTTGGTCTTGGGGTCGCGCCACACATACCGCAGGCTGCGCTCCATGACCGTGCCCGTACGCCCCGCGGGCAGCAGCCGCCCGAGCCCGCTCGACGACCGCTCCCGGGCGGCCGTCTCGGCGGTGGGCAGCGTGGATCCGTCGGGCGAGGTCATCAGGCGCGTCAGATGCCGCGACCACACCGCGAGCAGCGTCACCAGCGCACCCGCGGTCAGTGCCAGTTGGGCGGCGGCGAGACCGTACGACCCCTCGCCCACCGCGTGCACGGCGCCGATCGCCGACGCCGGCGGCACCCACTGGACCACGTCCGCGACCGGGTCCAGCTCGCCCAGACCCGCCGAACCGAGCCGCTGCGCGCCGAAGTTGACGACCTGCGCCCCGACGGCGATGACGAGCCCGCTCAGCACCGCGAGGTCGCGGCCCTTGCGGCTGCTCAGCAGCCGTACGTTGGCGGCGGCGACGGCCCGTGCGAACGCCACGCACACCAACAGCGCCAGGGCGACCGCGACGACCCCCACCGCGAACGCCGCCCCGCCCCGGGCCACCGCGATCACGGAACCCACCAGCAGGCACAGCGTGAACAGCGGCCCGATGCCGACCAGCGACGCCGTGAGCAGCGCCCGCACCAGCGGCCGGGGCCGCAGCGGCAGCATCACCAGACGGGTCGGGTCCAGCGTCTCGTCACCACTGGGGAAGAACAGCGGCATCACCGCCCAGCCGAGCCCCAGCACCGCCACGGCCAGCACGGCCAGGGACTCGACGTGCGCGTGCCCGCGCAGCGCGATCAGGCCGAGCAGTTGCAGCGCGGCGAAGAGCAGAGCGAAGACGGCCGACGCGATGTAGGCGGCCTTGCGCCCGCCGGACTGCTTCAGCCCGTTGCGCAGCAGCGACAGCTTCAGCCGTACGACGACGGGGGTGAGGGCGGGCGCACTCACCGGGCCCCGCCGCCCAGCCAGTCGAGGTCGGACCCGGCGTCCCGGCTCTGCGCCCCGACGAGTTGGAGGAACGCCTGCTGCAGCGAGGGCGCGTCACCGCGTACCTCGGCGAGGGTCCCGGTGGCCCGGATCCGCCCGGCGGCCATGACGGCCACCCAGTCGCACAGCGACTCGACGAGCTCCATGACGTGGGAGGAGAACACGACGGTGGCGCCCGAGGCGGTGTACCGCTCCAGCACGCCCCGGATGGTCTGGGCGGAGACGGGGTCGACGCCCTCGAACGGCTCGTCCAGGAAGAGCACTTCGGGATTGTGGAGGAGAGCGGTGGCCAGCCCGATCTTCTTGCGCATGCCGGTCGAGTAGTCGACGACGAGCTTGTGCTGGGAGCCGGCCAGATCCAGAACGTCGAGGAGCTGCGTGGCCCGCTTGTCGACCTCGGCACCGGGCAGTCCCCGCAACCGCCCGCTGTACGCCAGCAGTTCCCGCCCCGACAGCCGCTCGAACAGCCGCAGCCCCTCGGGCAGCACCCCGATGCGGGCCTTCACCTCGACAGGGTCTTGCCACACGTCGTGCCCGACCACCTCGACGGTTCCGTGATCGGGCCTGAGCAGCCCGGTCACCATCGACAAGGTGGTGGTCTTCCCGGCCCCGTTCGGCCCGACGAGCCCGATGAACTTGCCCGCGGGCAACTCAAGATCGACCCCGGCAACAGCGACCTGCTGCCCGAACCGCTTCCAGAGCCCCTGCACCCGTACAGCACTGGATCCCACCGCGTCTCCCTCCGTCACCTTGCACCCTACGGTGGCGTCTTTCAGGGGCGCGGGGAACTGCGCGATCAACCACGGACAACCCGCAGCCGCCGACGAAGCGGAACCACGCAGACGATCAGGCGCTACCGATCCCGCCCACACGCATACGCAAGCGGCGAGATCAACTCCTCCGCATCCGGCAACCACCGATTCGCGGGCGTAGGCCGGCAGGCCCACTGCACAGCCCCCCGCGACCCGAACCGCGTGGGCGGCGCGGCCACGTACGCCCCTTCCCCAAGCACGGTCAGATCCAGCGACGACACCGACCACCCCAGCTTCCGCACCAGGTCAGGCACCTTCACCCCGGCCCCCGGCAGCACGAAGAACTCCATCCGCCGGTCCGGCGTGAGCGTCACCGGCCCGAGCGTCAGCTCCATCCGCTCCATCCGGGCCAAGGCCAGAAACCCCGCCGTCTCCGGCACGGAGATCGCGTCGAACGTCCGCCCCGTCGGCAGCAGGATCGACGCGGTGGGCTGCTTCTGCCACATCCGTCGCGCGACGGTCGCGCTGCCCGTCGCCTGCGTCGCCCAGTCCGGGCGCGCCGGGTGCGATCCGGGTGCCGGACACGCGGCGTCACCGCAGGAGCACCGCTGACTTCCGTCGACGGCTTCCAGCCAGGTGCCGGGGAACACGTCCCAGTGGCGCTCCTCGGCGTAGCGGACGGCGGTCTCCAGCAGCGATTCCCCGCGCTGCTTCGGGATCTGAGCGGCTTCGGTGCCGGCGATCGTCTCTTCCACGATGAACACAACTCTGGTCGTCACCAGGGGTTACGCCCGCCCGTGTGCGCGGGGGAGAGCATCGCCCCTGTTCTCGGGGCGCATGGGTGCATGTGCGGGGGCGCGCAGGAGGATCGGTGGCCGGAGCTGGGTAGCCACGAGTGGGGCCGGCAACAGCCGTTACCCCGGCATTCCTCACATGCCTCGCATTTTCGCCTGGTCGGCGGGGCATTGATCTTCACGGCCGGATCTTTTCGCCGGGACGTGAGGGAGTTCGGCCGCGGAAGACACGTCAACTCGGTGCGTGGGCAGGCACCGCAGCCACAGGGGGTACGCCATGGCCGCAAGGCCGCTCGTCGCTCGGCAGCCGAACGAACGGCTCCAGGCGCTCATCCAGGAAGCCGGCTGCTCCAACGCCGGCCTCGCCCGCCGGGTCAACATGTGCGGTGCCGAGCACGGCCTCGACCTGCGCTACGACAAGACGTCGGTGGCGCGCTGGCTGCGCGGGCAGCAGCCGCGGGGCCGGGCCCCGGCGATCATCGCCGAGGCGCTGGGCCGCAAACTCGGCCGTACGGTCACGATCGACGAGATCGGCATGGCCAACGGCAAGAACCTCGCCTCGGGCGTGGGTCTCCAGTTCTCGCCGACGGTACTGGGGGCCATCGAGCAGGTCTGCGAGCTGTGGCGCAGCGACGTGGGGCGGCGGGACTTCCTGTCCGGCTCCTCCGTCGCCGCGTCCGCGCTGGTCGAGCCCAGCCGTGACTGGCTGATCTCCGCACCCGACGGCCAGGTGTCGCGCTCGGCCGGACCGCGCGTGGGGCAGTCCGACGTGGGGGCGGTCCTCGCCATGACGCAGGCGCTGGTGGATCTCGACCACCAGTACGGCAGCGGGCATGTGCGCCCGGTCGTCGTGCACTACCTCAACAGCGTGGTCTCGGGGCTGCTGGCGGGGTCGTACCGGGAGGCGGTGGGGCGGGACCTGTTCGCCGCCGTGGCGCGGCTGACGGAGCTCGCCGGATACATGGCCGTGGACACCGGGCAGCCCGGTCTGGCGCAGCGCTACTACATCCAGGCGCTGCGGCTGGCCCAGGCGGCCGGGGACCGCGGCTACGGCGGCTATGTGCTGGCCGCCTCCATGAGTCATCTCGCCGCGCAGCTCGGGAACCCGCGGGAGATCGCGCAGTTGGCGAGGGCGGCGCAGGAAGGGGCGCGGGGGCGCGTGTCACCGCGCGCGGAGTCGATGTTCTACGCGGCGGAGGCGCGCGGGCACGCCCTGATGGGCGATGTGCGCGCCACCCAGTCGGCGGCCGGGCGCGCGGTGAGCGCCCTGGAGGCGGCCGACCCGGCCGCCGGGGACGACCCGGTGTGGATCGCGCACTTCGACGAGGCCTATCTCGCCGACGAGTTGGCCCACTGCCACCGGGACCTGGGGCAGGCCGACGCGGCGGCGCGGTGCGCGCGGGAGTCGCTGGACGGGCATCCCGAGACGCGGGCGCGCCGCCGGGCCATCGGTTATGTGCTGTTGGCCACGGCGCAGGTGCAGCAGCGCGAGGTCGAAGAGGCGTGCAGTACGGGCATGAAGGCCGTGGAACTGCTGGAGGGGCTGCGGTCCAACCGGGGCGCCGAGTATCTGGAGGACTTCCAGCAGCGGCTGGAGCCGTACCGGGACGAAGCGGTGGTCAGGGAGTTCGGGGCGCGCCTTGACCTCCAGGCGGCGGCGTGAACACAGGGTCTGCGAATGCGTGAACGTGCGGGAAACGGCCGCCGCGCGCGCAGGAGGTGACATGAACAGCGTGCCGTGACTTGGTTGTGTTACCGCGCTCACAGGGCTCGAGGTCGGGCCCTGTGCTGCGTGGCACGGGGCTCTGGGGACCCGGTAGCGTGACCCGACGATTCACAAGGTCCCCCATAAGTAGGAGTCCCGGTGACGCAGAGTGGACAGGGCGAGGAGCCCTCGGCGCGCCAAGCGCGCGAAGGCATCGTGCTGCCCTCCGACGGTGGCGAACCCCTGCTGCCGGGGATGACGGGCGGACCCGGTGACGCCTCGGCAGGCCGCCTGACCGGCCCGGCCCCGACCGGCCAGACCCCGGCCTCCGCTCCCGCCGGGGGCCAGACCTGGGGCCAGCCGTGGGGCCCCGACCAACAGGCCCCGCCCCCGCCGCAGGACAACAGCTGGCAGTCCCCGCAGCCTCAGCAGTCCCAGCAGTGGACCACCCCGGAGCCTCCGGCGTGGGACGCGCAGCACCACGCGCCGGGCGCGCTCCCCCAGGAGGGCACCCAGCCCTCCAACCCGTACGCCGGCTACGGCACTCCGCCCGACGCTTCCCAACTGCCCCCGGCCCCGGGCCCGTACGGCACCCCGCCGCCACAGCCCACGGACGGCTACGGCTCCCCCGCCGGGGGCGGCCTGCCGCCGGCCTCCGACACGTACGGCTCCGCCGCCGCGAGCGGCTATGGCTCCCCGGCCGGGGGTGCCCCGATGCCCCAGGCGGCGGACGGCTACGGCGCTCCTGCCGGAGGCGGCTTGCCGTCCGGCTCCGATGCGTACGGCTCCGCCGCGGGCGGCTACGGCTCCCCGGCTGGAGGCGCCCCGCTGCCGCAAGCGGGTGTCGGCGGACATGGCGCCGGACCTGCCGGCGCCCCGCTGCCGCAGGCGACGGACGGCTACGGTGCTCCCGCCGGAGGCGGTCTGCCGCGGTCCTCCGACGGCTACGGCGCTCCTGCCGGAGGCGGTCTGCCGCAGTCCTCCGACGGGTACGGCTCCGCCGCCGCGGGCGGTTCGCCGCCGTCCGCCGCCGGGGTGTACGGCGCTCCCGCCGGAGGTGCCCCGCTGCCGCCCGCGACGGACGGGTACGGGTCTCCCTCCTCGTCCGCACCGCTGCCCGCTCCCGCGGACGAGGGCGCGACCCAGTTCCTGCCGCCGGTCGCCGCGGCGCCCGACGAGGGGGCGACGCAGTACATACCCCCGGTGGGCCCGGGTGCGCTGCCGCCCGAGACGCCCACCGGTCACGACCCCGAGGCGACCACGTTCCTGGGCACCGCACCCCGGGCCGGGGCCGGGCCGTTGCCGCCCGCCTCGAATCCGGACGCCGAGGCGACGCAGTACATCGCGCCGGTGCCCGGCGGGGACAAGCAGCCGCCCGCCGAGTTCGACAACCTCTTCCGCAGCGACCACGGCGCCGAGAGCCCGGCCGCGTCCACGCAGCAGATGCCCCGCTTCGAGCAGCCCCAGGCCCACCAACCCCAGCCCCAGTCCTACGCCCCGCCCAACCACTCCGGCGGCGGGCGGGGCGGTCGCGGCGGCCGTGCCGGCTCGCGCGTGCCGGTCATCGCGGCCGTCGGCATCGGCATCGCCGTCCTCGGCGTCGGCGCCGGCGCGCTGCTCGCCGCCGGCGGCGGTGACGACGGCGGCGGCGACAACAACAAGACCGTGGCCGCCTCGGCGCCCGCGACGGACGACTCCGCCTCGCCCTCCGCCGACCCGGCCCGCGCGCAGGCGGTCGAGCTGGACAAGCTGCTCGCCGACAGCGGCGACAGCCGCACCACCGTGATCACCTCCGTCGCCGACGTCAAGCGCTGCGACAACCTGCCCCAGGCGGCCAAGAACCTGCGCGACGCGGCCAAGCAGCGCACCGAGCTGGTCACCCGGCTCTCCGGCATCACGGTCGACCAGCTGCCCCAGCACGCCGCGCTGACCACCGCCCTCACCAAGGCGTGGCAGGCCTCGGCCTCGGCCGACAACCACTACGCGGCCTGGGCCGACCAGACCGCGGGCAAGAAGGGCTGCCGGAAGGGCCAGGCCCGTGCCACCGGCCAGACGCAGGCCGGCAACCGCGCCAGCGGCGTCGCGAGCACCGAGAAGACCAAGGCGGCCGGGCTGTGGAACGCGATAGCGAAGACGTACGGCCTGACCGAGCGTCAGCCGACGCAGCTGTGACGTGAGGTGACGTGGTCCGGTCCGGGCGTGAACCGCTGAGCGCGGCTCAGTAGTTCACGTCGGCGTCCTGCAGCGTCTTCGTCGTGTCGACGAAGCCCTTCCGCGCCGACACCAGCCGCCCTTCCCGCACCACCTGAAGGGTCACGTTCGCATTGACCAGGCGCGGGAAGCCGACGGCGGCGAGCTTGTCCTGGAACTGCCACCGCAGCGTCGGCGTGAGCCCGCCCGTGCCGACGCTGAGGCCGTCGTCGAGGGCCTCCGTCACCGTGTCGGCGCTCACCTCGCCGCCACCGAGCGACTCGACGACCTTCTTGAACACGGTGTAGGCGATCCAGGTGGTCTGCACTCCGGCGTCCGCGGCGTCGATGCGGTTGTCGCCGAAGGCCTCCTCCTTGATCACCTGCTTCATCCCGTTCCAGCGGGCATCGCTCTCCACCGGGTACCAGCCGGTGATGTACGAGCCCTCATACGGCCCCGAGGCCCCGCCGGTCGCGTCGATCACGGTCTGGTCGACGCTGCCGAGCACGGTGGCCGTCCGGACGTCGGGATAGTCCTCGCGGGAGCGCCGGAAGGAGTCCATGAAGGTGCCGTTGCGGTCCCCGAGCGCGGGCACCACACACCCCTCGGTCCCGGGGGCGGAGGTCGTCGTCTCCAGCGCCCGCTCGGCCTGGCCGTCGTACTCGGTGGCGTCCTCCGCCGCCCGCTGGTCCCGCGCGGCCCGGTGCCCGCCCGCCTTCAGGCCGGAGTCGAGCAGCGGCGGCAGCTGGTCGCCCGCGATGGTGTCGGGCCGCACCAGGGCGACGGGCCCGCAGCCGGCGAGAGACCTGCCGAGACCGGCCAGCAGCGCGGGCTGGCCGCCGTTGACGGGATAGGACAGGGGACTGGTGAACTCGGCGTTGGTGATGCCGTAGCCGCCTATGTACGGGATGCCCGCGCCCTCCAGGGACGGGAAGAAGGAGTCGGCGTACTGGCTGTAGGATCCTACGACCGCGACCACGTTCTCCTTGGCGGCCCGTCGGGCGCACTTGGCGGCGGCCACGCTGTCGTTGTGGTCGTTGCAGGTCAGCACGTTGAGCTTGCGGCCGTTGATCCCGCCCTTGGCGTTGATCCAGCGGGCGTAGGCGTGGGCGAAGGCGGGCATTCCGGGCTTGTTGGTGGCCTTGGTGTCCTGCGGCGCCCACGTCATGACGGTGATCGGATCGTCCCCGGCATCCCCCGTGGTGCCGGGGACGACCCCGCAGCCGGCGAGGAGCGACGCGCACGCGGCCGCCGTGCCCGCGGAGAGGACGCCTTTCCTGGCGTGACGGGTGAGGGGGCCGGGGAGGAATGTGCTGCGGGTGCGTCGCCTGCCGGTCATGGTTCCGCACGATTCCGCCACATGGCCAACCCGAGAGTGATCTCGGCTCAACAATGGGTGACGCCCAGGTGAATTGCGGGGGCCAGGGTGACCGATGTGGAGGGGAACGTACGATCGATGACCGTGCAAGCTTCGGAGAACTCTTCCCGTCGTGGCCGTCGCTCATCCACCATGGGCGGCATGCCTGTCAACGACATGCCGTGGTGGCGCTGGCGCAGCAATGTGCGCTCGGCGCTGCACATGCTCTCCGATCCCGGGTTCCAGCGGGACGTCTGGCTGGCCGGCGTGGACGGCTACGGCGACGTGACCGACGCGGTGTACCGGCTGGTCGAGGACACCTGGCTGGATCACTGGTCCGCCGAGAAGTACGTCGGCACGATCTTCCGTGACTCGCAGGAGGCGGCCCTCGTGGACACCGCCGTGCTGCGGGTGCTGCGGATCATGCACCAGGTCGGGCCGGACGCCCCGGTCACCGCGTACCTCGAGAACCAGGCGTGGCCCGAGGCGATCCAGGCGGCCCGGGACGCGCATGTGCGGCTCGCCACGAGCGACGGCGAGGAGCCGGACACGCCGCCGCGCAGCCTGGAGGTCCTACGGCTCATGACCAGGTCCGCCTAGGGCTTCGCCCAGGGGGTCCGTACAGCGGGACGATTGCGGGCGGTGTGGCTGCCTGTGGGAACCTGTCCTGCATGAACGAGCAGTCCACCACCACCGCGACCCCGCCCGACCAGTACGTCCTCACCCTTTCCTGCCCGGACAGGAAAGGCATCGTGCACGCCGTGTCGAGCTACCTCTTCATGACCGGCTGCAACATCGAGGACAGCCAGCAGTTCGGCGACCACGACACGGGACTGTTCTTCATGCGCGTCCACTTCTCGGCGGACGCGCCGGTGTCCGTGGAGAAGCTGCGGGCCAGCTTCGCGGCGATCGGTGACTCCTTCCAGATGGAGTGGCAGATCAACCGGGGCGACCAGAAGATGCGCATCCTGCTCATGGTCAGCAAGTTCGGGCACTGCCTGAACGACCTGCTGTTCCGGGCGCGGACCGGGGCGCTGCCGGTGGAGATCGCCGGGGTGGTGTCCAACCACACGGACTTCGCCGAGCTCGTGGGCTCGTACGACATCCCCTTCCACCACATTCCGGTGACGCGGGACACGAAGGCCGAGGCGGAGGGGCGGCTGCTCGACATCGTGCGTGAGGAGGGTGTCGAGCTGGTCGTTCTCGCCCGGTACATGCAGGTGCTGTCGGACGACCTGTGCAAGGCGCTGTCCGGGCGGATCATCAATATCCACCACTCGTTCCTGCCGAGCTTCAAGGGTGCGAAGCCGTATCACCAGGCTCATGCGCGGGGTGTGAAGCTGATCGGGGCGACGGCGCACTATGTGACGGCTGATCTCGATGAGGGGCCGATCATCGAGCAGGAGGTCGAGCGGGTCGGGCATGACGTGACGCCGGAGGGGCTGGTCGCGATCGGGCGTGACGTGGAGTGTCAGGCGCTGGCGCGGGCGGTCAAGTGGCATGCCGAGCGGCGGATTCTGCCCAATGGGCGGCGGACGGTTATTTTCGCCTAGGAGCTCGGGGCGTCCCGTTTGGTGGCGGGTGCGGGTTGTGTGTGGTTGTTCGCGCAGTTCCCCGCGCCCCTAGGAGCGTGCCCCTGCTGTGGGTTTTACATCCTGCTCAGTGAAGCCGCCGCGAAGAGGACGTCTCTGATCGCCTCTCTGTCTCCTACCTGGCCCGCTGCCGCTTCCTGCGGGGGTACGTGGCCTGCTGCCAGGCGGCAGAATTCGACGCCGTCCAGGGCTACGTGGGCCACCTCGTGTTCCGCGGAGCCCTTGGCCGCGGGGGAGTCGAGGGGGATCAGCCACTCGCCGCCGCCGAGGCCCTCGATCTCCAGGCGGAGGCTGCGGCCCGGTTCGCCCGCCGCGACGAGGTGGCGGTGATGGGCGGGTGTCGCGAGGCCGGCGCGGCGGCGGTGCGCCAGGGCCGTCGGCAGCATGCGGGCCGCCAGGTCGATCATGCGGTGCAGATGGCGCGGCGAGGGCGGGTCGTAGGGGTAGTCGACGGCGTCCGCGATGTCCTCCGCGTGCACCCAGCACTCGAAGGCCCGGTCGAGCATCGCGTCGTGCAGGGGCAGCGCGAAGTCGCCGTACGGCACGGGCATCTTCCCGGCGCCGCCGCCCGTGAAGGACACCGTGCGGACGAGGTTGTGGCTCTGTTCCCGCCAGGGCGCCCGCACGGCCCGGGTGGGCGGGAAGTGGGAGGCCTGCCAGTACGCCTCGGTGCGGGACGCCGGAGTCGGCTGCCGGGACGTGACATCGCCCAGCGGGTCGTCCAGGCCCAGCGCGAGCGCGACAAGACCGTCGACGCTGAGCAGATGCGCGATGACCCCGGCGACGGTCGTACGGCGGCTCGTCGCTTCGTCGGCCCGGAACCAGCGCAGCCGTACCGGCGCGTGCCACTCGGCGTCGCCGAAGTCCTGGAGCAGGGCGTCCAGGCGCGCGGTCTCGGCGTCGTAGGCGGCGGCCCAGTCCGGCACCGGGATGCGCGGCGGGCGGCGCTCCAGGCAGGTCTCCAGGACCCGGGTGCGCAGGGACGGGTCCAGGTCGAGGCTCTCGGGCCGTTGCAGCAGCCCGACCGCCTCGCGCAGCCGCCGCGCCTCGTCGGCGCACTGCCCGCACTCGCCGAGATGCTCCTCGACGGCCACCGCCTCCTCGGCCGAGCAGGCGGCCAGCGCCCAGGCGCCGAGCAGGGCCTTCAGCACGGGGTGCTCCAGCACCGGCCGTACGGGAGGGGGCGCGGTGTCACCCAGGTCCTCCAGTGCGGGCAGCGGCTGCCCGCTGTCCTCGACGGAGGCCCGGGGCGGGGGGATCCGCGGCGGCTTCCCCGGCTCGTGCCCGGCGTCCGGTTCGGGCCCGTCCGGCTCGCCCGGGCCCGAGAGGAACTCGGAGCCGCTCACACCGCACCCCCGTCTCCGGGCGGTGCGCCGGGTGGCTCGGTCTCGTGGGCGGTGGACAGAAGCTGGAGGCCCAGGCGCAGCCGGCGGCGGGCCTCGTCCTCGGTGATGCCGAGGTCGGTGGCGGTCTGGCGGTAGTCGCGGCGCTGGAAGTAGGCCCGCTCCAGGGCCGAGCGCAGCGGGACCGGCATGGACTGCACGATGTAGTCGGCGCGGGCGGCGACCGAGGCGCGGCGCACCCTGTGCTCCAGTTCCTCCGCGGTGCCGGAGCCGTCGCGGGCGAGGGCCGCGGTCTCGGTGGCGCGCAGGCGCTGCACGGCCAGGCGGTGGGTCAGCGTGGCGACCCAGGTGCGCAGCGGACCCTGTCTGGGGTCGTAGGAGTCCGGGTGTTCCCAGACGTGGACGAAGACCTCGCGGGTGATGCCGTCGGCGGCGCGTTCGTCACCGAGGACGCGGTGGGCGAGGCCGTGCACGAGTGAGGCGAACCGGTCGTAGAGCTCACCGAGGGCGGCGGCCTCCCCGCGGGCGAGCCGCTGCTGCATCTTGCGGTCCCAGCGGGGCGGTACGTCCTTTTTCGCCATGCGGCCCCCTCACCCCCTGCTCGTGTCCCGCGCCCGTGCCCTGTCCAGCGTGTGCCTGATGTCTCCTCGAATGTAGTCGGCACGTCCGGTAGCGCACGCCCCTTTGTGGCAATGTGCGCCCCCTGAACGGCCGCAGGTGGTAGGGGCGCCTACCCCTCCGCCGGCCGATCAGACCTGACCGAAGGCGATCGAACAGGATCGAAGCCGACTAAAACAAGCCTGATTCGACGGGGATCCGTTTTTCGGGTTGTGTTTCAGGGAACGGCCGCTGGGCAGCCGCGCTGCAAGGAAGCGTAGGCACTGCTTCCGTTTTGGCGATCGAAGGGCGTGGTGGTGACCTTCAAAGTGACCGGCGACGAGCAGGGCGAATGGGCCGTGCTCCAGGTGTCCGGCGAACTGGATCTGGTGACCTCGCCGGTGCTGCGTCAGCGTGTGCACGACGTAGTGGCCGAGGGGCACCACTGTCTTGTCCTCGACCTGTCCGACGTGTTCTTCTGCGATTCCAGCGGTGTCGGTGTGCTGATCGCCGCGCGCCGGCTGATCCGCTCCTGCCAGGGCCGCCTGCGCCTGGTGCTGCCCGCCCGGGGCGCGGCCGACGGGTCCCACGTCAACCGGGTCCTCGGCGCGCTCGGCGTTCGCAGGCTGTTCGACGTGTACGGCGATGTGGACGCGGCCCTGGGTGACGAGGGCGAACCCCTGTCCGCGTGACGGACCGATGACGCACGGTAGGGCGACTGTTGCCGTTCTGACACGCTGTTGTCCCGGAATTCCCCCGGTCTTGGCGCAAGTGACGTTTTCCCGCGCCCGAACGGCCCCCTCCGTCGTACGCTCCGAGCGAGACGCACCCCACCTGACGTAAGGCGGCCTGAAAGAGACATGGTCAGCAGCGAGTACGAGCGCAGGATCGCCGCCCGGTTCGCCATCTTCGACCAGGACGGCAACGGCTACATCGACCGCGAGGACTTCTTCGGGGCGGCCAAGGCGCTGCTCACGGAGTTCGCCGTAGCGGCCCGGTCCGACAAGGGACAGGCGCTGTACGGCGGCGCGGAGGCGTTCTGGCAGGGCATGGCGGGCATCGCGGACCGCGACGGCGACCAGCGCATCACGCGCGAGGAGTTCGTGGGCGGCGCGGTCAAGCGCCTGCGCGACAACCCCGACCGGTTCGCCGAGATCGCCCGCCCCTTCCTGCACGCGGCACTGGACATCGCCGACACGGACGGTGACGGCGCGGCGACGATCGAGGAGGTGTCCCGCGTCCTCACATGCCTCGGCGCCCCCGAGGACGTCGCCCGCACGGCCGCCGGCGCACTCGACGCGGACGAGGACGGCAAGGTCGGCGAGGCCGAGGTCGTACCGGCCTTCGCCCGCTACTTCACGGTGCCCGAGTAGGGCCACGCGTCCGCGCCGTGGGATTTCGGCGCCCCTTCGCCGTAAGGGTTGTCCTCGGACGGGCGGCTGCGGGCTGTCCGTGGTCACTCGCGCAGTTCCCCGCGCCCCTGAAGAACCTGCCCGCAGCGCGTCACGTGCCCGAGTAGCGTTCGCGCAGCTTGTACTTGAGCACCTTCCGCAGGGTCTCGCCCCGCGGAAGGGCGTCCACGACCTCGAGTCGTTCCGGCAGCTTGTGGACGGAGAGACCCTCCGCGCGCAGGTGGGCGGTCGCCGTCGCCAGGGTCAAGGGCTCGGCGCCCGGCGGCTGTTCCACCACCGCGCACACCAGCTCGCCGCGCGCCGCGTCCGGCAGGCCGATCACCGCCACGTCCCCGACCGCCGGATGCCGGTGCAGAAGGTCCTCGATCTCCTGGGCCGAGATGTTCTCGCCCTTGCGGATGATGACGTCCTTGAGGCGGCCGGTGAGGACCAGATGCCCGGTCTCCGTCAGGTGCCCGAGGTCGCCGGTGCGCAGGAAGCCGTCCGCGTCGAAGGCCTCCGCCGTCTGCCCGGGATCCAGATACCCCTGGCACACCGCCTCCCCGCGCAGCCGCACCTCCCCGTCCACGATCCGTATCTCCATACCCTCCGGCGGCCGTCCCTCGGTCGTCGCCAGCAGCTCCGGGGTGTCGTCCGGGTCGCCCATGGTGATCATCGGTACCTCGGTCATGCCGTAGCCGTGGGTGAGCTGTACGCCCATCTCGCTGACTACGGCGTAATAGAGCTCCGGCGGCTTCGGCGCCCCGCCGCCCGCCAGCAGCCGTAGCGTCGGCACCACCGGGGTCCCGGGCCGCTTCCGCTGCTCCGTCAGGAACATCGAGTAGAACGCCGTGGACCCGCCCGCCATGGTCACCCCGTGCCGGCGGTAGGACTCCAGCGCGTCCGGCAGCGCGAACTGCTCGAACAGCACCGCCGGGAAGCCGTACAGCAGCAGCATCACCGTGTAGTCGGGCCCGCCGATATGGGCGTACGGGAAGGCGATCGACCCCACGTCGTCCCCCGAGGGCCGCAGGGCGTGCGCGAGGCAGGAGCCGCCCGCGATCAGGGAACGGTCCGTGTGCAGCACGCCCTTGGGGTCGGAGGTCGTGCCGGACGTCCAGTAGATCCAGCGGACCGCGGTGCCGTCGGCGGGCGGGGGAGGCAGGACGGAGGGATCGCCGTCGGGCAGGTCGTCGTACGCCTCGAAGACACCCTTCGCACCCAGGCGCCGGGCCATCTCCGCGTGGTCGAAGCCGCGCCACTCGCCCGGCACCGCGAAGAACTCCGCCCTCGACTCGCGCAGCGCGAAGCCCACTTCGCGGTCCCGGTAGAAGGGGATGACCGGCGTCTGCACGGCGCCGAGGCGGGCCAGCGCGAAGGACAGCAGGGCCGTCTCGATCCGGGTGGGCAGCTGCCAGGCGACCACCGTGCCGGGGCGGACACCCATGCCGTACAGCCCGGCCGCGACCCGCTCGGCCCGCGTGCGCAGAGCGCCGAAGGTGAGCCTGCGGCCGCCTTCCAGGAAGAGCGGCCGGTCCGGGGTGACGGCGGCGCGGCGGGCGACCAGCTCCCACAGCGTGCGGGACGAACTCAGGGCGTGCGGGGTCTCGTTCACGACTGCCCCCTGCTGCTTGGCTGACGGGTCGTCAGGTGGGATGCTATCTGACGCTGCATCAGATAAGCATCAGTCCGGCGGAGGGGACCCATGGCGACCGAACTGCCCCGCATCATCAGCGTCGACGACCACGTGATCGAGCCCGCCCACCTCTTCGAGACGTGGCTGCCGGCCAAGTACCGCGACCGCGGACCCAGGCCCCTGACCGCGGGCATCGGTGAACTCGCCTACGTCGGCGGCAAGTACCGGATCACGATGGACCCGGACGGCCCGCCCACCGACTGGTGGATCTACGAGGACCTGAAGTTCCCGTACAAGCGCAACATCGCCGCCGTCGGCTTCGACCGGGACGAGATGACCCTGGAGGGCATCACCCGGGAGGAGATGCGGCGCGGCTGCTGGGACCCGAAGGCCCGTCTGGAGGACATGGACCTCAACCATGTCGAGGCGTCCCTCTGCTTCCCGTCCTTCCCCCGCTTCTGCGGCCAGACCTTCGCCGAGGCGCACGACAAGGAGGTCGCCCTGGCCTGTGTGCGCGCCTACAACGACTGGATGGTCGAGGAGTGGTGCGGGGGCAGCGGCGGGCGGCTCATCCCGCTCTGCCTGATCCCGCTGTGGGACGTCGGGCTGGCGGTCGCGGAGATCCGGCGCAACGCCGAGCGCGGGGTACGGGCGGTGACCTTCTCCGAGATCCCCACGCACCTCGGGCTGCCGTCCATCCACTCCGGCTACTGGGACCCGTTCTTCGCGGTCTGCCAGGAGACCGGGACGGTCGTCAACATGCACATCGGGTCCTCGTCCCAGATGCCCGCCGCCTCCCCGGACGCACCGCCCGCCGTCCAGGCCTCGCTCAGCTTCAACAACGCGATGGCCTCGATGATGGACTTCCTCTTCAGCGGCGTGCTGGTGCGGTTCCCGCGCCTCAAACTCGCCTACTCCGAGGGCCAGATGGGCTGGGTCCCCTACGCCCTGGAGCGCGCCGACGACGTCTGGGAGGAACACCGCGCCTGGGGCGGGGTGAGGGACACCATCCCCGAGCCGCCGTCCACCTACTACTACCGGCAGATCTTCTGCTGCTTCTTCCGCGACAAGCACGGCGTGGCCTCGCTCGACGTCGTCGGCCGCGACAACGCCACGTTCGAGACCGACTACCCGCACGTCGACTCGACCTTCCCGCACACCAAGGAAGTCGCCCTCGACCACGTCAAGGGCCTCGACGACGAGACGGTCTACAAGCTGATGCGCGGCAACGCGATCCGCATGCTCGACCTGGACCTCGACAAATAGATGGACCTCACGTACAGCCCCGAGGAAGAGGAGTTCCGGGCGCGCCTGCGGGAGTGGCTCGGCACGGTGCTGCCCACGCTGCCGCCCAAGCCGCCCCCCGACGACTGGCCCGCCCGACGCGCCCACGACCTCGGCTGGCAGCGCAGGCTCCACGACGCCGGATACGCCGACGTCCACTGGGGCGCCTCGCCCACCATCCGGCTGATCTTCCTGGAGGAGACAGAGAAGGCGGGCGCGCCCTACGTGGGGGCCAACTTCGTGGGGCTGCTGCACGCCGGGCCGACCATCGCCGCCGAGGGCACGGACGAGCAGCGGGCGCGCTGGCTGGCGCCGATCCTGCGCGGCGAGGAGGTCTGGTGCCAGGGCTTCAGCGAACCGGAGGCCGGCTCCGACCTCGCGGCCCTGCGCACCCGCGCGCGGCGCGACGGCGACCACTACGTGGTGACCGGCTCCAAGATCTGGACCTCCCACGCGGAAGTCGCCGACTGGTGCGAGCTGTTGGTCCGCACGGACCCCGCGGTGCCCAAGCACCGGGGCATCACCTGGCTGGCCATGCCCATGGACGCGCCCGGCATCACCGTACGGCCGCTGCGGACCCTGGCCGGTTCGGCGGAGTTCGCCGAGATGTTCCTGGACGAGGTGCGGGTGCCGGTCGCGAACCGGGTCGGGGACGAGAACGACGGCTGGCGCGTGACGATGGTGACGCTGTCCTTCGAACGCGGCACGGCCTTCGCCGGCGAGGTCGTCGCCTGCCGCCGCGTCCTGGGCGAACTGGCCGTCGAGGCCCGCGAGAACGGCCGCTGGGACGACCCGGTGCTGCGGCGCCGGCTGGGCAGGCTCAACGCCGAGTTCCGGGCCCTGTGGCGGCTCACGCAGTGGAACGTCAGCGCGGCGGAGACCTCGGGCGGGGTGCCCGGGACCGCGGGCTCGGTCTTCAAGCTGCGGTACTCGCACGCCCGCCAGGAGCTCTACGACGCCGCCGCCGAGGTGCTGGGCCCCGACTGCCTCGACCTGGACCGGCCCTGGACCCTCGACCGCCTCTCGTCCCTCTCGTACACCATCGCGGCCGGTACCTCGCAGATCCAGCACAGCATCGTCGCCGAGCGGATCCTCGGCCTGCCGAAGGGACGGTGACCGTGCGTTTCCGGTTGACGGACGACCAGCGGGCGTTGCGCGAGGGGATGCGGCAGCTGCTGGCCCGGCGTTTCGACGCGGAGGCGCTGCGGGCCGCCGCACGGGGCCCGGCGCGCCTGGACCGGGCGCTGTGGCGGGCCCTGGGCGACGCCGGGTTCTTCGCGCTGCGGCTGCCGGAGGCGGACGGCGGGGTCGGACTGGGGCTCCCCGAGGCGGTGTTGGTGTTCGAGGAGACGGGGCGGGCGCTGCTGCCCGGGCCGCTGGCCGCCACCCACCTCGCGGCCGGTGCCGTACCGGGCGCGGCCACGGGGGAGACCGTCGTGACGGCCGTCGACGGCGGCCTCGCGGAGTGGCTGACGGAGGCCGACGTCGTACGCGGCGACACCGCCGGCGCCGTGCCGCTGCGCTCCCTGGACCCGCTGACACCGCTGCACCGCGTTCCCGGGGGCGCGACGGCCGCCCCGGACCCCGTCGCCGTCCTCCTCACCGCCGCCGAGCAGCTCGGCACGGCGGTCCGCGTCTGCGAGCTGGCGGCGCAACACGCCCGGGCCCGCGAACAGTTCGGACGGCCCATAGGGGCCTTCCAGGCGGTGGCGCACCTGTGCGCGGGGATGCTGGTCCGGGCGGAGACGGCCCGCGCCGCGGTGTACGCGGCCGCCGTCACCGCCGACCCGGCCGATATCGCAGCCGCCCGTCTGCTCGCCGACGAGGCCGCCGTACGCGGCGCCCGCGACTGTCTCCAGGTGCACGGCGGCATGGGCTTCACCTGGGAGTCCGAGGTCCATCTGCATCTGAAACGCGCATGGGTTCGAACCCAACGTGCGGGTGGAGTCACGGAGAGTGAGGAACTCCTCGCGGCCGATCTGGCGGCCGGAACGGCCTGACGGGCCGTCTGGCTGCGACATTGCCGACGATGCCCGCAGAGATGTCGCGGATTGTGGCATGCCGGAATTACGGAGAGTTGATACCGGGTCGTATCCGATGCGTGACTCGTAACAGCCCGGAGTCGGCGGTCCGCTCCGGTACCTTGTGTGAGATGCGAGTGGTCCTGAACACGCGCCGCGCCGCAGTCGCCCCCGGGACGACTGCGGATCCGACGATGCGCGCCGCTGCTTGCCCCGCAGTGCGGCCCCGCTTCGCCGCCTGTTCGACTCCCCGCGGCGAGCGTCGCACAGTATCCCGCAGGGGTACTCCTTCGCGCTGGAATATGCCCGAAGCGCTTGTTGGGGTGACTGTACGTCAACCATGCTGTCCCACAAGGGATTCACGTTCCGTGATCCTTGTCCCGGCCGTTGTTCTGGCCATGCAGAAAATGGCTACGATCGTGGCCCTCGTGAGGCGCGAGCCTAAGTGTCCGCCGGTTCGGATGGTGTGAGCGGTGCAGGTGCTTCAAGTGCAGCTGGAGATCCGGCCCGACCCCGCAGAGGTGGGGCGTGCCAGGCGGTGGGCCCGCTCGCGCCTGGCCGGGTCGGGCATACAGGCCGACGAACCGCTCGCCGAGACGCTGATCCTGCTGGTCTCCGAACTCGTCACCAACGCCGTGGTGCACACCGGCTGTCCCGCGGTGCTGCTGCTGTCGCTGCCGCACGCGGTGACGGACGAGTCCACGGTCCGCCTCGAGGTCGCCGACCGCAGCGGCCGGGCCCCCGTGCCCCGGTGCGCTGACGACGACGCGACCGGCGGCCGGGGTCTCGCCCTCGTCGACGGCCTCGCCGACCGCTGGGGCTGGAGCGTCGAGAGCACCGGCAAGCGCATCTGGTGCGAGCTGGACCGGTGCGCGAAGTCCGGTGAGGTCACGGCGTCGTGCGGAGGGGGCGCGGCGGCGTACGGCGGCGGGACGTCGTTCGAGGGGCTGGCGTACGAGGCGGTGTAGGGCCGGCGGGTCGGGCTGGGGCCCGGTCCTTCCGCGTGCGCGTCCTTGCCAGTCCTTGCTCGTCCTTGCTCGTCCGTGTCCGCCGGGCGCGTGGAACGCGAGGCATGGTGGACGGCGGCACATGCCGCGGGGTCTTGCGGCGAAGGCCGGGGCGTGGGTGCACGGCGGCCGGCCGGTTCCGTCAGGGCATGCGGTGATGCGCCGGGATGTGCTTCCGTGCGCGCCCGCGGCACACCCCGCATAAGCGACAAATCACCGAACCGGATGTTGACGCGTCGTGTCCGTTTGCTCACGCTGGTGGGCAGCGATTCGCCGTGAGGGGACGGCGAGGGCATCGGTGACGGCGGCCCTCGGCGAGTGTGAGTCGTGATTCGGCGTCGGCTTCCCTCAGGGCCAGGGGAGCCGGGGCGGGAGCGCCGGAGTCGGGTGGCGGCGCGCGCTGCCGTGCTCGGGGCGAGCAGCGCGGCGCCGCCATCCTGCTGGGCAGGCCCAGGGGGGCGATGCCCTAGAGGACGGCGACCGGCGCCACCGGAGATCCGGTCGCCCCGGCGAACGGCTCGGGCGTCGCCGTCAGCAGGAAGGCGGAGCGGCCCACTTCTCCACAGGCTGTGGACAACTTTTCGAGATTCCAGTTCTGGCCCTGCGGCATTCCCATCTCCACGAGGTCGAGGGCGTGCACCGGCAGCCACAGGCCGTCCACCTCGGGCGGGAACACCTCGAAGGTCAGGGTGTCGTTGGCGACGGCCGCGACATCGCGCGCGTGGAACCACTCCGGCGTCCGGATCGACAGCCCCGGCGACGGAAAGGCGTACGCGTGCCGGTCCCCGGCCAGACAGACCTGGACCTGCCCGGTTCGTACGAGCACGATGTCGCCGGCCCGTACGCGCGTCCCGGCCAGTTCCTCGGCGGCGTCCAGGTCCTCGGGGGTGACGGCGTACCCGCCGTCGAGCCGGTCCGTGCCCCGGGCCCGGGCGACATCGAGCAGGACCCCGCGCGAGACGAGGTGCCGGACCGTGCCGATGCCGCTGAACCCGGCGCCGCCGTGTGCCGTGACGGAGCCGGCCGGGCGGCCGTTGTAGATCCGGCCCGAGTGCGAGACATGGGGCAGCGCGTCCCAGTGGGTGGCCGCCTGCAGCCCCATGGTCACGGCGTCGTCGCTGCACGCGACCGTGCCCGGGCCGAACAGCTCCTGGTTGATCTGCACCATGACGTGCAGGGGGTTGACGCGGCCCGGGATCATCCCGGTCTGCACGCCGTCCTGCCGGAGGGGCAGTGCGAGTGGGATACGGCGGCCGGTGCGGACGGTGGCCGCGGCTTCCCTTACGACCTCGTCGGTGATCAGGTTCAGCGTGCCGAGTTCGTCGTCGGCACCCCAACGGCCCCAGTTGTTCACGCGCTTGGCGATGTCATGGAACGCGTCCGGCAGCGACATGAGTCCTCCCCGGGGCTTGTCTTCCCGTATCTGACGGGTCGTAGAATTCGGGAACCTGAAATCTAACGGTCCGTCAGAAACCGTGGGACGGGAAGGGGCCGGGCGTGGGGAACTTCTTGGCAGGGAAGGTCGTCGCCGTCACCGGCGCCGGGCGGGGCATCGGCCGGGCGGTCGCGCTCGCGGCCGCGGCCGAGGGGGCGAAGGTCGTCGTCAACGACTACGGCGTCTCCGTCGACGGTGCCTCGCCGACCAGCGAGATCGCCGAGGCCGTGGTCAAGGAGATCGAGGCGGCCGGCGGGGCCGCGGTGGCGGTCGCCGACGACATCTCCACCATGGCGGGCGGACAGCGGGTCGTCGACGTGGCGCTGTCGTCGTACGGGCGGCTCGACGGAGTGGTCTGTGTGGCCGGGATCCTGCGTGAGCGGATGCTGTTCAACATGACCGAGGAGGAGTGGGACCCGGTCGTCGCGACCCATCTGAAGGGCACGTTCACGGTGTTCCGGGCGGCGTCCGCGGTGATGCGGAAGCAGCGGTCCGGGACGTTGATCGGGTTCACGAGCGGGAATCACCAGGGGTCGGTCTCGCAGGCGAACTACAGCGCGGCCAAGGGCGGGATCATCTCGCTGGTGCGGAGCGCGGCGCTGGGGCTGCACAAGTACGGGGTGACCGCGAACGCGGTGGCGCCGGTCGCGCGGACGCGGATGTCGGCGGGTGTGCCGACGGAGCTGGCGGAGATCGGGGAGCCGGAGGACGTCGCCGCGCTGGTGGTGTATCTGCTGTCCGACGCCGCCTCCCGGGAGGGGATCACCGGGCAGGTGTACACGGTGGCCGGGGCGAAGATCGCGGTGTGGGCGCAGCCGCGGGAGCTGCGTGCGGCGTATTCATCCGGCGGTTGGACCGTGGAGGGGGTCGCGGAGGTTCTGTCGGGGTCGGTGGGGGTGGATCCGATGCCGTTGCTGGAGCGCGTGCGGGAGATGGAGAGGGCGGCGCGGGAAGGGGAGCGGCCCAACGCCCTGTAGCTCGGGGGCCTTGGGCCTTTTCGGCGGGTGCGGGTGCGTTGTGGCTTGTCGCGCAGTTCCCCGCGCCCCTGGGGAATCCGCCCCTGCGGCATCGAGAGGAGCACCCTGATGGACTTCGACTTCGGGCCGGAGGACGACGCGTTCCGCAGCGAAGCTCGTGCCTGGCTCGCTGTGCGTGCCGACGGCGTCTCGGACCGCCGTGCCTGGGAGCGCACCCTCGGTGCCGCCGGGTGGATCGGGCTCGGTTGGGGTGAGGGCGGCTACGGGAACCGCACGGCCACCCTCACCCAGCAGGTCGTCTGGGCCGAGGAGTACGCGCGGTCGGGGGCGCCCCCGCGCTCCGGGCACATCGGGGAGAACCTGCTCGCGCCCACGCTCATAGTCCACGGCACCGAGGAGCAGAAGGCCCGCTTTCTGCCTCCCGTCGCCGCCGGGGACGAACTCTGGTGCCAGGGCTACAGCGAACCCGGTGCCGGTTCGGACCTGGCCGGGGTCCGTAC
This sequence comes from Streptomyces sp. NPDC050546, assembly GCF_044457425.1. Lineage (NCBI taxonomy): Bacteria > Bacillati > Actinomycetota > Actinomycetes > Kitasatosporales > Streptomycetaceae > Streptomyces > Streptomyces sp. NPDC050546. The sequence goes on from NZ_JBITGX010000003.1 coordinate 217,890, forward strand.
CGCGGCCGTACGCGACGGCGGTACCTACCGTGTGAGCGGGCAGAAGATCTGGACGTCGCTCGCGCACGAGGCCGACTGGTGCTTCGTGCTCGCCCGTACCGAAGCCGGGTCCCTCAGGCACCACGGGCTGACCTTTCTCCTCGTCCCCATGGACCAGCCGGGCCGTGTCGAGGTCCGTCCCATCCGGCAGCTGACCGGCACCAGCGACTTCAACGAGGTCTATTTCGACGGCGCGTACGCGGAGCAGGTCGTCGGGGGTGAGGGCAACGGCTGGCGCGTCGCCATGAGCCTGCTCGGCTTCGAGCGGGGCGTGTCCACGCTGGCCCAGCAGATCGGGTTCGCCCAGGAGCTCGAGGACGTCGTGCGGGCGGCCCAGGAGTCGGGTGCGGCGCGGGATCCCGTCGTACGGGAGCGGCTCGTACGGCTGTGGGCCGAGCTGCGCACCATGCGCTGGAACGCCCTGCGCACGCTGGGCGGTTCGGGCGACGCGGGGGCGCCGAGCGTGGCGAAGCTGCTGTGGGCCGGCTGGCATCAGCGGCTGGGGGAGCTGGCGGTGCTGGTGCGGGGGGCGGCGGCGGGTGTGGGTCCCGTCGGCTGGTCGGCCTCGGCGCCGTACGAACTGGACGCGGCACAGCACCTGTTCCTGTTCTCCCGGGCCGACACCATCTACGGCGGCTCGGACCAGATCCAGCGCACGATCATCGCCGAGCGCGTGCTCGGCCTGCCCAGGGAGCCCAAGGGAGCCGTGTGATGCGAGGCGTGATCTTCGACGGGAAGCAGGTCCGGGTCGTGACGGATCTGGAGGTGCGGGAGCCGGGGCCCGGTGAGGTCCTGGTCGCGATCCGGGCGGCCGGGCTGTGCCACAGCGATCTGTCGGTGGTGGACGGGACCATACCCTTCCCCGTTCCTGTGGTGCTGGGCCATGAGGGGGCCGGGGTCGTGGAGGCGGTGGGTGTGGGCGTCACCCATGTGGCGCCCGGTGACCATGTGGCCCTGTCCACACTGGCCAACTGCGGGACGTGCGCGGAGTGCGACCGGGGGCGGCCGACGATGTGCCGGGGCGCGATCGGGCGCCCGGGCCGGCCGTTCAGCCACGACGGCCTGCCGGTGTACCAGTTCGCGTCGAACTCGGCCTTCGCGGAGCGCACGGTGGTGAAGGCCGTGCAGGCCGTCCGTATCCCCGGGGACATCCCCATGACGTCGGCGGCGCTCATCGGGTGCGGGGTGCTGACGGGGGTGGGCGCCGTACTGAACCGGGCGCGGGTGGACCGGGGCGACAGCGTGCTGGTGATCGGGACGGGCGGCATCGGGCTGAACGTGTTGCAGGGGGCGCGGCTGGCGGGCGCCCTGCGGATCGTGGCCGTCGACGCCAACCCGGCGAAGGAGGAGGTGGCACGGCGTTTCGGCGCGACGGACTTCCTCACCTCGACCGAGGGCGTGCGGGACGTCCTCCCCACGGGCGCGGACCACGCCTTCGAGTGCGTCGGCCGGGTGGAGCTGATCCGCCAGGCGATCGACGCGCTGGACCGGCACGGCCAGGCGATCCTCCTCGGCGTGCCCCCGGCCACGGCCGAGGCGTCCTTCCGCGTCTCGTCGATGTACCTGGACAAGTCCGTCCTGGGCTGCCGCTACGGCTCCTCCCGCCCGCAGCGCGACATCGCCCTGTACGCCGACCTCTATCGCGAGGGCCGGCTGTTGCTGGACGAACTCGTCACCCGGACCTATCCGGTCGAGGAGTTCGAGAAGGCGGCGGCGGACGCGGAGGCGGGGCGGGTGGCGCGGGGGGTGCTCATGTTCTGACGGCCGCCGTCCGGTCCCTTTCGGCCCGGAAGGTCCGCCGGTAGGCGGTGGGGGTGACGCCGAGCGCCGTCTGGAGGTGCTGGCGCATCGACTGGGCCGTGCCGAACCCGGCGTCGTGGGCCACCTGGTCGACGGAGCGGGAGGTGGACTCCAGCAGATGCCGGGCCCGCTCCACACGCTGCTGGGTGAGCCACTGGCCCGGGCTGACGCCGGTCTCCTCGCGGAAGCGGCGGGTGAAGGTACGGACCGACATGGACTCCTGGGCGGCCATGTCGCGCAGCTGGATCGGCTCGTGGAGGCGGCCCAGGGCCCAGGCGCGGGCGGCGGTGGTGGACGCCTGCTGCGGATCGGGCACCGGGCGCTCGATGTACTGCGCCTGCCCGCCGTCGCGGTGGGGCGGCACGACCGTACGGCGGGCCACGTCGTTGGCGACGGCGGCGCCGTGGTCACGGCGCACCATGTGCAGGCACAGGTCGAGGCCGGCCGCGACGCCCGCGGAGGTCAGCACGTCGCCGTCGTCGATGAACAGCACGTCCGGGTCGACCTCGACCTGCGGGAAGAGCCGCTGGAGGCGTTCGGAGTCTGCCCAGTGGGTGGTGGCGGGGCGGCCGTCGAGCAGGCCCGCGGCGGCGAGGACGTAGACGCCGGTGCAGATGGAGGCCAGCCGGGTGCCGGGCCTGAGGTGGGCGAGGGCGGCGGCGAGTTCGGCGGTCAGCACGCCGTCCTCGTAGACCGGGCCGAGTTCGTACGACGCCGGGACGATCACCGTGTCGGCGGTGGCCAGGGCCTCCGGGCCATGGGCGACGTGGATGTCGAAGTCGGCGTCCGTCACGACCGGGCCGGGCGGGCGGACCGAGCAGGTCACGACCTCGTACAGATGCCGTCCCCGGGCGTCCTTGGGGCGGCCGAAGATGCGGTGCGGGATGCCGAGTTCGAAGGGGAGCAGTCCGTCGAGGGCCAGGACGACGACCCGGTGGGGCCGGAAACCGGAGTCTGCTGCGCTCACTGCCATGGCCCGATCCTAACGAATGCTGTCCTTCGGGCCACTCGCTGCGTCCCGGGCGCGGATCGGAAGCTCTATGACGTGACCCAGACAAGCCAAGCCCCCGCAGTGGAGCAGCCGTCGAAACCGAACCGCGGGCGTGTGCACCGCGCCTGGTTCGTCGCCGCTGTCACCTTTGTGACGATCATCGGCGCCGCGGCCTTCCGTTCCGTACCGGGTCTGCTCATCGACCCGCTGCACAACGAGTTCGACTGGTCGCGCGGCACGATCGGGGCCGCGGTCTCCGTCAATCTCGCGCTGTACGGTCTGACGGCCCCGTTCGCGGCGGCCCTGATGGACCGCTTCGGCATCCGCCGGGTCGTCGCGGTCGCCCTGACCGTCATCGCCCTCGGTTCCGGCCTGACCGTGTGGATGACGGCGGCCTGGCAGCTGATGCTGTGCTGGGGCCTGCTGGTCGGCCTCGGCTCCGGCTCCATGGCGCTGGCGTTCGCGGCGACCGTCACCAACCGCTGGTTCACCGAGCGGCGCGGCCTGGTCAGCGGCATCCTGACCGCCGCGTCGGCCTCGGGCCAGCTGATCTTCCTGCCGTTGCTGTCCTGGATCATCGACCGCTACGACTGGCGTCCGGCGGCCGTGACGGTCGCGCTCGCGGCGCTCGCGGTCGTCCCGTTCGTATGGCTCTTGTTGCACGACCACCCGGCCGACGTCGGCCAGAAGCCCTACGGAGCGACGGAGTTCGTACCGAAGCCGGCCCCCGTGGTGGGCGCCGCGCGCCGCGCCGTGTCCGTCCTGTTCTCGGCCGCCCGCACCGGCCCGTTCTGGCTGCTCGCCGGTACCTTCGCGATCTGCGGGGCCTCCACCAACGGCCTGATCCAGACCCACTTCGTGCCCGCCTCCCACGACCACGGCATGCCCATCACGGCCGCGGCCTCGCTGCTCGCGGTCATCGGGATCTTCGACGTCGTCGGCACGATCGCCTCCGGCTGGTTCACGGACCGCTTCGACGCGCGCCGCCTGCTCGCGGTGTACTACGCGCTGCGCGGCGTCTCGCTCCTCTTCCTCCCCCTGCTGCTGGCGCCCTCGGTCCACCCGCCGATGATCTTCTTCATCGTCTTCTACGGCCTCGACTGGGTCGCCACCGTCCCGCCCACCCTCGCCCTGTGCCGTGAGCAGTACGGCGAGGACAGTGCGATCGTCTTCGGCTGGGTCCTCGCCTCCCACCAGGTGGGCGCCGCCCTGGTCGCCTTCCTCGGCGGAGTCGCCCGCGACACGTTCGGCTCGTACGACGTGGTCTGGTACGCGTCGGGGGCGCTGTGCGCGGTGGCTGCGCTGATGGCGCTGGTGATCCGGCGGCGGGCGGGGGACGTGCCGGCGACGGTGTGAGGCCTCCGACGTTTGAGACCTCTTTCCATGAGAGCCCGAAAAAAGTCGGACGGGGATGTCGAGAAGCCGCGTCCGGCTCCGTCCCCGGTGTGAACGCGACCACAATGGGTCGCACGAGCACCGAGGAGACCATCATGGCGAAGTACCTGCTGCTGAAGCATTACCGCGGCGCCCCGGCTCCGGTCAACAACGTCCCGATGGACCAGTGGAGCCCCGAGGAGATCTCGGCGCACATGCAGTACATGAACGACTTCGCGGCCCGCCTGGAGAAGACCGGCGAGTTCGTCGACGGCCAGGCGCTCGCCCCCGAGGGAGCGTGGGTCCGCTACGACGGTGAGGGGCGCCCGCCGGTCACCGACGGACCGTTCGCCGAGACCAAGGACCTCATCGCCGGCTGGATGATCATCGACGTCGACAGCTACGAGCGCGCCGTCGAGCTGGCCGGGGAACTGTCCGCCGCCCCCGGTGCGGGCGGCAAGCCCATCCACGAGTGGCTGGAGGTGCGCCCGTTCTACGGCGTGCGGACCACCATCACGGAGTGAGGCCACAGGTGTCCGCGAAGGACGAGGTTCTGCTCAGGAGCCTCACGCCGAGCGTGCTCACCGTCCTCGTCCGCCGCGGAGCCGACTTCGCGGCGGCCGAGGACGCCGTGCAGGACGCTCTGGTCGAGGCGCTCCGCGTCTGGCCGGCCGACCCGCCGCGGGATGCCAAGGGCTGGCTGGTCACCGTGGCCTGGCGCAAGTTCCTCGACGCCACCCGGTCGGACCTCGCCCGCCGCCGGCGCGAGGACCGGGTCGAGGAGGAGCCGGCGCCCGGCCCGGCCCCCGCGCTGGACGACACGCTCCAGCTCTACTTCCTCTGTGCCCACCCGTCGCTGACCCCGGCATCGGCGGTCGCGCTCACGCTGCGCGCCGTCGGCGGCCTCACCACCCGGCAGATCGCCGAGGCCTACCTCGTACCCGAGGCGACCATGGCGCAGCGCATCAGCCGGGCCAAGCGCACGGTCTCCGGTGTGCGGTTCGACCAGCCCGGGGACGTGGCCACCGTCCTCCGCGTCCTCTACCTGGTCTTCAACGAGGGCTACTCCGGCGATGTCGACCTCGCCTCGGAGGCCATCCGGCTCACCCGGCAGCTCGCGGCCGCGATCGACCACCCCGAGGTGGCCGGGCTGCTCGCCCTCATGCTCCTCCACCACGCCCGGCGTGCCGCCCGCACCGCGTCCGACGGCAGCCTGGTGCCGCTCGCCGAGCAGGACCGGGGCCGGTGGGACACCGCGTCGATCGCCGAGGGCGTCGGGATCCTCCAGGGGGCCCTCGCCCGTGACCGGCTGGGCGAGTTCCAGGCCCAGGCCGCCGTCGCCGCCCTCCACGCCGACGCGCCCACCGCCGAGGAGACCGACTGGGTGCAGATCGTGGAGTGGTACGACGAGCTCGCACGCCTGACCGACAGCCCGGTCGTCCGGCTGAACCGCGCGGTCGCCGTGGGGGAGGCCGACGGACCACGCGCCGGGCTGGCGGCGCTCGCGGCGGTCGACGACTCCGTGCCGCGTCATGCGGCGGTGGCGGCGTATCTCCACGAGAGTGACGGTGACTTGGTCACGGCGGCCCGGTTGTACGCCGAGGCGGCCCGGCTGGCCCCCAACCTTGCCGAACGCGACCATCTGACACGGCAGGCGGCGCGGCTCAACGCGGGCCGGGGCCGGTGACGGGCCGCGTCGTCTGATCCTGGTCGGGGGTGAGTTCGCCGGGGCGTTCGAGCAGACCCAGCAGCGCACGGGCGGTGACACCGGCGTCGTGCAGCCGCCTTGCGGGATCGCCTGATGCCGTGCCGCTGTCGAGGAGTTCAGTCGCATGCCGCAGGACGATCCGGGCGGTGGCCCTCATGCTGTCCCGCAGCCGCGGCATGAGCTTCGACAGCTCGGGCGCCAGCAGCCGTACGTACCCCTCCATCTCCTGGAGCCGGGCCCGTTGCTCGGCCGGCTGCCCGCCGGGGCCCCACAGTGCCTCCTCGCAACGTCGCCGGATCCGCGCCGCGTCGTAGGGAGCTGCCGTGCCGCTCACGCTTCCGGCTCCGTGGTCAGGCAGTGCCGGGCGGCGGCGATCAGCCGGGCGACCTTCAAGGGCCTGCACAGGGCAGCGGACGAGGCCATCGGCACCGACCAGTAGGTGGCGCGAGCGCGGCTGCATGCCACGGCGTCCGCCCTGGGGACTCCGAGGTAGCTGCCGAGGCCCAGGCAGTCCACGTCCAGAGGCCTCCAGTCGTCGACGGCCTGACGCCACGTCCTCGGCATGCTCGCGGGTACCAGGGCGTAGTACCGCAGATGGCGCGGATCGCAGATGACCGGGCCGTCGTCGAGGGCTTGGCGCATGAACTCGTCGAGCTCCGACGGCTCGGCGCTGTCCGCCAGGGCGAGTACGAGGCGGCCGGGGATACGTACGGCGGAGAAGCTGATGCCGAGCGGGAGCATGGTTACGGCGTGCTGCTGCCATTCCAGGCGGGCGCGGTCGCGGCTGGGTGCGGGGAGTGTGGTCAGGAGCCAGTGCTCGGCTGCTGACCGTGGGTCCGCGATGGGGTGCACACGTTCTTCGGGGTCGGCTGCGACGGGCTGTAAGCCCCGTTGGTTGTGATCGCTCAGCACCATGCGTCTCCCCGCTCACGTGTGTTCCGTTTCACACAACTGACGCTAAGGCGCGGTACAACAGTGGCGGCACGCAAAGTGCGTGCCTTGGCTCGGGGGCACGCGATGGACACTTCTGGAATCGGCCGACGCATCGCATACTGGCGAGATCGTCGGGGCTTCACCCAGACTGACTTTGGCCAGCTCATGGGGCAGACGAAGCGCTGGGTGCAGGACGTCGAGGGCGGCAAACGCCAACAAGACCCGCGTCTTTCTGTACTGGTGCGCGCGGCAGAAGTTCTGCGCGTCCCCCTGGAGCAGTTGCTGACCGACACCCCGTCCGATTCACCCGCGGCCAGTGCCCCGCCTACCGGAGCCCTCGGCATCATCGACGCCTTGTACAGACCCGCCCTCGATGCCGAGCTGCCCGCGCCGACCGTCCTGCAACGGCGCCTGGCCTACTGCTGCGAAGCGTTTCAGGCCTGCCACTACGGCACACTCGCCCGCGAGCTACCCGCGCTGATCGCAGGCGCCGGCCAAGCAGTGCACAACGCACCCGCGGGGGCGCAATCCGATGCGCAGGCCCTGCTGTCCCGCGTCTACCAGTTGGTGACGTCATACCTGCACAAGTACGGGGAAGCGACGGCGATCCCTGCTGCCCTCGCCGCGGACCGGGCGATCGCCGCTGCGGAACGCTCCGGCAACCCGGTCCAGGTCGGCGCTGCGGCTCGCAGGGTGGCCAAGAGCCTCGTCCATCAGCAGCGACCTCAGACGGCCATGGAGTTCGCGATCGCCGCCGCGCGTCGGCTCGGAAGTGAGCTCGCCGAGCAGGGGCCTCTCGGGCTGTCGACCCTCGGCATGCTGTATCTGTCCGCTGCCCTCGCGGCCTCGTCGCAAGCGCGTACCACTGCGCGAGTGCGCGCGGCCACGGACCTCGTGTCCGAAGCCGGGGAGATCGCAGACCGGCAGGGAGCGGACCTCAACGAGGATTGGACCATGTTCGGCCCTACGAACGTCGGGCTGCACCGGGTGGACGTGCTGCTGCGCTTTGAGGACGGCTGGTCGGCGCTCGAAGCCGCCAACGAGCTGAGCTCAGAAGCTCTCGGCAGGATGACCCGAGAGCGTCAAGCCGGACACCACGTCGCCTTGGCACGCGCTTCGCTCATGACACGGCGCAAGGGCGATGCCGCGAAGGAACTCCTGGAGGCCGAAAGGCTGGCGCCGGAGGAGGTGCGGGGGAGGCGGGACACGGTGAACCTGGTCAAGGACATCGTGGGCGCAACCCCCGACCCCGGGGGCGAGTTGCGTGCGCTGGCCGGACGTTGTGGACTCCGTGCATGACGAAGCCGGCCCTGTATCTGATCGCCTGTGCCGCGGGTCCTGCCCAGTACATCGACGACGGTGTGCGTGCTGCACGGGCCGACGGGTGGGACGTGTGCCTCATCCTCACCCCGTCTGCGGCAAGTTGGTGGGAGCCGCGTATGGGGGAACTCGTGGAACTCACCGGTCACCCTGTGCGGTCTCGGTACAAGCTGCCTTGGGAGGAGGACGTGCTGCCGAAAGCGGACGCGATGCTGGTGGCGCCCATGTCGTGTACGACGCTGAACAAGTGGGGCGCGGGGATCGCGGACACCGTCGCGATCGGCATCCCGTCGGAGGCGGTGCACATGGGCGTGCCGGTGACAGCGATGCCGTACTTCAACCAGGCACAGGGTGCGCAACCCGCGGTGGCGCGTTCGATCGCCGTGCTGCGCGAGCAGGGCGTCATCGTCCTTGACGGCCCGGACGGATACGAGTCGCACCCTCCGAAGAGGGGGAACCCGGGGGCGTTTCCCTGGGGGAAGGCTCTCGCCGCCGTTCGGCGTCAGATCGGTGCCTGATGGGATGCGTCTGGCCGCTGCGCGTCTGACTGCTGTACGTCACTGAGTAACTGTCGGGGCCGCCCGCTTCTTTGGCAGTGTCGTGTTTCCACGGCCTGCGTCAAGGGCGCTGCGCGTCGCCTTCGGCGATCGGCCTGCGGCCGACCCTTGACTCAGGCCGTTCCAGCACGGGGGAGAAGCGAGCGGGCGGCCCGGGGAGGCGGGTGGCCAAGCAGCTCTGTTGCGGGCTTTGGCCCGTTGGTTCGCTGAGCGGCGTCAGCGGGCGCGGTCGGGTCTTGCAGGGGCGCCGGGTGGGTTCAGCGGTGATCGGTGAGTGGGGGTGGGGCGCCCGTGCGGCGTAATTCGGTGTTCGGGAGGGTGTGGGGCGGCCTACCGTGAGGGTCATATGACTCTCCTGCATGCGCATGACTATGGGGGCGATGGCCCGCAACTGGTTCTTCTCCACGGGTTCGGGCGGTCGCTGGTCGACTGGAGTGCCTCGGCGGCTCAGCTCTGCGACGGGTATCGGGTTCTCGGCGTCGATCTGCCCGGGCACGGGCGTTCTCCCGACAGCGCACCCTGGGCGCTTTCCACCGTGGTGCGGGACATCACCGACACGCTCGACGCGCACGGTGTGACCGAGGCCGTCGTGGTGGGGCATTCGCTCGGAGGGCTGGTCGCCGTCGAGTACGCCCGGGCGTATCCGGAGCGTGCGCGTGCCGCCGTGAATCTCGACGGGTTCTGGTGGCGGCGGGAGTATCCCGGTGCCGAAAAGGTGACTGAGGGGCTGCTGGCGTCGGTCGGGGCCGTCGCGTCGGAAGGGTATGTCGAGCAGCAGGTCGCCAACTCCGCGCGGTTCGGGGTGCCCGCCGAGCGTGCGGAGGCCGCTGCCCGTGCGGCGGCGCGGCCGTTGCCCGACGGCACCTGGCAGACGCTGCCGGAGCGGGCGGCGGCGCTGGAGATCGTCGACGAGCTCCACCGGCTCGGCGCGCACGGTGTCGCCGCGTGGCTGGACGGGGTGGACCGTCCGCTGCTGCTGGTGCAGGCCGGGCGACGGCTGCCGCCCGCGCCGGGCATGGAGTGGTTCGACGAGTTCAGCGCCCGGTTCGCCCGAGAGGTCTCGGACGAGCTGGCCGTGGTCTCCCGTACCCGGCCGTCGATCAGCGTCCAGCGCATCGACGCCACCCACCCCATGATCCTGGAGACCCCGGAGGCCGTCGCGAGGCTGGTCGCCGGCTTCGTTCGCGCACTGCCCGGCTGAGAATCCGGCACACTCGGCACAACTGCTTCGAAAGGCTCGGCGATGACACTCGGAATGGTCCTCGGAGACGTGGACGTCGTGACCCAGCGCGCTCGTTCACGCTCGAACCTCCGAGGAGTATGCCGTGTCCACGATCCACTGGACCGAGACTCAACCCCGTTCCGCCCGCTGGCATTCTGAGTCCGGGCTGCCCCTGCCCCGCCGGGTCGTCGTCGCCGACGACCGTATGCGGGCCGCCGTCGCCTACCGGCTGGCCTGCGAGGGAACCGCGTTGCTGTGGCGCGGGGACTTTCACCAGGCGCGGCAGTTGCTGCGTGCCCTGGACCGTCGTGTCGGGCGTACCGCGCCCAGTGGGGTCGGCACCCCGGCCGAGGTGTTTCACCTTCAGCGCCGGTTCCGCGCCCACCGCGCCCGTGTGCTCGGCAAGGTGCTCGTCCTGCTGGAGCAGGATCACGTCCTGGCGCTGCGCCGGGCGCCTGATGTGCGCCGGGCTTGCGACGAGGCGTACGGGCCGTCCGAAGGGCCTGTCGTCGTCGCCCTCACGGAGCTCTTGGGGGTGATCAGCGCCCGGCAGTGGCGGGAGAAGGGCGTCCATGTCCCGGCGCTGGGGGCACGGGTGCACCCGCATTACGGGGTGTTCGCGCCGACCAGGAGCGAGTACGTCGATCTCGTCGCGCGGGCTCCGCTGCCGCGTGGCGGTGACGTACGTGTCGCCTTCGACCTGGGCACCGGCACCGGTGTGCTCGCGGCCGTGCTGGCGCGGCGGGGTGTCGGGCGGGTCGTGGCGAGCGACGTCAGTGCGCGGGCGCGGGCGTGTGCGCGGGACAATGTGGGGCGGCTGGGGCTCTCGGGGGTGGTCCGGGTGGTGACCGGGCCCGAGCTGTATCCCCCGGGGCGCGCCGACCTGGTCGTGTGCAACCCGCCCTGGATTCCCGGCCGTCCCGCCTCCGACCTCGACCTCGGTGTCTACGACGCGGGCGGCGGCATGCTCCACGGTTTCCTGAGCGGGCTCGCCGGGCGGCTGGAACCCGGTGGTGAGGGCTGGCTCGTGTTGTCCGACCTCGCCGAGCGGCTCGGGCTGCGCAGCAGGGAGCAGTTGATGACCGCCGTGGAAGGGGCCGGACTGCGGGTGGTCGGCCGGTTGGACGCCCGACCGCGTCATGCCCGTGCGCGGGACGCGGACGATCCGCTGCACGCCGTACGGGCCGCCGAGGTCACGTCACTGTGGCGGCTGGCTGTCGGCTAGCCCTCCGTCAGCCGCGCGAAGCGCCCTCGGTGGAACAGCAGCGGTCCGGCCGGATCGTCCGTGCCCGTGCCGAGGGCGTTCACCCGGCCGACCACGATCAGGTGGTCGCCGCCGGTGTGGACGGCGTGGATCGCGCAGTCGATCCAGGCGACCGCGCCGGAGAGGCGGGGTGAGCCGGAGACGGGAGCCGCGTCGTACGCCACGCCCGTGAACTTGTCCGCGCCGCTCACCGCGAAGGAGCGGCACAACTCGCCCTGCCCGGCCGCCAGGACGTTGACGCAGAAGACGCCCGCGCGGGCGATCCGGGGCCACGTCGTGGATGTGCGGCCGACCATGAAGGCGACGAGCGGCGGGTCTAGGGAGAGGGAGCTGAAGGACTGGCAGGCGAAGCCCGCGGGGGCGGTGTCGGGGGTGGCCGGGGGTGCCGTCACGATCGTCACTCCCGTCGCGAAGCGGCCCATGACGTTCCGGAACTCGCCCTGGTCCAGGGGAGCGCGCTCGTCGTCGCCCACGCAGCGCAACTCCGGGCGCGGCAGCGCATCCACGGGCCCCGGGGCCGGGGCGCGGGGCGACCTGAGGTAGCGGACGGCGGCTTCCGCCATTCCTGCTTGTCCCATCACACCTACGATTGAAGCTGACGGTGTATCAGATTGGAAGCCTTTCAGCGGCCCCTGTACACCGCGTTCCGCCGCTCCACGAAGCTCCGTACCCCCTCCTGCGCGTCCGCCGTCGTCATGTTGATCTCCTGCGCCGCGGCCTCGGCGGCGAAGGCGGTCGCACGGTCGGTGTCCAGGGAGGCGTTCACGAGCTGCTTGGTCAGGGCGAGGGCACGGGTCGGGCCGGTGGCGAGGCGTTCGGCCCACGCCCGGGCCGTCTTCTCCAGCTCCTCGTCCGGAACGACCCGGTTGACCAGGCCCAACTCCTCCGCCTCCGTCGCCGTGAGCGCGTCGCCGAAGAACATCAGCTCCTTCGCATGCCGCGGGCCGACCAGGCGGGGGAGCAGATACGCGCCGCCGCCGTCGGGGACCAGCCCTCGCCGTACGAACACCTCGATGAACCTGGCCGACTCGGCGGCCAGGACGAGATCGCAGGCGAGCGCCAGATGGGCTCCGAGACCGGCCGCCGTGCCGTTGACCGCCGCGATCACCGGCTTCTCGCAGTCGAGGACGGCGGCGATCAGGCGCTGCGCGCCGGTGCGGAGGGTGCGGGCGACGTCTCCGGCGCTACGTTCGCCGGTCGTGGCGGCGCCCCGGAGATCCGCGCCCGCGCAGAAGCCCCGGCCCGTTCCCGTGATGACGACCGCCCGGATGTCGGTCGTCGCGGACGCCGCAGACAGGAGCTCGACGACCTCGTCCCGCTGCTCCGGTGTGAGGGCGTTGAGCGTCTCGGGCCGGTTCAGGGTGATGGAGAGGACCTGGCCGGCCGTCGTGTGCAGCACGGTCGGCATCAGCGGCACACCGCCAGCGCGTCCAGCGCCACCGCGCCCTGCCCCTGCTCCAGCACCATCAGCGGATTGATGTCCAACTCCGCCAGCTGGTGTCCCAGTTCCAGTGCCATGCGCTGTACTCGCAGCACGACCTCGACCAGGGCGTCCAGGTCGGCCGGCGGGCGGCCTCGGACTCCGTCGAGCAGGGCCCGGCCGCGCAGGCCGGTGAGCATGTCCCGCGCCTGCTCCTCACCGAAGGGCGGTACGGCTACGGCGGTGTCGCGCAGGACCTCGACCAGCACTCCGCCGAGCCCCACGGTCACCGTCGGGCCGAAGAGGTCGTCGTGCGTGACACCGACGACCATCTCGACGCCCTGCTCGACCATCTGGCAGACCAGTACGCCGTCCAGGGAGACATCCTCGTAGCGGGCGATGTCGGTCAGCTCCCGGTAGGCGTCGCGGACCTGGCTCGCCGAGGTCAGGCCGATCTTCACCAGGCCCAGTTCCGTCTTGTGGGCGATCCGGGCGCCCGAGGCCTTCATCACCACCGGATAGCCCACCAGCCCGGCGGCCCGGACCGCTGCCGCCGCGCTGGTCACCAGTTGCTCGCGTGGAACGCGGATGCCGTACGCCCGCAGCAGTTGCTTCGCGGCGTGCTCGCTGAGTTGCTCGCCGGGGTGCATGAGCGCCTGGGCCTTGCGGCAGGACGGGGAAGGGGTGCGCGGGGCCTCGTCGAAGGGGGAGCGGTAGGCGGTCGTGAAGCGGTGGTGGGTGAGGTAGGCGCGGACGGCGGTGAGGCAGTTGCCGACCGTGCGGAAGGTGGCCACGCGGGAGGAGCCGAGGAGGACCTCGCGGTAGGCCGGTTCCGTGCCGACCGGCGATCCCCATACGACGCACACCAGCTTGTCCGTCTGCTCGGCCGCGTCGACCAGGTCCCGTACGAGCCGGTCGCTCAGGGGCGGGAAGGGGCCGGTGATCGGGCAGATCAGCACGCCGACCTCGGGGTCGGCGAGGATCGCGTCGATGATCTTCCGGCCGCGTGCGTCCCCGACCGGATGCCCGCCGTTGTCGACGGGGTTGGCGACGCTCAGGTACCCGGGTATCCACTGGTGCAGCTCGGCCTGTCTGGCCTCGGACAGCACCGGCAGTCGCAGGCCCGCCTCGGTCGCCAGGTCGGCGACGTGCGCGCCCGTGCCGCCCGAGATGGAGTAGACGACGACGCCGTCCGCGCGGGGCGGCCGGGCCCGGGCCAGCAGGGCCGCGGTGTCCTGGAGTTCGTCGAGGCCGTCGACACGGATCACGCCGTACTGGCGCAGTGCCGCGTCCACCACCGTGTCCGCGCCGGTCAGTTTGCCGGTGTGGGAGGCGGCCGTGCGGGCGCCGGTCTCGGTGCGGCCCACCTTGACGGCGACGACCGGGACTCCGCGCCGGGCGGCCCGGTCGGCGGCGAGGAGGAAGGAGCGGCCGTCCTTCAGCCCTTCCAGATAGCAGGCGATGGCGCCGATCCCGGGCTGCTCGGCGAAGTAGGAGAGGAAGTCCGCGGTCTCCAGGTCGGCCTCGTTCCCGGTGGGCGCCCAGTGGGAGAGGCGGATGCCGAGTTCCTGGAGGGCGAAGACGGGGCGGCCCTGGTGGCCGGACTGGGTGATCAGGGCGATCGCGGGGCCGTCGAGGTCGTCGCGGAAGTGCTCGAAGGCGTTGAGGTTGGTGTTGGGGCCCAGCAGCCGCAGCCCGGAGCATTCGACCGCGGCGGCCAGGCGCTGCTGGGCGGCCTCGCCCTCGGGGCCGGTCTCCGCGAACCCGGAGGCGAAGACGACCGCGAACCGCGCCTTGGCCTCGGCCAGTTCCTCGAGCACGGGGAGGGGGTCGCCGACGAGCACGACCGCCAGGTCGACCTGCTCGGGCAGGTCGGCGACGGAGGGCGAGCAGGGGAGGCCGAAGACGGACGGCCTGCTCGGATGCACGGGGTACAGCCGGGCGCCGACCCGGTCGGCCCAGTCGGCCAGTTGCCGTGTGATCCCGGTGTTCGGGCGCCCCTCGGCGTCCGAGGCGCCGATCACGGCGACGGACCGGGGCCGGAAGAAGTGGTCGAGATCGGGTACGTCGGCGTGCAGCGGGCGCCCGCTGACATCGAAGTCGCCCTCCTGGGCCGGCCTGCCGTGCACGGCAGGACCCGGTCGCTCGCCACAGGCGATGGCCCGGGCCCGGCGGGAGTCGGTGGTGAGGGTGCCGTGGGTCGATCCAAGCATCGTTTCCGCCCGCTCCCTGTGAGACAGCCGCTAACTGACGCTCTGTCAGATTACTGAATCGATGCGACGTCAGGAATGGCCGTGCAGGCAAAGCCGTCGAGCGGGGGCGCCAGGAGGCGGGTCGGCCGGGACCGAATGCCGCCTACACCGAACTGTTCCGCGCGATGGCCTTCGCGATGCTCGCCGCGTCGAGGGCCAGTTCGCGCAGATTGCCGCTGATCGGGTTGGTGAAGCCGGTGAAGTACAGGCCGGGGGCCGTCCTCGGGCTGCGGGCGCCGTGCACGACCGGCTTGCCGCCGGCGTCGAGCACATCGAGGTGGCCGACCAGGTCCTCCAGGGCACGGACGTAACCCGTGGCGGCGATCACGGCGTCCGGCTCGACGAAGGTGCCGTCGGCGAGGGCGACCTTCCCGCCGCCCTCGAAGGACTCCACGGCGGCCACGATCTCGACTCTGCCCTTGCGCACGGCGTCGATCAGGCCCACGTCCTGCACCGGGATCGCGCCCTGCTTCACCCGGGTGTACAGGCCGGTGTCGGGGCGGGGTAGTCCGTGGGCCGACAGGTCGGGGATCGCCACCTTCGCCTGCGCCCGGGAGATCCGGTCGACGAGGCCGACCGGCAGATGGCGTACCAGGACACCGCTGTACTGGGCGGCCCAGCCGGCGGTCGAACGGCGCACGATGTGCGGGACGGTGCGCACGGCCAGCCGGACCCGGGAGGCGCCGCTCTCCACCAGGTCCACGGCGATCTCGGCGCCGGTGTTCCCGATGCCGACGACGAGGACGTCCCGGCCGGCGTAGGGCTCGCCGTTGCGGTACTCCCCGGCGTGCAGGAACTCGCCGGTGAAGGCCTCGCGGCCGGGCCAGTCCGGCAGCCGTGGGGTGTGGTTGTAGCCGGTCGCGACGACCACCGCCGAGCCGGTCAGCTCCCGGCCGCCGGTGGCGTGCAGCAGCCAGCCCGTGCCGTCGGGCGCGCGCTCGATCCGGGACACCTCGACGCCGGTGACGATCTCCAGGCGGTGGTGCTCGGCGTACTTCTCCAGGTACCGCACCACGTTGTCCCGGGACACCCACCGCCCGAACCGGCGCGGCATCGGCAGTCCGGGCAGGGCCGACAGGCGGCGGGTGGTGTGCAGGTGCAGCCGGTCGTAGTGGCGGCGCCAGGACGCCCCGACGCGGTCGGACTTCTCCAGGACGACGGCCCGTATGCCCCGGGCGCGCAGCGCGTACGCGGCGGCGAGTCCGCCGGGGCCGCCGCCGATGACGTAGACGGGGCGGTCCGGTGTGGGGTGCGCGGAGGAGTGTGGGGAGGGCGTGGAGTCGGCCATGAGCGGGAGCGTAATCCCGAGCCCGCTTGATGGGTCTCGGTCAAGACCGGAATTGGTTGCGGATTGATCACGGCTGTAGGAGGAGAGGGTGGGGCTCGTGGCGTAGGGCGCCCGGTTGTGGTGAGCCGGTGATCACTCCTGACCGGTGATCACTCCTGACATGTGGCCGGTGGGCACGGCCTCCGGTGACAGACGGGAAGGCCGGAGGCCGTGCCGGTCGGGAGGCGGCCTACTTGCCGCGCTGGTAGCCGGTCACCTTGGCGATCCACCTGAGGAAGTCGCCGGGGTCGGTGTTCGCCCCGTGCCCCTCGTCCCAGTAGTAGAGGTGGCTGACGTCGTCGCCCAGCGCGGCCGCGGCGGCGGCGAGGTTCGCGGAGACCGTGTGCGAGGTGTCGGTGTCCTTGGTGCCGAGGCGGATCCACCAGTGCCTGCTGCGGTGGCTGTTGGGCTTCCCGGTCAGAAACGGCATCGGGTTCATCAGCCGCAGCTTCGCGGGGATGTCGCCGTCGAGCCGTGTGCCGGCGTCGCCGGTGGTGTCGTGCTTCAGGCCGTACGCGGTGAAGTGGCGGGTCCCGGTCGTGCCCGTGCCGAAGAGGTTGTTCTCGCCGGTGGACAGGTCGAAGGCGTCGAAGGACGGGGCGGTCTTCTTGCGGGCGCCGACGTGGGTGAGGAAGTCGGCCCAGCTGAAGCGTGCCGTGCCGTTCTTCCAGGTGATGAAGGTGTGGCCGGCCAGGTAGGCGGCGCGGTCGGTGTCCGACAGGGCCTTGAGGCAGGCGGTGGCCGAGGGTTCCATGTACCGCTTGAGCAGGTACGTGTCGTAGTTGCGGGCGGTGAGCGCGCCGAAGCCGCCGAGGCCGCGCAGCTTCAACGAGGCCTGGTACTCGGCGAACTGCGAGACCAGTTCCCTCGACACCGTCGGGTCGACGGCCTTGCCGGTGCCCTGGACGGCGTTGGTGCCCCAGTTCCACTCGTAGGCGCCGTCGGCGTGCTCCAGGTCGGTGATCGGGCACCAGGCGCCGGTGGCGAAGACGGCGTCGGAGGCGTCGGCCGCGCCGAGTTCCCTCAGGTACTTCTCGTACAGGGGGCTGTCGCCGGAGGCGCCGAGCAGCGAGGACAGGGCGCCGCCCGCGCTGGTGCCGGAGGAGACGATCCGGTCGGTGTCGCCCGGGATACGGCCCTGGTTGGCGCGGACGTACCGGACGGCGGCCTTCAGGTCGACGATGGCGGCCGGGGCGGTGCCGTAGTACTCGCCCGCCGAGTTCTTCAGGGTCCGGCCGCGGGCGCCCGGCTCGACCACGACATACCCGGCGGCCAGCGCCAGCTTCGGCAGACTGACCATCTTGCCCCCGCCTCCGGGAGGCATGCCGGTCCCTCCTCCGCCGCCCACGCCGGTGGCGTCCGCGACGGACGAGGGCATGTAGCCGCCGACGGAGTTGGCGAAGAGGACGGGCGCGCCGCTCGCGTCCACGGGCTTGCCGTCGATCTTCACGGGCGCGCTGACGTTCAGGCTCTGGTACTTCTCGTCGACCGGCGCGGCGACATAGGTGACGGCCTTCCAGAAGCGGTAGACGACCTCGTGGTCGTCACCGTTCGCGTCGGTGATCGTGGTCGTCTGCTCCGTGTAGCCGTCCTTGTCGAAGACCAGGCCCCTGGAGGCGGACCCCGACCCGCTCGACGCCTGTGCGTTCAGGGCGATACCGCCGACAGCGGCGGCACCGGCCGTCGCCCCGATCCCCCATATGACGCTCCTGCGCCTGACTGCCCTGTGCTTCACGTTGACGCCCTCCGTGGACTCGATCCGGGCTTGCCTCAGCGAACGTAGCCAGTCGCTGACAAAATTGCCAACAATTCTGTCGGACTCATTGTGAACGCATAGCTTCACCGTGAGGTCTTGCGGATCCAGGAATCTGACGTACCGTCAGATCGCATGGACACGATCTGGCTCGGCGGAGCGGAGTGGCTGGCCGTACTGCGGATCGGGCTCGGGCTGTGGTGGCTGGAGAGCTGGCGGCACAAGGACCGCGGGGCCTGGTTCGAGCGGGGCACCGGCATCAAGTGGGCGGCCGGGATAGCGGCCGAGCACCGCTGGAGCGCCGTCCGTTCGGGATTCGGCGCGGTCGTCGCACCCCACCCGCGGGTGATGGCGTACGTCGTCGTCTACGCGGAACTCGCCCTGGGTCTGGGCCTGATCGCCGGCTTCCTCACCCCGATCGCCCTGGCCGGCGGGTTCCTCCTCAACTCCCTCTACCTCACGCTCATGATCCACGACGTCGCCGAGCAGGGGCAGAACTCGATGATGGCGCTGATGTCCGTGGTCGGGCTGTTCGGGATGTCCTGGCAGACGTGGTCGCTGGACAGTGCGCTGGGGCTGTTCTGATGACCGGGCGTTTCGACCTGCCCGAACCCGACGCCTTCACCCGGACGTACTGGGACGCGGCCGCCGAGGGCCGGCTGCTCATCCGCCGCTGCCATGCCTGCGGACGGGCCCACCACTACCCGCGCGAGTTCTGTCCCCGCTGCTGGAGCGAGGACGTCACCTGGGAGGTCGCGAGCGGCCGGGCCACCCTCTACACCTGGTCCGTCGTCCACCGCAACGACCTGCCGCCCTTCGCGGAACGCACGCCGTACGTCGCCGCCGTGGTCGATCTGGCCGAGGGGCCGCGGATGATGACGGAGGTGGTGGGGGAGCGGGGGCAGCCCGGGAGGGAACTGTCCGGGATGCAACTGTCTGGGAGGGGACTGCCCGGGAGGCAGCTGTCCGGGAGGCAGCTGTCCGTCGGGGCGGACCTGGAAGTGGCCTTCCGGGAAGGAGTCCCGGTGTTCCGGATCGTGCCCGGTGCCCGTTGAGGGTCTGTTCTTGCCGCGGCGCCGGCGTCCGCCCCTTCTCCGAACTGTGACGATCGGGACTGCCGGCTCCCTCACCTGCACTCCCGTACACCCCGCCACGGCCCGCGCACTCCGTGTATGCATGGCGTGTATACACGTTGCGTATACACAGTGTGTAGAGTGCTCGGCATGTCCATCGGTCACACTCTCCTGGGACTCCTGGAGTCCGGCCCGCGGCACGGTTACGACCTGAAGCGGGCCTTCGACGAGAAGTTCGGTCACGACCGGCCGCTCCACTACGGCCAGGTCTACTCGACGATGTCCCGCCTGCTGAAGAACGGGCTCGTCGAGGTCGACGGCATCGAGGCGGGCGACGGGCCCGAGCGCAAGCGGTACGCGATCACCGAGGCCGGCATCACCGACGTCGAGCGCTGGCTCGCGACCCCGGAGAAGCCGGAGCCGTACCTCCAGTCGGCCCTCTACACCAAGGTCGTCCTCGCGCTGCTCACCCACCGCGACGCCGCCGACATCCTCGACACCCAGCGCTCGGAGCATCTGCGCAGCATGCGGATCCTCACCGACCGCAAACGCAAGGGCGACCTGGCCGACCAGCTCGTCTGCGACCACGCCCTGTTCCACCTGGAGGCCGACCTGCGCTGGCTGGAACTGACCGCCGCCCGACTCGACAGACTCCGTGAGGCTCTGACCCGATGACGACTCTTCCCCCTGATTCCCTGCTCGCCGCCCGGGACCTGCGCAAGGCGTACGGCCCGACCACCGCTCTCGACGGCGCCGAGTTCTCCATCCACCCCGGCGAGGTCGTCGCCATCATGGGCCCCTCCGGGTCCGGCAAGTCCACGCTGCTGCACTGCCTCGCCGGGATCGTGCCGCCCGACTCCGGGTCGATCACCTACAACGGGCGTGAACTGACGAAGATGAGCGATGCCCAGCGCAGCGCGCTGCGCCGCTCCGAGTTCGGGTTCGTGTTCCAGTTCGGTCAGTTGGTGCCCGAGCTGACCTGTGTGGAGAACGTCGCCCTGCCGCTGCGGCTGAACGGCTCCTCCCGCAAGGACGCCGAGCGGACCGCACTGGCGTGGATGGAGCGCCTGGAGGTCGACGACCTCAAGGCCAAGCGTCCCGGAGAGGTCTCCGGCGGTCAGGGGCAGCGGGTCGCCGTGGCCCGCGCGCTGGTCACCGGACCGCGCCTGCTGTTCGCCGACGAACCCACCGGCGCGCTCGACTCCTTCAACGGCGAACGCGTGATGGAACTGCTGACCGAAGCGGCCCGCTCGACCAACGCCGCCGTCGTCCTCGTCACCCACGAGACCCGCGTGGCCGCCTACTCCGACCGCGAGATCGTCGTCCGCGACGGCAGGTCCCGCGCCATGGAGCGCGCCGTATGAGTCCTCGACAGTGGGCCGCGGACCTGGCCATGGGGGCACGCTTCGCCGTCACCGGCGGACGCGAGGGCTGGGTCCGGATGACGCTCACCGCCGTCGGCGTCGGCCTCGGCGTGGCACTGCTCCTGCTGTGCACCGCCCTGCCCAACGTGTTCGCCGCCCGCGGCAAGGTGGAGGACGCCCGCTACGACTACAGCTACTCCGACAAGGCACCGCCGAAGGCCGACAACACCGTCCTGATCGCCGGCACCGACACCACCTGGCACGACGACGACATCCGCGGCCGGCTCGTCGAGCCCGAGGGCGAGCGGGCACCGCTGCCCCCAGGGGTCGAAAGCTTCCCGGGCAAGGGCGAGATGGTGGTCTCCCCGGCGCTCAAGGACCTGCTCGCCTCGGACGACGCCAAGCTGCTGCGTGAGCGGCTGCCCTACAAGATCACCGGCACGATCGGCGAGAGCGGACTCATCGGCTCCCACGAACTCGCCTACTACGCGGGCGCCTCGGGGCTGAAACTCACGGAGCTCTCCCCCGTGCACCGGCTGACCGGATACGGCAGACCGGACGCGGACGTGGCACCCGAGAAGACCGACCCGGTGCTGCTGCTCATGATCCTGGTCGTGTTCGTGGTGCTGCTGACCCCGGTCGCCGTGTTCATCGCCGCCGCCGTCCGCTTCGGCGGCGAGCGCCGGGACCGCCGGCTGGCCGCGCTGCGCCTGGTCGGCTCGGACAGCCACATGACCCGGCGGATCGCGGCGGGCGAAGCACTCGCCGGAGCCCTGCTCGGCCTGGTCGTCGGCACCGGCTTCTTCCTCCTCGGCCGTCAGACGCTGGGCTCCACCGAGGTGCTGGGCCTGAGCGTCTGGCCCAGCTACCTCGATCCCTCCCCCGCGCTCGCCGCTCTGGTCGCGGTGGCGGTCCCGGTCGCCGCCGTACTCGTCACCCTGCTCGCGATGCGCGGCGTGGTGGTGGAACCGCTCGGCGTCGTGCGCGCGACCACACAGCGCCGCCGCCGGCTGTGGTGGCGGCTGCTGCCGCCGCTGGCCGGCCTCGCGATGCTCTACCCGATGATCGGCAAGGGCCGCGAGAACGGCGCCTTCAACCAGTACTACGTCATCGGCGGCGTGCTGCTGCTGCTGATCGGCATCACCGCGCTGCTCCCCTGGGCCGTGGAGGCGGTCGTCGTCCGCCTCGGCAAGGGCGCGCTGTCCTGGCAGCTCGCGGTACGAAGGCTCCAGCTGAGCAGCGGAACCGCCGCACGCATGGTCAACGGCATCGCCGTCGCCGTGGCCGGAGCCATCGCCCTGCAGATGCTGTTCACGGGAACGCAGAGCCAGTACACCAAGGCCACCGGCCAGGACCCCGGCCGGGTCGGGATACAGGTCGAGTTCAGCGACCGCGAGCCCCTGTCGGGTGTCGAGCGCGAGTTCACCGGCACCAAGGGGGTACGGGCCGCGGTGTCCCTGGCCAACCTGGAGTACGGGCAGACGCGTCTCGATCCGGAGCACAGCGGCGGCCTGACCGTGGGCAACTGCACCGCCCTGCGCGAACTCGCCACGCTTCCCTCCTGCGAGGACGGCGACGTGTTCGTCACGCGGACGAGGAACCACTACGAAGACCCCAGCAACGCCGCCGAGATCGCGGTGGTGAAGCCCGGCCGGAAGCTCTACCTCGACCCGTCGTACGGCGACTCGACCGAACGCGGTATGGAGGCGCCCTGGACCGTTCCGGCGAACGTGCGGGTGGTGGACGCGCGCAAGGACTCACTGGTGGAGACCAACAGCCTGCTGGTCACCCCCGCGGCCCTGCCCGCCGAGGCCGCGCCCGCGCTGGTCTCGGAGGGGGTCTACCTGCGTCTGGACCCGTCGGTGCCGGACTCACGGGAGTACGTACGCAACGTCGCCGCCCGGATCGACCCCCTGACCAGCACCTACACCTGGGTGGCGACCCAGGAGGACGCCAAGTACGCCTCCATTCGCACCGGCCTGTTCGTCGGCTCCGCCTTTGTGCTGGCACTCATCGGCGCGAGTCTGCTGGTCTCCCAGCTGGAGCAACTGCGCGAGCGCAGGAAGCTGCTCTCCGCGCTGGTCGCCTTCGGCACCCGGCGCCGCACACTGAGCCTGTCGGTGCTGTGGCAGACGGCCCTCCCGGTCGGTCTCGGCCTGGTACTGGCCACGACGGTGGGTGTCACCCTCGGCTCGGTGCTGCTGAAGATGACCGATACACCGGTGGCCATGGACTGGGAGAGCGTCCTGACCATGACCGGCGTGGGCGCGGCCGTGGTCGGCGTGGTCACGCTGCTCAGCCTGCCGCCCCTGCTGCGGATGATGCGCCCGGAAGGCCTGCGCACGGAATAGCGCACGGAATAGCGCACGGAATAGCCCCTCACCCGTCCGCGAAGTGGGCTCCTCCAGCCAGGAGGAGCCCACTTCGGCATCACAAAGGGAGGTGACCCCTCCTTCCCCACGGGCTTGAATGGCCCCATGGCCCCCATACGCGACCCGTTCTCGACCGCTCTGCCCGAACTCCGCGGCCACGGCCTCCGTCTTCGCCCCTGGGACGCCACGTCCGGCGCCGACGTCGAGACATGGCTGCGCGGCATGCGGGATCCGGAGTTCCGGCGCTGGAACACCCCGCTGCGGCTGGTCACGGACCGGACGAGCGCGCGGGAGTCGCTGCTCGCGCGGGCGCAGAGTGCCGTGGAGGGCACGTCGGTGTCGTTCCGGGTCGCGGACGCGCGCAGCGATACACCCCTGGGGCACATCGGCGTCAACGAGATCAAGTACCACCTGAAGGTCGCCCGCGTCGGCTACTGGGTGCTCCCCGAGGCCCGCGGCCAAGGCGTCGCCACCCGGTCCCTGCTGCTCGCCACCCGCTGGGCCTTCGCCGAACTCGGCCTGCACCGGCTGGAGCTGGACCACGCGGTCGGTCACGACGTGTCGTGCCGGATAGCCGAGAGATGCGGTTTCCCGTACGAGGGAACCCTGCGCGGGGCGATCTTCGAGGAGGACCGGCACGACGCGTTCCGCGACGCCCATCTGCACGCGCGGCTGGCGACGGACCCGGAACCGGAGGCGGGAGTGGACACCCGGGCGTAATTCGGAGGTGCCGGCGGGGGCGCGGGCGGCACCATGGGGCATGCGTACCGACGACTGGCACCTCACCCAGGACCTCGACGACTTCCTCGCCCGCGCGGAACCCTTCCTCCGCTCCCAACCTGCCTTGCACACCGTCCCGTTGAACGTCACGGAGACGCTGCGCACCCGTGGACGGCACGTCTACGGCGAGGGGGTGCCGGAGTTCGGCGTACTGGAGCGGGAGGGGGCCGTCCGGGCGTCGTTCTTCCGCACTCCGCCCCACTGGCTGAACCTCACCGCCCTCACCCCCGAGGAAGCCGACACCCTCGCGGCGCGCCTGGCCGCTCTCGGGCAGCGACTGCCCGGTGTGAACGCCGACCGCGACACCGCCGCCGCCTTCACCGAGGCCTGGCAGCGGCACACGGGCGCCACGGCCACGCTCCGTCAGCGCCAGCGGCTCTACCGCCTCGGCACCCTGACCGTGCCCGACCCCGCACCGCCCGGCGTTCCCCGGACCGCCGTCGAGGCGGACCGTGCCCTGCTCGTCCGCTGGCACGCGGAGTTCAGCGCCGCGATCGGCATGGGCACCATCAGCGACGCGGACGAGTGGGTGGATGCCCGCCTCGAACAGGGCGGCATCACCCTCTGGGAGGCCCCGGACGGCACGCCCGTCGCCATGGCCGGCAGGACCCCTCCGGTCGCCGGCCAGACCCGCGTCGCCCCGGTCTACACCCCGCCCCACCTCCGCGGCCGCGGCTACGCGGGCGCCGCCACGGCCGAGACCAGCCGCACCGCCCTCGCCTCCGGCGCCCAGGAGGTCCTGCTCTTCACCGACCTGGCGAACCCGACCAGCAACGGGCTGTACCAGCGGATCGGGTACCGGGCGGTCGCGGACTTCGCGGTGTACGACTTCGGATAGCGCCACGGGTCTCACCAGAACGTGAACGTCAGCTTGAACCAGGCGACGCCCTCCCGGTCGGTGTTCTCGGCGTCCAGCGTCTCGGTCGCCAGTGCGGCGAAAGCCCGCTCCTGGAGTCCGAGGTACGCCCGTACGATCGCGCACTCCGGGGCGTCGCCCCCGAGCACGCGCTCGGCGGTGGCCTCGTCGAGCCTGCCCAGGTTCCAGAGGAGCTCGACGATCGGGGCGGCCCGCTCGCCTCCGCGCTCGGTGACGAAACCGCCCACGAAGCTCTTGGCGATGTCCTTCGCGAACGGGTTGAGGTTCGCCATCCACTCTCTGCGCAGCCACAGTTCCGCACGGGTCACCCGCTCACGCGCGTCCAGGTCGAGCACGAGGTCCACGTGTTCCTGAAAGCCACCGGTCTTGAGGCGCACCTTCGTTCCGTCCGCCTCGGTCGTACGGCCGTCCGCCGTCTCCCGCACGTGGAAGAAGTCGAAGAAGTCGCCGCCCCGCAGATCCGCGTACGGCACGAGGGTGGGCTCCCCGGAGAGGTCGCCCCACTCCGAGGGCCACAGGAAGGCCGCGAAGACGACTTTGGCGAGATCGGCCCTGGAGATGACCCAGCCGTTCCCGTGCTCCACCGCGTTCACCCCCGCGGCGTTGTGCTCGCGGCACAGCAGGGAGCGGCCCGGCCAGGGATCGTGGAAGAGGACTGAATCGACGTCGGCGGCCAGCAGGTTGATGCAGTGTCCGGAGCGGCCGTCGTACACCTGAACGGCGGTCCCCCCGGCGTCCCCCGTGATGAGGGCCTGGGCCAGGAGGTCGACCAGGGCGGCCGGAGGGAAGACGATCACGCGCTCGATCGCGGCGGTCGGGACCTCGGGTCGCCCTGCCGCGAGAAGGCAGATGGGACGCATGCCGGACAGCAGACCGTAAGTGCGCCAGGTCTGTTCCAGCGTGGCGCCCCGGTGCGGGTCGCCGTAGAGTTCCCGCCCCTCCGGGGTGCCGGTCAGTTGCGCGAACGCCGCTTCCAGGATCTCGACACCCAGCGAACGGGGCACGGCGCGGGCACGTGCCTCGTCCGGCTCTTGTCGGCCCGGTCCGGCGCCGGAGAACAGAATTTCTTCCATCTAAATACGTTACTCAGCACATAACATGAAAGTGTGTCAGATCCGACGGTTCCCATCGCCCGCATTCAGCAGTACACCGTGGAGCGGTGCCCCCACTGCGCCGAGCGGCACCGGTTCGCACTGGGCTTCGGCCGACGTGCCGTTCTCACCTTCGGAGGCGCCGCGGCCGGCGCCGGCCTGACCTGCCCGACGACGGGTGGGCCCATCGTCGTCGAGCTGGAACTCCGCGAGAACGAGACCTACTTGGGCCCCGTCGACCCTTCGGCGGGCGCCACCGTGACCGTCGCGCTTCCCGAGCCCGCGGCCGCGGGGGAAGCGGTGGCACCGGACGGCGGCGGTGAACGTGCCGAATGGCAGAAGGCGTCACGTACGACGGCACTCGACTTCTGCCGGACCATGCTGGCCACCAGCAGTGGCGCCATCCCCGTCTATACGGCGGTGCTCAACTACGTGGGAATCAAGGGGATCTCGGGTTCCTTCGCCGGGCGGCTGAGCGTGCTGCCCATGATCCTCTTTCTGCTCGCCGGCGTGGCGTTCATCCTGGCACTGGTGCCCACCCTCGCCACCGTGAGCGACGAGAGGGGCTTCCGCGAGTTCCGCGACCGGCGGCTGCGTCTCCTCGACCGGTACATCTGGACGGGCGTCACGCTGTTCGTGGCGGCCATGGCGTTCTCCGTCTACTTCCTGTTCTCCGCCCTGGGCACGGTCTGACGGAGACCCCGGCAGCCCCTCAAGGCCACAGCAGCTCCCGCGCCCACCCGTCCTTCTCCTCCGCACGCCGGTAGCGCAGGCGTACGTGTCGTCGCTGTTCGTCGCCCTGGAAGAACTCCACCTCCTCCGGCCGCAGCCGGTACAGGGTCCAGGACGGTACGGGAGCCTCCGGCTCGCCGCGGGCCCGTTCCCAGGCCGCTTCGGATGCCCGGGCCAGGTCCTCCACCGAGTCCAGGAGCTCGCTCTGGCGGCCGGTCAGCGCGGCTGCCAGGGCGCCTGTCGAGCGGGCGTGCAGGTCGCCCTGGGCGTCGGCGGACGGGGCGGCCGTCACCGGGCCGCGGACCCGGACCTGGCGGCCCAGCACCGGCCAGTAGAAGCCGAGCGCGGCGTACGGGCGGGCGGCGAGGTGCCGGCCCTTGCGGCTGCCGGCGTGGGACGCGAAGGACCAGCCGGTCTCGTCCGCGCCGTGCAGCATGACGATCCGTACGTCGGGCAGGCCTGACTCGTCCGAGGTCGCCAGGGACATGGTGTGCGGCTCGCTCTGCCCGGCTGCCACCGCCGCCGCGAACCACTCGGTGAAGAGCGGCAGCGGGGTCGCGGGGGCGGCGGCCGGGTCGAAGGGCGGCAGGTGTGTGGACTGCGGGTCCCAGACGCGAAGTGACCTCAGCAGCTCGTGAAGATCGGGTGCCATGGGCCGATTGTCACCCGGGGGTGCTTGTGGGTGCTTGTGGGTGCTTGTCAAACCTGTCCCAGGTCCGACGACACCCACCGCTCGGGCCGCATCCGCAGCACCAGCTGTTCTCCGTGGTTCTTCCAGGCGAAGTCGACATAGCCGTCGACCTTGTCCGCCGGGAGGTAGCGGGCCGAGAGCTCTCGGAGTCCGTCGAGGGTCGCGGGGGCCGTGTCGACGACCGGGCCCTCGACCGACACGTAGCGGATCGTGGGTTCGAGCCGGTCCACCATCAGCGAGAACCGGCCCGCCGCGCTGATCAGCTCGTTCTTGCGGGAGTCCTGGCCGGTCATGATCCAGATGTCGCCGCCGGGCTCGTACTGGTACCAGATCGGCACCGTGAGCGGGGCGCGGCCCGCGCCCGCGTCGACCGCGAGTGCGGCGATATGCGGCTCGGACAGGAACTGTTCGCGCTCTTCGCGGGTCAGGGCCATTGCGGGTCTCCTCCAGCGGCTCGCTCAGATCCTTATGACGAACCCAACACCGGCTTCGGCGCCCGTGTTCCCTGCCCTCACCCCGCCCCCAGCACCACCGTCCCCGACGAGCAGAACCAGCCCCCCGTCCCCGACGCCACCGTCAGCCGCGGCAGGGAGCCGTCGCCGCGTCGCACCTGCCGGTCTCCGCACTCGCCCCGTAGCTGGCGCACCGCCTCCACCAGCAGGAACAGACCCCGCATCCCGGGGTGCTGGGCCGACAGACCGCCCCCGTCGGTGTTCACCGGCAGCTCGCCGCCCTCGACCCGCAGCCGGCCCTTCTCCACGAACGCCCCGCCCTCGCCCTTGGCGCAGAACCCGAGGTCCTCCAGCGTCACCAGGGTCATATAGGTGAACGCGTCGTAGATCTCGGCGAAGTCGATCTCCGAGGGCCGGACGCCCGCCCGTTCGAAGGCCAGCCGTCCGCTCACCGCCGCCGGCGACACCGTGAAGTCCGGCCACTCGGACATCGCCGAGTGCGACACGGACTCCCCGCTCCCCAGCACCCACACCGGCGGCCTGCGGCAGTCCCGTACGTACTCCTCCGCCGCCAGCAGCACCGCCGCCCCGCCGTCCGAACGGAGACAGCAGTGCAGCTTGGTGAAGGGGTCCGCGATCATCGGGCCGGAGGCGATCTCGTCCGGCGTGATCGGCGTGCGGAACATCGCCTCCGGGTTCAGGGCCGCGTTGGCCCGGGCCTGGACCGCGACCTCCGCGAGCTGCTCGATCGTCGTGCCGTACTCGATCATGTGGCGGCGGGCCGCCATGGCGTACTTGGCGATCAGGGTGTGGCCGTAGGGGGCCTCGAACTGGAGGGGGCCGCGGGTGCCGAAGGACAGCGTCCCGGTGCGGCGGCCCGCCTTCACGTCCGCGCGGGCCGTCGAGCCGTAGGCGAGCAGCACCACACGCGCGTGCCCGGCCGCGATCGCGTCCGCCGCGTGGGCCGCCATGACCTCCCAGGTGGAGCCGCCGACGGAGGTGGAGTCGACCCAGGTGGGGCGCAGCCCCAGGTACTCGGCGACCTCGACGGGGGCCAGCGTGCCCAGGCCCGCCGAGGCGAAGCCGTCGACCAGCGACCGGTCCAGGCCCGCGTCGGCCAGGGCGCGGCGGGCCGCCTGGGCGTGCAGGGCGTACGGGGTCGCGTCGTCCACGCGGCCGCAGTCCGAGAGGGCCACGCCGACGACGGCCACTTTCCTCCAGGCCACCATGAATCTGACGGTACATCAGATATCCCGTGCGGGGGAGCGCCGGAACTCTGGGCATCCCCACCCCGGCGGCCTAATATGACGCACCGTCAGATGCGGAGGTGGTTCCCTCATGGACGCCCGCTTCACCCCCGAACAGGACGAGATCCGCCGCACCCTGCGCGAACTCCTCCACAAGAGGTGCGGCCCCGTGGAACTGCGGGCCGCCCTCGACACCCCGGACGGACACGACCCGGCCCTGTGGACCGCCCTCGCCGGCCGGCTCGGCCTCCCCGGGCTGGCCCTCCCCGAGGCCTACGGCGGTGTCGGCTGCTCGGTCACCGAGCTGGCCCTGGCCTGCGAGGAGACGGGCCGGGCCCTCGCCCCCTCACCCCTGCTCGCCACGGCCGTCCTCACGGCCCCGCTGCTCCTCGCCCTCGGCACCGACGCCCAGCGGGCCGACCTCCTCCCGCGCATCGCCTCCGGCGCCCTCACCGCCGCCCTGGCCGTACCGGGACCCGCCCTCACCACCGCCCTCGCACTCACCGGGGACGACCGGCACGGGGCGTGGGCCGGCGGCGGACGGGCCGGGGGAGTGCAGGCCCGGTGGACGGACGGCGGCTGGCGGCTGTACGGGGAGGCCGGGCAGGTCCTCGACGGGCACAGCGCGGGACTGCTCCTGGTCGCCGCGCACACCGGGGGGTTCGCCCGTTCCCGCGTCCTGCTCTTCCTCGTGCGGGCGGACGCCGCCGGGCTCACCCGCACACGGCTGACCGCGCTGGACGCGACCCGTCCGCAAGCACGAATTCAACTGCGCGATGTGGAAGCCCAGTTGCTGGGGCGCGACGGCGGTGACGTCCTCGCCGCCCTCGCCCGGCTCGGCGACACCGCCGCCGTCTGTCTCGCCGCAGAGGCCGTGGGGGCCGCCGGCCGGGTGCTGGAGCGGACCGTGGAGTACGTGGGGCGGCGCGAGCAGTTCGGTCGGCCGGTCGGCTCCTTCCAGGCGGTCAAGCACCGGCTGGCCGACGCGTACGTCCAGGTGCAGGCGGCCCGCTCGGCCGCGTACTACGCGGCCTGCGCCGCCACCCACGAGGAGACCGTCGGCGGCCTCGCCCTCGCCCAGGCGCTCGAAGCCCTGCGCGGGGCCGCCGCCGAGGGGATCCAGCTGCACGGCGGCATCGGATTCACCTGGGAGCACGACACACAGCTGTACTTCAAGCGCGCCGCGGGGGACGAGCTGCTGTTCGGGCCGGTGCACCGGCTGCGGGCGCGGGCCGCCGACGCGGCGCATGTCTTCGAGGAGGCCGGCCGATGAGGGGCGTGCGGTTCGTGCAGAAGGTGTCCTCCACCCCGGGGTTCGCGCGGGTGGCACCCCATGTGTTCCCGGCCCTGGACCGGGCCGTGCACCGGCTCACCCGGGGAAAGGTGCTGCTCAGCGCGCAGCTGCTGCCGGGCGTGGTGCTGACCTCCACCGGGGCGCGCAGCGGGCTGGCTCGCCGGACGCCGCTGGCCTGCATGCCGGAGGGCGACGGTGAGCGCGGCTGGGTCCTGGTCGGGTCCAACTTCGGGCGCTCGGGGCACCCCGCCTGGAGTCACAATCTGCTGGCCCATCCGGGAGCCGAGATCAGCTGGAAGGGCCAGGACATCCCGGTCACGGCCCGGCTGCTGGAGGGGGAGGAGCGGGCGGCGGCGTGGAAGGCGGTGCTGGAGTTCTGGCCGCCGTACGCCGCGTACCAGGCGCGGGTGGCGCGGGAGATACGGCTCTTCAGAATCGTACGGAGGTAGACATCACACAGGGGGCGCGAAAGCGTGACAGGCGGCGCGCGGAAAGCGCGACAGGCGGCGGTCCACCCGGGTGGACCGCCGCCTGCCAGACAGGACTTGGGAAGGGAAAAGGGCCGGACGCGCGCCGGGGCGGCTACTTCGTCGGCTTTCTGCCGGTGACGCCCAGGTGCACCAACAGCGCGAGGTTCGGCTTCAGTTCGGCCTGCTTCACGCCCCAGGAGGTGAAGCCCTTCTGGTGCGAGGCCACGGCCGCGAGCATCGCGACCAGCGAGCCCGCGACGGCCGCCGGGTTCACGTCCTTGTCGACCCTGCCCTTGGCCTGGAGCTCGGCGACGGCGTCCGCGAGGGAGTTGTTCACCGAGTTGAGGATCTTCATACGGAGTTTGTAGAAGCGCTTGTCGCCCTCGGCGGCGCCGAGATCGACGACCCGGAGGATGGCGTCGTTCTTGCGCCAGAACTCCAGGAACCCGTCGACGAGTTCCTGGGCCGTCTGCCAGCCGGCCTTGCCGGCCCAGGAGCGGCCCTGGAGGAGCTCGGTCAACGCGGCGCCCTCGGTCGCCATTTGCTCGGCGATCTCCAGGACGGCGCCCTCGACGTCCGGGAAGTACTGGTAGAAGGTCGCGGGCGAAGTTCCCGCCTTCCGGGCGACATCGATGACTTTGACATCCCGGTACGGGGAGGAGCTGAGCATCTCGCTGAGGCAGTCGAGCAGCTTCTGCCGGGTCGCCTGCCCACGCCGGCCGGCCACACGGCCGTCGACGGTACGCACTTGTCCTGTCATGACGTCAGCTTACCGAGGCGGGATCGAGGCGCGATTCGGCCGACTGCAAATGGGGTGTGAGGGAGCGCGGAGGCTGGTGTGCCTGGTCTGCGGGCCGCGGCCGTCGCGGTTACGTTGGCCGCATGGCCGAAAACAGGGCATCGGTGTACGCAGAGGGCGTCCCCTGCTGGGTGGACGCGCAGCTTCGCGACGTCGAGGCGGGCAAGCGGTTCTACGGTGAACTTTTCGGGTGGACCTTCGAGGACGAGTGGTTCGGCTCCTTCACCGAGGCGCTGAAGGACGGCGAACCCGTGGCCGCCCTGGTCCGCAAGGTGGACGGCCGGCTGCCCACCGTCTGGACCGTGTACTTCGCGACCCCGGACGCCGTGGCGCTGGTGAGGCGCATCCGGTCGGCTGGCGGGCAGGTCGTCTCGGCGCCGGTACCGGCCGGTGACCTGGGCGTCACCGCCCTGGTCACCGACCCGGAGGGGGCCGTCTTCGCCCTGTGGCAGCCGGACGAGCACCTCGGCTTCGGTGCGCGGCACGAGCCGGGCACCTTCGCCTGGGCCGAGCTGTACGCGCGGGACACCGAGGCGGCCAACGACTTCTACGGCGATCTCTTCCAGGAGGCCCTGTTCGGGCCGGACGCCGAGCCCGACTTCGGCCGCGCCCCCGTCTCCGACCGTTTCCCGGCCGAGATGCCGCCCCATTTCCTGGTCCACTTCGCCGTCGAGGACGTACCGGCCGCGCTGGAGGACGTCACCCGGCTCGGCGGCCGCGTCCAGGTCCCGCCGTTCGAGACCTCGTACGGCACGGTGGCCGTCGTCACGGACGATCAGGGGGCCTCCTTCGCTCTGCTGCGCCGCTGACCAGGCGGTGGCGTAGGCCCTATGGTCATCTTTTGCCCCTGTGTGTACGGAGACACCCCATTCGTCGCCGGGTTCGCCACCACGGCTCCGGCCAGGAAGAATCGGGGTGCGTGCCGCCATGGCGGTGCGGTGGTGAGACGCTGCACGGGGTCGCGTGGAACATGTGGCTTGGCGCGGCTCGTACGGGGAGGTGGCAGGCAGAGTGGTGGATCAGCTGACGCAGCACGATCCGCGGCGGATCGGGCCGTTCGAGGTGCTGGGACGGCTGGGTGCCGGCGGCATGGGGCTGGTCTATCTCGCGCGCTCGGCGTCGGGCCGGCGTGTGGCGATCAAGACCGTCCGCACGGAGCTGGCCGAGGACCAGCTGTTCCGGGTCCGCTTCACGCGTGAGGTGGAGGCGGCCCGGGCGGTCTCCGGCTTCTACACGGCCGCGGTCGTGGACGCCGACCCGCGCGCCGCCGTGCCCTGGCTGGCCACCGCCTACGTCCCCGCGCCCTCCCTCGAGGAGATAGTGAACGACTGCGGGCCGCTCCCGGCCCAGGCGGTGCGCTGGCTCGCGGCGGGCGTGGCCGAGGCGCTCCAGTCCATCCACGGCGCGGGGCTCGTCCACCGCGACCTCAAGCCCTCCAACGTCCTCGTCGTCGAGGACGGCCCCCGGGTGATCGACTTCGGTATCGCCTCCGGCGTATCGAACACACGTTTGACGATGACGAACGTCGCCGTCGGCACACCCGCCTACATGTCGCCCGAGCAGGCCAAGGACTCCCGGAGCGTCACGGGTGCCTCCGACGTCTTCTCCCTCGGCTCCATGCTGGTCTTCGCCGCCACCGGACACCCGCCCTTCCACGGCGCCAACCCGGTCGAGACGGTCTTCATGCTGCTGCGCGAGGGCCCGGACCTGGAGGGCCTCCCGGAGGAGCTGCGTCCGCTCATCGAGTCCTGTATGCAGATGGAGGCGACGGGCCGCCCCAACCCGGCCGACCTCCAGGCCCAGCTCGCTCCCCACCTCTTCGGCTCCGGCTCCGACGACAGCGGCACCGCCTCCGCGTGGCTGCCCGAGCGGGCCGTGAGCCTGATCGAGTCCCGCCGCAACGGCCGCCCGGCCGGCAAGCCCGCCCCCGGCGCCGGCCGCAGCGGCGGCGGGCGCCCCGCCCCGGTCCCGGCCCCCGGCCCGGCGCCCATCCCGCCCCCGCCCTCGCACGACCCCGTCGTCCCGGCGCCCGCGTCCGTTGCGGCGCCCGCTTCCGTGGCCGCTCCCGTGGGCGGCGGCCCCGACACCGGCCCCGTCCGGCTGGCCGGCGCCCAGGTGCCCATCGGCCCGGGCCCGCGCGTCGCCGACGTCCGTGCCGCCGCCGTCAAGGCACCCCCTCCGGAGGCCGCCCTCGCCGCCTCCTGGTCCAAGCCCCGCCCCGGCGTCAACGGCACGGACCCGGCCGTGGGCCCCGCCGTCGCAGCGCCCCCGGCCCCGGCCGTGCCGCCCGAGGCGAGCGGCTGGCGGCCCTGGCGCTTCCGTATGTCGAACGACGTCTGGGGCACCCCCTCCGTCGACGGCGACCTCGTCTACGTCACCTCCTTCGAGGTGCACGCCCTGGACGTGGGCACCGGCCGCCGCCGCTTCAAGACCCGGGACGTCGCCTGGTCCATGGCGGTCGCCGACGGGCGTATCCACGCCTCCGACGGGCCCACGCTGTTCGCCCTGGACGCCCGTGAGGGCGCCGACCTGTGGCGCCTTCAGACGGACGCCTGGGTCTACGCGCTCCAGGCAGGCCGCGGCACCGTCGTCACCGGCACCCGGGGCGGCGGCGTCCAGGGCTGGGAGGCATCGGCCGGCCAGAAGCTCTGGGAGATCACCGGCTGCCAGACCGACTTCGAGTCCCCCGAGGCCGGACCCGCCCTGCACGACGGCACGGTCTACGTGTGGCAGGACGCCCGGCTGCGCGCCCTGGACGCCCGCACCGGGGACGAGCGCTGGTCGTACCCGATCGGCGACGCGGCCTCCTGCGGCGGCGTCCCGGTCCGGGTCACCCCGGCGTCCGACGGCTACGTGTACGTCTGCGCCGGCACCCGCGTCCTGGCCCTCGACACGGCCGCCGGACATGTGAAGTGGCACTTCGAGGCCCCGGCGGCCTTCCTCTCGCCGCCCACCTTCGTCCCCGGCCCGGCCGTCACCGGCGGCGGCATCTACCTGGCCGACTACCTCGGCACGGTCTACGCCCTCGACGCCACCGACGGCCGCGACCGCTGGCGCATCGCCACCGAGTCCCGCGCCTCCGTCGAGCCCGTCCTGGTCGCCGCCGGTCATGTCCACGTGGGCAGCGGCAAGGGCCTCTACACCCTCGACGCGGTCACCGGCACACCCAAGTGGCGCTTCCAGGCGGGCGGCGACATCGTGGGCGCCCCCTCGGTGGCCGAGGGCCGCATCCACTTCGGCTCCACCGACCATCTCCTCTACACCCTCAAGGCCGACGACGGCCGGCTGCGCTGGAAGCTCGCCACCGGCGGCGAGATCACCGGCTCCCCGGTCGTCCGGGACGGGGTGGTGTACGCGTGCAGCAAGGACCGCTGTGTGTACGCGCTGGACGCGGAGAAGGGCACGGGCACGGCACGCACCGCGTGACGCGTCCGGGACGGCCGTCGTACCGGCGCACGGAAGGGTTCCAGACGGCGGCCGTCGCTACGGGGAGCGGTTCGCTTCGGGAAGGCAGCCCGATCACCGCTCTCACCCAAGACGCTACGCCGGGTACGCGCCGGTCGCCACGCGGTGGCCGGCCGTGACGGACGGTCCGGGCCCGGCGGCCGGCCATGGTGAGACCGGCCGCCCGACCCGCGTCCCAGGGGCTCTCAGCCCCGCAGTTCCGTCAGAAAGTCGATCAGTGCCTCGTTCACCTCGGCGGGCCGCTCCTGCTGCGTCCAGTGGCCGCAGCCCGGCAGCACGACCGGCTTGCGCCGCAGGTTCGGCATCAACTCCGGGAGGGCCTCGATCAGTTCGGGCGTGCCCGGGAAGGCCGGGACCAGGTCGCGGTCGCCGTACACGTACAGCGCGGGCGGGGACACCACCGCGCCCTGCCAGGGGGCGGTCAGCTCCCAGTTGCGGTCCAGGTTGCGGTACCAGTTGAGCGCGCCGGTGAAGCCCGGCTCGAAGCTCTCGGTGAGGGTGTCGAGGTCCGCCTCGGTGAGCCAGTCGGGCAGCACCTCGGGGTTCGGGGAGTCCGCGAGCCAGCCGCGCTCCAGGTCCTCGACCAGGGCCTGCTCCGGGCGGCCGGCGTTCGGCGCGTCACCCGATGCGGAGTACAGCAGCTTGCGCAGGGCGGTGCGGGTGTCGGCGCCGAACTCGGCGTCCGCGACGCCGGGCTCCTCGAAGTAGTTCCAGTAGAAGTGCCCGCCGAACCGCTCCCGCATGGTCTTCAGCGGCGGCTGCCCGCCACGGAAGGGCGGCGGCACGCTCAGCCCGGCCACCCCGCGCACCACGTCGGGCCGCAGCAGCGCGGTGTGCCAGGCCACCGGCGCCCCCCAGTCGTGCCCGACGACGAACGCCTGCTCCTCGCCCAGCGCGTGGATCAGCCCGACCACATCGCCCACCAGGTGGAAGATGCTGTACGCGGACACGTCCTCGGGCCGGTCACTGCCGCCGTACCCGCGCTGGTCGGGCGCGACCACCCGGAAACCGGCCTCGGCCAGCGGCCCGAACTGGTGCCGCCAGGAGTGCCAGGACTCCGGGAAACCGTGCAGCAGCACCACGAGCGGGCCCTCGCCCTGCTCCGCGATGTGCAGTTGTATGCCGTTCACGTCGATCATCCGATGCTCAACCACGGGTCGAGCATACGCGTGTATGAGTAAACGACTTTTACTACCGCAACCGGTGCGCATGCCCCCGCCCGGCGAACAGCCGGGCCTGCCGCTCACCCGCCGCGTTCCCGAGCGCGATGAGATGCGGCGCCTGCGCGAACCCCTGCTCCCGCCCCGCCGCACTCGCCGCCCACAACGCCCGCACGGTCCCCTGCACGGCCTCCGTCGGATGCCCGGCGATCACGGCCGCACACGCGATCGCCGCCGCCGTCGCCCCGCCCTCCGGGGCGAGTTCGGAGACCAGCCCCACCTCGTACGCCCGCCGCGCGGAGATCCGCTCCGCCGACCCCGTCAACGCCATCCGCGCGACCTCCCCGTAGGGCATGCGCTGCGCCATGAGGACGGACTCGTAGGCGCTGACCATGCCGTACGTGGTGTGCGGGTCGAAGAAGGTCGCGGTGGTGTCGGCGACGATGAACTCCGCCTCGCCGAGCAGGTAGAAGGCGCCCCCGCAGGCCATCCCGCGCACGGCGGCGACGACCGGCTTCCACAGGTCGTTCGCCTTCGGCCCGACGCCCAGCAGCGGATCGTCCTGCGCGTAGGGCGAGTTCGGCTGCGGCACCACGGTGTCCCGGTCGATACCGGTGCAGAAGGCGCGCTCCCCGGCCCCCGTGAGTACGACGGCCCGTACGGTGTCGTCGAACCGCAACTCCCGCCAGACGTCGACGAGCCGGTCGGCCGTCTCCAGGTCGATCGCGTTGAGCCGGTCGGGCCGGTTGAGGGTGACGACAGCCACCCCGCTGTCCTTGTCCCCGCTGACGAGCACGCTGCTCATGACCGCTCCAGGACCCACCGCGGCAGGCCCTCGTCGAAGACGACCCGCACCCGGGCTCCGATACGGATCCCCTCCACCGGGAGCGAGTCGATCGGCTCACCGGGTCCGGCGACCAGATTGCCGACGAGCCGGACGCGCGGCGCCTCGTCCAGCTCGACGACGACCACGTTGTACGGCGCCAGCTCCGCATAGTCGGGCAGCAGGGGCGGATGCGGAACGACGTACGACCAGACACGGCCGCCGCCCGAGACGAGGCGCCACTCGGACGCGAAGGACTGGCAGTGCGGGCAGCACGGCCGGGGCGGGAAGCGGAGTTCGCCGCAGCCGGCGCAGGCCTGGACGCGGAGTTCGCCCCGGGCGGCGTACTCCCAGAAGGGGGCGCCGTCGGGGTCGGTGACGGGACGCAGCATCGGCAACTCCTCAGTTCCTCAGCAGAAGGGCGGAGGTCGGGACCCCCTCACCCGCCGTGACCAGACAGACGGAGGCGTCAGGCACCTGCGCGGTACTGGTCCCGCGCAGCTGCTTCACCCCCTCGTTGATGAGGTTGAAGCCGTGCACATAGGCCTCGGACAGGCCGCCCCCGCCGGTGTTCACGGGCAGCAGCCCGCCGGTCTCCAGCGCGCCGCCCTCGGTGAACGCCCCGCCCTCGCCGCGCCCGCAGAAGCCGTAGCCCTCCAGGGAGAGCAGGACCAGGGGAGTGAAGGCGTCGTAGATCTGGGCGACGTCCACGTCCTCGGGGGCCAGGTCGGAGTGCTTCCACAGATGCCGCGCGGCGGTCCAGGCGGGGCCGGTGAGGGGGTCGTCGTTCCAGTAGTTGACCATGCCGTGGTGCTGGGCGGGGAGCGACTGGGCGGCGGAGTGGACGTAGACGGGTTCCCGGCGGCAGTCCCGGGCCCGCTCGGCGGAGACGACCACACAGGCCAGCGCCCCGTCCGTCTCCAGGCAGTTGTCGAAGAGGCAGAGCGGCTCGCTGACCCAGCGGGACGTCATGTACATCTCGCGGGTGAGAGGGCGGTCGTACATGATCGCGGCGGGGTTCTGGTTGGCGCGGTTGCGGCAGGCCAGGGCGACGTTGAACAGGTGGTCGCGGGTGGCACCGTACTCGTGCAGATAGCGCCGGGCGAGCATGGCGATCTCGTCGACGGGTCTGAGCAGCCCGTACGGCCGGGTCCACTGGGCCGGGGTCGGGAGCTGGACGGCCGTGTTGGTCCACGGCCGGGGCCCGCTGCCCCGCTTGCGCGACCGCCAGGCGACCCCGACGTTCGCCTGCCCGGCGGCTATGGCGGCGGCGAGATGGCCGACCGTGGCACACGAACCCCCGCCGCCGAAGCCGACCTTGCTGAAGAAGGTGAGGTCCCCGAAGCCGCAGGCCTTGGCCAGCTCGACCTCGTCCGTCTCCTCCATGGTGTAGGAGGCGAGGGCGTCGACCTCGCCGGGCGCGATCCCGGCGTCGTCGAGTGCGGCCAGCACGGCCCGGCAGGCGAGGGTGCGTTCGTC
This sequence comes from Streptomyces sp. NPDC050546, assembly GCF_044457425.1. Lineage (NCBI taxonomy): Bacteria > Bacillati > Actinomycetota > Actinomycetes > Kitasatosporales > Streptomycetaceae > Streptomyces > Streptomyces sp. NPDC050546. The sequence goes on from NZ_JBITGX010000003.1 coordinate 256,019, forward strand.
CTCGGGGAGCCGCTTGGCGAAGGGGGTCTGGCCTATGCCGACGATGGCGGTGGCGTCCTTGAGGCCACCCGATCCTGCTGCCATGGTGCGCGCACCTCCGGGCCGAGCCGTCGCTGACAGAGTGTCAGATTACCGATAATCTGACGGTCAGTCAGCTCCTCTTTCCTCGGGAGGCGTACGGTGCGAGCGGATACGGCATGGGCAAGCGTTCCGGACCTGGTCAGGACGGCGGCCGAGCGGTACGCGGGCACGGAGGCGGTCGTCGAGGGCCGCACCCGGATCACCTACGCCGAGCTGGGCGCCCGCGTGGAGCGCGCGGCGGCGGCCTGCCTCGCGAACGGGGTGGAGCCCGGTGACCGGGTCGGCATCTGGGCGCCGAACACCCTCGACTGGATCGTCAGCGCCCTGGGCGCCGTCTCGGCGGGCGCGGTCCTCGTGCCGCTCAACACCCGGTTCAAGGGCGCGGAGGCGGCGGACGTCCTGCGGCGCGGCGGAGCGCGGCTGCTGTTCGTGACGGGCACGTTCCTCGGCACGTCGTACGTGGCGTCGCTGCGGCGAGCGGCGGGGCAGGGCCCGGGCGCCGGCCCGCTGCCCGGCCTGCCGGCCCTGGAGCGCGTCGTCGTGCTCTCCGAGGACGCCCCGGCCGACTTCCTCACCTGGAAGGACTTCCTGGCGAGCGGGGAGGGCGTGGGTCAGGGCGAGGTCCGGGACCGGGCGAGGGCGATACAGGCCTCCTGGCCGTCGGACATCATCTTCACCTCGGGCACGACGGGCCGCCCCAAGGGCGCGGTCATCACCCACGCCCAGACCTTGCGGGCGTACGACAGCTGGAGCGAGCTGGCGGGCCTGGCCGAAGGCGACCGGTACCTCATCGTCAACCCCTTCTTCCACACCTTCGGCTACAAGGCCGGGGTGATCGCCTGCCTGATGCGGGGCGCGACGATGATCCCCCAGCCGGTGTTCGGCGTGAACACGGTCCTGGCCAACATCGCCGCGGAACGCGTCTCCGTACTCCCCGGCCCGCCGACCCTCCTCCAGTCCCTCCTGGACCACCCGGCACGCGACGCGCACGACCTGTCGGCCCTGCGCCTGGTGGTGACGGGAGCGGCGGTGGTGCCGCTGCGGCTCGTCGAGCGCCTGCGCGCCGAACTCGGCATCGGCACGGTCCTGACCGCGTACGGCCTCTCCGAGGCGAGCGGCGTCGTCACGATGTGCCGGCGCGGCGACGACCCGACGGTGATCGCGTCGACGTCGGGCCGGGCCATCCCCGGCACGGAGGTACAGGTCGTGGACCCGAGGGGGCGGCCCCTGGAACCCGGGGCGCCGGGCGAGGTCCTGGTCCGCGGCTTCCACGTCATGACCGGCTACTACGAGGACGAATCGGCCACCGCCGAGGTGCTGTCGGAGGACGGCTGGCTGCGCACGGGCGATGTCGGCGTCCTGGACCCGGAGGGCAACCTGCGCATCACCGACCGCCTCAAGGACATGTTCATCGTCGGCGGCTTCAACGCCTACCCCGCCGAGATAGAGCAGCTCCTGGGCCTGCACCCGGACGTGGCGGACGTCGCGGTGATCGGCGTACCGGACGCCCGGCTCGGGGAGGTCGGCAGGGCGTATGTCGTAAGGCGCCCGGGGGCGTTGGTCACGGGGGACGACCTGATCGCCTGGTCACGCCGGGAGATGGCGAACTACAAGGTCCCGCGGGCGGTGGAGTTCGTGGCGGAACTGCCGAGGAACGCGAGCGGGAAGGTCCTGAAGGGGGCGCTGCGGGCTCAGGGGCGGACCGGCGGCAGGGCCGGGGTCCCGGTCACGGACATGACGAGGGAGTAGAGGGTGGTGTCGGCGGCGATGAACATCCGGTTCCGCCGGGCGCTGCCGAAGCGGATGTTGGCGACGGTGCCGGGGACCAGGACACGGCCGAGGAGGGTGCCGTCGGGGTCGTAGCAGTGCACGCCCCCGTGCATGGCACCGGCCCAGAGCCGCCCCGCGTCGTCGAACCGGATGTTGTCGAAGCTGCCGTTCGCGCACTCGGCGAAGACCTCGCCGCCGGTCAGGCCGGTCCCGTCGTCCTGGACGTCGAAGACGCGGATGTGGTTGGCGAGGCTGTCCGACACGTACAGCCGGTGCTCGCCGGGGTCGAACACGAGCCCGTTGGGCCCCTGGAAGCCGTCGGCCACCAGCCGCACCTCGCCGCTGCCGGGGTCGACGCGGTAGACGTTCCGGGCGCCGATCTCGCTCTCGCCCCGATGGCCCTCGTAGTCGCTCGAGATCCCGAACTCGGGGTCGGAGAACCACACCGACCCGTCGGACTTCACGACGGCGTCGTTCGGGCTGTTGAGCCGCTTCCCCCGGAACCGCTCGGCGATCACGGTGACCGACCCGTCGTGCTCGGTCCGGGTCACCCGCCGATCGCCCTGCTCGCAGGTGATGAGCCGGCCCTGCCCGTCCAGGGTGTTGCCGTTCGGATACCCGGCCGGGGAGCGGAAGACGCCGACGGCCCCGGTGGTCTCGTCCCACCGCAGCAGCCGGTCGTTGGGAATGTCGCTCCAGAGCAGATACCGCCCGGCGGGCACGTACACCGGCCCCTCGGCCCACCGGCACCCCTCGTACAGCACCTCCAGCCGCGAATCCCCGGCCTGACACCGGCCGCTCCGGAACCGCTCGTCGAGGGTCTCGTACAACTGGGGCTGCTCGCCGGGCATGCGGCCACCTTCGCGTCTGAGTCGGCTGGTGCTGATCTGGCGGACCCCATTCTGACGCCCCGTCCGCGGCCACGCCCCGGAGACGCAACCCGTCAACTGGAGCATCTGGGCACTCCTGCCACGTCCTGACCTGGGCACGGCGCTTGGGCAGCGCGCCCAAAGGCTCCAACTCCCCTTCAAAAACGGCCCCTGCTCCTTCAGGTGCGGAGAGAGTGTGCGGACCTTGTGGACTCCCGTGCGTCGCCCTGTGATCGGTGTCTCCCACGGCTGACGTATCCGCCGTGCACAAGGCAAACTGGCGTGGTTGCTCAGGATGTCTAGGGGGACTGCATGAACGGTGTACCGGACGGTGTGCCGCGCGTACCGGAGCAGCGGCGTCCGGACTCCTCGCAGGAGCCGGCGGAACCGGTGGCCTCGACGACGCTGCGCTTCGGCGTGCTCGGACCGGTACGCGCCTCGCGCGGCGACACGCCGATCACCACCGGCTCCCCCCAGCAACGCGCCCTGCTCGCCGCCCTGCTGCTGCGCGAGGGCCGTACGGCCACGGCCGCGGAGCTGATCGACGCCCTGTGGGGCGAGGAACCGCCCTCGCAGGCCCTGGCGGCGCTGCGGACGTACGCCTCCCGGCTGCGCAAGGTGCTCGACCCGGGCGTCCTGGTCAGCGAGTCCGGCGGCTACGCGGTACGCGGTCTCGCCGAGGGCGCCCTCGACCTGGCCGTCGCCCAGGACCTGGCGACCGAGGCGGAGAAGGCCAGGTCGGCGGGCGACCTCTGCCACGCCCGCGACACACTGCGGCGCGCCCTCGCCTTGTGGGACGGGGAGACCCTGGCCGGCGTACCGGGCCCGTACGCCGAGGCGCAGCGCGTCCGCCTGGAGGAATGGCGGCTCCAGCTCCTCGAGTCCCGCCTGGACATGGACCTGGAGCAGGGCTGCCACGCGGAGGCCGTCTCGGAGCTCACGGCCCTCACCGCCGACCATCCCCTGCGCGAGCGGCTCCGCGAGCTGCTGATGCTGGCGCTGTACCGCAGCGGCCGTCAGGCGGAGGCCCTCGCGGTGTACGCCGACACGCGTCGCCTGCTCGCCGACGAACTGGGCGTGGACCCGCGCCCCGGCCTGAGCGAGCTGCAACAGCGCATCCTCCAGGCGGACCCGGGCCTCGCGGAGCCCTCCTCCCCGGCCGCCGAGCCCGCCTCCGTCCCGGTCCGCCCGGCCCAGCTGCCTGCGACGGTGCCGGACTTCACCGGCCGCTCCGGCTTCGTCCGCGAGCTCGGCGAGATCCTGACCGCCGCCGAGGGCCGCGTCATGGCGGTCTCGGCCCTGGCCGGCATCGGCGGCGTGGGCAAGACGACCCTCGCCGTGCACGTGGCCCACCAGGCGCGCGCTGCGTTCCCGGACGGGCAGCTGTACGTCGACCTCCAGGGCGCGGGCGCCCGGTCGGCGGAGCCGGAGACGGTCCTCGGCTCGTTCCTGCGCGCGCTCGGCACTGCCGACTCGGCGATCCCCGACTCCCTGGAGGAACGCGCGGCGCTCTACCGCTCGGTCCTGGCCGGCCGCCGCGTCCTGGTCCTGCTGGACAACGCCCGCGACGCCGCCCAGATACGCCCCCTGCTGCCCGGCACGGACGGCTGCGCCGCGCTGGTCACTTCCCGGGTGCGGATGGTGGACCTGGCGGGCGCCCATCTGATCGACCTGGACGTGATGTCCCCGGACGAGGCGCTGGCACTGTTCACGAAGATCGTGGGCGAGGAGCGGGTGGCCTCCGAGCGGAAGGCGGCCCTGGACGTGGTCGCGGCCTGCGGATTCCTGCCGCTGGCGATCCGCATCGCGGCGTCCCGGCTGGCGGCCCGCCGTACCTGGACGGTGTCGGTGCTCGCGGCGAAGCTCGCCGACGAACGCCGCCGCCTGGACGAACTCCAGGCCGGTGACCTGGCCGTGAAGGCCACCTTCGAGCTGGGCTACGGCCAGCTGGAGCCCGCCCAGGCCCGCGCCTTCCGCCTGCTGGGCCTGGCCGACGGCCCGGACATGTCCCTCCCGGCGGCTGCCGCGGTCCTGGACCTGCCCGTCGAGGACACGGAGGACCTTCTGGAGTCCCTCGTCGACACGTCCCTGCTGGAGTCCGCGGCTCCGGGCCGCTACCGCTTCCACGACCTGGTGCGGCTCTACGCGCGTGCGTGCGCGGAACGCGACGAGTGGCCGCCGAGCGAGCGGACGGCGGCGATGTCGCGGCTGCTGGACTTCTATCTGGCGTCCGCGGCGGGCGTGTACGCGCTCGAGCGGCCGGGCGACCGGCTGGTGGACCACCTCGAACCGGCCTCGTATCCGGGGCTGCGGTTCGAGAACCGGCATGCCGCGCAGGACTGGCTGTACACCGAGGCCATCTGCGTCCTCGCGTGCGTACGGCAGTCCGCGGGGCAGGCGGAGACGCTTCCCCGGGCGATCGATCTGCTGTGGGCCGCGCACGACCTCTCCGAGTCCGGAGCCAACTCCAGGGAGTACGAGGCGACGGCCGAGGCCCTGCTGGACGCGGCCCGGCAGCAGGACATCAGACGGGCGGAGGCCCGGGCCCTGACGACGGTCGTCATCGTCCACCACATGAGCGGCCGTTTCGAACGGGCCGACCAGGAGGCCGAACGGGCCATCCACCTCGCCCAGGAGGCCGACGACCTGCTGCCCGTCTGCTGGGCCCGCAACGCGCGCGGCATCATCGCGCTGTACCAGAACCGGCACGAGGACGGCGAGGAGCATCTCTCCCGGGCCATCGAGCACTTCCGTGCCCTGGGCGACCGGCCCGGTGAGGCCGCCGCGCTGTGCAACCTGTCCCGGATCCATCTCGCGACCGGGCGGACCCAGAGCGCGGTCGCGCTGGCCCAGGAGGGCATCGCCATCTACGACGCCATGGGCAACTCCATGCGCGGGGCGAACGCCCGCTACGCCCTCGGCCTCGCGCTCACCCAGAGCGGCGACCTGGGCGACGCGGCCGGCCGGCTCCAGGAGGCGCTGGAGGTGTTCCGCGACAGCAGGCAGCGCCTCTGGGAGGGCATGAGCCTGTTCCGGCTGGCGGAGCTGGACCTCGCCGCCCGACGCCCCACGCAGGCCGCTTCGAACGCCGAGATGGCACTCACCGTGCTCCGCGGCATCGGCGGGGAGTGGCGGCGCGGCAACGTCCTCACCGTCCTCGGCCGCGCGCTCAGCGGCATCGGGCAGACGGGCAGGGCGCAGGTCTGCTGGCAGGAAGCGGCCGGGATCTACGAGGAGCTGGGCTCGCCCGAGGCCGCCGAGGTGCGCGCGCTGCTGTCCCCGGTGCAGGCGGCCTGACGGCAGGTCCCGGGGCCGGCCGGCCGCGTTCATCGTTCGTTTATCGCTCCCCGCCATGATTGACGTAGTCGATCCGTCGCGTCGGGGGGCAGACGGGTCGCCGCACTGGGTCGCACACCGGCTGACTAGGGTGAGCGGCTCGGATGGGCCCGCCCGGTCGGACTCGGGGGAGTGACCGGGCGGGCCCGCGCACCTCACTACTCGACCCACGCCAAGGAGAGTTGACGATCATGGGCGACGAGCTCAAGCCGCAGGACCTGCACGCGACGGACGAGCCGCTGGGGACCGAGGACCTGCACGCCACCGACGAGAACGCCGTCAAGAAGCAGGACCTCCACGCCACGGACGAGCCGCTGGAGACCAAGGACCTGCACGCCACGTCGGAGCCGTTCAAGCCGACGAAGTAAGCCACTCCACACGGGGTTCGGCCGCGGCGGCGCGGAGGGGGAGCCGTCGCGGCCGATGCATGTCCGCAACCGCCGATCAGGTCGCTGCGGGCTCGTCCCCCGCCAGTTCACACCACACCGTCTTGCCCGCCTCACCCTGCTCGACGCCCCACCGCAACGCCACCGCGTCGAGAAGGGCCAGGCCGCGCCCGGTCTCGTCGTCGGCCCTGGCGTGCCGCAGGACGGGCAGGGCGCGGGCGTCGGAGTCGCTGACCTCCACACGGGTCCGGCCGCAGGAACGCGCCACGCGCACCCTCACCGGGGCACCCTGCCCGACGTGCCGGATGACATTGCCGACCAGTTCCGTGACGCACAACTGCACGTCGGCGCAGGGGACACCCAGGCACGCCCGTAGCGTGCGACGCAGTTCGGGTACGACCTCGGGTGTGACGAGCAGATCGAGATCCAGCAGCACGGAACCGTCGGCCCGGCCGGCTCCCCACAACGCGGAGACCAGCTTCCGCGCCGTCTCCGTGCTGCAGTTGCCGAGCGCGACCAGTCCCGCTGTCCTTCCGTACGCGCCCGCGAAGGTCGGCACGTCGACGCACAGGGACGGCAGTGAGATGCCGTGTACGGCGAGGGCGGACTTCAGGTCGTCCACGCACAGGTCCGTCTCGTCGCCGAGGGTGACGGAGGGCGTGTTGGAGGAGGTGGCGCTCGAAGTGGCGGCTCGGGCGTTGCGCATGAGGGCCCTTCCCTTGATCGCATGCGGTCTGTGACGAATCAGTCACACAGTGCCGCCAAGTCCCCTACTGTGGGAGCGCTTTCGACTGCGCAAGAGCAACTGGCAAACGGCGGTGATGAGCTGTGCCCTCACGCAAGGACCCCGACGCGTCGGCCAACGTTCCCTCCTTCTACGGCGCCGAGTTGCGCTACCAGCGGGAGCTGGCGGGCCTGACCCTGGAGCAGTTGACGGAAGGGAGTTTTCGCGGTGTGCCGTTCCTGAGCCAGATCGAGCGCGGCGAGCGGCGTATGCCGCTGGATCTGGCCCGGCACGTCGACAAGGTGCTGAAGACGGACGGCTTCTTCGAGCGGCGCTGCGAAGACGCCCGCCGGGCACGGCAGTCGGGGCATGCGGAGTACTTCGCGGACGTGGCGGAGATGGAGCGGCACGCGGAGACGATCGAGGAGTGGGCGCCGATGCTGGTGCCCGGACTGTTGCAGACCAAGGCCTACGCGGAGGCGGTGGTCCACACGTCGCTTCCCTGGCTCGCCCCCGAGACGGTCGACAAGCAGGTCCGTGCCCGTCTGGGGCGGGCGGAGATCTGGGCGGGCGGGGAACACCCGGCGTTCTGGGCGATCCTGCACGAGGGTCTGGTCCGCAAGCCCCTGCTCCCTCCGGGGGAGATGGCCGCGCAGTTGGAGCACATCGCGCACGTGGTCCGCTCCACGCAGGGCGTTCTGCAGATCGTCCCGGAAACGGCTCACGCCCACCCCTGCATGATGGGCATGATGAAGATCATGACGTTCCCGGACGCCCCGCCGGTGGCCTACACGGAGGGCCTCCACAATGGCCAACTCATCGATTATCCGCCCCTCGTGAAGAACTACCGCCGGTCGTACGATCTGCTCAGGGCCGCGGCACTCCCGCCAGAGGCGTCCCTGACCATGATCGAACAAGCGGCAGAGGACTACCGAGATGGCAATCACCGCAGGTGACCTGGGCACGGTTGTGTGGCGCAGGAGCAGTTACAGCAACGGCAGCGGCGGCGACTGCGTCGAGGTCGCGGACGGGCAGCCCGGCGTGCTGCCGGTCCGGGACTCGAAGGCCTCGGAGACCGGACCGGTGCTTCTCTTCCGGACTCCCGCCTGGACCGCCTTCCTCACCTCCCTGAAGGGCTGAGCCCGGGAGTTATCCACAGGCGCAAACGCCTGCCGTGTTTCCTGCGATCTTGGCGGCATGGGAGAACGAACGGCGCTGCGGGAACTGGCGCAGGGCGGCGTACTGCTCACCTGCCGTGCTCTTCGGGCCGGCTGGCCCGCGCGGAGCCTCACCTGTGCCCTCCGGGCGGAGGGCTGGGGCCGGCTTCATGCCGGGGCCTGGCTGGAACCGGGGCGGGTCGCGGACCTTCCTGCCCGGCTCCGAGCCGTTCAACTCCTCACCCCCCGGCTCGTGGTGAGCCACCGTTCCGCTGCCGCCCTGTGGTGGATCGAGACCCTCGCCCCGACCAGCGAGGCGCCCTTGGAGTTCATCGATCCGGCCCTGAGTTTCCGCGGGAAGGCCAAGGGCGTGCGCGTGCGGCGGATGCTCCTCGAACCCGGGGACGTGGCGTTGCGGCAGGGCCTGCGGCTCACCAGCCCCGTGCGGACGCTCACCGACCTGCTTCGCTCCCTGCCGAGGGACGACGCGCTCGTCGCCCTGGAGTCGGCGGTGACCTACCGGAGGGTCGGCGGGGTGCGGAGGGCGCCGCTTGTGGAACTGGAGGCGGTGGCAGAGGTCCTGGCCCTCCCCTCGCAGGGATCGGCGAGAGCCCGCCGCCGGCTCGGGTCGTGCGACCCCCGGGCCGGGTCACCGGCGGAGACGATAGCCCGCCTGCGCATGGGCGACGCCGGTCTCCGGCCCGAGAGCCAGATCGAATTGTTCACCCCGGCCGGCCGCCGGGTCGTCCTCGATTTCCTCTTCCGGCGTGAGGGGCTGGCGGTCGAGATCGAGGGGTACGCCTACCACGGCACCCGCGAGGCGCACCGCCAGGACGTCTCCCGCTTCAATCAGGTCCTCCAGTGCCCCGAGGTGCGCAGTCTGCTGCGCTTCACCGCCCAGGACGTGTTCCGGGAGCCCGACCGAATGATCGCGGAGATCCGGGCGGCACTGATCACCTTGAGGTGACGGCCGAGCCGGACTTGGAGCAGATGGGCGAGAGGGGTGCGGGCGTGCCCAGCTGTGAGGATGTGGACGGTGCCCGAACGCTCCAGTTGTCGGTGCTCGCCACCTGGGGCCTGTCTCTCCGATCATGCAGAGTGATCGCGCCACCGGCCGCACCAGTTGTTGCTCACCGGCAAAAGCGGCTCCACCACTGCCCACTCGCCGTCCGTCAGATCCCCCCGACTCGGCATCGTCAGCCCCGGAGTCTCCCTGCTCCTGGTGCTACGGCTATTCGATGACCGCAGTGGCTTCGACCTCGACCAAAAGGTCCGGTTCCCCCAGCGCCGCGACTCCCAGCAGCGTGATCGGCTTGACCGGATCGATGCCGAGTTTCGCTGCCGCCCGGCCCACCCCCTCACCCAGCAGCGGCATCTTGTCGGCACTCCAGTCGACGACGTAGACGGTCAGCTTCGCCACGTCGTCGAAGGAACCGCCGATCGCGGTCAAAGCAGTGCTGATGTTGAGATAGCACTGTTCGACCTGAGCGGCGAAGTCCCCTTGGCCCACGGGCCGGCCGTCGGCGTCGCGGGCGACCTGCCCCGCGAGGAACACCAGCTTCGATCCGGTGGCGACCGACAGCTGTCGGTAGACCTCGGGCTTCGGCAATCCCTCGGGATTGAACAACGTCACAGACATGAACGGCCTCTTCCTCATGGCGTCGGGAGCGGCAAGATCAGCACTCATCAAAGCATAGCGACGCTATGTATTGTGAGGCCATGGCGAGGACGAAAGATCCAGCGGTCCGCTCCCTGCTGCTCGACCGGGCCGCACAGATGCTGCGGACAAGGCAACCGGTCACACTGCGCGCCCTGGTCGCCGGAACCGGCGTGTCAACGATGGCTGTCTACACCTACTTCGGCGGCATGGACGGCCTCTGGAAAGCAATGCGGCAAGAAGGCTTCACTCGCCTGACCGCCCGGCTCGCCGCCGTCAAGAAGTCCGCGGACCCGGTACGAGACCTCGCCGCACTGGGCGCCGCCTACCTGGCCAACGCCCTGGAGAACCCCGACCTCTACCGCGTCATGTTCGACGCGGGCTTCGACCTCGAAGACACCGGCGCCGCCGACGAAACCCTGCACCGTCTTGTCCAGGCCATCGAACGGGCCAAGGTGAACGGCCGCTTCCGCGACGAGGTCGACCCGCTGGAACTGGCCACACAGAGCTGGACCATCGGCCACGGACTCGCGTCCCTCGTCGCCACCGGCCCCCTGCCGCACGAAGCGCTGGCTCACGGCGCACCCATGCTGACCGCACTGTTCGCTGGTGCGGGAGACGAACCCGACCGATGTCGCCAGTCGGTTGAGCGCGGCTGGGGCCGGCCCGCCCGAGCCCGGCCCAACTCTCGCGGTCGGAGAGACAGGGCTAGCTGACGATCCGTCAGATCAGCGCTACCGTGAGCGCCATGGACACCCACGACAGCTCGTTTCCGCTGATCATCTCCGTGGACGACCACACCGTGGAGCCCGCGACCGTCTGGCAGGACCGGCTTCCGGAGAAGTACCGGGGCGTCGGACCCCGGATCGTCCGGGCGCCCGTGAAGGAGATGACCTTCCTCGGCGGGCGCTTCAGGCCCGTGATGGGACAGCCCGGCGACGACGGCCCGGTCGGTGACTGGTGGGTCTACGAGGACCTCCGCCGCCCGCTGACCCGCCTCGACACCGCCGTGGGGTACGACAGGGACGAGATCAAGCTCGAGGTCATCACGTACGAGCAGATGCGCCCCGGCTCCTACGACGTCCCGGCCCGGCTCGCCGACATGGACGTCAACCACGTCCAGTCCGCCCTGTGCTTCCCGACCTTCCCGCGCTTCTGCGGCCAGACCTTCACCGAGGCCAAGGACCACGAGCTGGGCCTGCTCTGCGTCCGCGCCTACAACGACTGGATGCTGGAGGAGTGGTGCGGCCCGGCCGCGCAGGGGCGGCTCATCCCCCTGCCCCTCATACCCCTGTGGGACGCCGAGCTCGCGGCGGCCGAGGTCCGGCGCAACGCCGCGCGCGGGGCCCGCGCCGTCGCCTTCTCCGAGATACCGCCCTACCTCGGGCTCCCCTCCATCCACACCGACGGCTGGGACCCCTTCCTCGCCGCCTGCGCCGAGACCGGCACGGTCGTCGCCATGCACATCGGCTCCTCCAGCCGTATGCCGTCCACCTCCGCCGACGCCCCGCCCGCCGTGGGCTCCACCATCACCTACGCCAACTGCTGCTTCTCGATGGTCGACTGGCTGATGAGCGGCAAGTTCGAGCAGTTCCCGGGCCTCAAGGTCATGTACGCCGAGGGGCAGATCGGCTGGATCCCCTACATCCTGGAGCGGGCCGACGTGGTGTGGGAGGAGAACCGGGGCTGGGGCGGCGTCGCCGACAAGGTGCACCGGCCGCCGTCCGAGCTGTTCGCCGAGCACGTCTACGGCTGCTTCTTCGACGACGCCTTCGGGTTGAAAAACCTGGACGCGATAGGCGTCGGAAACGTGTTGTACGAGACCGACTACCCGCACTCCGACAGCACCTGGCCCAAGTCCCGCGAGGTCGGCGAGGCGCAGATGGGGCATCTGGAGCCGGAGGTCGTGGAGCGGATCGTGCGGGGGAACGCCATCGAGCTGCTCGGGCTCACGGAGGAAGGGCTGTGGCCGGGCGGCGCCGGTGGTGCGCGGTGAGCCTGCGGTACGGGATGCAGCTTCCCGTCCAGTCGCAGAGCACCCTCTACGCGGAGGGGTGGGAGGCCGAGGCCGGGCCGGACGACCTGCTGGAGATCGCCCGCGCCGCCGACCGCTCCGGGTTCGACTATCTCGCGGGCTGCGACCACGTCGGCATCCCGCGCAGGCTGGCCGCCGCGATGAGCACGATCTGGTACGACCCCGTCGCCACGCTCTCCTTCCTGGCCGCCGCCACCGAACGCGTCCGGCTGCTCAGCCATGTCGCGATCGTCGGGCTGCGGCACCCCCTGCTCACCGCCAAGCAGTACGCCACGCTCGACCACCTCAGCGGAGGCCGGCTGGTCCTCGGGGTCGGCGCCGGACACGTCCAGGAGGAGTTCGAGGCCCTGGGCGTGGACTTCCGGCAGCGCGGGGCCGTGCTCGACGAGTCGATCGACGCCCTGCGCGCCGCCCTGGGGCCGGAGGAGTTCCCGGAGCACCACGGCAAGCTGTACGACTTCGAGGGGCTCGGCCAGCGGCCCCGCCCGGCACAGGGCCGCGTCCCTCTGTGGGTCGGCGGCTCCTCGCCCGCCGCCGTGCGACGGGCCGCGCTCAAGGGCGACGGCTGGCTGCCGCAGGGGGATCCGAGGGACCGGCTGCCCGCGCAGATCACACGGATCAGGGAGCTGCGCGAGAAGTCCCATACGCGGGGCGGGTTCACCGTCGGCGCCATCACCGAGCCGCTGTACGTGGGCGCGCCCCGCTGGGACGTGGGCCGCCGGACCCTCTCCGGCGGTCCGCAGGAGCTCGCCGAGTCGCTGCGGGCCTACCGGGCGATGGGTGTGCACCAGATCCAGGTGCGGTTCCGGAGTCGGAGCCGGACCGAACTCACCGACCAGATCGCGGCGTTCGGCGCCGAGGTCGCCCCCCATCTGTGAGGAGAGCCATGGGCAAGCTCGACGGACGGGTCGTCATCGTCACCGGCGCCGCGCGCGGCCAGGGCGAGCAGGAGGCCAGGCTGTTCGCCGCCGAGGGGGCACGTGTGGTCGTCGCCGACGTACTGGACGACCAGGGCGAGGCCCTCGCGAAGGAGATCGGCGCCCGGTACGTCCATCTCGACGTGGGCCGGGAGGACGACTGGCAGGCCGCCGTAGCGGCGGCGAAGGAGGTCTACGGGCATGTCGACGGGCTCGTCAACAACGCCGGCATCCTGCGCTTCAACTCCCTCCTCGACACGCCCCTCGAGGAGTTCATTCAGGTCGTCCAGGTCAACCAGGTGGGCTGCTTCCTCGGCATCAGGGCGGTCGCCCCGGAGATGGCCGACGGGGGCACGATCGTCAACACCGCCTCCTACACGGGCCTGACCGGGATGGCGGCCGTGGGTGCCTACGCGGCGAGCAAGCACGCCGTTCTCGGGCTGACCCGGGTCGCCGCGCTGGAGCTGGCCGGGCGGGGGATACGCGTCAACGCCGTCTGCCCGGGCGCCATCGACACGGCGATGTCCAACCCGGCCCGGCTGGACCCGGACGCCGATCTCAAGGAGACGGCGAAGGGCGTCGACCGGCTCTACCGCAAGCTCGTGCCGCTGGGGCGGGTCGGGCAGCCGGAGGAGGTGGCCCGGCTCGCCCTGTTCCTCACCTCGGAGGACTCGTCGTACATCACGGGGCAGCCGTTCGTGATCGACGGCGGGTGGCTGGCCGGGGTGACCATTATCTGACGCACCGTCAGCTATTGACGCTCCCGGGGGCCGGTGGAACAGTCGGAGTCACGCATCTGACGGATCGTCAGAACTAGTACCGGGGCGGTGAACCTCCTTGGAATTCGGCATCTTCGTACAGGGATACGTCGGCAAGCGGGCCGAGACCGACCCGCTCGCGGAGCACAAGGCGCTGATGGAGGAGACCGAGTACGTCATCCAGGCGGACAGGTCCGGCTTCAAGTACGCCTGGGCCTCCGAGCACCACTTCCTGGAGGAGTACTCGCACCTCTCCGCCAACGACGTCTTCCTCGGGTACCTGGCGCACGCGACCGAGCGGATCCATCTCGGCTCGGGGATCTTCAACCCGCTCGCCCCGGTCAACCACCCGGTGAAGGTCGCCGAGAAGGTCGCCATGCTCGACCATCTCAGCGAGGGGCGGTTCGAGTTCGGCAGCGGGCGGGGCGCCGGGTCGCACGAGATCCTCGGGTTCCTGCCGGGCATCACCGACATGAACCACACCAAGGAACTCTGGGAAGAGACCATCGCCGAGTTCCCGAAGATGTGGCTCCAGGACGAGTACGCCGGCTTCCAGGGCAAGCACTGGTCGCTGCCGCCGAGGAAGATCCTGCCGAAGCCGTACGGGAAGTCCCACCCGGCGATGTGGTACGCGGCCGGGTCGCCGCCGTCGTACGCCATGGCCGCGAGGAAGGGGCTCGGCGTGCTCGGCTTCAGCGTGCAGAAGGTCTCCGACATGGAGTGGGTGCTGGAGCAGTACAAGTCGGCGATCGTGGACGCGGAGCCGGTGGGTGACTTCGTCAACGACAACGTGATGGTGACGACCACGGCGATCTGTGCGCCGACCCATGCGGAGGCCGTGCGGATCGCGGCGAGCGGCGGGCTGCACTATCTGCCCTCGCTGGTGTTCCGGTACCACGACACGTTTCCGCGGCCCGAGGGATTTCCGGTGTGGCCCGAGACGCTGCCGGAGTACACCGAGGAGTTCGTGGAGGTGCTCATCGAGGAGGAGCTGCTGATCTGCGGGGATCCGGACGAGGTGCGTCGGCAGTGTGAGCGGTGGGAGCGGGCCGGGGCGGATCAGTTGAGCTTCGGGTTGCCGGTGGGGGTGCCGAAGGAGGAGACGTTGCAGACGATCCGGCTGGTCGGGGAGTACGTGATTCCCAAGATCGATACGGATCCTGTGCATCGGACTTCGCGGTTCCGCGGTGCTGCCTGATCGCCGTTGGCGGGTGCGGGTGCGTCGTGGCTTGTCGCGCAGTTCCCCGCGCCCCTGAGAAGGCAACGGACTCAAGGGAGTTGAGTGCTCATGCTCGATCACGTCATCAAGGGCGCGACCGTCGTGGACGGGACCGGTGCGCCCGGCTTCACCGCCGACATCGGTATACGGGACGGTCGTATCGCTGCCATCGGGACGACAACCGAAGAGGCGAGGACCACCGAGGACGCTACCGGCCTCGTCCTCGCGCCCGGGTTCGTCGATCCGCACACCCACTACGACGCCCAGCTCTTCTGGGATCCGTACGCCACGCCCTCGCTCAACCACGGTGTCACCACCGTCGCGGGCGGGAACTGCGGGTTCACGCTCGCGCCGCTGAACCCCGACCGCCCCGAGGACGCCGACTACACGCGCCGCATGATGTCCAAGGTCGAGGGCATGGCGCTGGTGGCGCTGGAGGAGGGGGCGCCGTGGAGCTGGCATTCCTTCGGGGAGTATCTGGACGCCCTGGAGGGGCGGATCGCGGTCAACGCCGGGTTCATGGTGGGGCACTGCGCGCTGCGGCGGTATGTGATGGGGCCGGAGGCGGTGGGCGGGCAGCCGAGTGCGGAGCAGCTCGCCGAGATGGTGCGGTTGCTGCGCGAGGCCATGGACGCCGGGGCGTGGGGGTTCTCCACCACCCAGTCGACCAGTCACTCGGACGGCGACGGGCGGCCGGTCGCCTCGCGGCACGCGGGGCCGGCCGAACTGCTGGCACTCGCGCGGGCCGTCGGTGAGCACGAGGGCACACAGATCGAGGCGATCGTCGCGGGCTGTCTGGATCAGTTCAGCGACGCCGAGATCGATCTGTTCGTGGAGATGAGCGCGGTGGCGGGGCGGCCGCTGAACTGGAACGTGCTGACGGTCGACGCGTCCGTTCCCGAGCG
The DNA here is from genome assembly GCF_044457425.1 of Streptomyces sp. NPDC050546. NCBI lineage: Bacteria > Bacillati > Actinomycetota > Actinomycetes > Kitasatosporales > Streptomycetaceae > Streptomyces > Streptomyces sp. NPDC050546. The sequence goes on from NZ_JBITGX010000003.1 coordinate 271,833, forward strand.
CGTGCCCCGGCAGCTCCTCGCCAGCGAGCAGGCGCGGAAGGCGGGCGGCCGGGTCGTGGCGCTGACCATGCCGATCCTCACGCCGATGAACATGTCACTGGGTACGTTCTGCGCGCTCAATCTCATCCCCGGATGGGGTCCGGTGCTCGCGCTGCCCGTGCCCGAGCGGATCGAGAAGCTGCGCGATCCGGACGTGCGGGCGGAGCTGCTGCGCCGGGCCACCTCCAAGGAGGCGGGCGTCTTCCGGCGGCTGTCGAACTTCGGGCGGTACGTCATCGGCGACACCTACAGCGACGCGAACGCCGGGCTGACCGGGCGCGTGGTGAAGGACATCGCCGAGGAGCGCGGCCAGGAGCCCTTCGAGTGCCTGGTGGAGATCTGCGCCGCCGATGAACTGCGTACCGTGCTGTGGCCGATGCCGACCGACAACGACCCGGCGTCCTGGGCGCTGCGGGCGGAGACCTGGCAGCACGAGGACGTGCTGCTCGGCGGGTCCGACGCGGGCGCCCATCTGGACCGGATGTGCGGGGCGCCGTACACGACCCGGTTCCTCGGGGACTGTCTGCGGGGCCGGAAACTGGTCGGTCTGGAGCAGGCGGTGCGGATGCTGACCGACGACCCGGCCCGGCTCTTCGGCCTGCGGGAGCGGGGGCGGGTGCGGGAGGGCTGGCACGCGGACCTCGTCCTGTTCGACCCGGAGCGGATCGACGCGGGCCCGGCCACCCTGGTGCACGATCTGCCGGGTGACAGCCCCCGGCTGGACTCCCGGGCGCTGGGTGTACGGGCCGTGTGGGTCAACGGGGTCGAGGCGATCCGGGACGACGTGGTGACGGGCGCCGTACCGGGGCGCGTGCTGCGCTCGGGCCGGGACACGGAGACGGTGAGCACCAGGTGACGACAGGGGCGACGGCACGCCAGGTGTTGTTCGTCGGCGGTTCCTGGGCGGAGCCGGACGGTGGGCACTACGCGGTGATCGACCCGGCGACCGAGGAGACCGCCGGGTGGGCGCCGGAGGCCTCGCGGGACCAGGTGCTCGCGGCCTGTGCCGCGGCCCGCGAGGCCTTCGGGCCGTGGTCACGGACCTCGCCGGAGGAACGGGCGGCGGTCCTCGGCCGGGCGGCGGACGTCATCCGGGAACGTCTCGTGCCGTACGCGGAGCTGGCCCGGGCGGAGACCGGCGCGACCACGGCCACCGCACGCGCCATGCAGGTCGGGGTCGCCGCCGCCCGCTTCCGGCGCTACGCGCGCGTGGAGCCCGCCGAGTGGGCGATCCCGCCCCAGATCAACGAGGCCGGACCCATGGGCAGGGCGGGTGTGATGGGCGCGTTGGCCGTCCGTCAGCCCGTCGGGGTCGTCACCTGCGTCACCTCGTACAACAACCCCTGGGCCAACGCGGCAGGCAAGGTCGCCCCGGCCCTGGCCATGGGCAACACGGTGGTGGTGAAACCCGCCCCGCAGGACCCGCTGTCGGTCTACCGGATGGCGGAGGCGCTTCAGGAGGCGGGCGTGCCGCCGGGCGTGGTGAACGTGGTCAGCGGATCGCGTACGGAGGTCGGCGAGGCGGCCGTGGGGTCGCCGGACGTCGACATGGTCAGCTTCACCGGCTCCACGGCCGTCGGGCAGCGCATCGCCGAGGTGTGCGGGCGCGGTATGAAACGGCAGTTGATGGAGCTGGGCGGCAAGGGCGCGGCGATCGTCTTCGACGACGCGGACCTCGGCTCGGCCGTGGCCGGGATCGGGACCACCTTCTCCTTCTACAGCGGCCAGATCTGCACGGCACCGACGCGGGTGCTGGCGCAGCGCGGCGTCTACGACCGGCTGGTGGATCAACTTGCCGTCTACGCCCGGCGTTTGAAGGTCGGGCACCCCGGCGAGCCGGACACCGTCGTCGGGCCGGTGATCTCGGCGGCGCACCGGGACCGCGTGGAGTCGTACGTCGAACTGGGCCGCAAGGAAGGCGCGGTGGTCGTGGTCGGCGGCGAACGCCCTGCCCTCTCCCCGGGCTTCTACATCGCCCCGACCCTCCTCGCCGACTGCACCAACGACATGCGCGTGGCCCGCGAGGAGATCTTCGGCCCGGTCGTGGCCGTCATCCCCTTCGACGACGAGGAGGAGGGTGTGGAACTGGCCAACGACACCGACTACGGCCTCATCGACTACGTCTGGTCGGGGGACGTGGCCCGCGCCTTCCGGGTGGCCCGGCGACTGCGGGCCGGCGGGGTCGGGGTCAACACCGTCGGCCGCAACATGGAGGCACCCTTCGGAGGCTTCAAGAGGAGCGGGGTCGGCCGGGACGTCGGCTCCTACGCCCTGCACGCCTACAGCGAGGTGCAGGCGATCGTGTGGCCGGGGTGACGTCTCTCAGGTGTCCAGATCCACCCGCACCGTCAGCAGGTTCGTGCCGAACGCCCGCACTCCCAGGCCGTTGAGGCGGGGCAGTCGCCGTAGCCGGGTCACCGGGTCGTCGTCCGGCATCAGCCGGGCGGTTCCCGTGTGCCAACGTCCCCGGACCCGTACCCGTACCCGCGGATCGGCCTTGATGTTGCGGATGTACTGCGACCGTTCGCCGAACTCCGACACCAGCCAGAAGGTGTCGCCGACGCGCCGCCCGCCCACCGGTGTCTGCCGGGGCAGCCCGGAGACGCGGCCCCTGGTCTCGATGACCGTCTGGAGGGGGAGGCGGCGCAGGAGTGGATTGATGCGGCGCTGGAAGGCGGTGGCGGCGCGGAACCTGGCGTCGGCGAGGCGGGACATCGTCAGCGGACTCCTTCGCACATGACTGCGGGCAGGGGGTACATCTGATCACCGCTCCAGACCGGCCACCACCGGCGCGACGGTCCGGGCGCCGAGCCCGGACCGTCGCAGAACGTCGCTAACGCCCCAGGAAAACCGGGTTCGTGAACGCGGCCAGCGGCCCGGGGATCGGCCCCGCCGCCGCCTCGTGCCGTACCTCGGCCCGTACGTACGCCGCGTAGGACGGCGTCGAGCGCCACTCCACGACCCCCGCACCCGCCACCGGCAGCGGCGCGCTCGTGTGCACCACGCCCTGGTCGGTGACGAAGCGGACCGTGCAGCGCGGGGCGCCCGTGACCTCCAGGCGGACGGTGACCGGGGTGTCGCGGCCGACGGTGAGCCGCTCGCCGATGCCGGCGTGTTCGCCGCGCCCGCCGGACGCCCGGAAGGACAGCGAGACCCTGGCGGACTCGGCGACGTAGGACCGCCCCGCCCGGATGCCCTCCTGGATCGCCTCCCGGGTCAGGTCGTCGGCCAGGACGACCGTCTGGGGGCTGCCGACGGGGTCCGGGTCGCGGTGGGCGTCGCTGCTGCCCATCGCCGGGATCCAGCCGCGTTCGCCCCGCACCGACGCCACGAGCATGCTGTCCCAGTCGGCCAGCGTCACCTCGTCGTCGGGCGTGTAGGGGCCGTTCCACACCTCCACCGCGTCCGCCTCGCCGAAGCCGAACTTCCAGTTGCAGCCGACGCAGGTGGCGTGCGGATGGGCCGGCACGACCAGGCCCCCGGCGCGGCGGATCTGGCGGGCGAACCGGCCGAAGCGGTTGTCGCGGGCCCGGTAGCGCCAGTCGACGAAGGTGCCGGGGTCGGTGCCGATCGCCACCACGTGACCGTTCCGCGTGGTGATCTCCTCGCCCAGCATGACCAGCAGGTCGTCCCCGGCCACCTCCGCCCAGTGCGCGTGCGCCGAGTGCGTGTTGTGCTCGGAGGAGTTGATGAAGTCCAGTCCCGCGGCCCGCGCCAGGGCCCCGATCTCGGCGGGAGTGCGGCGGCCGTCGGAGTACCAGGAGTGCAGATGGCAGTCGCCCCGGTACCAGGCACGCCCCCGCCCCCTGGCCCGCTCGGGCGGATACACCGGCCGGACGGCCTCGCCCGGCTCGCCGTACGTCAGCGTGATCGTGATCTCGTACGACAGGCCCTGCGGGGCGACCGTGTACGGGCCGAGCGCGATGTGCCACGTGCCCTCGCGCACCGGGCCCGGGAGGTAGCCGGGCGTCGCGTCGTCGGCGCGGACGAAGAACTCGGTACGTGCGCCGCCCGACCAGCCCCTGAAGCCCCGGCCGCCGAGATCGGTGCCCCGGTCGTCGAAGATGCCGATGTCGAGGGCGTTGCCCGTCGTGCCGGCCGGGACGGACGGACGGTCGTAGGTGTAGGAGACCTTGATCTCCCGGACCCCGGCCGGGACCTCGACGGGCACGTACACGAAGTCGGGGGAGCCGGGCGGCAGCGTGCCGCGCAGCGTCCTGCTCTCCTGACCGCCCTCGGCGGCTGCGGCGAAGCTCACGCTTCCCAACGTAAGCGCGGCGGCTGCTCCCGTCACGAACAGAGCCCGCCGGGCGAGCCCGCCCCGGCCGTCCTCGTGGCTGTCCTCGTGGTGGTCCTCGTGGTGGTCCTCGCACATGCTGCTGCTCCCAAGGTGTCGTCGGTGACGTGGCATGGGTGGTGCGCGTGGTGCGTGCAACCGTTGTATTCAGCCGTGAACCGCCGGGCAAGGGAAGGGAATTGGACGGCGGGGAACAGGAGAACAGGTCGCCGGGGTCAGGCCGTCAGCCCCGCGTCGCGGGCCAGCAGGGCCGCCTGCACCCGGTTGGTGACCTCCAGCGCGGTGAGGATGCGGCTGACGTGGGCCTTGACGGTGCTCTCGCGCATGCCGAGCCGGGCGGCGATGTCGGCGTTGGTCTCCCCCTGGGCGAGCAGGGCCAGCACGTCGCGTTCCCGGGGAGTGAGCCGGTCGAGCCCGGCCCGGGCGGCGGTCGCCTGCGGCCCGCCCGACCGGTGGTAGCGGTCGATGAGACGGCGTGCGGCGCTGGGGTGGAGCATCGCCGAGCCGGCGGCGACGAGGTGGACGGCGCGCAGGATCTCGGCCGGATCGGTGTCCTTCAGCAGGAAGCCGTCGGCCCCGGCCGCGAGGGCGTCGTAGACGTACTCGTCGAGATCGAAGGTCGTCAGCGTGATCACCCTCGGCGGGTGGGGCAGGGCGCGCAGCCGGGCGGTGGCCGTGATGCCGTCCATGCGGGGCATGCGTACGTCGACCAGGGCGACGTCGACGCGGTGCGCGGTGGCCTGTTCGACGGCGTGCAGTCCGTCGGACGCCTGGGCGACGACCTCGATGCCCGGGTCCCCGTCGAGGAGGTCGGCCAGGCCCAGGCGGACGAGGGCGTCGTCGTCGGCGATCATGACGCGGATCATGCGGGGGTGCCGTTCTGGTCGGGGGGCTTGGAGGACTCGGAGGGCTCGGAGGTCGCGGAATTCGCGGAGGACTCGGAGGCCGCGGAAGACTCGTGGGACTTGGTGGACTCGGCGAGCGCCGGGGAGGGGTGGGGGATACGGGCCGCCAGTCGCCAGCTGCCGGCCCCGCCCGGGCCCGCGTGCAGATGGCCGCCGAGGGCGGTGACGCGTTCGCGCAGACCGACCAGCCCGAAACCGGAGGCGACGGCGTGCACGGCCGGGCTGCCGGGCGCGTTGGTGACATCCACGGTGGTGGCGGGCGGCAGGTAGCCGAGGTGGATGCGCACCGGGGCACCCCCGGCGTGCTTACGGGCGTTGGTCAGCGCCTCCTGGACGAGGCGGTAGACGGCCAGCCGGTGCGCGGCCGGAGCCTGCTCGGGCCGGCCCTCGACCCGCAGCTCGGCCCGTTGTCCCGCTGTCCGCGCCTGCTCGACCAGCTCGTCCACATCGCGCAGGACGGGGACGGGAGCGGCTTCGGCGCGCTCGGCCCCGGGATCGCGCAGGGCCCCGAGAATGTCGCGGAGATCGGCCAGGGCCTCGGTGGAGGCGGTGCGCAGCAGGGTCAGACGGGCCGCGACCGGCTCGGGCAACTGCTCGTTCCTGGTCGTCAGGACGCCGGTGTGCAGGGCGATCAGGCTCAGCCGGTGCGCCAGTACGTCGTGCATCTCCGCCGCGATCCGGGACCGTTCGGCGGACCGGGCCGCCTCCTCGCGCAACTCCCGCTCGATCCGCAGATGCTTGACCTGGTCGCCCAGCGCCTCCAGCAGCCGCCGGCGACTGCCCGCCCACATCCCGCCCACCAGGGCCAGCAGCACGAACAGGGTGGAGCCGTACTGCTGTGGGGTCCACAGCGAGATCGCCGGAGGGATGAGCAGGTTGGCGCTCAGCGCGGCCCCGGCGCAGCCCGCCGCCACCCGGGCCCGCCGGTGCGCCGACAGGTCGAACAGCGCGACGAGCAGCAGCGGCAGCAGCGGCCACCCCCACAGCCCGGTCGCCACGGTGGCCGGCACGGCCGACGCGTACCAGGGCGACCGGCGCACCAGCAGGGCCAGTCCGCACAGCACGGCCAGGACGGTGGATGGCGTCAGATACCGGCCGCCGGCGGTGGAGGCGCTGTTCAGCACGGCGAGGGCGGTCAGCAGCACGACCAGGCACCAGCGCCCGCAGGTGCTCCACCGGAAGCTTTCTCTCCGTATCACTCCCGGGATCCTAGGCGGGCCCGGCAGGCCGGTCGTCCGACCCCGGTCTCATGCGACCCCCTACTTTCGTAGGGGAGGACGGCCGCACAAGGAGTGATCTCCGGGCGTGGCCTCGTTCCTAGCGTCGAAACCATGGATCTACGCACCATGGACTGGACGTTCCTCACCGAAGCGGCACGCGATCCGCGCACCACCGGCGCCGTCGCCCCCAGCGGGCGGGCCCTGGCCCGGGCGCTGACCGAACCGGTGCGCACCCTGGCCCCTCGGCCGCTGACCGTTCTGGAGGCGGGGGCCGGGACCGGCGCGGTCACCCGCGCCCTCATCCACCGGCTGTCCCCGGGCAGCCGTCTGGACGTCGTCGAGGCCAACCCGCGCTTCGCCGACCGGCTGTGCCGGCTCGTCGACACCCACCCCCGGCTGGCGGGCGAGCCCGAGCGGGTCCGGGTGCACCGCTCCTACGTCGAGGACCTGCCCGGCGCGGGCCGCTACGACGTGATCGTCGCCGGCCTGCCCCTGACCAACTTCACCCCCGACCGGGCCGACGCGATCATGGCCCGCCTGCTGGAGCTGCTGCACCCGGGCGGCACCCTGACCTACTTCGCCTACCTGGGCACCGGGCAGGCCCGCACCCTGCTCTCCTCCCGTGCCGAGGCCCGTCGGCACCACGCCGTCCAGGAGGTCATGGACGGCTACCAGCGTCGCTACGCCACCGGCCGCTGGTCGGTGTGGGCGAACCTTCCTCCGGCCAGGGTCTGGCAGCTGCGGAGCCCGCTCCGTGACGCGCAGGACATGCGAGACGAGCCGTACGCGGTCGTCGGAGCCGGCCGGTGACCGTCCCCTCGGACCTTCTCGGCCAGGTCTCCGCCACCGCCGCCTACGCGGTGCTGGTGGCCGCGGTCCTGGCCGAGTCCGTGCTGCTGGTCGGCGCCTTCGTCCCCACGCTCGGCCTGCTGCTGGCGGCCGGGGCGCTGGCCCGAACCGGACATCTGAGCCTGCCCCTCGTCATCGGTGCCGCCGCCGTCGCGGCGGTGGCCGGCGACTTCCTCGCCCACCGCACCGGTGCCCTGCTCGGCGACCGCCTGCGCACGGGGCGCCTGGGCAGCCGGGTCCCGGCCGCCGCCTGGCGGAACGCCGAGGACCTGATGGACCGCCGCGGCGGCCGGGCCGTGTTCCTGGCCCGCTTCGTCCCGGTGCTCCGCACCCTCGCCCCGCACCTCGCGGGCGCCACCCGCCTTCCCTACCACCGCATCGCCCCCTACAGCGGTGCCGCCGCGGCCCTGTGGGCCACCGCCGAGGCCGGAAGCGGCTTCGCGGCGCTCGCGACGGTCGTGTGAGTGCCGACGGATGAAGCCCGACCGGTTGGTATGGACGACTGGGTCACCCTCGGGTAGAGATAGGCCATGCGTATCGCCGTAACGATCTTCCTCACCGACGAGACGATCACCCCCACCCGGCTCGCCCGCGAGCTGGAGGGACGCGGTTTCGCCGGGCTGTATCTGCCCGAGCACACGCACATCCCCGTCGAGCGGACCACTCCGTGGCCGGCGGGCGGCGAGCTGCCGCGCGAGTACGGCCGTACCCTCGACCCGTTCGTGGCGCTCGGCCAGGCCGCCGCCGTCACCGAGCGGCTCGGTCTCGGCACGGGCATCACGCTCGTCGCCCAGCACGATCCGATCGACCTGGCCAAGCAGGTCGCGACCCTGGACCACCTCTCCGGCGGCCGGTTCACCCTCGGGGTCGGCTTCGGCTGGAACGTCGAGGAGGCCGCCGACCACGGCGTACGGTGGCGCACGCGGCGCGAGCTGGGCCGGGACCGGATGGCGCTGATGCGGGCGCTGTGGTCGGAGGAACCGGTCGCGTACGAGGGGGAGTTCGGCAGCGTCCGGGCCAGTCACGCGCACCCCAAGCCGGTGCGGAAGCCGCGCGGCCCGGTCGTGGGTCCGCGCACGCTGCTCGGCGGTGCCGCCGGGCCCAAGCTGTTCGCCCACATCTGTGAGTACGCCGACGGCTGGCTGCCCATCGGCGGCCGCGGCCTCTCCGAATCCCTGCCCAGGCTGCGCACCGCCTGGACCGAGGCGGGCCGCGACCCCGAGGCCCTCCAGGTCGTCCCCTACGCCGTCCACCCGACCCCGGGCAAGCTCGCCCACTACGCCGGCCTCGGCATCGAGGAGGTCGTGGTGCAGTTGCCTCCGGCGGGCGAGGCGGAGGTGCTGAAGGCGGTGGACGCGTACCAGGAGTACCTCTGACAACTCCCCTGCCAGGGAGGCGAGTTCACCGCTTGTGGAACAGCTGTACAGGTGTGTCCGCTCCGGCCTCTCCGAGGCCGTGGCTGGGTAGCCCCTGGGCGGAACTCACCGACCGGAGGGGGACTCATGAATCTGACCAGGCTGGCCGCCGTGGGTGCGGTCGTCGGGCTCGCGTTGGGCCTGAGCAGTGCGCCGGCGAGCGCGGCACCGAGGACCAGCGCCTTCGAGAACCAGGCGCCGGCAGGGGCGTGCCTGGACTTCCGGGCCGACTACGGCCCGTACGTCTTCAACTGCAACGGCACCGACTACCAGAAGTGGCACTGGAACGACGAGATCCGGCTCACCGCGCTCCGGCAGGTGGCCACGAAGCTCTGCCTCACCCTGCGCAACGGCGAGCTGACCATGAAGCCCTGTGCCGCCGCCGACGAGGCCGCGCTGTGGTCCGTCGACACGCAGTCACCCGGGGGTGCGCTGATCCAGAACAACGTGAACCACAAGTGCCTCGCGCGCGGGGCGAACGACCGTGTCTCCACGGCGTTGTGCACCGGCGGCCCCTCCCAGCGCTGGCTCGTCTGGGCCGCCTAGCCGCCGGACCGGAGCGATTATTAGGCTCCGGGTGAGAAGACCGGGTGGAGCACCGGTGCGCGACTGACCATCGCGGCCGACAGGTGTGACCCCGCCCGGTTCGGAGTCGCCCACGGGGGAGCGTCATGAGATTCGCCTGGTTGTCCTGGCTTGTCCGTCATTTCAGTGAATACGGCTACAGCCAGGGGCTGTTGCGGGCGGCGATCGGCACGCTGGCCGTGCTCGTGACCGCCGCGCTGGTCTGGTTCGCGCTGCACCGCAACAGGCCGGCGGCCGTGGTCGCCGCCGGGCTCACCTCCGCCCTGGGCATCGGCTGGCTGGCCTTCCACTGACGGGGCTCACCCGGGTTGATCAGCGCACTCGTATGCTCGAAGGATGACGACTTCCGCGACCTCCGGAACGGGACCCACCGAGAACTCCATGCGTCGCGCCCTGAAACGGGCCAGGGACGGCGTCTCCCTCGACGTCGCCGAGGCGGCGGTGCTCCTCCAGGCCCGGGGTGGGCAGCTGGAGGACCTGTCGGCCTCGGCCGCCCGGGTCCGGGACGCCGGTCTGGAGGCGGCCGGCCGGCCCGGTGTCATCACGTACTCGAAGAGCGTCTTCATCCCCCTGACCCGGCTGTGCCGGGACAAGTGCCACTACTGCACGTTCGTCACCGTCCCCGGCAGGCTGCGCCGCGAGGGCCACGGGATGTTCATGTCCCCGGACGAGGTCCTGGACATCGCCCGCAAGGGCGCCGCCCTCGGCTGCAAGGAAGCCCTCATCACCCTCGGCGACAAGCCCGAGGACCGCTGGCCCGAGGCGCGTGAGTGGCTCGACGCGCACGGCTACGACGACACCCTCGCCTACGTACGGGCCATCTCCATCCGGATCCTGGAGGAGACGGGCCTGCTGCCCCACCTCAACCCGGGCGTCATGAGCTGGACCGACTTCCAGCGTCTGAAGCCGGTGGCCCCGTCGATGGGCATGATGCTGGAGACGACCGCGACCCGGCTCTGGTCGGAGCCGGGCGGTCCCCATCACGGCTCTCCCGACAAGGAGCCCGCCGTGCGGCTGCGGGTGCTGGAGGACGCCGGGCGTTCGTCCGTCCCCTTCACCAGCGGGGTCCTGATAGGCATCGGGGAGAACTACGAGGAGCGCGCCGAATCGCTGTTCGCGCTGCGCAAGGTGACCCGGGCCTACCACGGCGTCCAGGAGCTCATCATCCAGAACTTCCGCGCCAAGCCGGACACGGCCATGCGCGGCATGCCCGACGCGGAACTGGACGAACTGGTCGCCACGGTGGCCGTCGCCCGGCTGCTCATGGGCCCGTCGGGCTGCATCCAGGCCCCGCCCAACCTCGTCGACGACGAGTACGAGCGGCTGATCGGGGCCGGTATCGACGACTGGGGCGGGGTGTCCCCGCTGACCATCGACCACGTCAACCCCGAGCGCCCCTGGCCGCAGATCGAGCAGCTCGCCGAGAAGTCCCGGGCCGCCGGCTTCGAGCTGCGGGAACGCCTCTGCGTGTACCCGGAGTTCGTACGGCGCGGCGAGCCCTGGCTGGACCCGCGGCTGCGCCCGCACGTGGCGGCGCTGGCCGACCCGGAGACCGGTCTGGCCCGCCCCGACGCGCAGCCGCAGGGCCTGCCGTGGCAGGAGCCGGAGGAGGTCTTCACGGCCTCCGGCCGCACCGACCTGCACTCCGCGATCGACACCGAGGGCCGTACCTCCGACCGCCGGGACGACTTCGACGAGGTGTACGGCGACTGGGGCGCCCTGCGCGAGGCCGCCGCCCCGGGCATGGCACCGCAGCGCATCGACACCGACGTACGCGAGGCCCTGCGCACCGCGGCCGACGACCCCACGCGGCTCACCGACGACGAGGCGCTGGCCCTGCTGCACGCGGACGGCCCCGCGCTGGACGCCCTCGCCCGGGTCGCCGACGACGTACGCAGGTCGGCCGTCGGCGACGACGTCACCTACATCGTCACCCGCAACATCAACTTCACCAACGTCTGCTACACCGGCTGCCGCTTCTGCGCCTTCGCCCAGCGCCGCACGGACGCCGACGCCTACACCCTCTCCCTGGACCAGGTCGCCGACCGGGCCCAGCAGGCGTGGGACGTCGGCGCGGTGGAGGTCTGTATGCAGGGCGGCATCCACCCGGACCTGCCCGGCACGGCGTACTTCGACATCGCGAAGGCGGTGAAGGAACGCGTCCCGGGCATGCATGTGCACGCCTTCTCGCCGATGGAGGTCGTCAACGGCGCGACCCGCACGGGCATGTCGATCCGCGAGTGGCTGACCGCCGCCAAGGAGGCGGGTCTGGACACCATCCCGGGCACGGCCGCCGAGATCCTCGACGACGAGGTCCGCTGGATCCTGACCAAGGGCAAGCTGCCCGCCGCCGACTGGATCGAGGTCGTCAGCACGGCCCACGAGCTGGGCATCCGCTCGTCCTCGACGATGATGTACGGGCACGTCGACCAGCCCCGCCACTGGCTGGGGCACCTGCGCACCCTCGCGGGTATCCAGCAGCGCACGGGCGGCTTCACCGAGTTCGTGACGCTGCCGTTCGTGCACACCAACGCGCCGGTGTACCTGGCCGGGATCGCCCGCCCGGGCCCCACCATGCGGGACAACCGCGCGGTCACGGCCATGGCCCGGCTGCTGCTGCACCCGCACATCCCCAACATCCAGACCAGCTGGGTGAAGCTCGGCACCGAGGGCGCGGCCGAGATGCTCCGCTCCGGCGCGAACGACCTCGGCGGCACGCTGATGGAGGAGACGATCTCCCGTATGGCGGGCTCGTCGTACGGCTCGTACAAGTCGGTCAAGGACCTCATCGCGGTGGCGGACGCGGCCGGGCGTCCCGCCAAGGCCCGGAACACCCTCTACGGGGAGGTCCCCGAGGAGCGGCAGCGGGCGGCGGCGGCCTCCGACGGCCATCTGCCGGAGCTGCTGCCGGTGCTCGACTGACGCTCTACCGGCCCCCGGTGTCCGCCGGCTGATGTGCCGTCACGGCACGGTCGGCGGCGGCGCCGGGGCTCTTCGGCGGCGGGGGAGCCGTGCCCCGGCCCAGCCAGAACAGCAGCAGGCCGAGGGAGCAGGCGATCGCCGGCCAGTAGACGTAGCGGAAGTCCGTCGCGGGCATGATCGGCAGATAGCCCAGGATGTAGGCCGCCGAGCTGATGCCCAGCGCCCGGACCGGCATCGAGAACACGCCCTTGCCCGGGCGGACGGCCAGCACCAGCGCCACGGCGAGCCAGAACCAGCCCCGGAACAGCCACCGCAGGTCCCCGGCCACACCGTCGACGTAGGTGCCGAGCATGTCCTCCAGGCGGGGATGCGCCACCTCGATGCCCAGGTCGTTGCGGGTGATCCCCGCCTTGTAGTGATAGCCGGTGTCGAACAGCAGACTCGCGAAGAGCCGCAGCCGGTACTGGAGATAGCCGGGGACGTGCCCGCTCATCTCGTCCAGCCACAGGGACGTGATCTCGCCCGAGTCCCCGCGCAGCCCGTCCGCCGGGCGGGCGTAGCAGGCCCAGTAGGCGTCCGACAGGGCGCCGACGCGTCGGCACTCCTCGGCGGCTGACACCAGCCGGTCCCTGAGGCCGGGTGACACGTCCGCCGACCGGAGTTCGTCCACCCTCAGGACGTGGACCAGGTCGTCGAGCATGATCTGCGCGCCCTGCTTCGTCTCCAGGGGCCGGGCGAACAGGGAGATGGCTGCGGCCGGTACGACCAGGGCGGCCACGAGCGCCGCCGAGCACATCACCCACGTACGGCGTCCGGGAGCGCGCCACAGCGCCAGGACCAGCAGGACGAAGACGGGAATCGCGGCGAAGAAGGCGTTCTTGCGCACCAGCATGGCGTACGCGAGGAACAGCACGCCCAGCCCGAGCAGCCCCCACCGCAGGGCGGGGCGGCGCAGGTCCCGGTCCCGCAGCCGCAGCCCGGTGAACGCGACCGCGCACGCGGCGAGCAGCGCGAACGCCGCGTGGACGTCCTTCCACACCACTCCGACGAACGTCAGCACGAAGGGGGTCAGCCCGAGACCGAGCACGGCGAGCGAACCGGCGCGCCTCCCGGTCAGCGCCCACACGCACCAGGACAGCACTCCCAGTGCGCCCCAGAAGATGAGGCACTGGAGGACGAGCATCGACGCGATCGAGCCGGTCACGGCGATCAGCGCACGCCACACCAGACTCAGCACGGGCGGGTGCCAGTCCGTCAGGGGCAGCTTTCCCTCGGCCTGCCTGAGCTGGTCGAGACTGTCGGGGCTCAGATAGCCGGGGGCGAAGACGAGGATCGTGCCCAGGCAGCAGACGGCGGCGACGGCGGCCAGTACCCAGACCCAGCGCTGCACACGCGGCATCCATCCCATTTGTCCCATAAGTCGGATGCTAACGGCTCAGGGTGCGACGAAGACGTAGCGCCGATAGGCGTAGAAGCGGAACAGGGTCGCGAGCACCCAGCCGAAGATCCGGGCGGTGTTGTCGCTGAGCGCCGAGTCGAGCCCGAGCAGCTGCCGGGAGGCGAAGACCGTGCCCGCGGTGATGGCGAGCCCGACTCCGTTCGCCACCAGGAACAGGACGAGTTCGTGGGTCACCTTCTCGCGGTGCTGGTCACGGTAGGTCCAGTAGCGGTTCCCGACCCAGCTGAAGAGCGCGGCCGCCGCCGTCGCGATGACGGACGCCTGCACCGGGGAGGCCCGCAGCGGCCCGCCCTGCGCGCCGCCGGGCAGGCCGAAGACCAGCAGGTTGTAGCCGCCGTTGTCCACGACGAAGGCCAGGGCCCCGATGACGCCGAACTTGGCGGCCTCCCGCCAGATGCCCTTGACGGCGTCACGCGCGCGCAGCGCGGCAGATGCGAGGACCGGCACACGGTGAGCGTAACGACCCGGCGCGCCCTCACCACCCAGACCCGCCCATATCGCATGATTTTCGTCATATTCGGTACCGGTCCGGGAGGAGCAGCCGTGCAACCGACGATCGCGTGTGTCGTGCCGTGCCACAACGAGGAGGCGGCCATCGGCAAGGTGGTCCGCGACCTGCGGGCGGCCCTCCCCGAGGCCGTCGTCTACGTGTACGACAACGCCTCCACCGACCGCACGGTGGAGATCGCCCGGGAAGCGGGCGCGATCGTCCGGGAGGAGCCCCGCAAGGGCAAGGGCAATGTCATCCGGCGTGCCTTCGCCGACGTCGACGCCGACGCGCTGCTCCTGATCGACGGTGACGACACCTATGACGCCGCACGCGCCCGGGACCTGGTGGACCTGCTCTTCGAAGGGCCCTACGACCAGGTCGTCGGCGCCCGCCGGGTGACGGTCGACGGGGCCTACCGGGCGGGACACGCGGCCGGCAACAAGCTGCTCACCGGGGCCGTGCGGTCCCTGTTCGGCAACGACGTGACCGACATGCTCAGCGGCTACCGGGTCTTCTCGCGGCGCTTCGTGAAGTCCTTCCCGGCGCTGGCGAGGGAGTTCGAGACGGAAACCGAGATGACGATCCACGCCCTCCACCTCCGCCTCCCCACCGCCGAGGTCGTCGTGGACTACCGGGAACGGCCCGCCGGCGGCCAGAGCAAACTCCGCACCTACCGGGACGGCTGGCGCATCCTGCGGGTCATCCTCGACCTGGCGCGACGCGAGCGCCCCTCGCTCGTCCACACCGTGGTCGCGGGCGTGCTGGCCCTGGTCTCGGTCATCCTCGGCATCCCCGTCATCGCCGACTTCGTCGAGACGGGCACCGTGCCCCGGGTCCCCACGGCCATCCTCGCCGCCGCCATCATGACCATCGCGGCGCTCGTCCTGCTCGTGGGCTACATCCTCGAGTCCCTCATGCACATGCGCCAGGAACAGTCCCGGCTCGTGCACCTCTCCTACCCGGCCCCGGCCCGCGCGCCCCACTACACGGCCCACGGCGCCGGCACCGGCCCGGTACCGGTCCGCAAGACCCCCTGAGGCCGCCGGGAGAGGGGCATGCTCGCAGTACGATGATCGGGCCCCCGATGTCCGTGCGGGGTCCCGTGACTGAGGAGATGCGTGCCCGTGCCTGCCCGACTTCCTTCGTGGGCCTGGACGACCGGGCTGACCGTGGGAGCGATAGCCGCGGTGACGGTCCTGGCCGTGCAGGCGGACCGGGGCCCGCACCCCACCGCCACCTCGGCCAAGCCGAGCAGCGCGGCGTCGGCGGGCGTGCGGCCCACCCCCTCCGCGTCCGTCCCGACCCGGGTGCCCGACGGCTCCGGCACCGGCAGGCGCGTCGTCTACTCACTCGGCGAGAAGCGGGTGTGGCTGGTCGACGCGAGCGAGGGCAGCCGCCGTACGTTCACGGTCTGGCCGGGCACGGTCAGCCCCGACCCCGGCTCGTACACGGTGTCGTCGCGCAACGAGGGCACGACCGGCTCGGACGGCGTCCAGATCGAGCACATCCTGTACTTCGCCGCGCAGGACGGTGTCTCCGTCGCCTTCTCCAACGCGGTCGACGGGGCATCGCCGCCGCCCGCCGCCTCCGGCACGAAGACGGGCGGGGTCCGGATGCGGAAGGCGGACGGCACGGCACTGTGGGCGTTCGGCACGGTCGGTACGACCGTGGCGGTCGTCAAGTAGAGGTCGTGGTCAGGTAGCGGGAGTCTGCGTCCCCCGGTCCGGCAGCTGGTTGACGATCAGCACGACACCGCTGAACAGGAAGACCCGGGTCGCCGCGTCCAGCCCGTTCCAGCTCTTCGACTGCCACATCGAGAACCACTCGCCGCCGATCCCGATGAACCCGGCCCCGAACAGCAGCATCACCATCAGCAGCCCGTACGTCGACAACTGCCGGGCACGTTGCTGATCGCGTCTGGCCCACAGCCAGCTCCCGGCTATGAGGGCGAACGCGGCGACGGTCTCCCACGCGATGATCGCGATGTAGGCGGCGTCCTGAAGGGTTTCGCTCGTGACGGCCCGCCACATCAGGTCCTCGTCCTTGAACGTGGTGTCCATGGCCAGCACATGCCGGACGAACTGCTGGTTGGTGCCGAAGTCGGTGATGTTCCCGAAGGCGACGAGCGCCATGTAGAGGGCGATGGTGGCGGTGAGCAGCATGGCGGCAAGAGGCAGCACGCCGCGTGAAGTTGGGGAGGTGGCCATGCCGATCATTCTCCCCGGAGGCCGGGGCGGGCGCGACACCTCGAACCGACCCTGCTCAGCGCCGACTTGGTTACTCAGCCGCACGAACGCTCGGTAATGTGTTGGTCAAGGGAGAGCCCGACCGGGCTGCTCCCGGCGCACACAAGTCGCCCGGGGGGACGCGGATGACGAACACTCACGCCTTGGCCGAGGTCGGGAGCGGCAGCCCGCCACCGGACGGCGACGCCGTCATCGCCGTACGCGATCTGCGCATGCGCTACCGCAGCCATGACGTGCTGAAGGGCGTCGGGTTCACGGCCCGGCGAGGCGAAGTGGTCGTGCTGCTCGGACCGAACGGCGCCGGCAAGACGACCACCATCGAGGTCCTGGAAGGCTTCCGGATGCGCTCGGACGGTGACGTGACCGTCCTCGGCACGGATCCGGCTCGCGGGGACGAACGGTGGCGGGCGCGCCTGGGCATCGTCTTGCAGTCCTGGCGGGACCACGGCAAGTGGCGGGTGCGGGAACTGCTGGCCCATCTCGGCTCGTACTACGCGCCCTACTCCACCGTCACCATGCGGCGCCCGTGGGACGTTGCCGAACTCCTGGCCGCAGTGGGGCTGACCGAGCAGGGGGACAAGCGGGTCGGGACGCTGTCCGGCGGGCAGCGCAGGCGTCTCGACGTGGCCATCGGCATCGTCGGCCGGCCCGAGCTGCTGTTCCTGGACGAGCCGACGGCCGGTCTGGACCCGGAGGCCAGGAACGAGTTCCACGGCCTGGTGCGCGGTCTCGCGGACGAGAACACCACGGTCCTGATGACCACGCACGACCTCGCCGAGGCGGAGAAGCTCGCCGACCGGATCCTCATCCTGGCCGGTGGCCGCATCGTGGCCGACGGCTCGGCCGAGGAACTGTCCCGGCAGGCGTCGGCCGAGGCCACGGTGCGCTGGACGCTGGACGGACGGTCCTTCGAGGAGGCGACGGCAGAGCCCACCCCGTTCGTCCGTGAGCTGTTCCAGGAGCACGGCGAGGCGATCGGCGGGCTGGAAGTGCGCCGGGCGAGCCTGGAGGACACCTACCTGACGATGGTGCGAGAGCTGGAGGCATCCCGATGAGCCCGGTGTGGCACGCGGCCGGAGCAGGAGTCCGGCGCGGCTGGACGGAACTCCGGCAGACCTTCACCACCGGCCAGGACGTGTTCGGCTACGTGCTCTGGACGGTCCTGCTCATGGTGCCGCTGTTCCTGCTCAGGGACGATCCGCTGAAGGGCGCGGGTATCTCGACCGGCGCGTTCATGCTGCCGAGCATGCTGGGGATGACACTCGCGTTCACCGGCATGATGACCACGGCGCAGCTGCTCGCCACCGAGCGGGAGGACGGCACGCTGTTGCGGGCCAAGGCCGTGCCCCACGGCATGGTCGGTCACCTGGTCGGCAAGATCATCATGGTGTCGGGTACGGCCTTGGCCTCCATGGCACTTCCCTTCGCCGCCGGCATGTTCCTGGTGGACGGGGTCGCCCGGCAGGGCGGCGGAGCGTTGCTGACGCTGCTGTGGGCGATCCCGCTGGGACTCCTGGCCACCCTCCCGATCGGAGCCGTCATCGGCTCGCTCGTCAACAGCCCGCGCACCGTCGGATTGCTGATGCTCCCGGTGATGGGACTCGTCGTGATCTCCGGTATCTACTTCCCGCTGTCGGAACTGCCCGAGTGGCTGCGGACCGTCGGGCAGATCTTCCCCGTGTACTGGGTCGGCCTCGCTCTGCGCTCCGCACTGCTGCCGGCCGACGCGGTCGCCGCCGAGATCGACGCGTCCTGGCGGCTTCTGGAGACAGCGGGTGTCCTGGGCGTGTGGACGGTCGCCGGTCTGCTCCTCGCCCCGAGTGTCCTGCGCAGAATGGCCCGCCGCGAGTCGGGGGCCGCCATGGCGGAACGGCACCGGAAGGCGATGCAGCGGGTCGGTTAGCGTCCCGCCGCGAACTCGCGCTGAAGCAGGAACGCGATGGTGTACATGGGGCCACCCCGGAGACGGAGGACAGCCGGAGCGAGAATCACCGCCCCTCCCCCGTAGCGTCCTGAGCCATGAAGATCCCTGCCTTACTCCTGGCCCTTCTCGCAGGCGTCGGTGTCACCGCCCCGGCGGCAGCCGCGGCACCCCGGGACTGCGGCGCTCCTCCGGGACTGCGACACGCACTGGACCAGCTCACCGGGAGACACCGACTCGCCGGAGCGGCGGTCGAAGTGGCCGACCCGGAGTGCGGCCGGTGGACCTACGCCGCCGGCCAGGCCGACCTTCGCACCGGACGGCCGATGAGCGCCCAGGACCGTCTCCGTATCGGCAGCATCACCAAGACGTTCACGGCTGCCGCGGTCCTGCAACTCGCGGACAGGGGACGCCTTTCTCTCGACGAGTCCGTGGACCACTATCTCCCCGGACTCGTCCGCGACAACGGCTACGACGGCCGCCGCATCACCGTCCGGCAGCTTCTCCAGCACACCAGCGGACTGCCCGACCACAGCGACTCGCTCGCCGGTGCCGACATCGACTGGCTGCGCCATCACCGGTTCACACCCCGGGAACTGGTGAAACGGGCACTGGAACTGCCGCCCCCCAAAGGCCCGTGGCACTACTCCACCACGAACTACATCCTGGCCGGCCTCGTCATCGAAAAGGTCACGGGCCACTCGGCGGAAACGGAGATCTCACGCCGGATCACCAAGCCACTGAAACTGCGCGACACCTACTGGCCCGGCAACTCCGAGCACATCCGAGGCCGCCACTCCCGCAGCTACTTCACGACCGAGCGCGACGGAACGACCGAGCGCGTGGACGGCACCGAGTGGAACACCTCGGCGGGTGGTGTGGGCGGCGCACTGATCTCCACGCCCCGGGACGTGAACAAGTTCTTCGCGGCCCTGCTGAACGGGCGTCTGCTCTCCGGCCCCCGGCTGGCCGAGATGCGGAGCACGGTGCCGGGCGACCCTGACCGACTCGGCCCGGACGGCCGCTACGGACTGGGCCTGATCACCTCGCCCCTGTCCTGCGGAGGCCAGTGGACCGGCCACACCGGCTCCGTACGGGGCGGCCACAACAACCTCGCAGCCGTCGCCCCCGACGGCCGTCAAGTGACCCTCGCCATCAACGAGTCCCCGACCACCGACGCGAGCACCACGGCCCTCATCGCAGCGGTCGACACGGCACTCTGCGCCAATCGCGCATCCGCCCCAGGGATCAGTGCACGCGTTCCCCGCACTCCGCCGGAAGCAGGGTGGCGCCGGACGGCAGGCCACCCGGAGGCCGCCCCGGCACCCGCAGGCATGCCTCGCCGGAGCCGTCCGTAGGCGGGTACTCGAGGGCAACGCCGTCCAGGACGGTGAACTCACAGGCAAGGTGCAGTTCCGCCGCCTGCGGGCCATCCGGGAAGCAGCCTGCCAAAGCTCCGAAGACTGCCGTGTCATCGCCGTCGTCAACGCACTCCCGGACCTCGAAGCGCCAGTGCTCGGCGGCATCGGCGAGCAGCGCCTTGCCCCTCTTGCCCAGCCCGGCAAGGAGAACGGTGCGGGCACGCAGGTGCTGGGCGATGGCGCAGCAGATCGGGTCCGCTGTGCCGTGCGGTGTCGTCACCCGCGTGTACCCGGCGTGGGGGTAGCACGACAGGGCCTCGTCGAGCAGCCCCAACGCGGTGTCCCTTGCCGCCGGGTGACCCTGCTGGACGATGTCCAGAAGCAGCGGCGCCGCGACGGCGGCCGCTGGGAACACCGCGGCACTGTGGCCGTGGACGATTCCGCCACCGCCGAGCAGCGAGCCGGCCTCGGCTGCCTGTACCAGGTTCGCCGCATCCGCCAGGGCGCTTAGGCCCTCGGCGACCCGAGCCGGTTCGTACCAGCGGGGATGGCCCGGTATGGCGCCCCAGTTCACGCCGTCGCTCTCCCAGCCGCAGCAGCGCGCATCTGCCCCAGGAACTCGGACCAGGCGTCTCCGGTGAACGCCAGCCGGGCGCCGTTCTTGTTCTTGGAGTCGCGGATGTGGATGGTGGGGGTGGATATGGCGACCTCGACGCAGTCCGGCCCGTCGTTGCCGCTGTAGCTGCTCTTGACCCAGGTCAGAGGGGTGGGCGTCATGTCTCTTCTCCCAGCACTTTTTCGATGAAGGTCAGCGACTCGCGGGGCGAGAGGGCCTGCGCCCGGATCATGCCATAGCGCATATCGAGGACTTGGACGTCCTTCGGATCGCTGATCACCCGGTCGTAGAGCTGGCTCTCCGTGTGGCCGAGTGCCTTGCCGTCCTGGAGCTTCAGCAGGCGGAACGAGCCCATCACGGACGCGTGGTCCTCCCGGTTCATGGGCATCACCTGGATCTCGACGTGCCGCAACCCGGCGATCTCCAACAGGTGTTCGAGCTGTCGGCGCAGCACCATTCTGCCTCCGAAGGGCCGCCGAAGTGTCATCTCTTCCTGGACAAAGGTGACCAGCGGCCGCGGGACCCGATCGAAGACGGCCTTCCGTGCCATCCGCGCTGCCACGTGGCGCTCGATGTCGTCCTCCGCGTAGGCCGGCCGCCGCATCGCGTACAGCGCCTGGGCGTACTCGGGCGTCTGCAGCAGCCCGTGGACGTGCAGGGCCGCGTATGCGCCGAGTTCGACGGCCTGGTCCTCCAGCTTGGCCAGGTCCCGCACGGTCTTCGGATACCGAGCCTTCTCCACGTCCTCCTTCATCGCGGAGAGCTTGCCGCCCGCGCCGAGCACCTCGTCGGCCTTGTCGAGAAAGTCCGGCTTGGGAACGCGCCGCGCCCGTTCCACGGACGAGACCATCTCCTCCCCGTACCCGATGGCCGCCCCCAACTCCGCCTGCTTCAGCCCGGCCGCCTCGCGCCACATCCTGATCTGCCGTCCGACCGTCCTGAGCACGGCCGCCGCTTCCTCGTCCTCCACGCCTTCCCCTCCTGACGTACCAGCCGTACGACCCCGTGAGGTGTCCGGACAGTCACGCTCCGTACCGGGGTCATTGCTGTTCAGGGTAGGGACGGACGACCACGCTGGGTGACATGAGTCAGAAATCCCCCACGCAGATCCCGCTCCTCACCCGCCACTTCACGATCCAGCTGTCCGCCACGCGAAGAGGCGCCCGACTGGCTCGCCTGCTCACCGAACGCCAACTCGACGAGTGGGGTGAGCCCTACGAGGCTGCCGCGCAGGTGGTGGCGGAGCTGGCGTCCAACGCCGTGCTGCACGGCAGGGTCCGCGGCAGGGACTTCCGCCTCGGCCTGAAGCTGCACGCCGACCGCACGCTCCGCATCGAGGTCACCGACGCCCGGGGCGACCGGATCCCACGGGTCCCGGACCCGGTAGCGGAGGACGCGGAGGGCGGCCGCGGCCTGCGGATCGTCTCGGCGTACGCGGACCGCTGGGGCGTGGCGGAGGCACCGGCCCACGCCAAGACGGTCTGGGCCGAACTGAGGCTGGGTTCTAGGGTGACTTGATGGACGTGGGGGCGGTCTTGATAGCGGTGGCCGGTGTGGCGGGAACGCTCGGGGGCGCGCTGCTCACTCAACGGGCCGCCGAGAAGGCCAAGCGGCGCGAGCTGGAGATGGCCCAGGCCATCCAGGAGGTTCGCGAAGACCGCGAGCTGCGGCGCCGCTGCTACACGGAACTCCACCGCGACGCCCGCCAGTTCTGCACAGCACTCAGCCGACAGCTGTACGTCCTGCGGGACCGCACCCCCGGCGACGAGGACATCAAGTCCCTGGAGGCCGCCAAGGACACCTACCGCGACCGCTGGTCCGAGGCGCTGATGATCGCGCCGGATGCGGTGCTGACACCGGCCGGGGAGGTGAACCGAGCCCTGAACGCGGTCTACGGCCGGGTCAAACGCCTGGAGCAGGGGAACCCGCGACCCGGTGAATCCCTGCACGCGGCCGCTGTGGCGCAGCACGGCATCTGGTCTCTGATCGCCGCCGCGAGGGAAGCGATGCGGCGGGATCTGGACGTGACGGGCTCCGGGGTGCGACTGCGCTCATCCGACGGCCCAGAGGCCGTCACCCGCGACTTCGAGGAGCCGGATCGCGGCCCCTCATGACCCGGCCGGTCCCGACGTCAAGAACCAAAGAACCGGGGAAAGAACCAACCCGCCCCCACCGCCCCCGCAGCTCACCCGCAGGGGTGAACATCGCCAACTCGGCTGGCGTGGAGGGCAGTCGATGGTGCAGCGTCAGCGCAGACAACCCCACAAACGCATACGGCCCCCGCCGGGACTGCCATCCCGCTGCGAGGGCCTCATCACCTAGGAAGCGAACCCTTCCCGATGACTGACAAGAACCCTAGCGCGCCCGCACGCGCACAGTCCGGCACTTCCGGTGTCCAGCACGTGACGGAACGCCACGAGGACAACTTCACGGTGGTCGGCAACCACCTGGCCCAGCACCCGGACCTCTCACTCACCGCGATCGGCCTGGCTGTCCACATCCAGTCGCTCCCCGCCGGATCCCCGATCGGCATCAAGGCACTGACGGCCAAGTTCCAGGAGGGCGAGATCCGGATCGCCGCAGCCTTGCGGGAACTGGAGACCCACGGTTACCTCACGCGTGCCAGGGAGCGTCTTCAATCCGGCCGAGTCGTAACCCGCACGGTCGCGTACAACAAGCCCCGGACGACGATCCCCGAGCACCGCCCGGCCTCCCCGCCGCCCCGGACGGAACCCCCGGCCCCGAAGCCCCACCGCACCGCCGCCGACCTCCTCACCGGTCTGCGCGCGGCCGACTCCCGTCTGCTGCTGAGCGAGCGCGACGTGCACCGCCTGGCCCCGCAGGTGTCGGCCTGGCTGGAGCGGGGCGTCCCCGCCACGGTGGTGGAACGGACCCTGACGTCGGGTCTGCCCCACGACCCGATCAAGCACCCGGCGGCCCTCCTCGCCCACCGCCTGACCACCCTCCTCCCACCGCCCCTCCCCACGGCCCCAGCCCACCCAGCACCCACCCCCCGCCCGTCCCCGCTCCAGACCTGCGACGGCTGCGAACGAGCCTTCCGATCAGCGAACCCCGGCGGCCGGTGCCGCGACTGCCGCCCTGCCGAGCGGGACGCGGCCTGAGCGTGCGACCGCTGATCCCCATGCCTCAGCTGACCCCGGACGCGCTGCGTGATGCCGTCGCCCGGATCGCCCCGAGTCGGCTGCCCACGCTCACGCAGCACCTTTTCGAGGCCACGACCAACGCACAGCAGACCCAGAGTCTCGCCCCCCTGCGCGCCTTCGTGCACTCCTGGGCGGTCTTCGTCGCGATCGAACGACACCCCGCGCGGGCCGAGCGGCTGCGAGATCTGGAGCGGATCGTGGACGTCGGCGAAGAGGACCCCTCCGACGCCATCGCCGAGATCCGCGCCATCCGGGAGGCCGCAGCGGCGGAGGCAGGGCTGTGACGTCTGGTCCTGGGACTACGCCCCGAGCTCCTTCTCCAGCAGCGTGAACGACTTGGGTGCACCACCCGGCTGCGGCTTGCCCTCCTTGTGGCCCACGACGCGGTACCCGGCGGCCCGGTAGTAGGTGGTGAGCGGGGCGTTGCCCGCCAGGCAGTCCAGGCGTACATGGGTCCGTCCGTTCGCGGCCACGCGGTCTTCCGCGGAGCGCAGCAGCAGCAGCCCCGTCCCGGGCGGGGCAGTGACGCGATCCACCATGAGCCGGTGCACGTACCCGGCCACGGGCGGCTGCGGGCCCCAGGCGGCTTCGTCCTCCCACCACAGTTCCCAGGCGCCGGCGACATGCCCGCCGGTCTCCGCGAGCCAGACCTCGCCCTGGGTCATGACCCGGCGGAAGTGGGACTCGTCGAGCTCTCCCGGCTGCCACTGCCCGGTGATGCCCCGGGCCAGCATCCAGCGGGCCGCGTCGTCGCGGAGGCGGACGAGGGTGGACAGGTCGGCTTCGGTGGCCGGGCGGGCGTGTAGATCATTCACGCGGGGATCCTCGCACACCAGTCCGATGCGCCGGGTGCTCAGAGCGACGGTCCGTACGCCGGCCGTGAAGACGCCGTTCCGTCCGCTGAACCCACCGTCCCCGTTCGATTACAGTGCTGGGCGTCGTACGTATGGACGGTTCCCTGGGAGGTCAAGGTGGGTGCGACTGCCGGTGCCGTCTGGGGCCGTACGGAGCAGCAGGACTTCCGCAGCCGGGTGCGCGGGACGCTGCTCGGCGTGGCCGTGGGCGACGCGCTGGGCACGCCCGTGGACGGCCTGGGGATCGACGGGATCAGGGAGGCGCACGGGGCCGAGGGGCTGGTCGATCTGGCCCCCGCCTACGGCAGACGCGGAGCTGTCACGCACATCACGCAGCTCACCCTGTTCTCCGTGGACGGACTGATCCGGGCCCAGGTGCGCCGGGACACCGGAGCCTGGCACCCCCCGACCGATGTGCACCGGGCGTATCTGCGCTGGGCCGCCACCCAGCGGGACTGGGGGCCCGACGAGCGCCGCAAGGACGACGGCTGGCTCGCGCGGGAGGAATGGCTGTACGCACGGCGGGACCCCCACCGCTCCCTGCTGCTGGGGCTCGGCGACGAGATCATGGGCACCCCGGACACCCCCAAGAACCCTGGTGAGGCCGGGCCCGAGGCCGCCACCCGGTCCGCCCCGTTCGGACTGCTCGTGGGCTGGGAGCCGCAGCTGGTCGCGCAGCTCGCCGTCGAGTGCGCGGCGCAGACCCACGGGCACCCCGCGGCCTCGCTCGCGGCGGGCGCGTACGCCGTGATCGTGCACGCCCTCGCCCTCGGGGAGAGCCTCGACGGTGCCGTGCAGCGCGCCTTCGCGATGCTGGCCGCCCGGCCCGGGCACCAGCCCGTCTCGGACGCCCTCCAGCACGCGCTGGGCGCCGTACGGCAGGGGATGCCAGGCCCGGAGCGCGTGAGCGAGCTGTGCGGGGCCGGTACGGCGGAGAGCCTCGTCGGCGCCGCCGTGTACTGCGCCCTCGTCGCCGCCGACGTCCGGCACGGGCTGTGTCTCGCCGTCAACCACGACGGCCCGTCCGCCGCCACCGGCGCGCTGACCGGCGGCCTGCTCGGCGCCCTGCACGGGGAAACGGCCCTCCCCCCGGCCTGGCTGGCCGAGCTGGAGGGCCGTCCCACCGTCCTGGAGCTGGCCGACGACTTCGCCATGGAGATGACCCAGGGGCCCGCCCTGCACGGGCCCGGGGGGTCGTCGCCGGGGTGGCTCGCCCGCTATCCGAGGGCCTGAGCCCGCGCTTCAGTCCTTGACCGTCGTCCGCACCACGTCGTCGGAGGGCCCGGCCGGTGTCGGAATCGCGGCCGCCGCCGCCCCGTCCCCGTCCGTGTTGAGCTTCTCGATCAGCGCCAGCCGCTCCGGGGTGTCCTCCGGCTTGATGTAGCCGACGAGGACGTAGAGGACCAGGGAGACCGCCAGCGGTATCGAGACCTGGTACTGGAGCGGGACACCGCCCTCGACGTTCCAGTTGATCGGGTAGTTCACCAGCCAGAACGCGAGCAGGCCCATCGACCAGCTGACGAGTGCCGCCGTCGGGCCGGAGCGGCGGAACGCGCGCAGCAGGCCCAGCATCATCGGGATGGCCATCGGGCCCATCAGACCGGCCACCCACTTGATGACGACCGTGATGATGTCCTTGAACGCGGGGGAGTTGACCTGGGTCGCCGCCGCCATGGACAGGCCGAGGAAGACGACCGTCGCGATCCGGGCGACCCGCAGGCCCTGCCCCTGGTTCCAGGTCCGTGCCCTGGCCCAGATCACCGGCGCGCAGTCTCGGGTGAACACCGCCGCGATGGCGTTGGCGTCCGAGGAGCACATGGCCATCGTGTGCGAGAAGAAGCCGACGATGACCAGGCCCAGCAGGCCGTGCGGGAGGAGCTGTTCGGTCATCAGGGCGTAGGAGTCGGAGCCGTCCGGCTTCTGCGACTCGACCAGCAGCGGCGACATCCACATCGGGAAGAAGAGGACCAGGGGCCAGACCAGCCAGAGGATCGCCGAGAGGCGTGCCGAGCGCTCGGCCTCCTTGGCGTTCGGCGTGGCCATGTAGCGCTGGGCCTGGTTGAGCATGCCGCCGTTGTACTCGAAGAGCTTGATGAAGAGGAACGCGAGCAGGAAGACCGTGCCGTACGGGCCGACCAGCGGCTTCTCATGGCCCTGGAGTTCGGGGGAGTCCCAGACGCCGAAGAAGCCCCCGTGGTCGTCGAGCCGTACGAAGACGGCCACGAACATCGCGATGCCGGCCAGCAACTGGATGATGAACTGGCCGAGTTCGGTCAGCGCGTCCGCCCACAGGCCGCCGATCGTGCAGTAGATCGCCGTGATGCCGCCGGTGATGAGGATGCCCTGGTTCAGGGAGATCCCCGTGAAGACCGACAGCAGCGTCGCGATCGCCGCCCACTTCGCGCCCACGTCCACGATCTTCAGCAGCATGCCCGACCAGGCCAGCGCCTGCTGGGTCTTCAGGTCGTAACGGTTCTTCAGGTACTCCAGCGGGGAGGCCACATGCAGGCGCGAGCGCAGTCGGTTGATGCGCGGCGCGAACAGCTTCGACCCGATGGCGATGCCGAGGGCGATCGGGAAGGACCAGGTGACGAAGGAGGTGACGCCGTAGGTGTAGGCGATGCCCGCGTACCCGGTGAACATCACCGCGCTGTAGCCCGACATGTGGTGGGAGATACCGGAGAGCCACCACGGCATCTTGCCGCCGGCGGTGAAGAAGTCGCTGACGTTGTCCACACGTTTGTGCGACCAGACGCCGATCGCGACCATCACGGCGAAATAGCCTAAAAGCACGGCCCAGTCGAGACCGTTCATGTGCGCCCTCCCAGGGGTCGGCCCAGCGATCAGCCCGGCGCTCATCGTGGGCGCTGCCGCGTGAACACGACAAGTGACGGTCAGGTCAAGGAGGGGTAAAAATGTTCGATGTGATGGCCTTGGTTCATCTACATGAACTCATCGCATCAACTCCCCTGCGTTGACCAGCAACGACTGTCCGGTGATCGACCGGGCCCGGTCCGACGCCAGGAACACCGCCGCGTCGGCCACATCCGAGTCCGCCGCCAGCTCGGGCAGCGCCGTCCGCCCGGTCAGCCGCTCCAGGACCGCCGCCTCGGACACACCCTCCGTCTGTGCCGTGAACCGCACATACGCCTGCACCGGCGGCCCCCACATCCAGCCCGGCAGCACGGTGTTGACCCGGATCCGGTACGGCCCCAGCTCCCGCGCCAGCGAGTACATCGCGCTCGTCAGCGCTCCCTTCGACGCCGCGTACGCCGCCTGCCGCACCTGGGAGGGAGCCGCCACCGCCGACTGCGTCCCGATGAACACGACGGATCCGCCGCCTTGTTTGAGCGACGGCAGACAGGCCCGGGTCATCCGCAGCGTGCCCAGCAGGTTCACGTCCAGCACGGAGCGCCAGCTCTCGAAGTCCGCGTCCTCGACACCGCCGAAGTAGCTGTCCAGCGCGGCCACATGCACCACCGCGTCGATCCCCCCGAACCGCTCCGCCGCCAGCCCCGCCAGCGCCTCGCACTGCGCCTCGTCGGCGATGTCGGTCGCCCGGTACGCCGTGCGGGCCCCGTCCGGATCGAGCTCGGCGGCCGTCTTCGCCAGGTTCGCCTCCGTCCGGGCACCGAGCACGGCACACCCGCCGTCCCGTACGACGGCCGCCGCGACCTGCCGTCCAAGACCGGCCCCGACCCCCGACACCACGACCGTCTTCCCCGCGAGCAGTGACATCGAGACCTCCCGGAACCCTGGCGTTCTATCTGACGGAGCGTCAGAGTATGGGCCTGTCACCGACGAAGGGGAAGGGTCATGAGCGACGACACCCGCAGCGAAACAGACGGCACCCGCAGCGAGCTGTACGCCGAACTGGCCGCCGTCGGCCCCTACGGCACCCACCCCGGCCACGCCCTGATCACCATGGTCGAACCGCACCCGGGCCACGAGTACGCCTACAACCGCTGGTACGAGGACGACCACTACTACGCCGGCGCGATGGCCATGCCCTGGATGTACGCGGGCCGCCGCTGGGTGGCCACCCGGGACCTGCAACTCCTGCGCTACCCCGAGAAGTCGGCGATCGCCCAGCCCGTCACCACGGGCTGCTACCTCTCCACCTACTGGATCACCGACGGCCGCTACGACGACCACATGCGCTGGACGGTCTCCATCAACAAGCGCCTCAACCGCGACGGCCGCGTCTACCAGGACCGCACCCACGTCCTCACCGCGTTCCAGGACCACGAGGCGACCGTGTACCGCGACGGCGCGGCGGGCCCGAGGGACCGGCACGCCCTCGACCACCCCTACGCCGGTCTGGTCCTCCAGGTCGTCGAGGCCGACACCCCCGAGCAGCGCGCCGACCTCCTGGAATGGCTGCGCTCCCGCCACCTCCCCAAACGCCTCGCGGGCTCCCCGGCGGCGATGGTGACGGCCTTCCGCCCGACCCCGCTCCCCGGCGACCGCATGACCTACGTCAAGCAGGTCGAGGGCGTCGACACCCGCCTGACCCTGCTGTGGTTCCTCCAGACCGACCCGAGGGAGTGCTGGGAGGCCCACTTCACGGGCCTCGACGCGGCGCTGGCGGAGTCGGGACTGGGCAGGGTGGAACTGGTGGCACCGTTCATCCCGACGGTGCCGGGCACGGACACCTACGTGGACCGGCTCCGCTGAGAACCCGGCCGGTCAGCGCAGTTCCTGCGGGCAGGGCAGCCCCCTGGGGAACTGGTACGGCGCGGCCAGCCGGTACGTGCCCGCCTTCGGGGCGAGCAGCTCCGTCCAGCGCACGCCCTGCTCGTCCTCCTCCGTGTCCATCAGGCAGCCGTTGACGTTGACGTATGTCTTCGGCTCGCCCTCGGGCCGGTTCCTGGACTCCTCCGTCTCCCGCGGCGGCTTCAGGCTCTTGCCCTCGGAGTCGACGACGCTGAGCCACGGCGTGTACGGGATACGGACCAGGATCCGGCCCGGCTTCTTCACCCGGAGCACCATCTCGCCCTGCTCGGCCCGCTCGACGACCGTGTTCGGCTCGGCCAGCGGGGTGGGGTCGGTGACCTTGAAGAGCTGCCAGTTGGCGTCGCCCCAGACCTGGGTGAGATACGGCAGCCCGCGCTGCACCAGCGCCCGCTCCCGCACCCCGCCGTCGCCGTCCGGCTCACCCTTGGGCAGCACGACGTAGTGCACGCCCCAGCGCCGCAGCCACTCGCGGTAGTTCGCCGAGTTGAGCGTGTCGTCGTAGAAGAGGGGATTGCGCTCCATGTCGGCCTGACGCATCCAGCCGCGGGCCAGGTTGACGTACGGGGCGAGCGCGGCGGCCTCCCGGTGGGAGCGGGCGGGGACGACCTCGACCCGGCCCTTCTCGGCGCCGACCTCCTGCAACTCGTTGAGCAGCGGCGCCAGCTCACGCGACCAGGACGCCGCCGGGGCGGTGTGCACGATGTCGTCGACCGTCTTGAAGCCGATCCATCCGGTGAAGGCGACCATCGCGACCACGGCCGTGTACCACCTGCGGCCGCGCGGCACCGTGTACGGCAGCGCGGCCACCAGCGCCACCCCGGCGAACAGCATCGCGAGACGCGTGATGTTGGACCCGATCTGCGAGCTGATCAGCCACACCAGCACCACGCCCAGCCCGTACACCGCCGCCGTCAGCCGGACCGTCTTCCAGTCCTTCGGCACGAGGAAGTAGGCACAGGCCGAGAACGCGACCGGCAGGATCACCGAGCCGAATATCATCGGCTGTGTCCCCGAGAAGGGGAACAGCAGCGCCGACACGCCCACCACCGCACTCGGCGCCAGCCCCAGCGCCCACGCGCCCGGCCGCCGCTTCTGCAGGAACAGCGCGACCGCCACCAGGCCCACGAACAGACCCGCGACGGGCGACGCCATGGTGGCCAGCGCGGCCAGCGGCGCCGCGCACAGGGCCTTCGCCCAGCGCTTGTAACGCCACCTGTACGGCCAGCAGAACACGACGGCGACCGCGCCGAGCGCGAACATCATGCCGAGGCCGAACGTCACCCGGCCGGACACCGCGTTGCAGAACAGCCCGAACACGCCCGCCAGCGACGCCCACAGGGGGTTGCGGACGGACCTGCTGCGCAGCAGGAGCAGTGTCAGCAGCCCGGCCGACACCGTCCCCGCGATCATCATCGTCGTCCGCACGCCGAGCACCGACATCAGATACGGCGACACGACGCTGTACGACACCGGGTGCATCCCGCCGTACCAGGCGAGGTTGTACGCCGAGTCCGGGTGCCGGCCGACGAACTCGGCCCACGCGTCCTGCGCGGCGAGATCGCCGCCACTGTTCGCGAACGTGAAGAACCAGACGACGTGGAGCACCCCGGCGAGGCCGGTGACGGACAGGACCGGGTGGCGCAGCATGCGCTCACGCAGCGTCAGTACGGCGGTCCGCAGCCGGGTGTCGCGCTCACGGGCGGTCGTGCCGTCAGCGTCCCGCTCGTCGGTCTCCCGCGTCGTGGGCATGCCTATTCGCGGGCCGGATACCGGGCCCGGATCGGCGTTCTCGGTGCGTGTCGGCTCCGCAGTGGCCACTGAAAGGCACTCCCCGTGTCCCGTCTTCTGTTCTCAGCTTCTGCTTCCCGGCCGCGTACCGTTCACCCTCGGTTCGCGACCGCGCCGCCGCGGACGGCGACCTGCCCCGATTCGGGACGCTAGCACGCACCCCGCCGGGCGGAGCCCGGACGGGCCGCGACCGGCGGGGTGCGGTGGTGCTGGTGGGCGTCCCGGCTCAGCCGATGCGCGTGAGCTTGTCCGCGAAGCCCGGCTCCACGAGGTCCTCCTGGAGGGCGACCGGAACCTTGACGGCGCTGCTGCTGCCGTCACCGACGGTGAGCGTGCCCACCTTCTTGCCGGCCTTGGCCGTGTGCGGCAACTCGTCCGCGGCGAACGTCAGCTTGACGGACAGGCCCGCCCAGCCGACGGCCGTGACGTCCTCCGTGACGGCGACCGGCGTACGCCCGCCGAGACCGTCGTCGGCGTACCCGACGACGTCGCCCTTCTTCAGGATCGTCGCCGACTCCAGCGCGCCCTGCGCGGCCCGGATCAGCTTGTCGCCCTCGTGCAGCGCGGCGCCCAGGATCGTGTTGTCCGGACCGCCGGCGGGCTGGCGCACCACGGCGCCGATGACCCGGTGGGTCTCGCCGTCGACGTCCTTCTTCGCCGAGAAGACGAGGTTGCCGAGCGCCGACGTGGTGGTGCCGGTCTTGATGCCGGTGACGTCGTTGTAGCCGACCAGACGGTTCCAGTTGTCGTGCTTGGTGCCCTTGTAGTCGACGTACGACATCATCGCCGCGACCTCGCGGAAGGCGGGCTGCTCCATGGCGGCCCGGGCGAGCTTCACCTGGTCCACGGCCGTGGACACGGTGGTGTTGTTCAGGCCCGACGGGTCGGTGTACGTCGAGTTCTTCATGCCGAGGTCCTCGGCGGCGTCGTTCATCTTCTGCACGAACGCCTTCTCCGACCCCGCGTCCCAGCGGGCGAGCAGCCGCGCCACGTTGTTCGCGGACGCGATCAGGATGCTCTCCAGAGCCTCCCGCTGGGTGATCTTGTCGCCCTTCGTCACATCGACGGTGGACTCCTGGCCGGCGTCGGACTGGTCCTCGGCCGCCTGGTCGATCCCGATCTTCGGCCCGTCCTCGCCGCTCTTCAGCGGGTGCTCACGCAGGATCACATAGGCGGTCATGACCTTGGCGACACTCGCGATCGGCACGGGCTTCTGCTCGCCGGACGAGCCGAACGTCCCGATGCCCTGCACGTCCAGCGCGGCCTGGCCGTCGGCCGGCCAGGGGATGTCGACCTTGCCGCCCTCGAAGGTGTAGCTGTCCTTCGCGGTGAGCTCGAGCGTGGGCGTCGGCAGCGGGCGCACGCTCTGCACGACCGCGAAGACGATCACCAGCAGCAGCGCCAGCGGCGTCCAGATCTTCACCCGCCGTACGGCCGTCCGCAGCGGGGTGTCCGGGGGCGGCGGGGTGTTCGTCAGCTCGGCCAGCATGTCGAGCGGCGGCCGCGGCGGCAACGGCTGCTGCGTGGTCCGCTCGGGGCTGACGGTGGGGACGGGGGCGGTGGCTTCGGCGGGGGCCGGGGCGGATGCGGCGGCCGGTGCGGCGGCCGGTGCGGTCGGCTTCCGCGTGGCCGGGTCGTCCAGCTGCTTGAGCGCGACGAACTTGCTGGTCCGCTCGGCGTCCCTCTCGGGAGCGTCCTTGCCCTTGGCCGCGCCCCCGATCTTCAGCATCGTGGTCGGCTGGTCGACCGCGGGCCGCGGCGCCTTGAAGACGGCGGTGGGCTGATCGACGACAGGCTCGGCGGGGCTGTCGCCGTCGTCCGACTCCGGATCCTTCTCCTGAGCCTTGCCGGTGCCGGTGCCGGTGCCGGTGCCGGTGCCGTCGCCGTCGCCCTCGGCGTCGGAGTCGGAGCCGTCGGGCTCGGCGTCGGGGGAGCCGCCCTCGGCGTCGGCCTCGGCGGCGTCGGCCTCGTCGTCGGTGTCGGGGGAGGTGCGCGGGTCCTTGGGCTTGGTTGCCTTGTGGTCGGTGTCGGCCGTGTCGTCGGCGTCGTCGGGCTTCGACACGGCCTCGGCCTCGTCGGAGGCGCGGGGGTCCTTGGGCTTGGCGGTCTTGTCGTCGGTGTCCGCCGCGCTGTCGGCCTTCGTGGTGCCGGCGGTGTCGCTCGCCGTGCCGTCGTCCTCGTCGGGCTTCGTGCCGGCCTCGGACACGGCGGTGTCCGGCTCGCTGTCGGTGTCGATGTCGGCGTCGGTGTCGGCCTCGGGGGCGTCCGTGTCCGTGCCGTCGGCGGTGGCGGAACGGTCCGCCTCGTCCTCGTCCCGGCTCGCCTCAGCGCCCTCGGAGGCCTTCTCTGCGGCTTCCTGGGCCTCAGGGGCGTCCGCAGGCTCGTCAGGGCTCTCGTCGGCGCTCTCGGCGGCCTCCTGGCCGTCCCGGGCGTCCGTGTCGGCCTCCGCGGGCTCGTCCGAGCTCCCGGCCTCCTGGTCGGCAGCCTCGCCCGTCTCGGCCTTCGTGGGCTCGTCGGTGCTCTCGGCGGCCTCCCGGCCGTCCGTGGAGTCTTTCCCGGCGCTCTCGGCCGCCTCCCGGCCGTCCGTGGAGTCCTTCCCGGCGCTCTCGGCGCTCTCGGGGCGCTCGTCCCGTTCCTCGGTGGCGACGGGCTCCTTGTCGTCGTCCGCGTCCGCGTCCGCCGACGCCACCCACGCGGCCACCGCGTCCCGCAGCCGTCCGTCACTGCCCGCGGTGTCGTCACCCCGACCGGAGCCGGCATCGCCGTCGGCGTCCCCGTCGGCGTCCTCGTCGGCACCTTCCGCGGACGCCTCCGCAGGCTCCCGGGACTCGTCGCCCGCCGCGTCCTGCTCGGCGTCAGGCGTCGCGTCCGTGGGCTGCTTGGGATCGGCGGCCTCGGGCGGCGTGTCCGTCGGCCCGTCCGTCGGCTCGTCCGGTGTGCGTACGGAGAACACGCGGGTCGCCGTATCGACGCCACCGCGTGCGGAGGACTTCTCCGCGTCCCGGGCCACCGCGAGGCGCGGGTCGCGGGCCTCCGCGGCCGCCTCGCTCCTGGCTTCCGGAACCGGACTCGCGCTCCCCGACGTCTCTTGTGCCGACGACTCGCGCTGCTTCGACCTGTCGGGGGACTCGCCCGCCACCGATGCCTCCTCCTCGCGCCGCACACCCCGCGTACGCGTAACGAACCGTGAACCGCCGCCGTGACACCGCTCCCCGGCGCTGTCCGAACCATGTACCAGTGTCCTGTGTACGGGTCGAACCGATCCGGTAGACGAGAACGACATACCTACTGGTTCCACTACGAACCGGTCACGCACCCTCGACAGACCAATGTGAGAGGGGTCACCCTGTCTTTCATCCACGCGGGGAGGCATGGATGGGCAGGAGCCGCAGAACACTTCCGGAAGAGCTTCTGCTGCTGGCATTGGACCCGACCACGGGTACCACTGCACAGCCGCAGTCGCTCGACCTCGGTCTGGCCGGAGCACAGCTAGTAGAGCTGGCGCTGGCCGGACGGATAGCCCCGGACGGGGATCGTATCGCCGTGGTGGCACCACGGCCGACTGGAGATCCAACACTGGACTGTGCATTGGAGTTGCTGCGAAGGCGTGGCGCTCCCGTGCGGGCCGTCCACTGGATCGGCGGGCCGCGTCTCGGGCTGCGCCAGACCTACCTCTCGCATCTGGAGCGGTGCGGCATGGTGCATGCCGTGGCCGGCCAGATGTGCGGAGTGCTGCCGACGACTCGCTACCAGGCGACGGACACCGAAATCAGCCGGGAGATCAGGGCCAGGCTGGATTCCGCGATCCGCACCGGCGTACCGCCGGACCCGCGGACCGCCGCGCTCGCCGCCCTGGCACACGCGGTCGGCCTCGGCAAGCACCTGTATCCGGGGAACGAGGGACGTTCGTCCCGGTCCCGGCTGCGGGACCTGATCAGGCACGACCCCATGGGCGGTCTCGTCGCGCACGCAGTGATGGACGTCCAGAACGGCGTGGCCGCGCAGCCGCGCCGCAACCCGGCACCGCCCGGCCGTCAGGCCGCCGGCGGAGCCAGGTCCGCACCGGAACCCGCCCGCGGTGTTCCGATGCAGCCGCACCGCGGAAGCATGGCCCGCGTCCCGGCCCACTGAGCCGCGCCGCACCACCGGGACGACGCCG
The DNA here is from genome assembly GCF_044457425.1 of Streptomyces sp. NPDC050546. Classification (NCBI taxonomy): domain Bacteria; kingdom Bacillati; phylum Actinomycetota; class Actinomycetes; order Kitasatosporales; family Streptomycetaceae; genus Streptomyces; species Streptomyces sp. NPDC050546. Next base: position 306,860 of record NZ_JBITGX010000003.1, read on the forward strand.
CACCACCGGGACGACGCCACACCACAGGCACGCCGCCGCACCCACGACCCGGTCACGGGAGCCGCTGTCCGAGCGGGGCGGGGAGAGCACACACTCTCCCCGCCCCGCTCGGCGTGCCTGTCCGAACTGGCGTGTACCCGTCGCATATCCACCGTTTCCCAGCGGTAGTAAGCACCTTGGTGGCAGTCTGCTCAACAGCAGATACGCAAAGTAGAGGCACGCAGCCGGAGGTGCACGTCCCGTGGCGTCCAATGTCAATCCCACCGTCAGGCGGCGCCGGCTGGGCCAGGAGCTCCGCAGGCTCCGTGAGCTCAAGGGCATGACGGCCGAAGAGGTCGCCGAGCGGCTGCTGGTGTCGCAGTCGAAGATCAGCAGGCTGGAGAACGGCCGGCGCAGCATCAGCCAGCGTGACGTGCGCGATCTGTGCGGGGTCTACGAGGTCGAGGACCAGCGCATCGTCGACTCGCTGATGCAGATGGCCAAGGACTCGCGGCAGCAGGGCTGGTGGCACGCGTTCGGGGACATCCCCTACAGCGTCTACATCGGCCTGGAGACGGACGCCGAGTCGCTCAGAGTCTACGAACCCCAGATCATCACTGGCCTGTTGCAGACACGCGCGTACGCCGACGCCATCATCCGGGGCGGCTCGCCCGAGGCGTCGGAGGCGGACAACGACAAGCGCGTCGAGGTCCGGCTGCGCCGGCAGGGCCGTATCACCGCCGAGACGGACCCGCTGCGGCTGTGGGTGGTCCTGGACGAGGCGTCACTGCACCGGATCGTCGGGAGCCGCCCGGTGATGCGCGAGCAGCTGGAGCACCTCGTCGAGATGTCCCAGCTGCCCCACATCACCGTGCAGGTCCTGCCGTTCGAGGTCGGTGCGCACGCCGGGATCAACGGCCAGTACTCGATCCTGGAGTTCGCCGACGCGGCCGACTCGAGCGTGGTGTACATCGAGGGCGTCACCAGCGACCTGTACCTGGAGAAGCCGCTCGACGTGCAGAAGTACACGGTGATGTACGAGCATCTGCGCGCCCAGTCGCTGAACGTGGACCAGTCGCGGCAGCTCATCGAGCGGGTGGCGAAGGAGTACGCGCGGGGCTGGACCGGGGAGAAGTGACCTTCCGTCGGGCAAAGCGCGGGATGTTACACCCCTGACACGCCTGACTGGAAGTCTCCCCTGGAATATGCCATCCGGTCGAGTGAATGGCTGCTCCGAACGAGGATGTTGGCGAGTAGCGTCGATCACGCCAACCACCAGCACGGGTTGGCGTAAACGCAACTGGCTACGGAGCGAACATGGCAATTCGTCTGGGCGCCACGGAAACGTGGACGACGTCCTCCTACACCAACAACAACGGCGCCTGCGTGATGGTCAGGTCGACCGTCGAAGCGGCCCTGGAGCTCGGGGACACCAAGATCCCCGAGGGCCCCAAGCTGGCGTTTCCCGCCGACGCGTGGAACGCCTTCGTGACCTCGGTCAAGGCCTGACGTCGCGCTCGACAACCGCACAAGCACCACCGACAGAGCCCTCTCGACCAGCATCGCCGTCCTTGCCGAGAGGGCTCCGCTCGTGCCCGGACCCCAGAGGGCTCAGCTCACCGGGAACGCCACGTCACACACCGGGTCCTGTGCCCCGGCACCGTCCCAGTCCTCCACGAAGTACACCTCGCGGCACGGGCCCGCCTGCTCCAGGCCCTCCCGGGTGATCCACTCCTCCACGGCCTCGAAGGCCGCCAGGATCTGCGGATGCGCCACCTGGGCCTTGGTGATCCGGGTGTAGGCGAGACGCCGGGCCGGCTCCACCCGTACCTTCGCCTCCCAGGTACGGCCGTGCCGCTCGGCCCACGCCCGGGCCGCCGCCTCGTCGGCCACGGGCACACAGGACTCGGCGGGGCCGTCGCTCTCCATCGACACCTCGGAGTGGTAGACGACGAACGGCGCCGCCGTGATGCCGCCGCACTCCCGGGCCGCCGACGCCAGCCGGCCCAGTGACGCCCCGATCCACGCGGGCAGCTCGCCCGCCAGCACATGCCGCGTCTCGGTGATCACCACTTGCCCGGGCACGTCCACCGTCTCGACCGCGAACTTCTCGTACATCTCGGAGCTCCTCCCCGACAGCCGTCCACGGAGGTACTCGGCGAGCGTCCGCTGCCCCGCGACCCGTGCCTCGACGTCCGCCCAGTACGCGCCGAGCAGGGCGGCCGCCGTGGGCCCGTCGTCCGCCGCGACCACCTCGGCGATCCGGGCGAGCGGCATGTCCAGCTGCCGCAGCATGGCCACGAGCCGGGCCCGTTCGACCTGGCCGGCACGGTAGTAGCGGTAGCCGGTGGCTTCGTCGACATGCGCCGGGGCGAGCAGCCCCAGCCGGTCGTACAGCCGCAGGGCCTTGGCCGAGAGCCGGGCGCGCGCGGCGAACGACCCGATGGTGAGCAGTTCCCGGTCCGGTACGTCCACCACGGCATCCTCCGTCACCGGGCGGCTCTTCCGCCCGGTGACGAGGACACTCGGGCCTGCCCCAGGGGCAAGGTCAACCGGGTCGGGCTCAGCCCAGCTGGGCCTCCACGGCCGTCACGACCTCGGCCGACTCCGGCTCGGTCTGCGGCGAGAAGCGGGCGACCACCTGGCCGTCCCGGCCGATGAGGAACTTCTCGAAGTTCCAGCGGATGTCGCCGCTGTGCCCCTCGGCGTCGGCGAAGCCGGTCAGGCGGTCGTACAGCGGGTGCCGGTCGTCGCCGTTGACCTCGACCTTCTCGGTCAGCGGGAAGGTCACGCCGTACGTCGCCGAGCAGAACTCGGCGATCTCCTCGGCGCTGCCGGGCTCCTGCCCGAGGAACTGGTTGCAGGGCACGCCGAGGACGGTGAAGCCGCGCTCCGCGTACTGCTCCTGGAGCTTCTCGAGCCCCGTGTACTGCGGGGTCAGGCCGCACTTGGAGGCGACGTTCACCACGAGGACGGCCTTGCCCGCGTACTGGGACAGGTCGGCGGAACCGCCCTGCAGCGCACCGATCTCGACGTCGAGGGGAGAGGAACCGTTGGAGCCGTTGGTAGTCGTCATGCCCGGAGCCTAGCTCCGGCGGCTGCCGGCCCGGTGCCTGGCCTCCACCGCGTCCACCAGGACCTGCCCCGCCGCCGTCCGCGAGTACAGCACCGACCTGCCCGCCCGCCGCCGCTCCACCAGGCCGGCGTCCAGCAGCACCCGCAGATGCCGCCCCACCGAGCCGAGCCCCTGCCCCGTCACGGCGACCAGCTGGCTGGTGCTCAAGGGGGAGCCGAGCCGGACCAGCACACCGGCGCGGGCCGTGCCGAGCAGCGCGCCGAGACTCGCGGGCACGGGCCTGCCGCCGGGGTCGGCGAGCGCGCCCGCGCACGCGTAGACCACCGCGTACCGGTCGGGCTCCTCCCAGGACACCCAGCCGGTCCTCTGGGTGACCGGCACGAACAGCAGCTCGGCGCCCGAGATCTCGCGCGGCGGGTACTCGTGCGGATTCACCTGGAGCCGGTTGTCGCCCAGCCACCGGGTCCGGCCCGGCCGCAGCGTGTCCAGCGCCGCCGCCCAGCCGCCCCGGCTCACCTGCGCGGTCCGGGCGACCACGTCCGCCTCCAGCACCCGCCGGCGCCGGTCCCAGTCCGGTCGTACGGTCTCGGTCCAGACGTAGGACAGCAGGCCGGCCGCCCGCTCCGGGAGGTCGTCCCGGTCCAGGGCCGCGGGAAGCGGGCCGGCCAGGGAGATCCGCAGATTGGCCCGGGACTCGCCGGGACGGGCCGCCCGCACCCGTGCCACCCCCTCCTCGAAGGTCTCCCCGCTCCTCGGGGTCGGCGTGAGGAAGTCGGCGATCCAGGACCGGCCCAGTCCGGCGCGGACGAGCAGCGCGGTCACGGGGTCGGCGGCCAGACGGGCCCGGTAGCCGGGCAGATGGTCGCGCAGCCAGGCCCGCTCGCCGGGGTGCGCGGGTGTGCCCCGGTGCAGCAGCTGGAGGCAGGCGAAGGTCTCGGCGAGCGGGGAGAGCACGAACCGGCTCCCGGCCAGCGTGTCGGCGTTGATCTGCCACCAGCCCACGCACACCCCCGAGGTCCCCGTTGTTTCGCACTCGCGCGAAACATTAACCACCCCGTACGAGCCGCCACAGACTCCCCGCATGCGCAGCTACCGCGAACTGTTCCGCACTCCCGAGTTCACCCCGTTCTTCCTCGCCGCGTCCGCCCAGACGGTGGCCCAGACCATGGGCGGCCTGGCCCTGGGCACCCTGGTGTACCGGGCGACCGAGTCGCCGCTGCTGTCCGCGGTGAGCATGTTCGGCTCGTCGCTGGTGCAGGTGCTGGGTGCGACGTTCCTGCTCTCGGCGGCCGACCGCCTGCCCCCGCGCGCGGCCCTGACGGCCCTGCCCCTGCTCTTCGCGGCGGCCACGGCCGCCCTGGCGCTGCCCGGGCTGCCGGTCTGGGCGCTCTTCGTGATCGTGGTGGCCAAGGGGCTGGTGGAGTCGGTGGGCGGGGGAGTGCGCTGGGGGCTGCTGAACGAGATCCTCTCCAAGGACGGCTATCTGCTCGGCCGCTCGGTCTTCAACATGATGAGCGGCCTGATGCAGATCGCCGGCTACGCGACCGGCGGCGCCCTGGTCGCGCTGCTGTCCCCGCGGGTGTCCCTGCTGGTGGCCGCCGCGCTGTACGCCGTGGCGGCGGCGGTCGTCCGCCTGGGCCTCACCCGCCGTCCGCCCCGTACGACGGGCCGCCCCTCGGTCGCGGCGACCTGGCGCGCCAACGCGCTGCTGTGGTCGTCCGCTCCCCGCCGCCAGGTCTATCTGGCCCTGTGGATCCCCAACGGCCTGATCGTCGGCTGCGAATCCCTCTACGTCTCCTACGCCCCCGCCTCCGCTGGCACCCTGTTCGCCTGTGCCGCGCTGGGCATGCTGGCCGGGGACGTGCTGGTGGGCCGCCTGGTCCCACCGCGCCTGCGCCCCCGCCTCGGCTTTCCGCTCCTCCTTCTCCTGGCCGTCCCGTACGTGCCCTTCCTCCTGCACCCGCGGCCTCCGCTCGCGGCCGCCGCGGTCACGCTCGCCTCCGTCGGCTTCGGCGCGAGCCTCGTGCAGCAGGAGCGCCTGGTGGCCCTGACCCCCGACGCCCTGACGGGCCATGCCCTGGGCCTGCACTCGGCGGGCATGCTCACGATGCAGGGCGTGGCAGCCGCGCTCGCGGGCTCCGTGGCCCAACTGACCTCTCCGGCGGTGGCGATGACGGCGATGGCCACGGTGTCGACGGCGGTGACGCTGACCCTGATGGCGGCGGGCCGGCGCGAGGAGCGGGCGGTCGTACCCATGGCTCGGGAGGCATGACCCCGAGGGATCTCGGCTACTCGGCGCCGAGGCCCCTCTCCGCCTCCGCGAACACCTCCGGAACCTCGTTGTCGACGACGACCCGCGACAGCAGCACGGCCAGCCGCTCCCGCTCGACGCCGTTGAGCCCCGACGGCAGGGCCTCCATGCGGCGCACGGTCTCGGCGTAGAACCTCCCGGCGAGCGAGGCGCCCTCCTCCGTCAACCCCACCCGCACGGCCCGGCCGTCCCGGGGGTCGGCCTCCCGCCGTACCAGCCCCCGCCGCACCGTCCGGTCCACAAGACCGGTCAGGCTCGACTTCGCCAGCCCGAGCATCTCCCCGAGCTCCCCCATCCCGTACGGCTGCGGCATCAGCACGCACAGCAGCTGTCCCTGCTGGGGCGTCAGCCCGTACGCCCGGCTGGCCTCCGCGTAGACACCGTCCACCAGGAACGCCGCCCGCACCAGCGCGGCGACGACACCCACCTGCCCGCCTGCCCCGTTCCCCATCGGGTCAGGGTACCGAGCGGTCGGACAGCCCTCGGCCGGTTCGGTGGCGTACCGGTCACTCCTCCTCCGGGGCCTCTCCCTCGATGAGCCGTTCCGCGATGTCGTCGGCCCACTCCTGCGCCCAGCGGCGCAGTCCGGCGACGGCGGAGACCTCCAGACCATGGACGGTGAACGCCCGGTCGTCGATCCAGTCCGTGCCGGTCAGCCGGGCCTGGAGGTCGGTGAGGTCGAAGGTGTCGGGTGCGTGGCGGCGCCCGAGTTCCTCGAGCTCGGGGTGGCTCCAGCGGGCCGCGGCGGCGTGCACGTCGACCAGGTCGCGGGCGAGTCCGCGGTCGGCCAGGTCCCGCACCCGGGTGCCGACGAGGTCGTCGAGGGAGAGCGCTGGCCCGAGCTCCGTCAGCACGGGCGGGCGCCACAGCACCTCTTTGTGGACGCCGACGTCGTACTCCTGCCCGGTCGCCGCGTCCGTGACGAGGAACTGGGCGGACAGCGGCTCGGTCTCCCGGGTCTGCACGAGCCAGCCCCGCGCCACCAGCCCGGCCCGGACGGCGTCGGCGATGGCCTCCATCCCGGCGGGGTCCTCGGTCGCCACGTCCACATCCGACCCGGCCCGCTCCACCAGCCCGTGCGCCAGCATCGCGTACCCGCCCGAGAGCACGAGCGAGTACGCCTCACCCACCCCGAGAAGATCCCCGACCAGACGGCTGCGCGGCTCGGGGGCGGGGGGTTGGTAGGGCATGCCCTGATTATCGAGTGTGGGGTGAGGAGGGCTTAGGGCGATCGGCCCGTATGGGTGAAGGGGGGAGGCGGACCTGCCCTGCTTGGGGGCGCGGGGAACTGCGCGACCAGCCCCCACGGCGCCGCACTGGACCACGAACCCGCTACAGCTTGCGCCCGACGCCGCAATACGCATCCACGGCCACACCGAGGTCGGACGACGGCTCAGGCCGCCACTCCGAAACCCGCACCACCCCCGGCCGCACCAGCTCCAGCCCGTCGAAGAACCCGGCGATCTCGGCAACGGGCCGGACGTAATACGGCACCGCCCCACTCGAGTTGTACGCCTCCGACGCCGCGATCATGCCCTCGCTCGTCGCCGTACTGTCGCTGATCACCAGGTGGCTGCCGGCCGGCAACCCCGCCATCAGCCGCCGCACCAGCTCACGCGCCCGCTCGTACTCGGCGACATGCCCCAGCGTGTTGAGGATCATCAGCGCGACCGGCCGTGACAGGTCGAGCGTGCCCGCCGCGGCCTCCAGGACGGCCTCGGGGTCGTACAGGTCGGCGTCCAGATACGCGGTCCTGCCCTCGGGCGTGCTGGTGAGCAGCGCGTTGGCGTGGGCCAGCACGATGGGGTCGTTGTCGACGTACACGATCCGGGCGTCCGGTGCGACGCGCTGGGCGACCTCGTGCGTGTTGTCGGCGGTCGGCAACCCCGTGCCTATGTCCAGGAACTGCCGGATGCCCTGCTCCTCGGCGAGATGCCGGACGGCCCGTCCCAGGAAGTGACGGCTCGTGACCGCCACGTCGACCAGACCCGGAAAGATCGACTTGATCTGGTCGCCGATCTCGCGGTCGACCTCGTAGTTGTCCTTGCCGCCGACGAAGTAGTTCCAGAAGCGGGCCGAGTGCGGCTTGGAGGTGTCGATACGGGCACGCACGCTGTCGTCGAGCACGGCAGGGCCTCCTGGGGGGTGGGGAAGGGGGTCCGGTTCACCAACCTAGGCGAATCACCTGTCCGGACAGTGCAGTTGTCCGCTCCCCGCCACTCACCACCATGGCGTTTCGGCCACCCGGCCCGGCCGGGTCACACGCCGTGCGGCGAGACCCCGCCGAGGCGCCCGGACCCGCCGTCGCCGCCCCCGTGCCCCCGCGTGGCCAGCCACACGCCCCGTCCCACGGCCCACAGCAGCAGCCCGGCGGCGACCGGCGTACCGAAGATGATCAGCATCCCGGCTCCGATGTTGGCGCCGACCACCCCCGCGGTCAGAACCCTCCACCCCACACCGGCCAGGAGCCCGACGACCACGAGCGGCCCGAGCACCCCCCACCAGCGCCGGTCCAGCGCCCCACGCCGCGCCGCCCGCACGAGCACCGCGGCACCGGCCCCCGCCAGCACCAGGGCGAGCCCGCCGACGAGCGCCGCGACACCGTCCCCGATGCCCCACGGCTGGTAGGCGTAGTCGAGCTCACTCGCCGGCAACCCGTCGTAGTTCTGCTGCCCCATCAGCCCCCAGGCGGCCACAGGCACACCAAGAACGAGCGCGACCCCTGCGGAAACCATTCCCCGATTCTTCATACGTCCATGGTCACGGGGGCGGGGCGGGCCCGTCATGAGCACGCGTACTCAAGTACCAGGGCCTACCGCTTCTCCGAACTACCGAGGCGTCCCGTGGTCAGGTGACAGGACGATCAGTCCTGCGGAGAAGGGGCCGGTATGGGCCCGGAGAACTGCTGTGAACGGCTCGGGTGTTAGCTTCCTGCCCGTGTTAAAACACCAGGACGAGACCAGGGCGGCCTATGACGGGGTCGTCGAACTGTATGCGTCGATGTTCGCTAATCGGTTGGAGACGCAGCCGTTCGCGCGGAACATGATCGGCACCTTCGCCGAGCTCGTGCGTGGCACGGGGAACCTGCGGGCAGCCGACGTCGGGTGCGGACCCGGCCATTTGACGGGCATGCTGCACGACTTGGGGTTGGATGCCTTCGGGCTCGACCTCTCCCCGGCTATGGTCGCCCACGCCCGGCGGGCCCATCCGGCGCTGCGGTTCGACGAAGCACGAATGGAGGCCCTGCCGGTCGAGGACGGCGCGCTCGGCGGAGTGCTGGCCCACTACTCGATGATCCATACCCCACCAGAAGAATTGCCCGCGCTGCTCGCTGAGCAGGTGCGTGTCCTGGCACCAGGGGGCCTGCTCCTGGCGTCTTTCTTTGGAACCGAGGGGCCGGAGCCTGTCCGTTTCGACCACAAGGTGGCGCCTGCCTATAGCTGGCCGGCGGAGCAGTTTGCCGAGTTGCTGGCCGGGGCCGGACTCGTCACGGTGGCTCGGTTGCTCCACGACCCAGCGTCCGAGCGGGGCTTCCTCGACACCCACCTGCTGGCCCGCCGCCCGTAGAACGTGGCCCGTGGCCGGGGTGGTGTAGATCATCCGCGTGGATGAAGCTCGTCCAAGCGCCGCGTTCTGTGGCGGTGTCCGCTGAGCACGCCGGAGTGACAGCCGTTCAGTCACGCAGGCCCCGGCGGGGTGGCCGCCGCAGTGGTGCGAGCAACGATCTCCCGGAAGGTAGGAATTCCCAGGTCGACAGACTCCTGCTTCCGGGAGATCTGGGCGTCGCGTTGGTCAAGCTTCTCCTCGGCGTGGGTCAGGCTGCTCTGCAGCCCCTCGATCTCGCCGAGCCAGCCTTCCCTTTCGGCTTCCAAGATGCGCGTGAGGAGGTTGTCGCGGATTTCGACAAGCCGGGGACGCTCTGTCGCGTGGACGATCAGGACGGGGCATCTGACACAAGCGTGTTCGTGAGCACAGTCAGTTCCGTATGCGCGGCCGCAGTCGCCCAGGGCGAGCTTGCGGCGCTCAAAGTGCCCGAGAAACTCTCCCCATTCCTCAGGAGTGACGGTGCGGTATTCATCGGCAGGCCGCAGAGCCCGGCGTCGGGCGATGAACGCTCGATGTGCCTCGATGGCATCAGTGGAGTAGATCGCGGCGTATCCCATCGTCGTTCCGATGTGGTCGTGGCCAGCGATGAGGCCCCCTCAGCCGGGCGCCACCGCACGCCCCGTCCGTGGGGAGATCATGCTGAGTGCAGCTGCTGCCGTCAGGAGGGCGGTCAGCAGCGCGACGCGTGTTGTGGCGGTCATCGTCAGCGCACCGTGATGGTGGAGCTGCCGCTGCTCTGGTAACCCTCGGTTGCCATGATCATGTAGTACTTGAAGTTGCCCAGGGGCATCCCGGCCCGGGCCCAGGCGTCGAAGTGGTTGCCCGTGGTGATCGTGCCGCCCGTCCGCTTCGACTGCCGCACGCTCCAGTACTGGTCGAAGGTCTTGGTGCCCTCGACGGACGGGGCGTTGTAGCGCGTGGTCTTGTAGATGTCGTACGTGCCGCCGTCGCTGGTGACGGTGCCCTTGTACGTTCCCGTGGGCCGGTACGTGCCCCAGTTGTCGACGATGTAGTACTCGATGAGCGGGTTCGCCGTCCAGCCGTAGAGGGTCAGATAGGAGTTGCCGGACGGGTTGAAGGTGCCGGAGTAGGTGACGCTGCGGCGGGCGCCGGTGGCCCAGCCCTTGCCGGCGACGAAGTTCCCGGTGTTCCGCCATGACGTGCTGTAACTGCCGCCGGTGGACAGGTTCATGGAGACCGTGCCCTGGCTGTCGGTCCAGAACGAGTAGTAGTAGCCGTTGTGGGTGCCGGTCTGGTTCCTGTTGACGACCGTGTCGGCGTGGGCGGTGCCCGGCAGGGCCAGGAGGGCCAGCGCGACCAGCACCATCGTGCAGGCGCTGCTGATGAGCAGCCGTAAGCGGCTGAGTGCGTTGCTCATGGGTGTGCTTCCTCCATCGTCCTCGTGGGGTGGACGGGGGTGCTCTGTCACCCGGGAGTGTTGGCTTGACCCTGTCAACTGTCAATGGTTTCGGTGATTGTTGCGAAAGGTTCGCCGGATGGTGGAGTGGGATGGCGGCGTATTTCCGCTGGTGGATGGCCAGTTGGGGGTGCGGTGAGCCGGGTGCGATGGAGGAAGCGGTGACCTTCCGGCCGGATTAACAGATTCCGCTACTCGAATCTTTCGAACCGTTTCCGGATCAAGCAGGCCTCAGACCCCTCACACCCCTCGCGCCCGCATGATCCGCCCCATCCTCGCCTCGAGCTCCGCCCGTTCCTGGGCCGCCCGCTCGGCCTGGGCCCGCTGGTGCTCCTGTTCCAGACGGCGCATGCGGTCGTTCGTGTCCCACTCCACCCGGTGGCGCTGGACGTCGTGTTCCATGCGGGCGCAGGTGTGCTGGACCTGGAGCTCCTCGGCGTACAGCTTGCGGCTCGCCCGGTGGCGGGCGCCGAGAAGGGTGTCGTAGGTCGTGGCGCCGCTGAGGACCTTGGCCAGGACGGGCATGGCGTCCAGGCAGAGCAGGAGCAGGTGCAGCACGATCGTCAGGAAGAGGGCGAAGCCGTCCGACTCGGCGACCTGCTTGAGGCCGGCCGCCCGGGTGAGGATGCCGTCGGTGTCCAGATCGGCGGCCCGCTGCCGGGTCTTGTCGTCGACGGCCTTCTGGAGCAGCGGCTGGTAGTCGTCGGCGGCTCCGTCCTTCCGGGCGGCCAGCTTCTGCCCCTGGGCGACCAGGCCCTCCAGCTGCTTCTCGTACGTCTCGACCTTGCTGTTCTCCTTGTAGTCCGAGGTCGCCTTCCGGGCCCGCTCGCAGGTGATGGTGACGTCGCGGACACCGCCCCGCCAGATCCAGTACTTCGGGCCGCACAGGCGCTGCTCGGTGGACTGCTTGGCGCTGAGGGTCTTGTTGATGGCGGCGACCTGGGTGCTCAGGGTCTTGACGCGGTCGCCGTTGCTCTTGATCTGACGGGCCAGTTCGGCGGGGGAGCCCGCCACCTTCAGCTGGTAGCGGGCGCACTCGGGGCGGCCGGTGGTGGCGGCGCCGTCGGTGGGATTGCAGGAGACGAGCATGCCCCGGTAGTCCGCGACCTTCTGCTCGTTGCCGACGGCTATCGACTGGCGGATCTCCTTGTCGAAGATCTGGAAGAGGATCGGCTCGGCGATGAACAGGCCGAGCAGCACCGAGAGGAGGAAGCGCACCAGCAGCGTCCACTTGCGGACCGTCGTGCCGTGGGTGCTGGAGACCAGCCAGCTGTCCAGGGCCAGGACCACCCAGAACCAGACGACGGCGACACCGACGGCCGCCGCGAGGGGCAGGTCGGAGCGGAAGCTGGAGAGCGCCAGGACCATGGAGATCGCGCCCAGCAGGGCCGTGTTGACGACGAGCGCGCCGTACCAGGTGTAGCGGGCACGCTCCTCCGGCACCCAGTCCAGCAGCGGTTCGTCGATGCCGATCAGCCGGCGCAGCCGGGGTGTCCATCCCGAGGCGGGCGGCGCCGGGCGCGACTGGCTCCGGTTCTCGTCGAAGGCCGCGCTGTCGGCCGGGCGGAGCGGGGTGTCAGTTGCCAAGGCTCCCCTCCTGGTTCGCGGGGTCGAAGTCGTCGGCGTCATCGCCGTCGGCCGGAGCGGGCGGGGCTTCGGCGGTCCGCCCGGGCGCCCGGCGCAGCTCGCCCTTCGCCCCGCCCTTCAGCTCCCCCTGTGGCGAGGTCGGGGTGGGCGGGACGTCGCCGACGCTGTTGATGAAGGCACCCGCGTCGTACATGGTGCTGTCGAACAGGCCCCGGTCGATGGCCTGTTTGCCCAGCGTGGCCCGGACGCTGAGCTGCTGCTTCGCCAACTCGTGCTGGTCCCGCTGGTGTTCCTTGGCGTCCTCGCGCTTCTCCTGCCGCTGCCGCAGCCGGTCCTGGTGATCCAGGTCCCAGCGCCGGGCCTCCTCGTGACGTTGGGCGGCGGTCTCCTCCCGCCCCTCGCTGCGGGTCAGCTCCTGGCGCCGGTCCTCACGCTCGACCTGCCAGCGCAGATCGTCCCGGTCCAGGCCGCGGCGCGTCATCTCGTAGTCGCGGTCGAGCCGGAGGCGGTCGTCCTTGCGCGAGTCCCAGCGCTCCTCGGCAGCGTGCAGCCGCTTGGACAGCTCGTCGGCGCTGATGTCGCCGTTGCGCCAGGCGAGATAGTCGGCGGCGACCGGGTCCGAGCCGATCAGCTTGATGTCGTCCTCGATCTCGGCCCGGGTGAAACGGTTGCGCCGGCGCTCGATCTCCAGCTCGTAGTCCTGCCGCTCGGCACCGGCGCCGCGTTCGTAGCCCGTGCGCAGCGTCTCCTCCTCCTGCCGGTTGCGCTCCTTGCGCATCGCCTGGAGGTTGCGGATCTCCTCGTGCTTCAGCTCCAGTTCGGCCTCGCGCAGGGCCCGGTCAAGGGCCGCCTGCTGCTCCATCTCCGCCTGGTGGCGTTGGCGCGTGCGATCCAGACGGGCCTGCTCCAACTCCTTGACGTGCGCCGACATCTCCTCGGGCGTCAGGACCTCGATCGTCCCGTGCCGGGCCCGGATCCCCGACACCAGGGACGGCCGCATCTCGTGGTACGCGGTGAGCCGGGCGTCGATCCGGGCACGTACGGCGGCCGTGTCGACGACGGGCAGGTCGCTGCCGTCCTCGGTGAGCCCCGGTACCTCGCGCAGCCGGGCGAGCAGCAGCGCCTCCACATCGGTGACGCCGTCCCGCACGACCGCGCTCGGATCGGTGACCGTGCAGTAGAAGCAGGCCCGTACGGTGAAGTCGCCCGCCTCGGCCGACGGGATCCGCGTCTCCACGACGACGGGCACCTCGATCCGCCGGTCCACGACCGTGACCGAGCTGGCCCCGGTCACCACCGGGTCGTCGGCGCGCAGCTGCCCGTGGTCCTCGACGTACTCCTCGCCGACCCGGAACACCCGCACATGGTGGGCGGCCACCCTGGGCAGCTCGTCGTCGCCGCGCGTCACCCGCCTGCGCCAGATGCCGCCGCGCCTGTCCGGTCGCCCGTACTCCCGCTGCTCGACGAGCGGGTATTTCTCAGCCATGGCTGTCAGTCCTCCGTGCTCAGTACGGCGGTAAGGAAGATCTCGACGAGGGCGACGGCGGCGTCGTCGGCGCGGGCGGCGACCTGCCGCAGGGCCGCGGCCAGCGGCGGACCGTCGTCCGGGGGAAGGACCTCGCCCAGGGCCCTGCCGAACCGTTCGGCCACCCGCTCGGGCCGTTCCGACACGGCCGGCAGCTCGCGCAGGGTGGTGTTCAGGGCCGCCAGGGCCCGCCCCCGGCGCGGCAGGTTGTCCAGCACGCCCGCCCACAGCTCGCCGATGGTGGCGGTCTGCCGGTCGTCCCGCTCCATCAGCGACGCGCACACCAGCCGCCCGGTCCGCGCGTCACGGGCCCGCAGGACGGTCAGCGTGGCACCGAGGACGTTCTCCTTGTGCTGCCCGGTCAGCGTTTCGCGCTGCTGCCGCAGCCGGTACGCCAGCGGCCGGAACACCGCGCCCGTGTCCTGCCCGCACTCCGCGAGCACCGCGACCAGACCGGCCAGCGCGATCGCCGCGTCCACGGACCGGCCGCCGCCGCGGACCATCCGGAGCAGGTTGGTGACCGCGTCCGTGGGGAAGCGCACGCCGAGCGCCCCGCTGAACGCCGCCGCCCCGGTCGACCGCAGCACCGGGTCGTAGGAGCGGGCCCAGCCGCGGGCCACGCCCAGCGCGGTGGCGGCGAGGCTCTCGTCCAGGCACATGCACTGCAGCACCAGCACGGCCGTCGACTGCCCGGCCGGACCGGCCGCGCCGCCCGCCCAGGGGTGCAGGTAGTTGTCGGCGACCTCGTCGAAGGCGGGCCGGGTGAGCAGCGCGAGCCCCTGCGCGACGGACAGCTGGAGCCCGAGCCCCGGCTGGGCGGCGACCAGTTCGGTGAGCCAGTCCCGGACGCCGTTCCAGTACGGCGTGGAGCGCTTGGTCCACAGCTCCTCCAGCGCCCACTGCCGGTACTGGGGGTGGGGGAAGACCAGCGCGGTGCGGGTGAGCGCGCCGTTCTTCCGCTGCTCAGCGGAGATCAGTTTGTTCCGGGACAGCGACAGCCTGCGGTCGACGGCACGCCGGGCCGCCTCGGCCTGCTCCTCCTCGGTGACGGGCTCCGGGAACGCCGGGGCCACCCAGCCCTCCAGCCGCTCCTGGCAGGTCTCGAAGTCGCGGTAGCCGGCGCCGTTGACGAAGGCCAGCGTGGTGACCTCGGCCCACTCCTGCGGCGTACGGTCCCGCTCGAACCACTCGCGCACGGGCTGTGCCGCGCTGCTGCCGTAGTCCTGCCAGACCTCGTCCGGCGCCGCGCCGCCCGCGATCCGCTCGGCGGCCACCGCGACCTCCGCGATCCGGCACCCGCCGGGCATCAGCGACACGGCCCGCTCCACGGCGTCCTGCGCACACCCGGCCCGCACCAGCCGCACACGCAGTACGGCGGTGAGGTCCGGGAGCCGCCACGGCACGTGCCGTACGGACTCGACGACCCCGCTCTCGACCGGGCGTACGGTCGTGACGACCAGGTGGGCGTCGTGCTCGCGGACGGTGTCGCGCACCCGCCGCCAGTCGAAGTCCGCCGTCTGGGAGCTGTCCTCGCTCATCCGGTCGAGCAGGACGTAGCCGACGCCCTTCTCGAAGGCGACCTTCCCGCTCGCCAGGTCGTCCAGGCTCCGGCCGGGGGAGAGCACGACGTACTCCGACCCCTCCGCGAGGGCGTCGACCAGCGCCACGGCCCCGGACCGCTTGCCCGTACCCGGAGGCGCGACCAGGACCACGACCCCGTCCTGTTCGAGTGCGAGCACGGCCTGCTCGAAGCAGGCGGGCTTGACGTAGGGCGCGAGGATCGCTTCCGCCTCGCCCGCGTCGAGACGGCCCACGGCGCGGCGCCTGGCGTTGTCGGAACCGGCGGTGCCGATGCCGAACTGGGCGCCGGAGGCGTCGAGTTCCCCGTAGAAGTACTGGTTGACGTTGTTGTGATGGACCTGCTCCGAAGAGGGGGCAGGGCCGGCAGGGGCCGCCGTCTCCTCGGGCGCTTCGGGCTGGTTCTGGTTCTGGTTCTTGGACTGCGGTTCGTCCGCGTGGTGCGCCTCCGCGGGTGCGTCCTGGGCGCGCTGCTCGCTGTGTTCCTCGTGTTCCTCGTTCATCCTCGGCCGTCACTCAGGTCACTTGGAGATCCCGAAGACGGCACCCTGGGCATGGACGGTTCCGGTGATGACCTGAACCACCGTGTCGCCAGGAGCAGTTGGGGCGCTCAGGGGGCGCGCACCAACCGCTGTCGCGCCCCCTGTGTCCCCCGCGCCCCCTGCGCTGCCCCCTGCGCCGGGCTGTTCGGTCTCTCCGAGGTCCAGGGCCGCCACGTCGTACCCCGGGACCCGGATCCACGCCCGCCCCGCGTACTCCTTCTCCGCGATCCGCACCTCGCGGAACTCCTGCGGCTGGATCGTCGTGTACGCCTCGCCGATCACGTCGTTGAAGACCGTCGCGGAGACCGCGAGCGCCAGCTGAGCGGCCGGCGCCGCGGCGAGCGCCGCCTTCAGCACACGGCTGTCCAGCATCCGGCCGATCTCGACCGGCGCGCGCCCCTCGAAGCCGTTGGCCGCGGGTGAGGCGGTCCCGAAGTGCACGGCGGCCCGCAGCCGCAGCCGGGCCTCGTCGCGCCGGTTGCGGTTGAAGGTGCGCAGACCGGCCTCCAGATGGCGCATGAACGGGTCCACGAGGTCCGGTTCCGACGCCCCCTTCGGCAGGACCGCGAAGACCGAGTCCCCGCCGACCTGCGTCGCCCACTGCTCCCAGTCGAGCCCGGCCGCGCCGGCCGCCTCCTCGAGCAGTCGCCGGATCGCCTCCTGCCACTCGCGCTGCGTCACCACGTCGACGCCGCCGTATCCCTTCGCGTCGACCGCCAGCAGCAGTCTGCGACCGAACGTTCCCATGCCTGAACTCCCCGCTCACTGAAGTGGAGCCGCACCCCGGGATCGGATCCGGGCGGGGGCGCACTCCGGCAGACACCGGCGTCCGCTCCCCTCGCGCGGACGCCGGTAGGCCAGTCCTACACGCGCCGTCCGCCGCGAACCCCGTCGAAATACGGGATGCGGAAAGGTGCGGAAACATACTGCGGTAGCCGCACGTTACGGACGGGTTCGGGAACTTGCTGCGGACCGTGGCCGATCGACGTCCGCAATCCCGCAGAAATCCCAGGTTCCCTGGCCGGTTCCGGGGCGTACTTGAGGCATGGAACAGCCCACCGGCCCCAGAAGGAGCAGCATGCCGTCGTCCACCGGTGCCCGCCCCGACAGCCGTCCCGCGCAGTTCATGTTCACCGCCCTGCAGACCACCCACCAGCACGCCGACACCAAGGCCGGGATCCTCGCCGCGGCCCAGGCCGCCCTCGTCGGCACGGCCGGCTACTGGTCACCTCCGGCCCTGCGCTCCGCGTCCGCGGGCGGCCCGGCGGGCATACTCGCCGCCACCCTGCTCGCCCTGTTCCTCTGCGCGATGTTCGGCGGCGCGGGCTTCCTGGCCGGCACCCTGCGCCCCCGGGTGCTGCGCCCCGGCGCCGCCAACCGCTACAGCTTCGTCCACCTCGCCTCGGGCCCCGACATCCTGCCCGCCCGCGACCCGGCCGAGGGCGACCCGGAGCGAGAGCGCGCGGAGTTGTCCCAGACGATCCGGTTCCTGTCCCAGGTGGCGGTGCGCAAGTACCGGTGCGTGACGGCAGCGGTGGGGTGTACGGCGGTGATGGGGGTGAGCGCGGGCCTGCTGGTCGTGCTGCGGCCGGTGCTGAACTGACCTGCGAGGCCCGGCGGTCCGTCTTCGGAGAGGAGCCCGTTCAGGCCCCGGAGCGGGGCCGGTCAGTCCTCGGGAGCGAGGTCCCCGATCTCCCTGAGCCGTTCCAGGTCGCGGATGACCGTGGATCCGTACCCGGTCTCCAGCAGCCCGTCCCGGCGCAGCTCCGCCAGTCCCTTGTGGACGGTGGTCTCGGCGGCCCCGGTGAGCGCGGCCAGCTCGGGCTGGGTCAGCCGGCAGCCGAGCACCATGCCGCCCTCGCCAGGACGACCGTAGGAGGTGGCGAGTTCCACCAGGAGCCGGGCCAGCCGTACCTTCGCCGGGTAGCCCTTGAAGTCGAGACGCCTGCGGTTGGCCCAGCGCAGCCGCTGGGCGATGATCCCGGTCAGCGCCAGATGCACCTCCGGGCGGCGTAACAACAGGGCGTGCAGCGGGCCCGGTTGCACCAGCCGCGCGGTGAGCGGACCGCACGCCGTCACGGTCGCCGAGCGCGGTGCACCGTCGAACGCGGCCATCTCACCGACACTGTCCCCGCCGACCCGCACCGCGAGCAGCGACTCCTCGCCGTTCTCCACCCGTGCGGTCACCTTGGCGAAGCCGGACAGCAGCACCAGCACATGCCGGTCCAGAGCGCCCTCGCTCAGCAGCACCTTCCCGGCCTCGAACCGCGCCGGCACGCCCAGTTCGAGCAACTCGGCGCGCGCTTCCGGCGGTACGGCCCCCAGCAGACTGCGGGCGGGCCACTCCGCGGAGCTGTACGGCATGGCAGGCTCCCCCCGGCCGGTCGGTCACTCGACACCACGAGTCACCTGAATCCTGCCCGCTGCGGGGGCCCGTAGGTGGGGTACTCACGGGTATACCCGGTGCGCATCGAGATGAGCGGAAGCCGTAGAGGGGCGGCGACGGCCGACGTATTCTCCGCACATGACGTCCACGTCCCCGACCTCGTCCGCCACGGAAGGCGAGTGCGTCGCGCTCACCCATGCCCTGCGGCGCCGCGGCACCCTCGTGCTCGCCGTGTTCGCGCTGGTGTGGGCCGTCGCGGCGGCCTCCGGGGCCGGTGCGGCGACGGACCCCGCCCCGCTGGGCATCGAGGGGGCGGCCGTGCTGCTCACGGCGGTGGCGCTCTACCTGGGATACCGCAAGGACGCCGCGCCCTCGCCCCGTTCGGTGAGCCTGCCGGCGAACTGGTCGCGCGGTGTCGGCATCGTCAACACCGTCGAACTGCTGGCCGTCTTCGCCGTCATCGCCGCGTCCAACGCCGCCGGCCGGCCCGAGGCCGTCCCGGCCGGTATCGCCCTCGTCGTGGGACTGCACTTCTTCCCGCTCGCCCGCCTGTACGACCAGTGGCAGTACCGGTGGACGGCGGCGCTGCTGAGCGCCGTCGCGGTCGTCGGGTTCGTCCTCGTCGCGGCGGGCCTCACGAGCGAGACCGTACGGATCGTGGTCGGCCTGGGCAGCGCGGTGGTGCTGTGGGGTTCGGCGTACCACCTGGCCGTACGAGGCTGAGCGCGACAGTCCGCTCAGGTCGCCCAGTCCGCCCAGTCCGCCCAGTCCGCCCAGGTCGAGCGGTCGTGGTCGGCCAGGACATCCTCGATGACGCGACGATGGACGGCGGCTTGCCCCGCAGTAGTGCCGAGATCGGTGTCGATGTCCTGCGCCAGGCAGATCAGAGCCTTCCACAGGGCCCACCCGCGGGCCCGGGCCCAGGCCGGGTCGTCCTGGCCCACGGCACGGCGGAACGCCTCGCGGCTGTCGCCGGAGAACATCGTCCAGGCGATCACCAGGTCGCAGGCCGGGTCGCCGACGCCGGAGGTCCCGAAGTCGAGGACGGCGGTCAACCGGCCATCCTCGACCAGCAGGTTGTTGGCGGCGATGTCTCCGTGGAACCAGACCGGCGGGCCCTGCCAGGTCGCCCGCAGCGCCGCGTCCCACACCCCGGCCGCCCGGTCGGTGTCTATACGTCCGGTGAGCGCTGCCAGGGCCCTTCGGGTCTCGCCGTCGTAGTGGGCCGGCGGCGCTCCCCGGTAGAAGCTGTGCGCTCCGGCGGCCGGTCCGCCCGTGGCGTCGATGCCCTGCAGCGCGCGCACGAACCCGGCCACCGACTCCGCGAAGCGCGGCATGTCGTCGATGCGTTCGGGGCGGGCCAGGTCACCGTCCAGCCAGCCGCGGATCGACCACTCGAAGGGATAGCCCTCCCCGGGCTCCCCCCGCCCCACGATGGGCGGAACGGGGACGGGCAGCGACGGCGCGAGCACCGGAAGCCAGCGGTCTTCCTTGGCGATCGCGGGGACGTAGGCCTCGTCGGTGGGCAGTCGTACGGTCATCGTCTCGCCGAGCCGGTAGGTCCGGTTGTCCCAGCCGTCGATCTCGACCGGTGCGACGCTCAGATGGCTCCACCGAGGGAACTGCGCGGCGATCAGCCTTCTCACCAAGGCGGCGTCGATCCCGGCCCGGCCGTCGGCGTGGGGAGGGGTGGTCATGCCGGAATGGTGCCCGTGGGCCCCGGGGCCGGGCAACGGAATTCCCGGGCACCGCAGAGAACGGGGACGGGGGTGTTCCCCACCCACGAGCGGTGGTTCGCCGGATGGGCGGCGGCCCGTGCTTGGGGTGATCGTGTACGGACGGGTTTCCCGCTCGCCGGGGAACCACTTGACGACCACGAGGGGGAACAGTGAAGCGACCTACGGAGCACGCTCTCGCGCGACGGACTCTGCTGGCCGGAACGGCGGCGGCGCTCGGCGCGGGAACGGTGTGGGGTACCGCGGGGACGGCCGCCGCCGGGGGGCGGAGGGGGCCGTTGGGGCAGGGACCGGTGGCTGCCGAGGTGGCGCGCCTGGAGCGTGGGCTGATCGAACTGAGACGGGACATCCACCGGCATCCCGAGCTGCCGGGGGAGGAGCGTCGTACGGCGGGCGTGGTCGCCCGGGAGCTGCGGGCGGCCGGGCTGGCCGTCACCACGGGAGTGGGCGGTCACGGGGTGGTCGGGATCCTGCGCGGTGCGCGTCCCGGCCGGACGGTCGCGTACCGGGCGGACATGGACGCCGTACCGCCGAAGGACATCGTCGGAGGCGGCCAGGCAGCGGCCCACCTCTGCGGGCACGACATCCACACGACCGTGGCCCTCGGCGTCGCGAAGGTCCTGGCGCGGCTGCGGCGGCAGCTGAGCGGCACGGTGGTGTTCCTCTTCCAGCCCGCCGAGGAGAGCCTTTCCGGAGCTCGCGCCATGATCGAGGCGGGTGTGCTGGAGCGCACCCGGGTCGAGGAGATCCACGCGCTGCACTGCGGGCCCTTCCCTGTAGGCCGGTTCGCGGTGACGCCGGGCTACGGGATGCCGGGACAGGACAAGGCGGAGGTGACCCTCCAGGGCCCGGACGCACCCGACGCCGCGCGGCGACTGGCCGCCGAGATCGGCGCGCTCGCCACCGTGACGCCCCCGCAGACACCCGCGGACCTCGAACGGATGATCACCGACGCCCAGACCCCGGACGGCCCGCTGGCCCGTTTCGTGGCCCTCCGGGCCTCGGCGCAGGAGGCCAAGGTGAGCGCGTCCTACCGCTGTTGGCCGCAGGAGCGGTACACGGAGGTGCGCGAGAACATCAACCGGCTGGCCGAGTCATACCCGGGAACCGAGGTCCGCTTCCCCGCCGAGCCTTTCCCCGCCATGGTCTGCCCGGCACCGGACGCCCAGGCACTCGCCCGTCATCTGCGCCGCGGACTGGGCACGGACGCGGTCACCACACTCCGGTCCGCGTTCCCGCCCTTCAGCGGCGAGGACTACGCCCTCTACCTGGGCCGCGTCCCCGGCACCTACACCTTCCTCGGTGTCCGCACCCCCGACGCCCCCATCACCACCAGCTATCCCCACTTCACGGACTTCGCCCCGGACGAGCGGGCCATCGGCATCGGGGTACGGGCGATGGCGGGGTGGATTGCGGAGCGGGCCTGGGAGCCGGCCTGGGAGCCGGCCGTCAGGGCTGCGTCGCCGCGACCTTGACACCGAAGCCGATCAGGACGACTCCGGTCACCCGGTCCATGGCCCGGCGCACGGCGGGCCGTTCGAAGAAGGTACGGGCCTTGGACAGCAGCGCCACATAGCCGCTGAGCCAAACGACGGTGAGCCCCGCGTGCAGCAGCACCAGAAGTGCCATACCGGCGTGGGGAGACAGCCCGGTGGGAGCGAGCGTCGGCAGCAGGCCGGTGTAGAAGACGGCGATCTTGGGATTGAAGACGTTGCTGACCAGCCCCGTCCGCCAGGGATTCCCCGCCGGTGCCGGTGCCGCTCCCCCTTGTCCACCCGCCCGCCTCTTCCGGCTGCCGAGCAGCGACTGGACCCCGAGGACGACGAGATACGCGGCCCCGACCAGCTTGACCACGGTGTAGGCCGTGGCGGACGCCGCCAGGACGGCCGCCAGTCCGACCACCGTGAGCACGCCCCAGACGAGCAGTCCGGCCGTGATACCCCCGACCGTCCGCAGACCGTCCCGCCAGCCGCAGGCCACCGCCCGCTTCGTCACGACCGCCATGTCCGGCCCGGGAACCATCGTCAGGACGGCGAGCACGCCGACCGCCGCGAGCAGCTGTACGAACATGCCCCCATGCTCGCACCCGCATGCGAATGGTCGGACGGCGTGCTGCCCCGGCGTTCACACGGTCCGGGACCCGTCGGGCAGCTCCAGGACGGAGCCGTCGTGCAGCGTGACGCGTATCGCCGTGAAGTCGACGGCCTCCGCCCCCGACTTTCCGGTCCCCGGATTGCGCGCGTACCGCGGATGCGCACCCCCGCTGATCTGCCAGCGGATCCGGTGCCCGGCCGGGAATCGGTAGGCGGTGGAGCTCATCGGAACGGTGACCTCCGAGGGCTCTTCCCCGACCGTCGCCACCTGGGCCAGCCCGTCGCAGACGTTGGTGGAGCGGCCCCGCGCGTCCACATCGCACAGGCGGCTGAAGACGTCGGCGTACCCGGTGTCCGTGGAGACACTCAGCCGCGCGGAGACCGGACCGAGGACGTCCACGGCCTCGGCCAGCGGAGGGCTGGTGAACGTCAGAACGTCCTCCCGCCCCTCCAGAGCGCTGTTGTCACGGGCGCCGGCCGTCCGGGACAGCAGGGGGCCGCCGATGGACGGCGTGGGATCGGCCGGGTCGTAGCGGAGGGACGCGAGGGGCGCGGACCCCGCGCCGCCGGTGGGAGCCGTAGCCGCTCGCTGGTCGAGACGCCCGTCCGCCGCCGGAACCCATGAGGGGGCTACGGGGGAGGAGAAGGAGGGGGTGACGGAGGAGGAGAGGGAAGGGGTGACAGGGGACGAGAGGGAAGGGGTGACAGGGGACGAGAGGGACGGCCAGTCGTCGAGGTCCCGCCATACGTCCTCGCCGCCGACGTGGACGCGCACCCGCGTGGGACGGAGCCCGGAGGGATCACCGCACAGGTGCGCACGCAGCCACGCGAGGCTCTCGGCGAAGACCTCGGGCCAGCCCTGCTGCATCGCCGAGGTATGTGTCCAGGGGCCGACCAGCAGGGCGGTGTCGCATCCGGCCGCACGCAGCCGGGCGTACTGCTCGAAGGTCTGGTCGGCCAGGGCGTCGTGCCACCCGGTGACCAGACTCGTGGGGACGCTAAGCCCCTCGGCCGCCCGCGCCAGGGACGCGCCGTCCCAGTACGGGGCGTCGGCGTCCGGGTGCGCCATCACGTCGTCCAGCCACGGCACGTCCCCTAGGGCGGAGGCGTACGCCCCGCGCAGCGGCCGCGCCGTGACGATGTCGCGCATCCGGCGCTGCAGCCGCAGTGTCGCCTTGGCGACGGGCATGATCCCCTGGTGCTGGTACGTCATGCCCAGGCCCACCAGCAGGGCGTTCTCCAGCCGCAGGGCACCGTCCGCGTAGAACAGGGCGTACGGGTCGTGCAGCCCGACCTGCACCACCATCGCCTTCAGTCCCGGCGGATCCAGGGCGAGGGCCCACTGCACGTACCCCAGGTAGCTGGGCCCGATGGTCCCCAGCGTCCCGTTGAACCAGGGCTGTTCGCGCAGCCAGGCCACGGTGGCCCTGCCGTCGGCGGCCTCGTTGCGCCACAGATCGAACGCACCGCCCGAGCCGCCGGTGCCGCGGCAGCTCTGCAGGACCACATGGAAGCCCTGCTCGGCGAAGAGGATGCCGTACTGCGGGGACCAGGGCAGACCCCTGCCGTACGGCGAGCGCACCAGCAGGGTGGGGAACTCGCCGTCCGTTTCCGTTCGGGGGAAGTAGTGGTCCGTGACCAGCGCACTTCCATCGGCGGCCGGCACCTCCAGTCCAGGCTCCCACCCGACGTCGTACCGCTTCTCCGGGAGCCCGCGCCAGATCGCCCTCATCATCCGCGAGGACAGCGGCGGCTTCCGGGCGGACTGCCGGGCGGACGGCGTCCGGGCCGGCCTTGCGGCGGGGTCGTGGGTGCGTGCAGCCATGGGCGGTTCCCCTCCTCGACTTTCCGTACGTTGTACGAGAATAGAGGATGCTTGGATACGACGACAGCGGCCCTCGGTGAACAGGAGTACGCGACGGTGACGCGTGAGGACGGTTCCGGCACCCCGGGCCATGACCCGCAGCAGCTGTGGCTGAGCCCCGGTCAGCCCCGCAGGGGCCGCAAGCCCGCCTTCAGCCGGGAAGCGATCACGACGGCCGCGGTGGCCCTGGCGGACGCGGAAGGCCTGGAAGCGGTCACCATGCGGCGCGTCGCCGCACAGGTCGGCGCCGGAGTCATGTCGCTCTACAGCTACGCCCCCGACAAGGACACGCTGCTGGAACTGATGGTCGACCACGTCAGCGGCGAACTACCCACGTCGGCCGACCTCACCGGCGACTGGCGCACCGACCTGAAGACCATCGCCCGCCTCCAGCGCGCCAACATGCTGCGCCACCCCTGGCTGCCCGCCGCCCTGTCCACCCGCCGCAGCCTCGGCCCCCACACCCTGGCCTTCCTGGAACACGCCCTCGCCGCCCTGCGCCCCACGGGCCTGGACGGCGCGGCCAAGCTGGAGATCTTCGCCCAGCTCACGGCCTTCGTCGCCGGACACGT
This sequence comes from Streptomyces sp. NPDC050546, assembly GCF_044457425.1. NCBI lineage: Bacteria > Bacillati > Actinomycetota > Actinomycetes > Kitasatosporales > Streptomycetaceae > Streptomyces > Streptomyces sp. NPDC050546. Next base: position 331,132 of record NZ_JBITGX010000003.1, read on the forward strand.
CAGCCACGAACTCACCCAGGCGGCAGCCGCCGGCTCCCCCGACCGGGCCGCGGCCGAGGCCCGTTACCTCGCGACCGTCGCCGCGGACGGCCACCACCCGGAACTAGCCGAGGCCCTCGCGGCCCCCGCCCGCCCCCTCACCCCCGAAGCCACCTTCACCCGCTTCCTCAACCGCCTGGTCGACGGCCTCGGCACGGACTGAACCCGAGTGGGCGCCCCCGGCCGGCAGGCGCATGATGAAGGCATGACCGACCGCGACGACTTCCTGGCGTGGGTCAGGACCGCCCTGTACGAGGCGGAGCGCGCGCTGCACAACGGCGATGCGGCCCCCCGCCGGGCACTCTGGTCACGCGACGAGCCCGTGAGCGTCATGGGGGCGTGGCGCGACGCCTACGGCCGGCGGGAACTCGACAAGCTCTTCACCACCCTCGGGGAGAGCTTCTCCGACTGCACGTCGTACGAGTTCGAACTGCGGGCGTACGACGTGTCCGGAGACATGGCCTACACGGTCGGCCTCGAACACGCCTCCGCCTCCGTCGACGGAGAGCCGCGCACCTACACCCTCCGCGCCACCCAGACGTACCGACGCGAGGACGGCGAGTGGAGGGTGGCCCACCGTCACGCCGACCGAGTCACCGAGTGACTGCCGCCATTCATGCCGGATCGGAGACACGCATGACAGATCTCAAGTTTGAGCAGAAGCGCTCCCTGTCCCGCCTGGAGGCGGCCGACCAGCTCACGGCACTCGCAACCGCCCTGAGAGAAGGTGGCGACGCTGAACTGGAACTCAGCTCCGGAACGCTGAGCCTGCGCATCCCCGACGACCTCCAAAGCGAGATGGAGGTCGAGATCGACAACGGGGAGATCGAGCTGGAAATCGAACTCAAATGGCCGACCACGCCGAAGCGAGATAAGCCCCCCGCCAAGGCCGCCCGGAAGAGCCCGAGCCCGAGCCCGAGTACGAGCAAGCCCAAGACCACGAAGCGGTCGGCCACGAAGAAGCCGACCACGAAGAAGCCGACCACGAAGAAGTCGGTCACGAAGAAGCCGACCACGAAGAAGTCGGCTACGAAGAAGCCCTGAGCGGCACCGGAGACGAGGCCGGCGCCGAGTCTCCGTAACGGGCGGCCAGCGCGGCGGCCCGGTCGCGCAGGGCGGAGCGCAACGACTGCGGAGTCAGCGCCTCCGCGTCCGTGCCGAGCTGCCACAGCGCCCATTCCGCGTGTCGTGAATCCTGGAAGGTCACCTCCAGCCGCAGCCGGCCGTCCGCGTCGGGCTCTTCCGCGCGGACGGCCAGCGCGGCGTCCAGCAGCTCCTCCCGCCGCGCCGGGTCCACCCGGACCAGCGCGGTGATGTGGTCGCCGCCGGAGAGGAACCGCGCGGAGCGTTCCCGCCAGATCCGGTCCAGATCGACCCGGTCCGGCCGCTCTGCCGTTTCGGGCAGTTCCTCGGCGGCCAGCACCCGCGACAGCCGGTACGTGCGGTCCGTGCCGGCTCTCGTGGCCAGCAGATAGCCCCGGTCGCGCACGGTGACCAGGCCGATCGGGTCCACCGTGCGCCACCGTGGCGTCTGGCCCGTGGCCGCGTAGTGGATACGCAGCTTGTGCCCGGCGAGCACAGCGCGCCGGACCTCGGCCATGGTGGCGCCGGACACCTCATCGGTGACCAGCCGGCGCGCGAGCAGGTCGGTCTCCGGATCGACGAGAAATCGCCGGGCCGCGTCGCTCGCGGTGGCCCGGTGGTTCTCGGGCAGCGCGTCGACCACCTTCCGCATGGCCGAGGCGAGCGCCGGGCCGAGGCCGAACGCCTGCTCGCCGCGCGCCGATCCGGTGGCCAGCAAGGCGAGGGCCTCGTCGTGGTTCAGCCCGGTCAGCTCGGTCCGGAACCCGGGCAACAGCGCGAAACCGCCGTGCCGGCCGCGCTCGGCGTAGACCGGGACGCCGGCCGCGGACAGCGCCTCGATGTCGCGCAGCACGGTACGGGTGGACACCTCCAGCTCGCGGGCCAGCGTGTCCGCGGTCAGCCTGCCGCGCTGACGCAGCAGCAGCACCAGTGAGACCAACCGGTCGGCGCGCATACAAGCACGCTAACGGAATACATGACCAAGGGTGTCATGTTTTGTTGGGAGGCTCGTTGCCACGACGTCGCATCGAATCGAATGGAGCTGACGTGGCAATGGAACGTACGGCGGTCAACCCGGTGACGTGGTCCATGGACCTGGGGTTCAACCAGGGTGAGCTCGTCTCCGGGCACACCCGGACCCTCTACATCTCGGGACAGACCGCGATGAGCGCCGACGGCAAACCCCAGCACGACGGCGACATGGCAGCGCAGTTGGCGCTGAGCATCGACAACCTGGAGGCCGTACTCGGCGAGGCCGGCATGTCTCTCACGAACCTCGTCCGGCTCAACGTCTACACGACCGACGTCGATCTCCTCCTCCAGCACTACGGCGTACTGGCGGCGCAGTTGGGCGCCGCCGCGGTGGCACCGACCACCACGATGCTCGGAGTGAAGCGCCTGGCGATCCCCGGCCAGCTGGTCGAACTCGAGGGAACCGCCGTCGTGTGACGCGGCCCTTCGGCGGTTCACCGCGCCACGGTCGCGAGGACGTCATGCCCCAGCCGCTGGATGACATCCGTGGCGAGCCGGTGCCGCACCAGCTTGCCGTCCCGGGTGGAGCGCACCAGGCCCGCGTCGCGCAGGGTCCGCAGGGCGCGGGAGACCTGCGGTTCGCTGGAGCCGAGCCGGGCGGCGAGCTCCGAGGTGGTGATGGGCTCGCCCAGCAGATGACGGCACAGCTCCATCCGGGCCGGCGAGGTGAGCGCCATCAGCCGGTCGTGCAGATCCCGCAGGGTCAGCTGCCCGCCCGGGACGGCGCCGCGCGCCGCGTACTGCAGCACCACGCACGACGGGTGCTCGTGCTTGACCGTGAGATGCGGCCACACCCGGGCGGACGGGACCAGGACGAGGGGTCGAGGGGCCACCTTCACCTCGTCGATCTGAAGCTTGTCCAGCCGTACCCGTTCTCCCGGCCCGACCCGGGCCGCCGTCGGCAGCAGTTCGGTGAGCACCTCGGCGGGCGACCGTACGGCCAGTGCGCGGCGTACCTCCCGCGCGTGGTTCTCCAGAGCAGGCCGCAGGGCGTGCCAGTCCTCGGCGAAGAACGCCGCGTCGGCGGCCCGCAGCACCGCCAGCAGCCGGTCCCGCAGCTCCAGCGGCGCCGCCACCAGCTGCCGCGCCAGCTCACCGCGGGCGTAGGAACGGCGTAGGCAGCGGCGTACGTAGTCCTCCGCGGCGGCGGTGCCGGCGCGCAGCTCACGGGCCGACGGCACGGGCAGCGCGGTGGTGCCGAGGACGCCGGGCGCCGCCAGCTCCAGGAAGTCCTCGGCCGGCAGCGCCGCGATCGCGGTCAGCTCCTCGTCGAGGCAGGACGCGAGCGGCAGCGCTCGGGGAAAGAACAGGCGGCAGCGGAACCGGGCCCACAGGGGAGCGAACACGGACAGTTCGTCGCGGAGTTCGTCTCCCGCCGCGGCGGCCCGCGCCGTCCAGTCGGCGGCCTCCGGGTGGTGCTCGGGTTCGGCGAGGACGTGGAGGCTCGCCATCAGTTCCGACAGCGCGGAGGGCCCGGCCGTGAGGTCCGCGGGGCCGAGCCCTCCGAGGTCGAGGACGATGCTCACGTCGTCAGCGTACGGCTCGCCGCCCGTGCCGGTGACTCACCGTACGGGCGCGCCAGGGCCGAGCGGGATGCCCAGCAGGTACCAGGCGAAGAACAGCAGCACCCAGACCACCAGCATGATCATGGCCAGGGGCAGGGTGAAGGAGATCAGGGTGCCGATGCCGGCCTTGCGGTTCAGGGTCTGCAGATAGCCGACACAGAGCATGAACGAGGTGCTCATCGGGGTGATGGAGTTCGTGCAGGAGTCGGCGATGCGGTAGAGCGCCATGGTGGTGGCCGGGCTGGTGCCGAGCAGCATCAGCATCGGCACCAGCGCCGGGGCGACCAGCGTCCACAGGGCGGAGCCGGAGGTGATGAGGAGGTTCAGCAGCGCGACCGCGACGATCAGCAGGGTGAACAGCACCAGCGTGGGCGCGCCCAGTTGATCGAGGAAGTCCGCACCCTCGACCGCGACGACCGTGGCGATGTTGGTCCACTTGAACAGGGCGAGGAACTGGGACACGGCGAAGAAGAGCACCAGCAGCGGCGCGATGGAGCGCACCCCGTCCGCCATGAACTGCGGTATCGCACGGCTCCCCCTGATCCGCCCGGTGAGCCGCCCGTACACGGCGCCGACGAGCAGGAAGAAGACGGTGAGGAAGACGGCGATGGCGTTCATGAAGGTGGACTCCACGATCGCGCCGCCCTCACCGCGCAGCGGCGAAGAGGAGGGCAGCATCGCGAGCACGACCAGCGTGGCGTAGCCGAGCACGGCCAGCCCGGTCAGCTTCAGGGCCCGCCGCTCGGTGGCGTCGTCCACCTCGGCGGCGACCACCTGCTGTGCGGCGGCCGCCTCCAGGTCCGCGTCGGGGACCAGGCGGTGCTCGCGCCTGGCGAGGATCTTGTCCACGACCAGGGCGATCGTGCCGGCCAGCACGAACGCCGACACGGTGGTGAAGTACATGTTGTCCGTCGCGCGGACCACCACGTCCTGGTCGACGAGCCGCGCCGCCTCGGTGGCCACGGAGGCGAACAGCGCGTCGCCGGGTGCGATCAGCGGGTTGGCGTCACCGGCGGCGTTGATCGACACGAACGCGACGATCATGCCCAGCATGGGGGAGCGGCCCACGGCGCGGAAGGCCACCGCCCCGAGCGGGATGAGCACCACGTACGCGGAGTCGGACAGGAACTTCCCCAGCACGCCGCCCAGCGCCACACCCAGCACGACCGTACGCGGCGACAGCCCCGACAGCATGCGGCGGGCCAGCGCCTCGAACAGCCCCGACCGCTCGGCGACCGCGACGCCGAGCATCACCATCAGCACGATGCCCAGCGGCCCGAAGGTCACGAAGGACTCCTCGGCGCCGGTGAGCAGATCCCGTACGGCGTCCGCCGACAGGGCGCTGCGCACACCGACCGGGTCACCCGAGGAGGGATCCTCGACCTTCAGCCCGGAGAGGTTCAGCGCCCAGCTCGCGACGGCCACGACCCCGCACAGGATCCAGAACAGCCAGAACGGATGCGGCAGCGCGTTGCCCGCGCGCTCGACCAGGTCGAGGAGCCGGGAGCCACGGCCGCCCTGGTCGGGCCCGGTGGCCGGCACCTCCCGGGTGCGGTCGGCGGATGTGCTCATGGCGGGGCTCCTGGGGCTGCTCTGGGGACGATGGATCAGGGGCGGCAAGTCGCGGGCCACGCCGCGAGCGATGCGAGACGGGAAACGGAACCGGAACGGCGCCCGATCTCCCGACACGGCGTGGGACGGCACGCGGGGCGTTCCCGGGTTGCGCTGCACAGTAGGTCCGCGCTCCGCCCCCGTCACCGTCCGGCGCAACAGTTGACCTGATGACGTCAAGTGATCGCCATGACCTGGGCCATTGCCTAGCGTCACGAAGGTGACCTCGTATGACACCTCCCACACCCACCGGCCCGAGCCCCTCCAGGGCGGCGCCCTGTGGCGTCGCACCCTGCGCATCCCCATGCGGGACGGTGTCCGTCTCGCCGCCGACCTGTACTCGGCCTCACCCGAGCCCGCGGTGACCGCACTTCCCGTGCTCCTGGAACGCACCCCCTACGGCCGGCGCGCACCGCGCGGCTCGGACCAGGACCGCGGCGACGCACCGCTCCCGCGCCCCGAGGACATCGCCCGGCACTTCACCGAAGCCCGCTACCACGTCGTACGGCAGGACTGCCGGGGCCGCGGCGACTCCGGGGGAACGTTCGTGAAGTACCTCGGCGAGGGCCCGGACGGAGCGGACACGATCGCCTGGCTCAGGGACCAGCCCTGGTGTGACGGCAGGATCGTGATGACAGGTGTCTCCTACTCCGCCCACGTCCAGGCAGCGGCGGCCGCCGAAGGACCCACGGGCCTGGCCGCCATGTTCCAGGACTCGGGCGGCTTCTCCTCGGCGTACGACGCGGGGATGCGGATGGGCGGCGCCTTCGAGCTGAAACAGGTGACCTGGGCACTGCGGCACGCCCTGCGGAGCCCGGAGGCCGCGGCGGACCCGGTGCTCTCCGAGGCACTGCTGCGGGTGGACGTCGGGGGCTGGTTCGGCGCGATGCCGTGGCGCCCCGGCTGCACACCGCTGCGCCACCTCTCGCCCTACGAGGACTACCTGCTGGAGCAGTGGCGGCAGGACGCCTTCGGCGACTACTACCGCAACCCCGCGATCTACGGCCGGGGCTTCTACGACCGCTTCCCGGACGCCCCCAGCCTGCACATGGGCAGCTGGTACGACCCCTACGTCCGCTCCACCATCGAGAACTTCACCGCCCTGCGCGAGCTGAAGTCGGCCCCGTCCTACCTGGTCATGGGCCCGTGGACACATGGCCACCGCTGCGAGACATACGCCGGGGACGTGGACTTCGGCCCCCGCTCGACACTCGACGGCAACCTCGCCCCGTCCTACCTGGAGTTCCGCCGCCGCTGGTTCGACCGGGCGCTGAGCCGCGAGGCCGACCCGGAACGGGAGCCCGGCGACCTCCCCGCCGTCCAGTACTTCCTGATGGGCGGCGGCGACGGCAGACGCGACCCGGCGGGCCGCATGCGGCACGGCGGCGCGTGGCGCACCGACACGCACTGGCCACCGACGTCGACGTCCCCCGTCGCCCTGTACCTCACCCCCGCCGGCGGCCTCACCCCCACCCCGCCCACCACGCCCGCGGCATCGGTGACATACGACTTCGACCCACGTCACCCGGTCCCCACGATGGGCGGCCAGGTCACCTCGGGCGAGCCGGTGATGACGGGCGGCGCCTACGACCAGAACGCCCCCGACGCCCGGGTGTACGGCGCACGCGAGCCGTACCTTCCCCTGGACGCCCGCCCGGACGTGATCAGCCTGAGCACCCCGCCACTGGAACGGGACGTGGTGCTGGCCGGCCCGGTATCGGCAAGGCTCCACATCTCGACCACAGCCCCCGACACGGACTTCACCATCAAACTGATCGACGTCCACCCGCCCAACGCCGACTATCCGCACGGCTTCGCCATGAACCTCACCGACGGCATCGTCCGCTGCCGCTTCCACCGCTCCTGGGAACACCCGGAGCCCCTCACGCCGGGCGAGGTCTACGAGATCGAGGTCACCGCCCCCGACACGGCCAACCTCTTCGCCACCGGCCACCGCATCCGCCTCGACATCTCCTCCAGCAACTTCCCCCGCTTCGACATCAACACCAACACCGGGGAACCGGAGGCGACGGCCCGCCGCACGGCCACGGCGACGAACACGGTGCACATGGACGCGGAGCGCCCTTCCTGCCTGCGGGTGTGGCTGGAGGGAGGAGCGGACGCGCTCGGGTGATGTGCCCCGGCCTGCTGTAGCCCACGCGAGGGAACCACTGCTCAGACCGCTCGGGGGCTGGGAATGATGGACGCGTCGATCGTCCATGGCTTCAGTGTCCTCAGTGCCTTCGGGTCTCTTCAGGTCTCTTCAGGGGAGCGAGCATGTCGAACATTCCGGCTGACCTGCGTTACGCCGAGTCGCACGAGTGGGCACGACGGGAATCGGACGGCGTGGTCACGGTCGGCATCAGCGATCACGCTCAGAAGGCGCTCGGCGATCTCGTGTTCGTGGAGCTGACGCAGATCGGCAAGGTCTTCGAGGCCGGCGATGCTGCCGGTGTCCTGGAGTCCGTGAAGGCGGCGACGGACATCTACACGCCGGTCGGCGGTGAGGTGATCGCTGTCAACGAAGAGCTGGCGGACAGTCCGGAGCTCCTCAACGAGGATCCCTACGACGCTTGGATCTTCAAGCTCAAGCCGTCGAACGCCCGTGAGCTCGAAAGCCTCATGAACGCCGCAGGCTACAAGGCCGCGATCGGCGAGTGACCGGCACAGTCCTGAGCTTGAGGCCCGTGGACCGAGTGGAGCGTGCTCATGGCCCGGAACCGGATTCTGATCCAGAGCTCGCCGTCGGAAGTCTGGCGCCTGCTGTCCGACGGCCACCGCTACGGGGAGTGGGTGACAGGAACCCGGCAAGTCCTCGCGGTGGACCCGCATTGGCCGGACGTCGGCGCCCGGCTGACGGTCCGCGTCGGCGCCGGCCCTCTCACCCTTGACGACACCTGCGTCGTCCGGATCGCCGAACCGCGCCACCGCTTGCAACTGGAAGCGAAGGCAGGGCCCTTCGGCGCGGCCCGCATCGCCATGAAGCTGACCCCCTGGGGCGAGCACACCCTCTTCACCCTCGACTGGCACCCCCTCCGGGGCCCCGGCACGCGGATGCACGGCCTCCCCGTGGACTACGTCGTCGCGGTCCGCAACGGCATGATGCTGACGAAGCTGGCCCGGATCGCGGTACGCGAGCACGCCGCGAGTGTCTGAGGCACCTGACCAGACCCTGAGAGCGGCGCATCTGAGTACCTGTACTGATGCGCGATGCCCGCGGCGGCACCACGCTGACCGCATGCGGTTGGTGGAGCGTCACCTGCGGACGGGACGACAGTGGGCATGAGACAGCCGAACGAGCCTTCAACCGGCCGGCAGATCGGGGTCAGCGTGGCACTGCTCGTCATCGACTTCATGCTCATCGCCTGGTCGGTGTACGCCGTGGGGATCGCGGGATGGGCCGACAGCTACGAAAGCGACGGCGTCGTTCCGACGAGTGCGTCGCGCGCGGCGTCGCAGGCATCGTGGATTCTGGGAGGCGGCGCAGTGCTGACGGGCGGTGGCCTGCTCGCTCTGGGATGGCGCATCCCCGGCATCGTGCAGTTGGTCGCCCTCGGGGGCGGGGCGCTGCTGGTCTCCTCACTTGCTGCCGGCGGATAGCGCGCCTGCCCAGTCGCAGCAACTCCACCAGCCTGCCGCCGGCAGATAGCATCAGAGCTCCGGCGTGGCTCCCAGTGAAGGCGACGATCATGGATCCGGCCGCGGTATCTCCGCTTCCCGCGAGCATCAGCCTGCGCGAGTTGCTGATGGCTCTGGGCGATTCGCTGGTGGAGGTGCAGGCCGCTCCCGCCGGACTGGACGTCGAGATCCGCGGCGTCGCCCTGCTCGATCCCGAGGAGCCGCCGGCCAGTCGGCCGGGCGAGCTGGTGCTCGTCATCGGTGCCCGTGGCCGAGCCGCCTATCCCGCGCTGCGGGCCGCCGGACGCGACGGAGCCGCCGGCGTCGTGGTCAAGGTGGACGGCCCCGGCCAGGCCGCGGCCCTCAGCGAGACCGCCACCGAGGCCGGGGTCGCCCTGCTCTCGCTGCGCGGCGAAGCACGCTGGGAACAGGTGAACGCGGTGGCCCGCGCCGCCCTCGACGACGCGCCCCCGGGCCAACCCGGCGAAGCCGAGGCGAGCGACCTGTTCTCGCTCGCCCAGACCACCGCCATCCTCACCAGCGGCATCGTCAGCATCGAGGACGCCGCCAACCGGGTGCTTGCGTACTCCCGCTCCACCGACTCCGACGAGATCGACGACCTGCGGCGGCGGTCCATCCTCGGCTGGCAGGGACCGGAGGCGTATCTGGCGAAGCTGCGCGAGTGGGGTGTGTTCCAGCACCTGCACTCCAGCGACGAGGTGATCAGTATCGACAGCCACCCCGAGCTGGGGATCCGCCGCCGGCTCGCGGTGGCCATCCGCTCCGGTGACCGGCAGCTGGGGACCATCTGGGTGCAGGAGGGCTCGACACCGCTGTCCGAACGCTCGGGCCAGGCACTGCTGGGTGCCGCCCGGGTCGCCGCGCTCCATCTGGTGCGCCGCCGCCGGGAGCACTCGGAGAACCTGACGTTCACCCGGACCCTGCTGGCCGGACTGCTGGAGGGGAACACCGGGCCACAGCCGCTGGCCACCCACCTGGGATTCGACGCGACCCGCCCGGCCGCCGTCCTGGGCTTCTCGTACGGGACCGCGGAGGGCGTCGCCGCGGCGGAGCTGACCCACGCCGAAGTCACCAACCTGGTCTCCGTGCACATAGCCGCCCGGCATCGCAGCGCGCTGGTCGCGCAGGTCGACCCCCGCATCTACGTGCTCCTGCCCCAGTTGCCGCGCAGCATCGACATAGACACGCTGCGCGGCTGGGGTCAGGAGATCACCGACGCCGTACGCCGGCACCTGGGCCTGCCGCTGCGTGGCTCGGTCGGTTGCGTGGTGTCCACGCTCGGCGACGTCACCGAGTCGCGCCGGGAGGCCGACCGCATCCTCGACGCCATGCTGGCAGCGGACGTACCCGCCGCGGTCGCCGCGTTGCCGGACATCCAGTCGGAAGTACTGGTCAGTGAGGTGCTGACGCTGCTCTCCGGCCATCCCGAGATACGGGATCCACGGCTGACCGCCCTCGTCGCCCACGACAGCCGGCACCAGGGCAGCCTTTCGGAGACCCTGCTGACCTACCTCAATTCCTTCGGTGACGTGCGGGATGCCGCCGCCCAGCTGCATGTGCACCCCAACACGCTGCGCTACCGCCTTCGCCGGGCCGAGGAGCTGACCGGTCTCGATCTGAGCCGCCCTGACCAGCGTCTTCTCGCCATGCTCCAGCTGCGACTGCCGCCCGGCAGCTGATCCCGCTCCCTCTCCGCATCGGCGGGCCGTACAGCCATCGGCGACGAATTCGTCCTACTGGACAAGCCTGCTGCCCCATGACCCCTCATACGCTTGCGCAAATCTCCTCCCGCAAGCGAAACGGGCCGCCTCTCATGAGGAGGCGGAGCGCAGCGCGGACGTGCGGTGACGACCCCCTCACCTGCACGGCATCCGGATACCGCGCCCCGCACCCTGAACGCTTGCGGCATCTTCAAGGCCACCGCCCTCCCCCGGTGATGCAGTGCCCCAGCAACCACGGCAGCCCTTCCCCACACGGCTTCCCAACCCCTCAACGGATGGATGTCGACCGACATGACCACACGTCCCCCAGATGCACCGGCCCATGACACCGCCCCACCTGCCGACGGTCAGTCGTCCCCGGAGCAGGCAGGCCTGAAGGCCGGTCTCAAGAACCGCCATCTGTCCATGATCGCCATCGGTGGTGTGATCGGCGCCGGCCTCTTCGTGGGCTCCGCCTCCGGTATCGCCGCCGCGGGGCCCGGCATCCTGCTGTCGTACGCGCTGGTCGCGGCCCTGGTCGTGTTCGTGATGCGGATGCTCGGCGAGATGGCCGCGGCCTACCCGACCTCCGGCTCCTTCTCCGCTTACGCGGACCGGGCGCTGGGCCGCTGGGCCGGGTTCTCGATCGGCTGGCTGTACTGGTTCTTCTGGGTCGTCGTGCTCGCCGTGGAGGCGACGGCGGGTGCCGTGATCCTGGAAGGGTGGGTGCCGGCCGTGCCGCAGTGGGCCTGGGCCCTGATCGTGATGGTGGTCCTCACCGCCACCAACCTGATCTCGGTCGGCTCCTTCGGCGAGTTCGAGTTTTGGTTCGCCGGCATCAAGGTCGTCGCCATCGCGGGCTTCATCCTCCTGGGCGGCCTGGCGATCTTCGGTGTGCTGCCCGGCACCGACCACGCCGCCACGGGCTTCGGCAACCTCACCGAACACGGCGGCTTCCTGCCGAACGGCTCCGGAGCGATCCTCACCGGCATCCTGCTGGTCGTCTTCTCCTTCATGGGCAGCGAGATCGTCACCCTCGCCGCCGCCGAGTCCCCGGACGCGCGGCGGGCGGTCGCGAAGGCCACCCGGAGCGTGATCTGGCGGGTCGGCGTCTTCTACATCGGCTCGATCCTCGTCGTGGTCGCCCTGCTGCCGTGGAACGACCCCGCGATCGAGAAGAAGGGGTCGTACGTCGCGGCCCTGGACTCGATCGGCATCCCGCACGCCGGCGAGATCATGAACTTCATCGTGCTGACCGCCGTGCTGTCCTGCCTCAACTCCGGCCTCTACACCGCCTCTCGTATGGCCTTCTCCCTCGGCCAGCGCGGCGACGCCCCGCGGTCCTTCGTACGGACGAACGCGCGAGGTGTCCCGCAGCCCGCGATCCTGGCCTCCGTGGCCTTCGGCTTCGTGGCGGTCGCCTTCAACTACCTGTGGCCGGACACGGTGTTCCAGTTCCTGCTGAACTCCTCGGGCGCGGTCGCGCTCTTCGTGTGGCTGGTCATCTGCTTCTCGCAGCTGCGGATGCGGGGGATCATCCTGCGCGAGAACCCGGAGAAGCTCGTCGTCCGGATGTGGCTGTTCCCGTATCTGACATGGGTGACGATCGCGATGATCTCGTTCGTCCTTGTCTACATGCTCACCGACGACAAGGAGGGCGGCGGCCGGAGCCAGGTTCTGCTCTCCTTGCTCGTGGCCGCCCTGGTGATCGCGATCGCGTTGATCCGGGAGCGCAGGCGCCCGGAGAGTGCCAAGGACGCGGTCCTGCCCCAGTAGCAGCCGCGGACGCCGCGCTCGGCTTCGGTTGGCGGGCTTGCCTCTCCTCAGTGCGGCTTCCGGCCGACCGGAAGCGGGACTGGGGAGGGGCGGTTGCGCCCGTCGAAACGGGAGGCCGGGTCATTGCCCCATCGCGCCGAGAGGCGCGGCACGTGGTCCACCCACGCCAGGTCGGCCGTCGTGACGAGCGACTGGCCGGCCACGGTCGCGGGGGTCACACCGGTGAACGACACGACGTCCCGGTGCAGATGCGGCTGGTCGGCGTAGCCGCAGTCGGCCGCGACCCTGGCCGCCTCCTGGCCCCCGGCCAGGCGGGTGGCGGCCCAGTCGAAGCGGACGAGCTTCACGGCGCGCTTGGGCGGCAGGCCGAGCTGCGCGTGGAAGCGGGACCACAGGCGCTTACGGCTCCAGCCCAGCTCGTCGGCCAGCCCCTCGACCCGCACCTGGCCGTGCCCGGCGACGATACGGTCCCAGGCCCAGGCCAGCTCCGGCTCGATGGCGGGCCCCGCGGCGGACAGCCGGGCGAGGAACGCCTCGACGAGCGCGAAGCGTTCCTCCCACGAGGCGGCCTGGGCCAGCCGCTCGCGCAGCCGGGACGCTCGCCGCTCTCCCCACAGGTCGTCCAGGGCCACCACTGAGTTCTCCAGCTCAGCAGGACCCACGCCCAGCACGGTGCGCGCGATGGCGGGGGAGAGGCGCACCTGCATCCACTCGACGTTCGCGGCCCGCACCCGCGCCGCACCGCCGACGCCGAACCCGAGCCCGGTGACGAGGCTGCCGCGGTGCCGCCGCCCCGTCGGCTCGTCGATGCCGAGCGCCGCCTCGCCGCAGGCCAGCGCGAGCGTCAGCACGGGGTGCGGGTCGAGCCGGTGGTCGACCGGAGCCGGGCCGCGGTCGCGCAGCCCCGCCAGGACGACGCCGGGTACGCGGCCCGGCCGGGCCGGGCGCGTGACCTCCCACACGGGGACAGCGACGTGCCGGCGCACGGCAGTTGACATGCGTCCATGCTACGGGCCTGCCCGAACCGAGCATCCGGACGGAGCACCCGGACGGAGCACCCGGACGGAACATTTCTTCAATCCACCGGGCCGCAGCCGCGGCGAAGGTGAGCGCATGACTTCCACCGGAACCACCGCGCCGCCACCACCGGGCGTGGCCCGTCTGTTGCGCCCGTACGCGGGCGGCTTCGCCGTCGTCATCGTCCTCCAGGTCATCGGCGCCGTCGCCGGCTTGGCGCCGCTGCTCGCGGTCGTCGAGCTCGGCCGTACGCTGCTGGCGCCGGGACCGGCCGACGACGGGCACGTGCGCGACGTCGTGATCGCGGGCGCGGCAGGGCTCCTCGTACGGCTGCTGTTCACGGCCGCCTCGTCCGGCGTCGGACACCTCCTCGACACCCGGGTGCAGCTGTCGCTGCGCCGGCGACTCGCCGCGCGGCTCGGGCGGGTGCCGATCGGCTGGCTGGCGCGGCGGCGCAGCGGGGAGCTGGCGAAGCTGGTGGGCGAGGACGTCAGCGCCGTGCACCCGCTCATCGCCCACACGCCGGGCGAGCTGGTCTCCGCCTTCGTGGTGCCGCTGGCCTCGCTCGGCTACCTCCTCACCGTGGACTGGCGGCTGACGCTGATCACGCTGATCCCGGTGCTGCTGGCGGTCGCGCTCGTGCCGCTGATGATGACCCCCACGCGGCTGCGGGAGCAGCAGGAGTTCGACGCCGCGATGGGGCGGATCTCGGCGTCGGTGGTCGAGTTCGTGCAGGGCATCGCGGTGGTGAAGGCGTTCGGCGGGTCGGAGAGGGCGCACGGCAGGTTCCGTACCGCGGTGGATGACTTCACCCGGAGCTTCTACCGGATGGTGCGCGGTCTTTCCGGGGTCGCCGCCGGGATGCAGGTGGCGCTGTCACCGCCGTTCGTGCTGCTGGCGGTGCTGGTCGGCGGCGCGTACCGGATCACCGGGGGCGGGCTCGCCCCGGCGGACCTGCTGCCGTTCCTGCTCCTCGGCCTCGGTCTGACCGCGCCCGTGGCCGCGCTCGGGCACGGCTTCGACGACCTACAGGCCGCGCGGCGCGCCGTCGGCCGCATCCGGGACGTACTCGCCGAGCCGCCGCTGCCCGAGCCCGCACGGCCCGTGATGCCCGAGGGACACCGGGTGGAGCTGCGGGACGTCCGCTTCGGGTACGCCGGGTACGCCGGGTACGCCGGGTACGCCGGGTACTCCGGGTACGAGGACGGAGCGGTCGGGCGCGAGGTGCTGCGCGGGATCGACCTGGTGCTGGAGCCGGGGACGATCACCGCCGTAGTGGGGCCGTCCGGCAGCGGCAAGTCCACGCTGGTGCAGCTGCTGCCACGGTTCTACGACCCGACGCACGGCTCCGTGCTCCTCGGCGGTGTCGACCTGCGTGAGGTGGGCAGCCAGGAGCTGTACCGGCGGGTGTCCTTCGTCTTCCAGGACGTCCGGCTGCTGCGCGCCTCGGTCGCGGACAACATCGCCCTCGCCGTCCCGCACGCCGACCGCGACGCCGTGGTCCGCGCCGCCCGCCGGGCGAGCATCCACGACCGCATCCTCGAACTGCCCCGCGGCTACGACTCGGTGATCGGCGAGGACGCCCGCCTCTCCGGCGGCGAGGCACAGCGCGTCTCGATCGCCCGCGCCCTGCTCGCGGACGCCCCCGTCCTGGTCCTCGACGAGGCCACCGCGTTCGCCGACCCGCGGACCGAGCAGGCGGTGCGCGAGGCGCTGGCGCAGACCCGGGAGAAGCGGACGACGCTGGTCATCGCCCACCGCCTGGAGACGATCGCCGACGCCGACACCGTCGTGATGCTGCGCGACGGCGAGATCGTGGAGCGGGGCACGACCACCGAACTCCTCGCGCATAACGGCGAGTTCGCAGAATTCTGGAAGATCCACGCGGGTGCCAAGGAAGCCGGTGCCGTGGAAGCCGGTGCCATGGAAGCCAGTGCCATGGAAGCCGGTGCCATGGAAGGGGAAGAGGCCCGATGATCAGCACACTGCTGCGTGTGCTCGGCCACGAGTACGCCGTGCCGGTGCGCCGCACCATCGCCCTGATGACGGCGACCGCCCTCGCCGAGGGACTGTCGTACGCCCTGCTGGTGCCCGTACTGCGCGCGCTCTTCGGCAGCACACCCGAGGACGCCCGGCCCTGGCTGGCCGCCTTCGGCGCGGCGGTCGCGGTGTACGCGGTGCTGCGGTACGTCAGCGACCGCTCCGGTTTCCGCGTGGGCACGACGCTGCTGCACGGCATGTACGAGCGCCTCGGCGAACACCTCGCCCGGTTGCCCATCGGCTGGTATCGACCCGGCCGCACCGGCGAGGTGTCCGTCCTCGCCGGCCAGGGCGTGTTGCAGGCGATGGGCGTGATCGCGCACCTGCTGGCGCCGTTCGTCTCCGCCTGTGTGACGCCGCTGACGATCGTCGCCGTGATGCTCGCCTTCAACTGGCAGCTGGGGCTCGCCGGCCTGGCCGCCGTGCCGTTGGTGGCCGCGGTCCAGCTGCGTACGGCCCGCGCGACGACGGTGACCGACGCGGAGCGTGTGGAACGCGAGCGCGCGGCCACCGGCCGCGTCATCGAGTACCTCCAGGCCCAGCCGGTGCTGCGCGCCGGCGGCCGCACCGGCGAGCGATTCGGTCTGCTGGACGACTCCCTGAAGGAACTGCGCCGCGCAGCCCGCCGTTCCACCCTTGCGGCGCTGCCGGGTGTGCTGGGGCTGGCGGTCACCGTGCAGGCGGTGTTCACGGCCGTGCTCGCACTCGGTGCGTACCTCGCCCTCGGCGGGGACATCGGCACGGCCGACGTACTTGCGATCCTGGTGCTCGCCGCCCGCTGCGCCGACCCGCTGCTGTCCCTCGCCGAGATGAGCGGTGGCATCCGCGCCGCCCGCGCCGAACTGACCCGCCTCGACGAGGTCCTCACCACCAAGCCGCTGCCGGAGCCCCGCGCGCCGCGCGAACCGTCCCGTCACGACGTCGAGTTCGACGAGGTGACCTTCCGGCACGGCGACCGCGCGGTCGCCGACGGGGTGACACTGTCCGTCCCCGAGGGCCGGCGGCTCGCCGTCGTCGGGCCGTCGGGCGCGGGCAAGACGACCCTGCTGCAACTGCTCGCCCGCTTCTACGACGTCGACGCGGGCGCGGTGCGGATCGGCGGCGTGGACGTACGGGAGATGGACTCTGCGGCGCTGATGGCGCGGATCGCCATCGTCTTCCAGGACGTCTATCTCTTCGACGGCACGATCGAGGAGAACGTGCGCCTCGGCCGCCCGGACGCCACCGACGCCGAGGTACGGGCCGCGGCCGCCGCGGCCCGTCTCGACGAGGTGATCGAGCGGCTGCCCGGCGGCTGGTCGGCGGACGTGGGCGAGGGCGGGGCGCTGCTGTCGGGCGGCGAACGGCAGCGCGTCTCCATCGCCCGCGCGCTGCTGAAGGACGCCCCGATCGTGCTGCTCGACGAGATCACTTCGGCCCTGGACCCGGTGAACGAGGCGGCCGTGCACGCCGGTATCGAGGAGCTGACGGCGGGCCGGACCGTGCTGCAGGTGGCACACCGCATGGGGACTGTGCGCCGAGCCGACCGCATCGCCTTCCTGGACGCCGGGCAGGTGGTCGAACAGGGCAGCCACGAGGAACTGCTGCGACGCGCAGGCCGGTACGCCGCGTACTGGGAAATGTCCCTGGCGGGGGCGGCGCGGGGCTGAGCCCGCACGCGGCCGCCGGGGACCGACACCCACTGCTAGCCTCACACGACTCTGACTGCTACTCACATAAGAACTACGGGGATTGAATTGCGCATCAAGCGAATAGTTCAGGGCGGAATGTCCGCACTGGCCATGGGCGCTGTCGCGGTGGCCATGGTGCCGGGCTCGGCGCAGGCGGTGGACTGGGACCACGGACCGC
This sequence comes from Streptomyces sp. NPDC050546, assembly GCF_044457425.1. Lineage (NCBI taxonomy): Bacteria > Bacillati > Actinomycetota > Actinomycetes > Kitasatosporales > Streptomycetaceae > Streptomyces > Streptomyces sp. NPDC050546. The sequence goes on from NZ_JBITGX010000003.1 coordinate 348,482, forward strand.
TGTACGACAGGGGCAAGCACGCCGCGGCTTACATCGAGGAGCGCGGCGACTACCTCAGGGTCTGTGACACCAAGAGCGACGGCAAGAAGGCGTGGGTGAACGTCTTCGACTACTACAGCGGCGACCTTGTGTACAGCCTCACCGACACGAAGAACGACGGTAAGTGCAGCTACCGGGACGCCTCGGACGGCGGCAAGTACAACCTCGCGGAACACAGCAAATTCGACGTCATCGTCTCGCATGAGCCCTCGGATAATTCGGGCTCCTACCACTTCAATTTCCTCAACGATCACTGATCGCATTCTCGTGACGGGCCATCAGCGATGCGCTGCTGATGGCCCGTCGGTCTGCTGCGAGCTTGACCTCGGCGGCCTGGCGCACGATGTTCGCGACCCTCGTGCCGGCAGCGACCCCTAGGTCGTGTCCCCGACCCCTTTCCGGGGCGTTCCCGATGGTGTGAGGAACGCGCCCTTGGTGACCTGTTCTCATGAGCCATCGACAGTCCTCTCGTGGACTCCCCATCGCCCTTGCCGTCGCAGCCGTCGCCCTGGGAACACTCACCGCCACCACTGCCGCACCGGCCGGGCCACCCCACCACGCACCATCCCGATTACATCCGCACAGCCAGGTCGCGCACGCGAAGACCCAAGCCGTACTGAACGAGATCGTCGCGCAGGGCACCCCCGGCGTCATCGCCCAGGTACGGGACCCGCGCGGTGTGTGGGACGGCCGGGCCGGTGTCGGTGACCTGTCCGCCGAGCGGCCGAGGAGCACCGGCGAGAAGTTCCGGATCGCCAGCGTCACCAAGACCTTCACCGCCACGGTGCTGCTCGGGCTCGAAGCCGAGGGCAGGATCTCGCTGGACGACAGCGTGGCGGAATGGCTGCCCGGGGTGGTGCGCGGCAAGGGCTACCGGCCCGGGAACATCACGGTGCGGCACCTGCTCAACCACACGAGCGGCATCTTCGACTACAACATGGATGAGGGCTTCCGCGCCCTGTACGCGGGGGACGAGTTCGACCGGAACCGCCACATCAGGTGGTCCCCACAGGAGCTGGTGGACATCGCGCTCGCCCACCCGCCCAACTTCCAGCCGGAGCAGGGCAGCAGGCCCGGCAGGCCAGGCAGGTGGGACTATTCCGACACCAACTACGTCCTCGCCGGCATGATCGTCGAGAAGGCCACCGGCGGCACCTACGCGCAGGCCGTCGAGCGTCTTGTCATCCGGCCGCTCGGCCTGCGCGGCACAAGTGTGCCGGGCACCTCGCCCAAACTGCCCGCACCGCATGCGAGGCACTACTCCACGCTGTTCGAGGACGGGCCGGCGGCGAAAGTGCGTGACGTCACCGAGTTCAGCCCCACCGTCGCCTTCTCCGCCGGACAGATGATCTCGACCGTCGAAGACGTGAACACCTTCCTGTCCAAGCTGCTGGCCGGTGAACTGCTGCCGCCCGCCCAGCAGCGGCAGCTGCTCGACGCGGTCCACGTCGACGGGGACAAGGGACACGGTTCTCCGCAGGACAGCTACGGCCTCGGTATACGGCACTTCAAGCTCAAAGAGGGCTGCTGGGCATGGGGCCACGGCGGCATGATCCCCGGCTCCGCGACCCGGACGCTCGCCTCGGCGGACGGCCGACGCGTCATGACCATGAACCGCAACGGCGACTGGGGCGAGCAGCGACTGGAGGACGCGGCCGTCGAGACCGAGTTCTGCGAACTCTGACAGGGCCTGCCCAACAGTGCAGGCCGCCGGCGGTCGCCCGGCTGATCGCCGCCGGGCGGCACTGTCTGGCGACCGAGGCGGACGTACGAGCGGCACCGTGTACCCGTCCTTCGTCGATGCCCGCTGGGCGGTCGCGTTCGTGAGCCTGACGAACCACTGGATCACCTACGCGACGTGCATTGTCCTGGACTCGGACGGCGCGAAGCTCGAGTTCCCCCGCGCCGTGGCCGACCGACTGCACGAGGAATTCCGACAGGCACGGCGCGCTTACCGGCCGCACCACTCCGGCCCCGGATTCCACCGAGCCGGTGGGGCGGGCTGCCGTCCCGGAGCGGTTCAGCGAGCCTTCAGAAGCTAGGCAGGCAGCTACCGGTGAGTCCGGCAGTCTGTGGACCTGCCCGGTAAAGCACGATTTGGGGGACGTGATCTTCGAGGCCCGCCCTGCCATGACCGGGACACGAAGCGAATCGGCACCACACGGCGCCTGAAACAGTGAAGGGCCAGCCTGGGAGGAAACCCCTCCTGAGCCGGCCCTTCTCTCTGTGCCCCCGGCAGGATTCGAACCTGCGACACCCGCTTTAGGGGAGAGGCTGGGGTGTCTGGCCGGTGACCTGCGGCTTCCCTGGTCGGGGTAGTGGGCACTGATTCACCCGCTCGTTCCCGTTGTTGACCGTGGCTGACCCCTGCACCTGGCACGGTTGTGGCACGCGACCCCTCGGTCCCGAACCAGGGATCGTTCAGTCCAGGAAGTAGGACCAGAAGGGGATCGTGGCGTACTGATGGTCCTCGGGTGTCTGCGCAGGGCGACCGAACTCGTGGTGGAAGTAGTCGACCAGATCGGTGCCGTAGTGAATGATGTCCGTCTGGTACATCGAAAGCACGGGCGTACCGGTGCGGTCTGGATCGGCGAGCAGGTACCGGTGCGAGTAGATCGGCACCATCACAGGGACCTTGGCCAAGTACGTGCGAGCAACTTCCAAGGCATCCTGAGTGTCCGCCGGCCGCGGTTCCCAGTCCGGATGCCAGAAAGCGTTGTGCTCCACGTCGAACAGCACACCGTCCACCGGCCACGCCAACCGCTCCGCCAGGTCTTCCGGCTCGCCGTCCCGCCAATCGGGCCAACCGCGGCTCCCCGTGGGTAGCCCTGCAGCCAGCAGCGTTCGGTGCTCCGGCGCGAAACGGAACCCCCAGCGCTCCTCAACGCGGTCGAGTTCTCGCTCGCTCATGCCTCGCTTCACCTTTACGCGGGCGGAGAGCATGGCAAGCAACGCTTGGGCGTCTTCTGAGGTCAGTGGGTTCCCGGGGCTGATCGGAGTCATGCGTGGAACGGTAGGCCACCTTGGGGGCTGGGAGCAGGGGGATTTCGCCGAGACATCAGCTTGGGAAGCTGCGGGCATTTGGGGCCGGTTTGGGCTCTGACCTGCGCAAACGTTCGGTTACTGATCCTTCCGGGCTCGGCCACTTTCACCGTGGTTCCCCGCTGTTCCCCGCTCGTTCTGGTGCGGCAGTGGTGCAGAGCTGTGGCGACCAGGAGGTGATCAGCTGGGCACCTGCCATTCATCGAGGCGGATCTTCACCTGCCGGTTGTGGTCCGTGTGCCAGATCACCTCACCGGCGACAGTGGCGCCCAAGGCAGGCAGCTGCATGTGGTGAGGCATGGCCGTGATCTCGGCAAGCCCGACTGCATTCGGCACGCCATCGAGGAGGAGGAAGACGCCGAATGGCTGTCGGCCGATGACCCGTCCGCTGACGTGAGATCCGAGGGGCAATGCGGAGACTGTCGCTGGCCAGCTCCGGTCTATGGCGTCTGAGGCTGGCACCAGGGAGCGGTCCGGCCAACTGAACTCGGGCATTGGCCAATCATGGCCAGAGCAGTGGATGTTGTCGACATGAGGTCGCAACGCCGCGCCGCCGGCCGCGCGAGACCAACACGCTTTCCAACTGTGTTGGTGGGCTCGTGGGCTGCGGTCGGGGGCGTTCACCTGTGTTCATGCACGGCTGGTCGCCGGGATGTGTTGACCTCCTGGTCGCCTGCGACCGGTCTTGAACGTGGCTGAATGAGACGGAAACTGAGACGGCCGAGCTCGTCATCGCAGCATGTCAGGGCCCCCGGTGCTCGGATCCGCCGGACTACCAGGGGAGCCCCGGAGCAACTGCCATGCGATCTCAGGATGCACTTCATCCCATCGCAGGTGGACCCACCGCAGGGACGTGTCCCAGAATCTGATGGCATGGATTCGACCTTCCTGGCAGCACTGATCGCTGCGATGGTCACTGTCGGCGGATGGATTGCAAATCATGCCCTGTCCGCTCGAGCCGATCTGAGGCGAAGGCAGGCTGAAGCAAGGCTCACCCATGTGGAAAACCAGCTGGAGCAGCTCTACGGACCGCTCCTGTTCCTGGTCGAGGAAGGGCGGTCGGCCTTCCACGACTTCTGCGACACCCTAGGGCGTAACTATGTGTTCGCGGCGGGCAGGCCGCTCAACCCGGAGGAACAAGACCTCTGGCTGTTCTGGGTTGACCACGAGTTCATGCCGCGCAATGAGGCGATCCAGAACCTTCTATCCTCAAAGACGCACCTCATCGTGGGTGACCGGATGCCGGACTCCTACTTGGCCTTCATCCACCACTACAACTCTTGGCGCGTGACTCACCTGAGGTGGAAGGAAGACGGAGTACCGTACTCCTGGCACTCCAAGGCCAACTGGCCAAGCTCGTTCGAGACAGAAGTGATCGAGTCCTACGGACGACTCAAGAATCTGCAGATCCAGCTGGCAGGCCTCGTAAGGGGTGTGGAGGCTTGATCGGGATCTCACCTGCAGACCGCGCCATGAGGTCGGCATCCTCAGCCTGGGAAGCTGCGATCATTTAGGGCCGGTTCCGTTGCTGACCTGGGCGAACGACCTGCATGAGGTCTCGTCGGCCTCGGGGGCTTTCACCGTGATTCCCCTGTGTCCCCCGCTCGACCTGGTTCGCTTGTGGTGCGACAGCAGCGAGATGTTGCACCGCACTGCAACAGCCACCAGTACGCCACCTGTTGCGGGAGAAGGCGCCCGTCTACCATGCCGACGTGATGATTGACTGGGGGGATGTCCCAACTTGGGTCGGCTCAATCACTACAAGTGGAGCACTTCTTTTGGGACTGGTAGTCCTGTTGCGTGACCAAACACGTCTACGTGGCGAGTTGATCAGTCAGGTGTCTTACTGGGTCAGGGTGGATCCAGATGGGCGGACTCACGCTTATGTCGACAACATGGGCACCCTTCCAATTAAAGTGATCTTACTGGGAAGGAATCAGCATCCGCCTGAGTCCATAAAATGGCGTCACGATCAGATGGTTCAGCCCTTCACGCTGGCAGAGCCCTGTATGTACTTTGTTCCCCCTGGGAATGGATTTAGGGTGACCTTCACGCCATTGACGGAACTAGGTAGTATCCGCGGAGCCCTTCTCTATGATCCTTTGCACATGACCGCAATTGATAACCGCGGGTATGCCTGGGTGTCGGGAGCTAGCGGCTGGAAGAAGACTAGATACTCCGAGCGAACCAGGCAGGTTTTGGCTGGCGGCTCCCTACCAACAGTGGAGTCCGAATAGCAGACAGGAAGCCTCTGCTGCGTTGCTTCCCTAAAAGCCGTGGAGCCGACCGCCCCAGCCACAGGGTGTCTCCCACTTCATGCCCGCAGCCGCCGAGCGCGCCGCCGGGCGCGGCCAGCCGGGGCGCAGACAGGAGGCAGGCCGCGCCGCAGAGGCGGCGCGCGCCCGCGCCGTGCGCGGGCCTTGAACCCGTGAAGAAGGTTGTTACTCAGGAGTGGATGTGATGCGTGTCCGGTCCCGGTAGATGCTTGACACTTCGGTCCCAGCTGATGGTTGACAGTGGCCGTGTTCGGCTTTTCTGTGCGCGTCGTTGCGGTGCGTGTGGGGAGGCCGGGATTGGCGCTGGTGGAGTTGTCGGTTGTCGAGCAGAGATACCGGGCTGTCCTGGCCGTGCTGGCGGGAGCGACGGTGACGGAGGTCGCCGCCCAGGTGGGGGTGTCGCGGCAGACGGTGGCGCGGGGCTTGAAGTCGTATGCACACGCTGGGAGTTCGCCGATTCGACGGTGAGCCAGGGGCAGGAAGAGCACTGGTCAAATCGTCCAGGTGGTGCAGGGGACGCGAAGGCCCTCTCACTCCAGAAGGCGAGAGGGGCCTTGCGTTGTGTCCGGAGGTGTTGCTATTCCCCCATGGTGCTGCGCAGCCAGTCCAGGGGGTCCATCTCGAGGAGTTGGTCGGCGAGTTCGTTCGCGGTCTTCGTGGTGAGCCGGTTGCGGCTGTTGTCGATCCAGCGCTGGGCGAGCTCGTAGCCCTGGGCCTTGTACTCGATGCCCTGGAGCATGCATTCGAGCTTGTCGGCGTCTCGGGCGCAGATCGCTTCGGGGGTCTCTCGGGCCTCGTACTCGCCGATCAGTTCTCGCACGGTGATGGCGAGGACCTCGGGCATGCCCTTCACCTGGTCGGTGGTCACATCCTGCGGGTCTGCCTCGCCGGCGTACTTCTTCGCCAAGTGGTTGACGTCGCCGGTGCGGGTCTCCTGGGCGTCGTGCCACACCGCCAGGAAAGCTGCACGCGCGGGGTCCGCTCCTTCCAGCTTGGCGATGACGGAGGCGATCAGCGAGGTGCGCCAGGAGTGCTCGGCCACGCTCTCCGGGTCGCGTACTCCAGCCATCCACCAGCCGGTGCGCTTGGAGTGCTTGAGCGTTCCCGCTTCGTACAGGAACCGGGCGACCTGGGCCAGCTCTTGTGCCACGGTTGAGTCCCCTCTCACGCCTCAGCAAGGCGGATCGCGTACCTGACACTGTCCAGTTCACGGCGAGCGCGAGGAGACAGTTCCCGGCTATCCAACATCACGGGCAGCCGGTCGCTCAGAGCCTGGGCCGCAGCGCCCGATTTGAGAAGGTTCGGCTTGATGGCGAGCAGGGACCAGAGGGAGTGGATGTTCAGCTCGACGTACCCGTGGTGAGGCGTCAGCCCGCGAGCCAGGTGCGATAGCAGTTTGTCCCCGGGCCAGGGGCCGGGGTTGCGAGAGGCGATGAAGTCGTCGGACAGCTCGAGGTGTTGGTTCTCGCCGATCCAGTAGGCCCAGTAGTTCAGGTTCGCTGCCTCGCCGCGGTCATCGTCGACCAGAAGCGTGTCGATGAAGTGGCACATGCGGTCACGGTCGCCCTGCCGCGTGGCGACCGCCGCCACGGAGCGGGCGTTGAGCCAGTCGATGAGCCGGCCCTTGGGCCGTTCGGTGGCCTGCTGGTGGGCGAGCCACTCGGAGGTGTCGGCCTGGTCGTCGTAGCCGGACAAGTACAGCGCTTGGCGTCGCAACAGGAACCGTTCCTCGCCTCGCGCCTGCTCTGCGGTGTCCCGCATCCGTGCGAAGAACCGGCGCCGGTCGGTGGCCGGTAGCTCCGGAGCCGACGGCACCGGGCCGCGGCGGGGCCGTGGAGTGACGGGGAGATCACGGACCGGCTGAGGTGGTACCCGCGTGAGCGGCCAGGCGAGGACCTCGACAAGGTCGCGTTGCATGACCCACGCCCCGATTGCGCTTTCGTCAGCGGGCGCTTCCTCGTCCAAGGCGCTCGCCAGGAGAACATCGGCCTCGATCGCCCTCTCAAGGGCCTCCAACAGGGATGGCGAGGTCCCTATCCGCATCAGCCGGCGACGGTGCACGAGCATCTGCCCCAACGGCACCGCGGTCAGCGGCCTGCGCCCCGACTCCCAGCCCGCGATCGTGTCCGGCGAGACCTTCAACTGCTCGGCGACGTCCTCCTGCGTGTGACCGAGCTGCTCCCGGATGACGCGGAATACGTAGCCGGAGATGACCCCGATCCGGGGCCGCGATGGCCTACCCCTACTGCCGGTCCGGGTTTCTCCCGAGTTCGACGGCATTACACCTACCTCTCCCCGCGCGGTCCCCGTAGGCACCCGTACCGCCAGTCACTTCAACCGCTGAGACAGGTTCTCTACCGTCCAGGTAGCCACTCAACTACCGAGCGTATAAGGAAGGTGCTGCCGTGGACTCTGATTCGCCCGCGACTACGCATCGAGGGACAGGCCCGTCGGGAGCGCTCGGCGTGCTGCGTCCGGTTGCCCCGGAGCCGAGGGTGCTCGTACACCCCACCGTGGACCGGCACTTGGCGACAGCGCACTGGTTGCTGTCGGCGCTGCCGAGCCCAAGCCGTGACCAGGCTTGGCTGGAGTGGCAGGAACACCAGGTGACGATGCTGCCGCTGGGCACGCTCTTCTCCGCCGTGCGGATCCCCGGGCGGCTGGTGGCCGCCCTGACGTCCTGCACCGAGACCGCCGAGCTGGACGCGTTCATGGGGCAGGCCCTCGGCGGTGGCCCGGTCGTGTGCGATCCACGGCACTTCCGTTACTACGCGCTCGTGCCTGCCGGCATGCCGAAGAGGCGGCGGCGTGTGGCCGACGCCTGGCGCGCGATGGGGGTGGAGCTACTTGGCCTCGGCAGCTACCTCGGGGTACCTCAGGTGGACGCCGTGGAATGCACCCCGGCATGTGCCTCGTACTGGTCGGTGCCGATGAAATCGGCCGCGACGCTGTGTTCTCCGCCCGCCGTCGCCCGACTGATCGCCGCCGGACTGCGCAGCGCGGATCCCGGGGTGGAGGAGTGAACGATGCCGCATGCGAACCTCACGCGGAGTCCCTCCAAGTGACACCCAGACAAGCCGCGTTCGTGCGCTTCGCAGACCACTGCGCCACCTGCCCGACGTGCTGTGCCATGGACGGCGAGGGCGTGAACCTCAACCTCCCCTGCGAGGAGCAGGACCGGTTGCACGAGGAGTACCGGCAGGCGTCCCGCGCCGCCGCGCAAGGAGGAGACCGGTGAATGGGTCCAAGAGCGCGGTAGAGCGGAGGCTGCCGCTCCCCGAGCCGGAGCCCGTGAGCGGCTGTCCAGAGTGCCAACGGTTTGCCCGCCAACGGGAGGCCGCCAGGTCAGAGAGCGACATGTCGCGCGTCTCCGACTGGAACGTCCATATTCGCCGCCACCCTCACAGGCCGCGCGGGACGGGCCACGGCCGTTAGCCCCCGGGGTGGCAGGTGCCTGCCGATCATGAATCAGGCCCCCGTTCGAATGGAACGAGGGGCCCGTGACTCTCTGACCTGCAATGCAAGCTGTGTCCCCGGCAGGATTCGAACCTGCGACACCCGCCTTAGGAATTTTCCCTGGGCGGGGCTGTGCCCTGCGGAAACGATAACCGCAGGGCACCTGGCCTGGGAAAACGTTCCTCTGTAGTTCTCACGTGTTCGCGGGCTATCCCGGCCTTATGGGCGCTGGATCCGTTCCGCGTGAGCCCGATGTGACGGCATGGACGCAGCCTGCATCGGGTCTGGCATGGCGGCGCCGCTATCGGTGAGGATGCGGTTGACCTCGGCGCGCAGTGTCGTCGGTCCAGTCCGGATGCTGGATGCGCACCTTCGCGTCGACGCTCACGGCCTCCGCCTGCTGGAGCAGCGACAGGGTCTGCGCGACGCTCGTTGGCTCCTTGCTCACGGAGTCACCGAACGAAATCCGGGAACCCTGCGGTACGAGCCAAGTCCCCGGCAACGCTACTCCTTGCCCCAGGGATCACGTTTTTGCCCTTCACGGCTGTGACGTCGGGCCCAAAGGTTGCGACCTGATGCCGATCATCGACGGCTGCGCCGAGTAGTCGGCGGTGCCAAGAACCATGCCCCACGCGAGCTCTGCCAACACAGTCAATGTCCCCCCCACCGCAGCGATACCCACTACCCAGTATCGAACCTGGCGCTCGACCAGCCCGCACGGGCCCAGGACGGTGCGGTCACCTGTGCACTGTGCTCGCACGCGCCGCCTGGACCCGGCCGGTATCCGCCCAGGCGCCCATTGGGCCGTGGCGCTCGGTTTCAAGCGCGGGAGCATCGACGTAGTCGTTTGCCGGCTCTTACGTGTATCGGCGGAGCCCCGCGAGAGCGGGTTCGCTGTTGTTCCCGCGCCGGGTGGTGACTCGACGATCAGGAACCCCCGCTGCCCGCGTCTGTCCTGTCCAGACCTTCGGGCGGTAGCTTGGTGGAGAAGGCGCCTGAAGGAGGGCGATTCGATGCCGTGGTTCATATGGCTGTTCGCCGCCGCGGCACTGGGTGCCGCGGAGTTCTTCACCCTGACACTGGTCCTCGGGTTGCTGGCCGGTGCCGCGTTGGTCGCCGCCGTGGTCGCCGGTGTGGGGATCGGCCTTCTCGGCCAGCTGCTGGCCTTCGCCGCCGCGGCGGCAGCGGGCCTGTTCATCGTCCGCCCCGTCGCGCTGCGGCACATGAACCAGCAGCCCCTCACCTACGAGGGCAGCTATGCGCTGATCGGCAAGCGGGCCGAGGTCATGCAGGAGGTCACCGCGACCCGTGGCCTGATCAAACTGTCCGGCGAGGAGTGGTCCGCCCGTGCCTTCGACGAAAGCCTCGTGATCCCGGTGGGAGCGCTGGTGGACGTCATGGAGATCGAAGGCGCCACGGCCATCGTCTACCCCCGCGAGCTTCTTCCGTGAACGGCTGAACGCACAGCTACGGAGGCACCTGTGGAACCAGTTGTCGTCCTCGCCCTCGTGGCGGCCATCGTCGTCGTCTTCCTCGTGGCCTCCAGCGTGCGGATCGTCCCGCAGGCCCGCCGCTACAACGTGGAGCGGTTCGGCCGGTACCGCCGGACGCTGCAACCCGGCCTGAACCTGGTCGTGCCGGTGGCCGACCGGATCAACACCAAACTCGACGTGCGCGAGCAGGTCTACTCGTCCGACCCCCGGCCGGTGATCACCGAGGACAACCTCGTGGTCAACATCGACACCGTGCTCTACTACCAGATCACCGACCCGCGGTCGGCGGCCTACGAGGTCGCCGACTACCTGCAGGCGATCGATCAGCTCACCGTGACGACGCTCCGGAACGTCATCGGCAGCATGGACCTGGAGGAGACGCTCACCTCGCGTGAGGAGATCAACTCCCGGCTGCGCGCCGTCCTCGACGACGCCACCGGCAAGTGGGGCATCCGGGTCAACCGGGTCGAGATCAAAGCCATCGATCCACCGCACACCATCAAGGAGGCGATGGAGAAGCAGATGCGGGCCGAGCGTGACAAGCGCGCGGCCATCCTGCACGCCGAGGGAGAGCGGCAAGCCAAGATCCTCACCGCGGAGGGCACCAAGCAGAAGGACATCCTGGAGGCACAGGGCACACAGCAAGCCATGATCCTTCGGGCGGACGGTGAGGCGAAGGCGGTGGAGCTCGTCTTCCAGGCCGTCCACCGCAACAACGCCGACGCGAAGATCCTGGCCTACAAGTACCTGGAGACGCTTCCCCACCTGGCGAGCAGCGACAACAACACGTTCTGGGTGATCCCGGGGGAGCTGACCGAGGCGATCCGGACCGTCACCCGTGCCTTCGGTGACCAGCCGGCGGCGCAACCGGAGGGAGCCGCCGACGCCGGCGCGGACCACCCGTCGGACGACGGCGGGACTCCGGAGCTCGACGCGGGCTGGACGGCTTCGCTCGACGCCGCCGCGGCGGCCGACGAGGCCGGTAAGCAGGCCGCCGCCGCGGTGAGCGACGCCAAGGCCGAGGCGGAGGCCGCGAAGTCGCCCCAGACACCGCGCCGGGGGCAGACGCCCGGCAGCGATTGAGCCGACCCTCGGTCGTCCCCGGGGGCAGACGCCCGGCGGCGATTGAGCCCCACCCCTCGTTCGTCGCCGGTGGGCCGCGCGGCGGCGGTCAGGTCATGCGCTGCTGGATCCAGTGCGCTGGTAGATGTCGGGGATGCCGTCGGCGTCCTCGTCGACGTTCTCCTCCTCGTACAGGCGCCGGTACACGGCGTTCCTGCGGCGCAGGAGGACGGTGGCCAGCAGGGCGGCGGTGAGCGAGGCGATCAGGACGGCGGCCTTGACGTGCTCGCCGACTGCCGTGCCGGGGAAGGCCAGCTCGCCGATGAGCAGGGCGACCGTGAAGCCGATGCCGGCCAGGGTCGCCAGGGCGAGGACGTCGGCCCAGGCCAGGTCCGGGTTGAGCCGGGCTCGGGTGAAGCGGGCGGCAAGGTAGGTGCCGACGAAGATTCCGAGGATCTTGCCCGCGACCAGGCCGACGATCACGCCGAGGGGTTCGGGAGTGGTGAACACCTTGCCCAGTGCGTCGCCGGAGACGCTGACCCCGGCGGCGAACAGCGCGAACAGTGGCACGCACACGCCGGCGGAGAGCGGGTGCAGCAGATGGCCGGTGCGTTCCGCGGGCGACTCGTTCTCGTCCTTGTCGCGGACGGTCCGTAGAATCAGGCCCATGGCGACTCCCGCGACGGTGGCGTGGACGCCGCCGTTGTAGAGCAGGGCCCAGATCACCACCCCGAGCGGCACGTACCACCACCAGCCCCGCACCCGTCGCCGCTGCAGGACGTAGAAGACGACGAGCCCGGCGAACGCACCGGCAAGCGCCCAGTAGTTCAGGTCCGAGGTGAAGAAGACGGCGATGATCAGGATCGCGCCGAGGTCGTCGACGACCGCGAGGGTCAGCAGGAAGGCCCGCAGGGCGGTCGGCAGATGGGTGGAGATGACCGCCAGGACCGCCAGGGCGAAGGCGATGTCGGTGGCCATCGGCACCGCCCAGCCGTCCATGCCACCGCCGCCGGCCGCGACTGTGAGGGCGTAGAAGGCGGCGGGTACGGCCATGCCGCACACGGCGGCGATGACCGGCAACGCGGCCGTCGCCGGGGTGCGCAACGAGCCGACGACCAGCTCACGCTTCAGCTCGATCCCGGCGACCAGGAAGAAGACGGTCAGCAGTCCGTCGGACGTCCAGTGGCCGACCGAGAGGTCCAGGCCCAGTGCGGGTATCCCGAAGTGGAAGTCGCGGATGGTGGTGTAGGCGCTGCTGAGCGGAGTGTTCGCCCACACCAGGGCGACCACCGCCGCGGCCAGCAGGACGAGGCCGCCCACCGTCTCGGTGCGCAAAGCCCGGGCCACTGCCTGTCGTTCGGGCCAGGAGAGAAGCCCGAGGAACGGACTGCGGGGTGGGGTGGCGGCCAAGGCGGCGACCCTCCGGGTGTCGGGGAAACGGGCACACGGCCCTACGGACGCCGACCAGACTTCCCGGCACACCCCGCGTCTCATTGACGCGTTCTTAACACCCTAACCGGAGCGGGTCCGTCGGCCCAGCCCCGCCTTGTCCACCGCAAACGGGAAGGCGGCGAGCTGGGTGAGCATGCGGGCGAGGTGTGGCTCGGTGGGCGGTCGTGGTCGGCAGACGTACGGGCCCGTACCCACCAAGGCGCGAGGTGAGGACGGGCCCGTACCGGAGCCGGGCCGCCGGGGGCGGTCAGACGGTGGTCTTCACCGACTCCTGGTCTTCGTCGCCGTCGCTGATCTCACCGGCCTTGCGGGCGCGGACGAACTCCAGGAAGGAGTTCAGCTCGCGCTTGACGACCGGGGCGAGCAGGTACAGGCCGATGATGTTGAAGACCGACAGCAGGAAGAGCGCGGAGTCGGCGAGGCTGATCAGCGAGTCGAGGGACATCAGGGCGCCCAGGACCACGAACAGGCTCCAGACGACGTTGAAGACGGTCTCGCTGGCCCTGCTCTTGCCGAACAGGTACGACCAGGCCTTGAGGCCGTAGTAGCCCCAGGTCAGGATCGTGGAGAAGGCGAACAGCAGCACCGCGACGGTGAGCACGGCCGGGAACCACGGCAGTACGGTCTCGAAGGCGTCGGAGGTGATGGTGACGCCGACGGCTTCGCCGCTCTCGCGGGCCTCGCCCCAGCTGGCCGGGTTGGCGATGACGATGGTCAGCGCGGTCATGGTGCAGATGACGACCGTGTCGATGAACGGCTCCAGCAGGGCGACCAGGCCCTCGCTCGCGGGGTGGTTGGTCTTGACCGCGGAGTGGGCGATCGGGGCGGAGCCGAGACCGGCCTCGTTGGAGAACGCGGCGCGCTGGAATCCGATGATCAGGGCACCGAGCACACCGCCGGCGACGCCGTCGGCCTCGAAGGCGCCCTGCAGGATGGTCTGGAAGGCGTCCGGGACGTGGGCGACGTTGGTCAGGATGACGATCAGGCAGGCCACGATGTAGATGCCGGCCATCGCGGGTACCAGCCGGCTGGTGACGGAGGCGATGGAGCGGATGCCGCCGAGCAGCACCAGCCCGACCAGCGCGGAGACGACCAGGCCGAAGAGGACGGCACCCGCGGAGGAGGCCAGGAAGCCGTCCTCGCCGCCGAAGGTCGAGGAGACCTGCGCGTAGCTCTGGTTGGTCTGGAACAGGTTGCCGCCGAACAGGCCGAAGAAGAGGACCATGATCGAGGCGAGGACGGCGAGCACCTTGCCGAACTTGGCGCCGCCGCTGCCGAAGCGGTCCTTCAGGCCCTTGTGCAGGTAGTGCATCGGGCCGCCGGAGACGGTGCCGTCGGCGTGCACCTCGCGGTACTTCACACCGAGGGTGACCTCGACGAACTTGGTGGCCATGCCGAGCAGGCCGCACAGGATCATCCAGAACGTGGCACCGGCGCCGCCGATGGAGACGGCGACGGCCACACCGGCGATGTTGCCGAGGCCGACCGTGCCGGAGACGGCGGCGGTCAAGGCCTGGAAGTGGTTGACCTCGCCCGTCGACCCCTTCTCGTCGTACTTCCCGCGCACCACGTCGAACGCGAGTCTGAACTTGCGGACCTGCACGAACCCGAACCAGCCGGTGAAGACCAGACCGGCGACGACGAGCCAGGCGACGATGAGGGGGAGTTCGGTTCCGCCGACGGGGACCGAGTAGAAGACGACGTCCCCGAGCCACTTGGCTATGGGAAGAAATCGCTGACGGCTTCGTCGACGTTTTGGGTGACGGAGTCGAGTGACACAGTGGCTACCTCGATGGTGCGAGCCGGGGACACGGGGAAGTGCCGCCGGTTGATGTGCGGTCTCTGAACGAACGCCGTTGTCCGAATCGGCGACTCTGGGCGGGCGCTCCGCGGATGCGGATCGTGATCACCCTTCTGGTGTTGCCGGTGCATGCCGACCGCTCCGCGCTGTGGTGTTGAGCGGTTCCACCTGCGGAGTTGCGCAGTTCTACCACGCTCTTTGCCATGTCTTTAGTGATGCAAGTCACATAACTTGCAGTGACGTTCGAAAATGCCAGCGAGTGATATCGGACCGTTATCCGGTGCCCGAGTTCTGTTCATCGGACATCTATCGGACGGGCCGGCTCGCACGTCTTCGATGACGGCGCGTACGTCAGCCTCGGCAAGCTCAAGGGCCACAAGGGGAGTCAGAACTACGCCGTGCCCGCCGACGTCGACCCGTCCCGGTTCACCAGCGTGAGCATCTGGTGCGGCCGCTTCGACGTGTCCTTCGGCGCGGCCGAACCGGCGCGCACCTGAACTCCTTCGCAGGGAGGCCCGTCAGAGCTCCTCGGCGGGCCAGTCCAGCAGTCGGGCTCCGATCACCGAGGTCTGGAGCATGTAGCGGTGGGCCGGATCGGCCGGGTTGGCGCCGGTGAGCTTGTGGATGCGCTCCAGCCGGTAGGTCAGGGCCCGCACGCTGAGGGTGAGACGGCGGGCCGCCTCGGCGGCCACGCAGCCGGAGTCGAAGTAGGCGGTGAGGGTGTCCAGGAGGGGCTGGGCGCCGCCGCGGGCCGTGGTGAGCGGGCCGAGAGTGGCGAGGACGAGTTCGGCCATGGCCTGCCGGTCGCGGGTGAGGACGGGGTAGACGAGCAGGTCGGCCGCCCGAAGTACCGGGTCCTCCAGTTCCAGGCGTTCGGCGAGTTCCAGCGCGTTGAGCGCCTCCTCGTAGGAGTGGACGACCCCGCCGGGGCCGGGCTGGGGGCGGCCGATGGCGACCCGGCCGCCGTCGGTGGCGTCATGGGCCTGCTTCGCGAAGTGGGCGAGGACCTCGTCCTGCGGTCCGGGCGCGATGCACAGCAGCCGGCCGTCCTTGGTGGTGAGCAGGATGCTGCGGTCGCCGAAGCGGGAGATGAGGGCGCGTTCCACCTGGCGGGGGACGGGGTCGCCCTCCTCGTAGGCGGTCGGGCCCTCGGCGACGGCGACGGCGTGGGCGTGCGAGAGACGCAGACCGAAGCGTTCCGCGCGTTCGGCGAGGCGTCCGAGGTCGCTGCGGCCGTAGAGAAGGTCGTCGATGAACTCGCGGCGGGCCGCCTCCTCCTGCCGTACGGCCTGGCGCTGGGCGCGCTCGAAGCCCTCGGCGAAGGCGTCTGTCGCCTGCTGGACGGCGGCCAGGACGCTGTCGGCCGATGCGGGGCCTGCCGGCCAGGCGGCGCGTGCGGCGGTCAGATGGGCGCTGACCAGGGCCCGCAATCCATGGCCGGCGTCAGCCGCCTGTTCTCCGAGTGCCCGTCGGGAAGCGAGTTCTTCCCGGGTGAGGCGCCGGCCTGTGGCCGCGACCTCGTTCAGTATCCGGGCGTACCCCTCCAGATACTGCTCTGGAACCTCCAACTCCGCCATCTTTCCCCCGAGTTCTTGACGCGCCACTGACGGTTTCTTAGCGGCTGCCCGGCATGCAGACCCTAGACAACGCTGCCGGAAACCGGCAATGCGCGGGCGTACGCCCTCGATGCAGGATGGGCCGTGGGGAGCACTACGGGGGATCCGAGTGCCGGACACCGGCAGGTGTCCGGCACCGGAACCCTGCCGCGAGCGGTGCGCCGCCGAGCGCGGATGGCAGGCAGTACGGACGGGCGGATGGCAGGCAGTACGGACGGAGGGGGTACGACATGCGGACATTGCTTTCGGTCGTCACCGGGCCGCCCACGATCCTCCTGACCACCGCCCTCGTCGTGCTGGTGTGCTTCTGGCTCCTCGTCGCCGCGGGCTTCACCTCTGCCGGCACCTTCGACGCGGACGCGAACCTCCGTGACTGGGGCATGGGCGGCGTACCCGTGGCGGTGGCCGTATCCCTGCTGACGGCCGTGGCCTGGTTCCTGAGCGTCGGCGGCGTCCTCCTGCTGGCCGTGTGCGCGCCGCGGTGCGCCGCCACCGGACTGCTGAGCATGGTCCTGCCCATCGCTGCCCTGCCCGTGGCATGGCGGCTGACCTGCCTGTTCGTACGGCCGCTGCGCCGGCTCTTCCCCGACGAACCCGCCCCGCCCGATCACGGCCGGTCAGGCCGGGCACGGGACCACGTGGACTCCCGGGCACGGGACGACGCGGACCACGCCGCCTGAGCAGTACCCCGCCTGCCTTCGCCGCCGGCCCCTCACGCTTCGTTTTCCTTCACGCCTCAAGGACGTTGGCCATGACTCTCATCCTCTTGGGCGTCGGCGTGCTCGTCGCCGTCACCCTGCTCGCCGTACTGCTCGTCTCGCGGCTGTTCCGCAAGGTGGAGCAGGGCAAGGCGCTGATCGTCTCCAAGTTGCGGAAGGTCGACGTGACCTTCACCGGGCAGGTCGTGCTGCCCGTGCTGCACAAGGCCGAGGTGATGGACATCTCGGTGAAGGCCATCGAGATCACCCGGACCGGCAAGGACGGTCTGATCTGCCAGGACAACATCCGGGCCGACATACGCATCACGTTCTTCGTCAAGGTCAACAAGACCGTCGAGGACGTCATCAAGGTCGCGCAGGCCGTCGGCACCGCACGGGCCAGCGACCGGGACACGCTCCAGGAGCTGTTCCACGCGAAGTTCTCCGAGGCGCTGAAGACCGTCGGCAAGCAGCTGGACTTCACCGACCTGTACACCAAGCGTGAGGAGCTGCGGTACCGGATCATCGAGGTCATCGGCGTCGACCTCAACGGCTACCACCTGGAGGACGCGGCGATCGACTACCTGGAGCAGACGCCGGTCGCCCAGCTGGACCCGGCCAACGTCCTCGA
This sequence comes from Streptomyces sp. NPDC050546, assembly GCF_044457425.1. Classification (NCBI taxonomy): domain Bacteria; kingdom Bacillati; phylum Actinomycetota; class Actinomycetes; order Kitasatosporales; family Streptomycetaceae; genus Streptomyces; species Streptomyces sp. NPDC050546. Next base: position 366,048 of record NZ_JBITGX010000003.1, read on the forward strand.
CGCCCAGGGCATCCGCAAGATCACCGAGCTGACGGCCGTGGAGCACGTGCGCACCAACGAGGCGCAGCGCACCGAGGAGAAGGAGATCACCCGGCAGAACGTCGACGCCCGCGAGGCCATCCTGGAGCTGGAGCGCCGGCAGGCCGACGCGGAGATCAAGCAGAAGCGCGAGATCGCGACCGTGCGGGCCCGGGAAGAGGCCGAGACGGCGCGGGTGGTGGAGGAGGAGCGGCTGCGGGCCCAGGGAGCCTTCCTGGTCACCGAGGAGAAGCTCGGCGTGCAGCGCGAGAACCAGGCCCGTGAGGTCGCCGTCGCCGCGAAGAACCGCGAGCGGGTCATCGCCATCGAGAACGAGCGCATCGAGAAGGACCGGCTCCTCGAAGTCATCGGCCGGGAACGGGAGACGCAGCTGACCCGGATCGCGGCCGAGAAGGAGGTGGAGGCGGAGAAGCGGGACATCGCCGAGGTCATCCGCGAGCGCGTGGCCGTGGACCGCACGGTGGCCGAGCAGGAGGAGTCCATCAAGAAGCTGCGGGCCGTGGAGGAGGCGGAGCGGCAGCGGCAGGCCGTGATCATCGCGGCCGAGGCCGAGGCGCAGGAGAAGCTGGTCAAGGACATCAAGGCCGCCGAGGCCGCCGAACAGGCCGCCACGCACCGCGCGTCCGAGGAACTGACCTTGGCCGAGGCCCGGTTGAAGACGGCCGACCTCGACGCGCGGGCCAAGCTCCGCCTCGCCGAGGGCATCCAGGCCGAGGTCGCCGCCGAAGGACTCGCGGCCGTCCAGGTCCGCGACAAGGAAGCCGACGTCATCGAGAAGGCCGGCCGCGCGGAAGCCGCCGCTACCGAGGCCCGGCTCCGGGCCGAAGCTGAAGGCGCGCAGGCCCAGGCACTGGCGGAGGCCGCGGCCATCGGCGAGAAGCTCAAGGCCGAGGCGGAGGGCCTGACCCAGAAGGCCGCCGCCATGGCCGCCCTCGACGACGCCTCGCGCGGACACGAGGAGTACCGGCTGCGCGTCCAGGCGGACAAGGAGATCCGCCTCGCCGGGCTCGACGTGCAGCGGCAGGTCGCGGAGGCGCAGGCGACGGTGCTCGCCACCGGCCTGGAGAACGCCGACATCAACATCGTCGGCGGCGAGTCGGTCTTCTTCGACCGGCTGGTGTCCTCGATCGCGCTCGGCAAGGGCGTCGACGGGTTCGTCCAGCACTCCGAGACCGCGCAGGCCCTGGCTCGGCCCTGGCTGGACGGCACCTCCAGCTTCACCGACGACCTGGGCCGCATCCTCGGCTCGGTGTCCACGGCCGACGTGCAGAACCTGACCGTCTCGGCGCTGCTGATGAAACTGATGAAGACCGGCGGGTCCGACTCGGGGCAGCTCCAGCAGCTGCTCGACCGGGCCGGCGAGCTGGGCCTGGCGGACAAGCGGCTCACCGCCCTGAACGGCAGTGCCGCTCACGCCTGATGCGCCTCACTCTCCGGTCCGGAGCCGCGGCACAGGGGACGGCGGCTCCGGACCGGCCTAGACCGACTTCCTGAGAGGCATGCCATGACGATCGCCCCGGACGCCGGCACGTACGACGCCCCGGACGCCGGCACGTACGACGCCGTGGACACGGGCACGTACGAAGTGCTGCGCGACCGCCTCGGCGCGCAGGCCGCCGAACTCGCCCGCCGCGCCGAGGCGCTCAACGCCCGCCGGGGTGAGGAGTTCGGCTCGACGCGGCTGGAGCTCGCCGGCACCGAGCGACTTCGTACGGAGCACGCCGCGGTGCCCCGGGACATCGTCGCGGTGGGCGCGGTGCTGCTGTTCGGCGGCAACGGAGTCCCGAGCCGGGAGGCGGACACCCGCGTCGGCGACGTCCTGGCGCTGTACGACCGCGACCTGCACCGGCTGCCTGACGACGCCGTCCCCGGCCTGCTCGACGACCCCGCCTTCGTCCGGGAGTTCGCCGCCCTGCACCGCTACTACCGGCACGCCCGCCTGCTCCGGCTCCGGCGCACCGCGGGCAAACTGCTCGCCGTCTTCCAGACAGGGGAGAAGGCGGGCGACACGCGGGTGCTGCGCTGGGCCCTGTCCGACGACGGACGGGCCACCTTCCTCGACGCGCGGGGCGACCGCGACGACGTCCTTCCCCCGCCCCACGACGTCGAATGGACCGACAGCACGCGCGAGGACCAGGTCCTCGGACGGCACCCGCACGTCTCCGTCCACGGCGAGGTGTTCGTCTCCACCGTCGGCGGCGCGCTGACCGTCAAGGTCGACGACGACACCGAGGCGGCCGAAGGCATCCACAGCGAGCCAGTCGACGAGCCGCTCCAGACCCTCGCAGACGCGCACATCGCGCACGCCCGCGTGGGCGCCCTGATCCTCCTGCGCGTCCGTCCCTACAAGGAGGACACCGACCGCGACCTGGTGTTCAACACGCTCACCAGGACCGTCGTCCGCCTCGACGGCATCGGCCGGGCGTGCCGCCGTCTGCCCGAGGACCAGGGGATCGTCTTCCCCGGCGGCTACTGCCTGGCCAACGGCACCCACAAGACGTACGAACTCGACATCACGGGACTGGATTTCGAGCGGGAGATCCGCTCCCCGAACGGCGAGGACGTGCTCTACGCCTTCCACGCACGCGTGGAGGGCCGCAGCCTCCTCCTGCCGTACAACACGATCCGCAAGGAAATGGCGAGCCCCCTCCTCTGCCAGGGCTGGGCACTCTTCGACGACGGAGTGCTCGCGATCCTCCGGGCCGACACCGGCGAACCGCAGCGCGTCCACCCCCTTCAGTTGTGGAACTCCCCGTACGTCTCGGACACCCACGCCGCCGCCCAGCCGGTCGACACCGGCCCCCTGGCACGCGTCGGCAACGCCGACCTCGTGCGCGGCATCTCCGACTGCCTGTCCATCACCGGCGCCGTCGCCGGGACGACCCCCACGACCGAGGTGTACGAGGCGCTGCTGGCCGCCTGCGACCGGGCGGCGGACACGTACCACTGGCTGGCCGATCCCGAACTGGGCGACCTCCACACCCCGCTGGCCCACCTGCGCGACACGGCCGAACAGGTCCTGGCCGAGTTCGAGACCGTCCAAGCCCTCACCCAGCAGGCCGAGAACGCGCTCACCGAGGCCGCCGCACGGGTCGCCGAGGTCGTACGACGGCTGCGCGGCGAGGCCCCACGCGGGGCGGCGGACTGGGTGACCGGGTTGACCGAGCTGCGCCGCGCGCGGGGCCAGCTGCTCACCCTCAAGGACATGCGGTACGCGGACACCGCCCGCATCGACGAACTCGCCGCCGCCACCGCATCCGACCTCGCCGCCTTCGGCCGGCGCGCCGTGGCCCACCTCGCCCGCGAGGACGCCTTCGCCGACCACCACGCGCAGGTCGAGCGGCTCGCCGCCGACGCCGGGGCGATCGCCACCGTGGCCGAGGCGGCTTCCGTCGCCGCCCGCACGGACCAACTCGCCGACGGACTGCGCACGGTGACGGAGGTCGTCGCCGGCCTCGACATCGCCGACGCCACCGTCCGCACCGTGATTCTGGAGCGGATCGCCGAGGTCCTCGGTGGCGTCAACCGCGCCCGCGCCGCCCTCGACGGCCGGCGCCGCGAACTCCTCGTCCGCGAGGGACGGGCCGAGTTCGCCGCCGAGTTCGCCCTGCTCGGCCAGTCCGCCACCGGCGCGCTCACCGCCGCAGACAGCCCCGAGGCATGCGACGAGCAGCTCGCCCGCCTGCTCGTCCAGTTGGAGAACCTGGAGTCCCGGTTCGCCGAGTTCGACGACTTCCTCGCCACCCTCGCCGACAAGCGCGACGAAGTCCACGAGGCGTTCTCCGCCCGCAAGCAGACCCTGGCCGACGCCCGCGCCCGGCGCGCCGAACGCCTGGCCGACTCGGCGGCCCGCGTCCTGAGGACCGTCGCCCGCCGGGCTGCCACCCAGCCGGACGCGGACGCCGTCACCACGTACTTCACCTCCGACCCGATGCCCGCCAAGGTCCGCGGCATTGCCGACGAGCTGCGCGACCTCGGCGACCAGGTCAGGGCCGAGGAACTGGACGGCCTCCTCAAGGCCGCCCGCCAGGAGGCGCTCCGCGCCCTGCGCGACCGCACCGACCTGTACACCGACGACGGCCGCACGATCCGCCTCGGCACCCACCGCTTCGCCGTCAACACCCAGCCCCTCGACCTCACCCTCGTCCCGCACGGCGATGACGGGCTGGCCTTCGCCCTGACCGGCACCGACTACCGCTCCCCGGTGACCGACCCCGACTTCGCGGCCACCCGCCCGTACTGGGACCGCCCCCTGCCCTCGGAGTCACCCGAGGTCTACCGCGCCGAGTACCTCGCAGCCCGCCTCCTGGACGAGCACGGCCCCGAGGCCCTGGCGGAGGCCGACCTGCCCGCCCTGGTACGGCAGGCCGCGGAAACGGCGTACGACGAGGGCTATGAGCGCGGGGTCCACGACCACGACGCGACAGCGATCCTCACCACGCTCCTGCGCCTGCACGAGGACGCCGGCCCGCTGTGCCACGAACCGGCCGCCCGAGCATCGGCCCAGCTGTTCTGGGAGCACGGCACGACCGACGAGGAGCGCCAGAGCTGGACCCGCCGCGCGCTGTCCCTCGCCCGGGCCAGGGACACCTTCGGCCTGGCACCCGCCATAGCCGACCTGCGACGAGAGCTGTCGGGCGTCGCGGGCGGAGAGGAGTCGGCCGCGTACCTCTTCGAGGAACTGACCAGCGGCCCGCCCGGCTTCGTCATCAGCGCCGGCACCCGCACCCTGCTCGACAAGTTCCGCCGTACGGTGGGCACCTCGGCCTACGACGACGACGTCACCGCCCTCACCGACCCGGCAGCCCGCGAGCAGCTGGTCGAGGCCTGGCTGACGGCGTACACCACGGCCACCGGCACCGCCCTCACCCCCGGCGACCTGGCCGAGGCGGTGGCCGCCGAACTCTGCCCCGGCCTGACCCGCTACGAATCCGACGCGCCGCTGACGGAGACAGTGACGGGTCTGCTCGGCACCCACCCCCGCATCCGGGGCCGCGCCCTGGCGGTCCGCATCGACGAACTCCTGGCCCGCACCCGCCGGTTCCGCCTCCACGACACACCCGCCCACCGCGCCTACCAGCACCGCCGCACCGCTCTGGTGACCGCCGAACGCGCCCGTCTCCGCCTGGACGACCACCGGCCCCGCGTGATGTCCGCCTTCGTACGCGGCAGGCTCATCGACGGGGTCTACCTCCCCCTGATCGGCGACAGCCTCGCCAAGCAGCTCGGCGCCACGGGCGAGTCCAAGCGCACCGACTCGGGCGGCCTGCTCCTGCTCATCTCCCCGCCCGGCTACGGCAAGACGACCCTCATGGAGTACGTCGCCGACCGGCTCGGCATGATCCTGGTGAAGGTCGACGGCCCGGCCCTCGGCCACACCGTCACCTCGCTCGACCCGGCCGAGGCCCCGAACGCCACCGCCCGCCACGAGGTCGAGAAGATCAACTTCGCGCTGGCGGCGGGCAACAACACCCTCCTGTACCTCGACGACATCCAGCACACCTCGCCCGAACTGCTCCAGAAGTTCATCCCCCTCTGCGACGCCACCCGCCGCATCGAGGGCGTACGGGACGGCGAACCGCGCACCTACGACCTGCGCGGCAAACGCTTCGCCGTCTGCATGGCCGGCAACCCCTACACCGAGTCCGGCAGCCGCTTCCAGGTACCCGACATGCTCGCCAACCGCGCCGACGTGTGGAACCTCGGCGACGTCCTGACCGGCAAGGACGACGTCTTCGCGCTCAGCTTCATCGAGAACGCCCTCACCGCCAACCCGGTCCTCGCCCCGCTCGCCGGCCGCGACCGCACCGACCTCGACCTGCTGATCCGCCTCGCGCAGGACGACCCGACGGCCCACGCGGACCGCCTGACCCACCCATACGCCCCCGCGGAACTGGAGCGGATCCTGGCAGTACTGCGCCACCTGCTCACCGCCCGGGAGACGGTCCTGGCCGTGAACGCGGCGTACATCGCCTCGGCCGCCCAGTCGGACGCGACGCGCACGGAACCGTCCTTCCGGCTCCAGGGCTCCTACCGCACCATGAACAAGATCGCCCAGCGCGTCCAGCCCGTCATGAACGACGCCGAACTGTCCGCGCTGATCGACGACCAGTACCGCGCCGAAGCCCAGACCCTCACCACCGGAGCCGAGGCCAATCTCCTCAAGCTGGCCGAACTGCGCGGCGCGCTCACCGCCGAACAGTCGGCCCGCTGGACCGAGTTGAAAGCGGTCTATGTCCGAGCCCAAGCCCTCGGCGCCCCGGAAGACGACCAACTCGCCCGGGCCGTCTCCGCCCTCGGCCTCCTGGCCGACCGGATCGCCGCCGTCGAGACGGCGATCAACCGGGCGACGGACCCACGACAGGTCTGAAGACGGCCCCGCACGGCTGCGGCTGTGATGGTCGTGGTGACAGCCCTTCCCATCGCACTCGGTGCCCTCTCCAAAGGGGAGCATCCTGGTCACAGCACCGGCCCTGGTGGCCGACGTGGCCGCGCTGGTGTTCCTGCGGGTGAGGCGACCGGCGGAAGGAAGCTCAGCCTCGTTCGGTCCGTAAGGCGTACGTCGTCCTCAGCCGCGTTCTCGGCTACGCGGTCAAGGCCCGCCGTCTGGCGGCCAACCTGGGCGCCGGCGTGCCCCTGCCGAAGGTGGCGTCAGCCGACTTCTTCGCGCCGGCGGTCGTGAAGGCCGGGTTGGGGCACCTGAACGTCACCCCGCCCAAGCTGCGCCATGGGGCGGCGGACGCTCGACCGCGTTCTGGAGTCGGAGAGGTGACGTCGCCCGTCACAGAGCAGTGATTCCTCGGCGTACCGCAACCGCTGTCTCGTCCAGCAGACGGCGCTCGTGCACGCGCCAATCCGCCTCGATGCGAAACGGATCCCCCTTGAAGCGGGGGAAGACATGCAGGTGGACGTGGAAGACCTCCTGGAAGGCCGCCTCGCCGTCGGCCAGGAAGAGGTTGACTCCCTCGCACCGCAGGCCGGACAGCCGTAGTGCGCGTCCGAGGCGATGCGCCACCGTCCAGACCCGTACGCCGATGTCCTCCCGCAGATCCTCCAGGCCCTCCGCGTGCGACTTCGGAATGACGAGCAGGTGCCCCGGGGTGACGGGTTGGATGTCCATGAACGCGATGATCCATTCGTCCTCGAAGACGACGCTCGCCTCAGCCTGGCCTCGCGCGATGGAACAGAAAACACATCCGTCGCCTTGCAATTCGCCGACCCCGATCCGTAGATGGCGCAGGCTCCTACGAGACCACAGGTGACCGGCCACGCCCAGACGATTTCCGTCGACGAGACGGTTGCGGCTCTGCCAGGCTGACGCGCCATGACCGCTTACGAATTGTTGCTCATCGGTGGTGGGGCAGGCGTCGGCAAGACGACCGTCGGGTGGGAGATATCCGCGGTGCTGCAAGGGAGGGGAACGGCCCACTGTCTGATCGAGGGCGACTACATGGACCAGATCCATCCGGCCCCGCACGACGATCCTCACCGGGCGGCGATCACGGAGCGGAACACCGCCGCGGTCTGGTCGAACTACGCCGCTCTCGGCCAGCGACGCCTCATCTACACGAACACGGTGAGCATCCTGGAAGAGCCGATGATCTGCCGGGCCATGGGCGGGGACGAGATCAGATCCACCTGCGTTCTGCTCACGGCCGAGGAAGCCACCGTGCGGGAACGGCTCGCTCGACGCGAGATCGGCTCGCAGCTCAACCCGCACATCGAGCGGAGTTTGCGGGCCGCAAGGGCACTGGACGAGAAGGCTCCGGCCGGAACCGTCCGTATCCCGACAGACGGCCTGTCGGTCCAGGACATCGCCGTACGAGTGATCAAGGCGGCGGCCTGGTAGCGGCAGCCGCCTTCGACCACAGCGCACACAGCGCGCCGCAGGAGTGACCCGATCACGGGGACCGCTTCCTCCAGTTGCTACACCGAGAGCCAAACGGCATGGTCCGGTGGCAGCAGGCCGTCCGCGACGGGTCCGCTGGTGAGGAGGGCCGGGGTGGGGTCGGGGAGGCGATACGGCGCGGTGGAGAGGTTGACGATGCAGGTGAAGCCAGGGGCGCGGCGGGTGCCGAGGGCCGGGTCGACGGGGCCTTCCGGCCGGTAGGGCTCGGTGGGTGACCAGCGTTTGACCGTCTTGCGGGCGTAGCGGCTGGCGTGGCGCATGACGTCGTGGTTGGAGAGCACCCAGGTGGCCAGCGCGTCCACCGAGCTGAGGAGGGTGAGGGAGTCGTCGATGACCTTGCGTAGATCCTTGGCGTCCCAACTGGCCATCAGAAATTCGAAGTTGAAGGCGGTGTGCAGGCCGTCCGCGCGGACGTAGTGGGCCAGGCGCTCGGGGGTGTCCGTCCAGGCTTCGGCGACGAACGCCCGGTCGCCGTCGTACTCGGCTGCCAGCCGGCACCAGCTCCGGAAGATGTCGTGGACCTCGTCGCGGTCCCAGTGCGGGTGTTCGCCCTGCCCGCCGGGTGGTAGGTCGGGCAGTTCGGGATGCTTGATCAGCCCATGTGCCACGTCGATACGGATGCCGTCGACTCCTCGGCTGAACCAGAACCGCAGGATCGACTCGAACTCCGTCCGTACCTCTGGGTGGTGCCAGTTGAGGTCGGGCTGTTCGGGGGCGAACAGGTGCAGGTACCACTCGCCGTCGGGCAGCCGGGGCCACGCGGGGCCGCCGAAGACCGATACCCAGTTGTTGGGTGGCTGGGCGCCCTCGGGGCCGCGGCCGGGCCGGAAGATTTAGCGTTCCCGTTCCGGGCTGCCCGGCCCGGCGATCAATGCCGCCTGGAACCAGGCGTGCTGGTCGGAGGTGTGGTTCGGGACGATGTCGGGACGCCTGCCCGAACTCTTCGCGGGCCATGGCACGGAGGCGGGCTGCCATGGCACCGGTGCGGGGACAGGACGCTCATCGTGGCCCCTACCCCGCGTCCTGCCGACCGCAGGCGTGGGCGGCCGCGTCCTCGGTCCTCGTCCTCCAGGCGGCCCTGGGCCTGGACGCGGACGTCCCGACCGGCACGCTCATCGTGGCCCCTACCTTCGCCCGTCACTACGGCCCGCTGACCGTGAACGGGCTCCAAGTCAACGGGGAGCAGCTGGATGTCACCGTGACCACCGATGGATCAGTGAAGCTGGCAGCGCCGGAGGAACTGACCGTGACCCCGGGCTGACCGTGGCAACCCTCGCGGAGGCACGAGTAGACGCTCTGCCTGCGTGGGCCGGGGGGACCCAAGGACCTCGAACGCGACGGAGGGCCAGCCGAGGAGGAAACGCCCCAGGCAGGCCCTTCTCGCTGTGCCCCCCGGCAGGATTCGAACCTGCGACACCCGCTTCAGGAGTTCGATCCGAGCCCGCTTCGACTGCGACCGACGACGGGTGGGACGGCCGGACGGAGTCGCTGGTGTACGCCCCGTCCGGCGTCGTTGATGTCAGCCGTGGATGTCAGGCCTCCCACCGGGCGTGGCGCGGTCCACTCAGGCGCGGTCTACTCAGGCGCGGTCCGCTCAGGGGCGCGCGGCGAAGTCCCGCCAGGTCTTCCCCGCGACCGGCACGGTGTCCACCCACAGGGAGGTCACACAGTGCGGGCAGACGTGGGCGACGACGGTGAGCGCGTCATGGACACGCACGTCCCCTCCCAGGTCGTCCGGACCGAGCGTCAGACGGCCGGCGACGCCTTCCCAGCCGTCCGACAGGGGGCCGAGTCCGGCTCCGCAGTGACGGCACGCGGCGGCCGGCCCGTCGGGGCCGGGGAGGATGCTGAGGGCGCTGCCCCAGATTCCGGTGGGCTCCGCCATGGCCGTACCGGGGTGGGGACCACCCGTGGCCGGGGCGGTCATACGAGCCCGGCGGTCCTCGCGGATCCGCTGCCGGCGGGCGGTCGTCGCGGGCTCGTCCACACCGCCGTCATCGCGCAGCGCGACTCCGTACAACCGGGCGGCGGCCTCCGGGGTCACCGCGTGGCGCTCGACGTCGGCGGCCACCCTGGCGGGGTCGCGCAACAGCGGGTCGCCGTAGCCGCCGCCGTTCTGGACGGTGCATTCGAAGACGTCGCCGTGCGCGATGCGGGCAGCCGGTGAGACGCCGGGCAGCGTTTCATGGGTGCCGTCGAGATCGGCGAGCCGGGTGACGGCGCGCCCGTCGGCCAGCCGTTCCAGCGGCCGGGCGGACGTGACGCGCTCGAAGCGGGCACACGATCCGGGCAGACCGCCGAAGAGGCCGGTACGGTTCGGCAGCGAGACGCCATGGGTGCCCAGGACGCCGGTCACCTCGGACGTGTCGATCGGCGTCAGCGCGAACTGGATGCCGTTGCCGCCGCGATAGGTGCCCGCCCCGCCGGAGTCGGGGACCTGACGGCGCCACAGGTACATCAGCGGGTGCCGCATCTCCTGCTGTTCGACGTCGGTCGCGCCGCCGCCGAGGATGACCATCGCGCCGCCCGCGTCGACCCCGTCGCGGAAGGAGAAGGCGGGCCCGCCCCACATCAGCGAGTCCATGTACATCGAGGCGAACGGCTGCCCGTGCTGGTCGGCGCCGCCGAACTGGTTCAGCTGCCAGGACCCGTCGCTCGGGCCGAACGCGAAACTCTCGTACGTCTCGGAGAAGCTCAGCATCTTCGCGATCGCGCCGCCCGCCGAGCACGTCGCCGTCCAGTTCGCGCCCGCGGCACCGCCGCTGACGGGCATTGGCTCGACGGCGGTGACGCACAGCCCGTCGGGCGCCCTGACCTCGACCGGGCGCATGATGCCGTGGTTCCAGGGGATCTCCGAGCCGAACGTGCACAGCATGAGGGTGGCCACGGCGCCGAGCAGACCGCCGCGCGTGGTCATGCCGTAGGCGGGGCTCTGCGGGCTGGCGTCGGAGAAGTCGAAGACCAGCCGGTCGCCGTGCTTCTCCATCCGGCAGGGGACCTCCAGCAGCTCGATGCCCTCGTCACCCCGGTCGCTCCCTTCGCCCCGGCCGTCCGGGCGGTCCAGGTACGAGGTGTGCTCGTACACCCCGTTCGGCAGCTCGCGCAGCATGGTCCGCAGGGCGGCCTCGCTGTGGTCGAGGGTGCGTTCCATGGTGGTGCGGACCTGGCCGGTGCCGTAGCGGTCGCACAGTTCGTCGAAGCGCCGCCCGGCGACGCGCAGTCCGGCGAGGAAGGCGCGGAAGTCGTTGGCGACGGTGTGGGGCATGCGGGAGTTGGCGACGACGGTGTCCCACAGCTCCTGGTTGACGGTGCCCTTGCGGACGATCCGGCCCGGCGGGATCCGGATGCCCTCTTGGTAGACATCGGTGGCGGTGGTGCACCAACTGCCCGGGTCCATACCGCCGAGGTCGACCTGGTGGGCCATGCAGCCCAGCCAGGCGACCAGTTCGCCGTCCCGGAAGACCGGGCTGCAGAACTGCACGTCGTTCTGGTGCATCGCGGCGATGTAGGGGTCGTTGATGACGAAGACGTCACCGGGTTCGATGTCGTCGTACCGGCGCTGGAACTCCCGTATCGCCATCGCACCCGTGTAGACCGGGGTCAGCAGATAGGTGCCGATGACGGCCATCTCCCCGGCCGCCGTGTAGATGCCGAAGTTGTAGTCGGTGGCGTGGACGACCGGGGAGCCGGAGACGTGTTCCACGGTGGTGGCGCCCTCGGCGTTGATGGACCAGAGCTTGTGCCGGATCACCTCGTGCGTGACCGGGTCGGCCGTCCCATTCGTGTCGGCCGTCCTGTTGGTGGCGGCCGCGGTCGGGCGGGCGGCGGTGTTCATCGTGGTTCCTTTCGGGGACGAGCCGCGGTTCACGGGCGGTTGTGGATGACGATGCCGCCTAGCCGGTCGACGACGGCCTCCTGACCGGAGCCGATGACGACGGTGGTGTCCGGCAGTTCGACGACGGCCAGGCCGTCGATGCTCAGCCCTTCGCGGAGGTGCTCGGCGCGGTAGACGGCCGCGTCGGTCCAGTCGCCCCCGGTGAACACGCGCCGGGTACCCGGCCCGGCCACGGTCCCGTCCCCCTCGATCCGTCCGGATCCGAGTTCGGCACGGGGGACCGGGCTCGCCGCGACGACCCGGAAGGTGGTGATCTCCACACCGCCCTCGGGGAACGCCGAGCCCTTGCCGAACCGGCCCTCGTACTGGTCGATGAACCGCTCGACCATGGCGTTCACTCCGGCGGGAGTGATCGGGCCGCCGTCGAACCCGACGGCCAGCACATGGATCTGCGCCCGGAACCGGATCTCGACGGACCGGGTGAAGCCGACCGATTCCCGGGCGGCCCCGGCCGCGACCAGCCCGCGCGTGGCCCGGTCCTCCAGCTCGGTGAAGGTCGCTTCGATCTCGTCCGCCGGCAGGGCAGCGCCGTAGTCCGTGGTGCCGGGAGGCGTTTGCAGGGGCTTGGACAGCTCCTCGACCATCGTCAGATCGGAGCTGCCGATTCCGAACGCCGAGTGGACCGAGGCGGTGAGCGGCACCACGATCCTCGGGCAGCCCAGCTCGGCGCCGTACGAGAACGCGTGCAGCGGGCCCGCGCCGCCGTACGCGAACACCGCGAAGTCCGTGGGGTCGTACCCCTGTTCCACGGTCACCTGGCGGACGAGGTCGGCCATCCGGGCGTCGACGATGGTCTTGATGCCCTCTGCGGCCTGCTCGACGCTCAGACCGGTCGGCCGGGCGATGTGCGTGTCGATGGCGGCGCGGGCGCGCTCCACATCGAGGACGAGCCGCCCGCCGAGGAAATTGTCCGGGTTGAGGTAGCCGAGCACCAGGTCCGCGTCGGCGACCGTGGGCCGCTCGCCGCCACGCCCGTAACAGGCCGGTCCGGGGTCGGCGCCCGCGCTCTCGGGCCCGACCAGCAGCACACCGTCGCGTACGGAGGCGATGGATCCGGCCCCGGCGCCGATCGCCCGCACCGCTACGGACGGCAGAGCGAGCCGGTCCCGGCCGATGAGCGTGGTGTTGGACATGACCGGACGCTCGTCCAGCACCAGCCCGACATCGAAGCTGGTGCCGCCCATGTCGGTGGTGACGATGTTGCGATGGCCGTCGCGGCTGCCCAGGTACTGGGAGGCGACCACCCCGCCGACCGGCCCGGACATCACCGCCGCCGCGGCGCGCTTCTCCACCTCGGCGAAGGTCGCGAGCCCGCCGTTGGACTGCATGAGCAGCGGCCCGGTCCGCAGGCCGGCCGTGGCCAGGGTGGATTCGAAGCTGTCCAGCGAGGCCCTGAGCAGCGGGCGCAGACCGGCGTTGACCGCGGTGGTCAGCGTGCGCTCGTACTCCCCGATGCGCGGCAGGAACTCGCTCGACAACGTGACGCTCGCCCCGGGCGCCTCCTCGGCCACGATCTCGCCGACCCGGCGTTCGTGCGCGTCATTGGCGAACGACCACAGCAGGGAGACGGCGAACACCTCGGCCCCGGCGTCCCGCAGCCGCGCAACGGCGCGTCGCACATCGTCCTCGTCCAGCGGGCAGACGACCCGGCCGGCGTAGTCGACGCGTTCGGTGACCTCCTCGGTCCGCGAACGGGGCACGGCCGGGGGCTGTTTCACCAGCGTACGGAAGCGCTTGATCTCCTCTTCCTCCAGGCCGGTCCCCTTGAACCCGCGCATGGTCGTCAAGGTGTCCCCGAAGCCTCGGGTCTGGATCAGGCCGACCTTCTTGGTACGGCCTTCGAGCATCGCGTTGGTGGCGATCGTGGTGCCGTGCGCGAACATCTCGACGTCCGCGAGTAGTTCGGCGAGACCGACACCACGCTCGTCGGCGGCGTCAACCAGCGTGTTCAGCACCCCTTGAGCGGGGTTGTCGGGAATGGTGGAGGACTTGTACCGGCCGACCCGACCGCCGTCGTCGATCACGACGGTGTCGGTGAAGGTGCCTCCGATGTCGGAGGCCACGTAGTACTCGGGCATCCGGTGGGATCACTCCTTGTTTTTCAGGCTCGTTCGGGGCATGTCGAGCCTTTCCGGCAGGTCGGAACGCTGTCAATCCGGGACGGTCGCCGCGCGTCCGTGCCGCGCGACCTCTGCCGCTCCTTCACCCGCGTCGCCCGGTCCGCCGGCCTCCGCGTCATCCGGTTCCACGATGCCCGGCACGGGACCCGCACCCTCTTTACGGCGGCCGGAATCGCGCCCCGCATCGTGATGGAGATCTTCGGGCACAGCCAGATCAGCATCACGATGGATGTGTACACGCACGTCGTGCAGGACACGCAGCGCGCAGCCATGTGCCACATGGACCGCCTGCTCAGGAGGCGCCCCGGTCGTCAGTGACCGTGCCCGTTGATGTCAAGAGGGGAAGTCAAAGACCCCGGACCATGATCGGTCCGGGGCCTTTTGGCTGGTGCCCCCGGCAGGATTCGAACCTGCGACACCCGCTTTAGGAGAGCGGTGCTCTATCCCCTGAGCTACGAAGGCAGTGGCATCGGACGCAAGCAGCGGCGTGCCTGTGGTCTGGGAGGACCACTGGCGTCAGCGTACCGGATACGGGTCGGGTGGGTGTGGGGGTCAGGTCAGGGGGACGTGGGTGTAGCGGGCGGCGGTGTGGAGGTCTGACTCGATGCGGGTGGCTGTGGTTGTGAGTTCGGGGAGTAGGTCCGTGACGCACTCGCGGAGGGTGTGGCGGCTTGCGTGCATCGCTGTGTTCAGGGCGGAGACGACCCTGCCGGAACGGTCGCGGATCGGGACCGCGAGGGAGCGGAGGCCCTCTTCCAGTTCCTCGTCCACCAGGGCGTAGCCCTGGGAGCGGATCGAGGTCAGGGTGTCCGTGTCCGTGGTGGTCCTGTCCGAGAGGAGGACTCGGCCCAGAGCCGTCGCGTGGGCCGGCAGGCGGGTGCCCAGGGTGATGTTCACGCTCATGACGCGGCCCGTCGCCACCCTCGCCGTGTACTGGATCTCCTCGCCCGAGTCCGAGAGCACCGCCAGTGACGTCGACTCGTGGATGCGGGACGTCAGGTCGGAGAGGTGGGGGTGGGCGATGTCGGGAAGGGTGGTGCGGGAGAGGGGCGGGAAGCCCAGGGAGAGGACCCGGGGGGTGAGGGCGAAGGTGCGGTCGCCTGTCGGCGTCACCAGGTCCAGGTGTTCGTAGGTGATCAGTGCGCGGCGGGCCGTCGCCCGGGCCAGGCCCGTCGCCTGGGCCACCTCCGTGAGTGTCAGCTCCGGCCTGCCCTCGCCGAAGGCCGTGAGGACCGTCAGGCCCCGCGCCAGGGATTCGATGAAGTCTCGGCCGAGTCGCTGTTTCGACGCGCCTGTCCAGAGTGCCAGGTCGGAGGGTGGTGCCCCGGGGGTCGGGGGCGGGGTGCGGAGCAGTTCCTCTTCCATCTGTGCCACCGCCGACCGCAACCTCGGCAGCAGCGTGGTGCGCAGGCTGTGTGCCGTGTGGCGGCTGGTGTGGCTGACCACGCTGGCCACGCATGCCAGGGGTCGGTGATCGCCGACGGGGTGAGGGGAGCGGACCGGTACCGAGACCGCCACCAAGCCCGGTTCGATCAGCTGGTCGTCCAAGGCCCAGCCGTTCGCGGCCGCCTGCTCCGTGCGGCTCACGAACATGTCGTCGTCTCTGGCGTCCGCTCCGTACTTGCGTGGTGGTACGGCCGTGAAGGAGAGGTCCCTCGGGTCCGCCGCCCGGCGTTCGCGCCAGCGTTGCCAGTCGGTGGCCGTCCACTCCGTCGCGAACAGAGGGCCGGGGGCGGTGCGTTCGGCGGGGAGCAGGTCGCCGATGCGGAAGCTCAGGGACATCGCGCGGCGGCGGGTGGCCTGGTGGATGAAGCGGATGCCGTCGCGGTCGGCGACCGCCAGGGAGACCGACTCGTCCAGTTCGTCGGCCAGGGCGTCCGCCCGGGAAGCGAGCAGGGCGGGGAGGCGCAGGGCGGCGAGGTAGGCGTTGCCCAGTTCCATCAGACGGGGGGAGAGGTGTACGTCCCGGCCGTCCACGCGGACGTAGCCCATGCGGGCGAGCGTGGCCGTGATGCGGTCGACCGTGGAGCGGGCGAGTCGGGTGGCACGCTCCAGGCCGCTCAGGCTCAGCGTGCCGTCCGCCTCGGTCAGCTCCCGCAGCACCGCGATGCCGCGTATGAGTGGTGTGACCGCCTCGTCCGGTGTGGCCGCCTCGTCCGGTGCCGTCGTTCTCCTGGTGCCGACCTCTGCCGCCGTGCTGCCGCCGACCTCTGCCGCCGTGCTGCCGCCGGCCTCTGCCGTCGCCCCACCGGCCTCCGTCGCCGCGCCGTCCGCCTCCGTCGCCGTCCCACCGGCGGGCCTCCCGGCGTCATTCACGGGCCCCCCGTTCTCGTCGGCCGAGGGGCCGGACCCCTCGGGGTCGTCGTTCAAGGGTGGCTTCGCTGGCATCGGCTCTCCGGTACGGCGGTCGCGGCAGGCCTTACGGTAATCCGGAGTCCGGGACGGGGTCCGGGACGGGCTCCTCCTGGCGCCCGGGACGGGAGCCGGGACGGGCTCCTTCTGGCGTCGCTACCCCCTCGTCACCCGCACCCGATACCCGCCCTCACCCCCACCTCCCCCCTCCAGATCCACCCCCGCAACCTCGATCTCCACTCCCTTGCGCGGATCCCGGAACGTCTCCCCGGGCGTGAACGGCGCGTCCGACAGTTCCGCGTGGACGTTCGGCGCGCGGGTGCAGCCTCCGCTGTCGCGGCGGGAGTCGTGGACGGTGACCGGGCCCATGCCCGTGTCCACCTTCGCGTCGACCTTGTAGATGAGGACGCCCGGGCGGCACACCGTCTCGTCGTTGCCCGCGCGGGTGCGCAGTTCCACGGCGTAGCCGGTTCCGCTGTCCAGGGGGAGGACGACCAGCTTGGAACCGCCGGCGCTGGCCAGCGGGGTCAGGGTGTACTCCGTGGTGCCGGGGGTGGCCACGCAGTGGACCTGCGTCGCGTCGAGCCAGCCCAGCTTCCACTTGTGCCAGCCGAGGAAGTCGTTGTTGGCGCCCCAGTCCTCGCTCATGATGTCCCAGTGGCCGACCGCGCCTCCGCCCTCGGCGGTGTACAGGTCGGGCAGGCCGAAGACGTGGCCGTTCTCGTGGGGGAGTACGCGGTAGCCGTTGCGGTCGTAGGAGCCGGAGCCGTCGTCCTGGCGGGAGTAGACGAACGAGGCGTTGGCCACGGGGGTGCCGTCGGCCGTCGGGGCCTCGGGGTTGCCGGCGAAGGTGACGGACAGGACCGTGTCCAGGGCGGAGGGGCCGGCGTTCGGGGTGACCAGCACGTTCACCAGGTCGTACGCGCGGAAGTCCACCTTGGGGTCGGCCGCGGCCACGAGATCCTGGACCAGCGTGCGGTAGCCGGGGTCGAAGGGGGCGCCGCGCTCTATGCCGTACTCGCGGAAGGACTTCGGCATCCGCAGCCACTCCGGGATCGGGGTCTCGGGGCGGTAGTCGAGACGGCCGTAGGAACTGGTGCGGAACCACTCGCGGGTCTGCGGGAAGAACTCCCGGAAGCGGTCCAGGGCGTCGCCGTCGCCGGGGGCGTCGGAGAAGTCGATCATCAGGGTGAGGGCGCGGACGGTGCCGGTGGAGCGGGTGTAGCCGTCGGAGGTGGGGATGCCCTCGGACATCTGGACCTCGCGGCCGCCGTGGATCAGGCAAGGGGCGTGCGAGGAGGTGCGGGACAGGGAGATCGGGCCGGCTCCGGCCGCCGTGGCGCCCGGTGCGAGGTGGCCCGTGCCGGCCGAGGTGCTGACCGAGAAGGTCAGGGCGGTCACGCAGGCCAGGGCGGCCAGACGGCGCCGGGGTATCCGACGACGGGGTTGCCGGGTGCGGCCCGCGCCGCCCCCGTGATTACGGCCCGAGCCGGTCGACCCCGCCGCGCCCGGCCGGGGTCGCTGAGGCTGCGGCTGGGGCTGCATGCAGGGGACCTCCCGCGCCACGGCAGCCGCCGGTCTCCGGCTGCACCCTTTCGCTCACCCTGCGTTGCGGGAGATGGGGGCGCGCGCTGGAGGAGACCGATCGTGGGTTTCCCGTCAGTAGCGCCCGGCCAGAGCCAGGAGGGCTCTTGTGAGCCAGGTCACAAAGAAAAAGTCCCAGCTACGGGAAATACCGGGGACCCACTCCCCGTTTAGCCATGTGTCAGTGCGAAACGGGGACCCGCTCCCCGGATCGCAAACACCGCGCACCGCGCACCGCACACCGCGCACCGCGCACCCACCACACCGCAGCCACCACACCTCACCCACCCAGGAGTACGCCGTGCAGACCGCCACCCCCGAACAGCGCAAGGCGCCCCGGCCTCGCGCCGACGCCCTGCGCAACCGGGAGCGGATCGTCACCGCCGCCCGGGAGATGTTCGTCGAGCACGGCCCCGAGGTGCCGCTCGACGAGATCGCCCGCAGGGCCGGCGTGGGCAACGCCACGGTGTACCGCAACTTCCCGGACCGCGACGCGCTGGTCCGCGAGGTCGTCTGCTCCGTCATGGACCGTACGGCCGCCGCGGCCGAGCTCGCGCTCGCCGAGACCGGCGACGCGTTCGAGGCACTGGAGCGCTTCGTGCACGCCGCCGCCGACGAGCGGATCAGCGCGCTGTGCCCGATGGTCTCCAGCACGTTCGACAAGCACCACCCGGATCTGGAAGCCGCGCGCGAACGGGTCGAGAGCCAGGTCGCCGAGGTCATGGACCGGGCCAGGGCCGCCGGGCAGCTCCGCTCCGACGTGGACGTCGGAGACGTCATGATCGCCGTGGCCCAGCTCAGCCGGCCTCCGGCCGGGACGGACTGCTTCCGTGCCGACCGCTTCGTCCACCGCCACCTTCAGCTGTTCCTGGACGGGCTGCGGGCTCCGGCTCGCTCCGTTCTGCCGGGCACGGCCGTGACCCTGGAGGATCTGCGCCAGCCCTGACCGATCCGCCCTGACCGATCCGCCCTGACCGATCCGCCATGACCGATCCGCCATGACCGACCCGCCCTGACCGACCCGCCCAGCCCGATCGGTTCCGTCCGACCGGTTCAGCCCGATGAGTTCAGGCCGCCCCACCGGTCTGAAACCTGAACGACAGTCCCTGCGGTCGTCCCGAGGGCGAGCCGTCACTTTTCGTCACCTTTTTCCGTCACGAAGTCCCGAAGTGGGTATCCCCATGTCTGAAACAGCCTCAAAGGCACTCGGCAATCCGGCCGGCTCGCCGGACGCCGGCCGCTGGAAAGCGCTCGTCTTCATCGCGCTCGCCCAGCTGATGGTCGTCCTGGACGCCACCATCGTGAACATCGCCCTGCCCTCCGCCCAGCAGGACCTCGGCATCTCCGACGGCAACCGGCAGTGGGTCGTCACGGCCTACGCCCTCGCCTTCGGCGGTCTGCTCCTGTTCGGCGGCCGGATAGCCGACCTGTGGGGCCGCAAGAGGGCGTTCGTCCTCGGGCTCGGCGGCTTCGCCGCGGCCTCCGCGCTCGGCGGCGCGGCCACCAACGAGGCGATGATGTTCGGCGCCCGCGCCCTCCAGGGCGTCTTCGGTGCCCTGCTCGCGCCCGCCGCGCTCTCCCTGCTCGCCGTGATGTTCACCGACGCCAAGGAGCGCGCCAAGGCGTTCGGCATCTACGGCGCGATCGCCGGTGGTGGCGGTGCCGTCGGTCTGATCCTGGGCGGCTTCCTCACCGAGTACCTGGACTGGCGCTGGACGTTCTTCGTGAACATCCCGTTCGCCATCGTCGCCGCTGCCGGTGCGTACTTCGTCATCCGTGAGCCGGAGGGCGGCCGCAACCGCTCGCCGCTCGACATCCCCGGCGTGTTGCTGTCCACCTTCGGCCTGGTCGCCCTGGTCTACGGCTTCACCCGCGCCGAGTCCGACGGCTGGAGCGACACCGTGACCGTCGCCATGTTCGTCGCCTCCGCCGTCCTGCTGCTGGCCTTCGTGTTCGTCGAGTCCAAGGTCAAGGCCCCGCTGCTGCCGTTGCGCGTGGTCACCGAGCGCAACCGCGGCGGTGTCTACCTCTCCCTCGGACTCGCGATCATCGCGATGTTCGGCCTGTTCCTCTTCCTGACCTACTACCTGCAGATCGTGAAGGGGTACTCGCCGGTCAAGACCGGTTTCGCCTTCCTGCCGATGATCGTGGGCATGATCACGGGCTCGACCCAGATCGGCACCCGTCTGATGACCCGGGTCGCGCCGCGCCTGCTGATGGGCCCCGGCTTCCTGGTCGCCGCGCTCGGCATGCTGCTGCTGACCCAGCTGGAGATCGGCTCCTCGTACGCGGCCCTGCTGCTGCCGGCGATGCTGCTGCTCGGTCTCGGTATGGGTACGGCGTTCATGCCGGCCATGTCCCTGGCCACCCAGGGCGTCGAGCCCCGGGACTCCGGTGTCGCCTCCGCGATGGTCAACACCTCGCAGCAGGTGGGCGGCGCCATCGGTACCGCCCTGCTGAACACCATCGCCGCCTCGGCGACGACCTCGTACATCGCCGACCACATCGTGGGGGCGACCAGCCGGTCCCAGCAGCAGCTGGTCCAGCTGGAGGGCATGGTGAAGGGCTACACGAGCGCCATCTGGTTCGCCGTCGGCATCCTCGTCGTGGCCGCCGCGATCGCCCTGACCTTCGTCAACGCCGGCCGGCCGGACAGCTCCACGGTGACCGGCTCGGACTCCGGTGTGGACGACGAGGTGCAGATCCCGGTCGTCGCCCACTGACGACAGCTCTCGGAAGAACCCCTTCGGGCCACCCGTAGGCACGAGGAAGGGGACGCCTCGTACCTATGGATTCCAGGACCTGCCCCGGCTCAGCGGAGCCAGGGCAGGTCCGCCCCCGCTTCGGTCGGCTGAAGTCCCTCGGCGACGATCCTCATGATCTCGCCGAGGGACTTCTGCTGTTCCGGGGAGAGCCGGTCGAAGACCGCCTGCCGTACGGCCTCCACATGGCCCGGGGCGGTCTGTCGCAGCACCTCGTAGCCCTCCTCCGTGAGCACGGCGAACTGGCCCCGCTTGTCGTCGGGGCAGTCCTCGCGACGTACCCAGCCGTTCTTCTCCAGACGCGCGATGGCGTGCGAGAGCCGGGAGCGGGTGATCTTCGCCAGCATGGCGAGCTCGGTCATCCGCAGTTGCCGCCGGGGCGCGTCGGCGAGCTTGACCAGGAGGCCGTAGTAGACGTGCGGCATGCCCGCGTCGCGCTGGAGCTGACGGTCGAGATGGTCGTCGAGGAGGGTGACGCCCTCCATGAACGAGCGCCAGACGCGCTGCTCCTCGTCGGTGAGCCAGCGCGGTTCCTGGGGCCCTTCGGCGGAGCCCGGTGTCGGTGCGGATGCGGGTGCCTTCATGCCTTCCACTTTACGTGGCCCCTCCTTGAAGATTAAACAAATGGCCCGTACAGTTTTGTCAGGGAACCATTCTGGAGGGAGTCGCAGCATGTCCGCCGCCACCCAGGAGCGCATGCCCGCTCTGTACCTCAGCCACGGCGCCCCGCCGCTGGCGGACGACCCGGTCTGGCCCGGTGAACTGGCCGCCTGGTCCGCCGGACTGCCGCGACCCAAGGCGATCCTGATGGTCTCCGCCCACTGGGAGGAGGCCCCGCTCGCCCTCGGCGCCACCGAGACCGTCCCCCTCGTCTACGACTTCTGGGGCTTCCCCGAGCACTACTACCGGGTGAGGTACGAGGCTCCCGGCGCACCGGAGCTCGCCGAGTCGGTACGGAAGCTGCTGCGCGCCCCCGGTACGCCCGTCCAGGACATCCCCGACCGCGGCCTCGACCACGGCGCGTACGTGCCGCTGGTCGAGATGTACCCGGAGGCCGACATCCCCGTCCTCCAGGTCTCCATGCCGACGCTCGACCCGGTCAGGCTCATGGAGATCGGCCGCAGGCTCGCCCCGCTGCGGGACGAGGGCGTGCTGATCGTCGGTTCCGGCTTCTTCACCCACAACCTGGCCGCGCTCCGGCAGGGCGGCATCCCCGGCTGGTCGGCGGAGTTCGACGACTGGGGCCGGCGGGCGCTGGAGGCGCGGGACGTGGACGCGCTGCTGGACTTCACGCGCACGTCCCCGGCCGGGCAGCTGGCCCATCCGCGCACCGAGCACTTCGCCCCGCTGTTCGTGACCATGGGCGCCGCTGACGCGGCCGGTGAGCTGGACGCGCAGAAGTCGGTGATCGACGGGTTCTGGATGGGGCTGGCCAAGCGGTCGGTGCAGTTCGGCTGAAACCGGCCTCATGGAACCCGGGGTTCCCCCCGGGTGTTACAGCGGCTTCTCGTACCAGGCCACGTCCCAGTAGCGGTCGAACTTGCGGCCCACCTCCCGGTACGTGCCGACGTACTGGAATCCGCAGCGCTCGTGCAGCCGGACGGAGCCCTCGTTCGGCAGCGCGATACCGGCGTAGGCGCGGTGCAGGTCCTCGCCGGACAGGGCCTCGAAGAGGGCCCGGTACAGGAGGGTGCCGACGCCGCGGCGGCCGGTGCCCGGGGCGACGTACACGGTCGTCTCCACCGAGGTGGCATAAGCGGGCCTCTGCCGGAAAGGGCTTGATGTGGCGTAGCCCAGAATTTCCTGTGAGTTGGTGCCCGTGGCAACCATCAGGCGATGCGGGCCGTCTACTGGATGGGAGAGCAGCCAAGGGCGGCGCTCTTCCGGAGTGAAGACAGCGGTATCGAATGTGATCGCCGTCTCACGTACATAGTGGTTGTAGAGGGCTGTGAGAGCTTCGAGGTCGGCCTCGACTCCCGGTCTGACCTGCACCTCTGTACGTTCCGACGGCATCGTGCCTCCCCAGGTGGCCGGACAGGGTACTGCATGATCAGGAAAATCGTGGGGCGGGTTGGGAATTCTGTCCTGATTCCAGTCGTTGTTTCCATCGGATGCAGGGCACCCGAGGAGAGTCCGGAGAGTCCCGGAGACGGAGTCCAGCGTCCGAAGGACCGCCCGCTGACCTCACCATCGCAAGGGAGCACGCATGGCAACCCGTGCCGTCGCCCGTCGTAAGTCCGCCACCGGCGAGACGGCCGACGCGGCAAGCAGTGTTCGCGCCGTTCGCGCCCATGGCGGCGAGATCGCCGACCGCGACCTGGTCGGCATGTACCTCGACGAAATAGCGCGCACGCCACTGCTCGACGCCGCCAAGGAGGTCGAGCTGTCGCAGGTCATCGAGGCGGGTGTGTTCGCGCGGCAGGTCCTCGACGGGTTCGAGGAGACCAAGGCCGACGCCACCCGTGACGAACTCGAGGCCCTGATAGCCGACGCGGAGCGGGCCAAGGACATCTTCATCCGCTCCAACCTCCGCCTGGTCGTCGCCGTCGCCCGCCGCTACCCCCGTAGCGGTCTGCCGCTGCTGGACCTGATCCAGGAGGGCAACGCCGGCCTGGTGCGCGCGGTCGAGAAGTTCGACTACCGCAAGGGCTTCAAGTTCTCCACGTACGCGACGTGGTGGATCCGCCAGGCCATCACCCGCTCGATAGCCGACCAGTCCCGTACGATCCGCCTGCCCGTCCACCTGGTGGAGGAGCTCGGCCGGATCCGCCGTGTGCAGCGCGAGTTCAACCGTGAGCACGGCCGGGACCCGGAGCCGGCGGAGATCGCCGCCGAGCTCGGCTCGACGCCGGAGCGGGTCACCGACGTGCTGGACTGGGCCCGCGACCCGGTCTCGCTGAACATGTCGGTGGACGACGAGGGCGAGACCCAGTTCGGCGACCTCCTGGAGGACACCTCGGCGGTGTCGCCCGAGCAGTCGGTGCTCACGCTGCTGCGCAGCGAGGAGCTCGACGACCTCATCGGCCGCCTCGACCAGCGCACGGCCTCCATCATCAAGATGCGCTACGGCATCGAGGACGGCCGGGAGCGCACGCTGACCGAGGTCGGCAAGGAGCACGGCCTGACCCGCGAGCGCATCCGGCAGATCGAGAAGCACGCGCTGCTGGAGCTGAAGAAGCTGGCGCGCAGCACCGGTTTCGACGCGGCGGCGTGACGCCTGGTCCGCACCCGGCTGCGTGATGCGTGACACCGCGTACGCCGGGTGGCGAAAGACCGCGCAAACATGGCGTTGTATCGCCGCTTAACCCGAAGGACTCGGGGAACAAGACTTCCGGGTCCACCAGTTCGGGCCCGGGGCCACACCCCCTCGGCCCCCAAGAACCAAGTCCCGTCGCACTCCCCCCGGCGCCGGGACTCTCCCAAGGCCGGGCTTCGGCGCCCCTCCCCCCGGGCGCCGGGGTCCGGCTCTTTTCCTGCCGGTGCCTCGCGCAGAGCCTTCGGCCGCGGTGCTTGGAGGGCGGGGCACCCCGTACCTGAACCACGGGGTGGCCCGCCAGATGGCAGATTGTGTCACATGGGCATACCCTGCCGGGCGTGAGCAGCACCACCCCGACCCCGCCCCAGGCCTCGCTGACCGAACGGCGGAAGGCCGAGACGCGGATGGAGATCGCCCGGGCGGCGGCGGGCC
The DNA here is from genome assembly GCF_044457425.1 of Streptomyces sp. NPDC050546. NCBI lineage: Bacteria > Bacillati > Actinomycetota > Actinomycetes > Kitasatosporales > Streptomycetaceae > Streptomyces > Streptomyces sp. NPDC050546. Next base: position 390,397 of record NZ_JBITGX010000003.1, read on the forward strand.
TCTTCGTCCGGCACGGCCTGCGCGCCACCCGCGCCGAGGACATCGCCCAGGCCGCCGGCATCGCCCCGCGCACCTTCTACCGGTACTTCGCCACCAAGGAGGAGGCCGTCGCCCCGCTCTACGCGGCCGGCGCCCAGCGCTGGGTGGCGGCGGTACGCGCCGCTCCCGCCGACGCGAGCGTGCTCCAGGCCCTGGAACAGGGCGTCCGCCACACCCTCACCCCGGGCATCGGCGTCTCGGCGTCCTCCTGGGAGTGGGTCCGCACACTCCTGCGCCTCGCCGAGGCGAACCCGTCCCTGCGCCGGGTGTGGGCGGAGGTCTGCCAGACGTCGGAACGGATGCTGGGGGAGGTGCTCGCGGAACGGGCGACCGGGGCCGAGCGGGGCGACGACAACGTTGCCGCCGCGCCTGCGACACGCTTCGCCGCCGCCGTCGCAAGCGCCGCCGTGCGCGCCGCCCTGGAGGCCTGGGCGGAAGGGGGCGGCCCGGCAGAGGGCCCGGGTGGCCCGGCGGAACTCGCGTCGCGCAACCTGACGGCGTTGCGGGACTTCCCGTGGGAGGGATGACACGGCCGGGGGATGACACGGCCGGGGGCTGACGCGGCCGGGGGCCGAACGGCACCTGAGCGGCAGGGGCATGTCCCGCCGACGGGCACTTGAGGGCCAGGGTCACGCCCCGCCCGCGTCCCCGGCCCCGGCCGCCTTGCTCAGTCGGGCCCCCAACTCCCGCACGGCCCGGACGAGTTCCGCAGGCTGCCGGACCACGAAGTCGCACTCCAGCATCGCCAGCCGGAACGCCACCCACTGCACCTGGTCCCCTGCGGACCCCCGCAGCCGGCAGGTGCTGGCGTCCAACGGCTCAGGTGTGCCCAGCCACTTCGGCAGGCGGGCGGCGACGAAGTCGGCGGGGGCGGCGAAGGTGACCTCGAAGTCGTAGGTCTGCTGCTGCCGTTGCATCGACTGCCGCAGGAACTCCGCCGCGCTTCCCGTGGGCAGCTCGCGCGGTACGAAGCGGGCCCCCGTGGCGAACGGTTCGCTCACCCGGTCGACGCGGAACGTCCGCCAGTCGTCGCGGTCGATGTCGTAGGCGACCAGGTACCAGCGGCGGCCCGTCGAGACCAGTCGGTACGGCTCCGTCAGGCGTCGCGACCCGGTGCCGTCCGCGGCCCGGTAGGCGAACCGCAGCCGTTCGTGCCCGGCCACCGTCGAGGCCATCACGGTCAGTGTCTCGGGTGCGATGCTCGGCCCGTCCCCGCTGGTCAGCGGCATGGTCGCGGCCTGGAGGGTGGTCACGCGGTGGCGCAGCCGGCCCGGCAGCACCTGCTCCAGCTTGGCCAGCGCCCGCACCGACGCCTCGTCCAGGCCCTCCACCGCGTGCCCCGCCCCGGCGCGCAGCCCGACCGCGATGGCCACGGCCTCCTCGTCGTCGAGCACGAGCGGCGGCATGGCCTTGCCGGCGACCAGCCGGTAGCCGCCGTCGGCACCCTTGGTGGCCTGCACGGGGTAGCCCAGTTCGCGCAGCCGGTCGATGTCCCGCCGGACCGTGCGGCGGGAGACCCCGAGCCGGCCGGCCAGCTCGCCGCCGGGCCATTCGCGGGGCGTCTGGAGGAGGGAGAGGAGCGTGAGCAGCCGGGCAGGTGTGTCCGTCGTCATACCGACGAGGATGCCGTACCACTAGGACATGATCTGACCTAATGACCCCCTAGTTTCGAAGCATGACCTCCACCGACACCACCCCTGGCGCCACAGGCGACACCACAGGCGACACCACAGGCGGCGGCAACGACCGCCGCCGCTGGTTCGCCCTCGCGATCGTGATGACCGCGGCCTTCATGGACCTCGTCGACGTCACGATCGTCAACATCGCCATCCCGTCGATCCAGCGGGAGTCGGGCGCGTCCTTCAGCGAGATCCAGTGGATCACCGCCGGATACGCCCTGGCCTTCGCCGCCGGACTGATCACCGGCGGACGGCTCGGCGACATCCACGGCCGCAAGCGGATCTTCCTCGTCGGCATCGGCGGCTTCACCGTCGCCTCCGCGCTGTGCGGCCTCGCGGTGAACCCGGAGATGCTGGTGGCCTCGCGGTTCCTCCAGGGCGGAATGGCGGCGCTGATGGTGCCGCAGGTGCTGTCGATCGTGCACGCGACCTTCCCGGCGCACGAGCGGGGCAAGGTGTTCGGGCTGTTCGGCGCGGTCGTCGGGCTCGGGGCCGTGTCCGGTCCGCTGCTGGGCGCGCTGCTGACCGAGTGGAACCTGTTCGGGTGGGAGTGGCGCTCGATCTTCCTGATCAACCTGCCCGTGGGTGTCGCGGGCCTGATCCTCGGCAGCCGCTTCATCACCGAGTCCAAGGCGCCGAAGGCCCTGAAGCTGGACCTGGTCGGGGTCGCGCTCGTGACGCTGGGTCTGCTGATGCTGCTCTACCCGCTCATCCGCGGCCGCGAGCTGGGCTGGCCGGTGTGGGGATACGTCTCGATGGCCGGCTCGCTCGTCGTCCTCGCGGTGCTGGTGCTGTTCGAGAGGCGCAAGAGCGCACGGGACGGCTCCCCGCTGGTCGAGCTGTCGCTGTTCCGGGTCAAGAGCTTCGCGGCCGGGATCGCCGTACAGACCGTCTTCGGAGTCGCGCTCGGCGTCTTCTTCCTGGTGTGGACGCTGTACATGCAGTTCGGGCTGGGCTGGAGCCCGCTCAAGGCCGGGCTGACCGGGGTGCCGTTCTCGATCGCGGTGTCCGTGGCCGCCGGGATGTCGGTGCAGAAGCTGGTCCCGCGCTTCGGGCGCAAGGTGCTCCAGGCGGGCGCGCTGGTGATGGGGGCCGGGGTGCTGCTCTACATCTGGGAGTCCGGGCACTACGGCCTGGCCATCACCTCCTGGCAGATGGCCCTGCCGCTGGTCGTGATGGGTGTGGGCATGGGCCTGATCGTCGCGCCGCTGACCGACGCGATCCTCTCCGAGGTGCCGCGCGAGCACTCCGGCTCGGCCTCCGGCCTGATCAACACCGTGCAGCAGATGGGCAACGCGCTCGGGCTCGGGCTGGTGTCGGTCGTGTTCTTCGGCTCGATCAGCGACCACCTGAGCCGGGAGCAGGTGGGCCCGGCCTTCGCCGACGCCTTCGAGAACGCGCTCGGCTGGGTGGCCGCGGTGATGGGCGTCATCTTCCTACTGATGTTCGCGCTGCCGAAGCGGCCCGCGCAGCACGTGGAGGGCGAGTCGCTGCCGGCGGAGGGGAAGGAACCGGCTCTGGTCTGACGCAGGGGAACAGAAAACGGGCCCGGCACCTCACAAGGTGCCGGGCCCGCTACTGTTTCCGATCATGCCCGATTGAGCCCGAACCTGTTTACTTCCTGGAAATCTCGGCGTAGCCTCCCGCTGAAACCACACGTTCGGGCATGAGGCGGAGGCGAACAGACATGTACGCACCGGAGCGGCAGCAGGAGATCCTCCGGCTCGCCCGTGACGGCGGCCGAGTGGATGTCGTGTCGCTGGCCGAGGAGTTCCAGGTGACAGCGGAGACGATCCGCCGGGATCTGAAGGCCCTCGACCGGGCCGGCCTGGTCCGCCGGGTGCACGGCGGAGCCATCCCGGTCGGGCGTCTCGACTTCGAGCCGGACCTCGCCGAGCGCGAGACCGCGGCGGCCGACGAGAAGGACCGCATCGCCAAGGCGGCCCTCGCGGAACTGCCGACCGAGGGCACGATGATCCTCGACGCCGGTACGACGGTGGCCAAGATGGCCGCCGCCCTCCCGCTGGAGGCCTCCCTCACCGTCGTCACGCACAGCCTGCCCATCGCGGCCCGCCTCGCCGACCACCCCGGCATCCAGCTCCACCTCATCGGAGGGCGCGTCCGGCACCGTACGCGCGCCGCCGTGGACGCCTGGGCGCTCAGGGCGTACGGCGAGATCCGCGCCGACGTGCTGTTCGTGGCCGCCAACGGCTTCTCCGCCGAACACGGTCTGACCACCCCCGACCTCGCCGAGGCCGCCGTGAAGCGCGCGGCCGTGGCCGCCGCCCGCCGGGTGGTCCTGATCGCCGACTCCTCCAAGCACGGCCAGGAGCACTTCGCCCGCTTCGGCGACCTGAGCGATGTGGACCTGCTGATCACCGACAGCGGGCTGAGCCCCGAAGACGCCGTCGCCATCGAGCGCGGCGGCACGGAAGTAGTGCGCGCATGATCCTCACCGTCACCCCCAACCCGTCACTGGACCGCACCTACGAGGTGCCGTCCCTCGACCGCGGCGAGGTCATCCGCGCCACCGGCGAGCGGATGGACCCGGGCGGCAAGGGCGTGAACGTCTCGCGCGCGGTCGCCGCGGCCGGACAGCGCACGGTCGCGGTCCTGCCGCTCGGCGGCGCCCCGGGCGCGCTCGTCGCCGACCTGCTCGACGCGCAGGGCATCGAGGTCGCGCCGGTCCCGGTCGCCGGGGCCACCCGCTCCAACATCGCCCTCGCCGAGGCAGACGGCGTCCTGACGAAGATCAACGCACCGGGTCCGGAACTGTCCGAGGCCGAGCGCGAACTGCTCCTGGAGACCGTACGGCAGCAGTCCGGCGACGCCGCCTGGATCGCCTGCTGCGGCAGCCTCCCGCGCGGCCTCGCCCCCTCCTGGTACGCCGAGCTGGTCGCCCGCACGCACGCCGCCGGTGCCCGGATCGCCCTGGACACCTCCGGGCCCGCGCTGCTGGAGGCGCTGCGCGAACGGCCCGACGTGGTCAAGCCCAACGCCGAGGAGCTCGCCGGAGCCGTCGGCCGCCCCCTCGCCACCGTGGGCGACGCCGTGAAGGCGGCCGAGGAACTGCGCGCGCTGGGCGCCCGGGCCGTCCTCGCCAGCCTCGGCGCGGACGGGCAGTTGCTGGTGTCCGACGAGGGCGCCTGGTTCGGCAGCGCCCGGGTGTCCGCGGTGCGCAGCAACGTCGGCGCCGGTGACTCCTCCCTCGCCGGTTTCCTGATCGCCGGTGGCAGCGGCCCGGACGCCCTCGCCTCCGCGGTCGCCCACGGCGCGGCGGCCGTCCAGCTGCCCGGCAGCGTCATGCCGACGCCGGGCGACCTGGACCCGGCGGCGGTCACGGTCACGGCGGAGGTCCCGGTGGACCGTGTGCTGAAGGAGCCGGTGTCATGACGTACCCCGAGCCGTTCCCACCGGACCCGCGGCGGCGGAACTCCCCGTTACTCCCCACAGCCACCCCCGTCACCCCCCACCGCACCCCTGTCCCCACCCCCGCCCACCCCGCTGACCGGGCGATACGCGTGCTAAGGAGCCCGCGATGAGCGACATGATCACGGCGGACCTGGTCGATCTCGACCTGTCCGCGGACACCAAGGAAGCGGCGGCGCGTGCCCTCGCCGAGCGCATGGTGGCCCTGGGCCGGGTGACCGACCTGGACGGCTTCCTCGCCGACGTGGCCGCCCGCGAGGCACAGATGCCGACCGGCCTCGACGGCGGCATCGGCATCCCGCACTGCCGCAGCGAGCACGTCACCGAGCCGACGCTCGCCTTCGGGCGCAGCTCCGACGGCATCGACTTCGGCGCGACGGACGGCCCCGCCGACCTGATCTTCCTGATCGCCGCGCCGGCCGGTGCCGACGACGCCCATCTGACGATCCTGTCGTCACTGGCCCGGCAGCTGATGAACACGGAGTTCACCGACGCGCTGCGCTCGGTGGGCGACGCGGCGGCCGCGGCGGCGCTGATCCGCGGCGACGAGCCCGACTCCGCCGAGCCTTCCGCGGAAGGCGGTTCCGAAGACACCGTGGCGTCGGCGGGAGCGGCCTCTCCCGCCGCCGCCACGGTCACCGACGACAGCGAAGACGCCCCCGAGGAGCGCCCGTTCCGCATCGTCGCCGTCACCTCCTGTCCCACCGGCATCGCCCACACCTACATGGCGGCCGAGTCGCTGGAGAACGCCGGCCGAGAGGCGGGCGTCGAGGTCACCGTCGAGACCCAGGGCTCGGCCGGTTTCACCCGCCTCGACCCGGAGATCATCGCGGCGGCGGACGGCGTGATCTTCGCCCATGACGTCTCCGTACGGGAGAAGGACCGGTTCGCCGGCAAGCCGACCGTCGACGTCGGGGTGAAGGCGGGCATCAACCGCCCCGCCGAACTCATCGCCGAGGTCCGTGAGAAGGCCGCGCGCGGCGAGGTCACCTCCGGCTCCCCGGGCGCCACGCCCGTCGAACGCACCGGCGACTCCGGCGAGGGCTACGGCACCAAGCTGCGCAAGTGGCTGATGTCCGGCGTCAGTTACATGGTCCCCTTCGTCGCGGCGGGCGGTCTGCTGATCGCCCTCGGCTTCGCGATCGGCGGCTACAAGGTCAACAAGGCCCCGTCGGTGATGGACCACTTCCTGTGGACGCAGGCCGACAGCTGGGCGGCCCTGCTCTTCCAGATCGGCGGCGTCGCCTTCGGCTTCCTCGTCCCGGTCCTGGCCGGCTACATCGCCTACGGCATGGCCGACCGGCCCGGACTCGTCCCCGGCTTCGTCGGCGGCTCGATCGCCCTGACCATCAACGCCGGCTTCCTCGGCGGCCTGGCGGCCGGTCTGATCGCCGGTGGCGTGGTGATCGCGATCCAGAAGGTGAACATCCCGGCGGCGCTGCGCGGCATCATGCCGGTGGTGGTGATCCCGCTGATCTCCTCGGCGATCGTCGGGTTCCTGATGTTCGTCGTCATCGGCAAGCCCATCGCCGAGGCGCAGAAGGGCATGACCGACTGGCTGAACAGCCTGTCCGGCGCCAACGCCATCCTGCTCGGCACCCTCCTCGGCCTGATGATGTGCTTCGACCTCGGCGGCCCGGTCAACAAGGTCGCCTACACCTTCGCCACGGCCGGCATCGCGGTCTCCGACCCCAGCGACTCCGCGATGAAGATCATGGCGGCGGTCATGGCGGCCGGCATGGTGCCCCCGCTGGCGATGGCCCTGGCCACGACCGTGCGCGGCAAGCTCTTCAACGCCACCGAGCGCGAGAACGGCAAGGCCGCCTGGGTGCTCGGCGCATCCTTCATCTCCGAGGGCGCGATCCCCTTCGCGGCGGCAGACCCACTGCGCGTCATCCCGGCCTCCATGGCGGGCGGCGCGATCACCGGTGCCCTGTCGATGGCCTTCGGCGCCACCCTGCGCGCCCCGCACGGCGGCATCTTCGTGGTCCCGCTGATCGGCAACCCGCTCCTCTACCTGGTCGCCATCGCCGCGGGCGTCTGCGTCACGACGGCCCTGGTGATCGTCCTGAAGGGCATGCGCAAGCAGGCCCCGGGCACCACCGCGGCTCCCGGCGAGGGCGCAGCGGCCCCGGCGGCGGAGAGCAAGCAGCCGGTGGCGGCCTGACTCCCGTAGCGGTCCGTCCCTTTCAGGGCATGTGAACCGTTCACGCCACCTGCGAGATAGATCACGAAAATCACGGCCCGGGACCGAAGTCCCGGGCCGTGGTGTCTACTGGAACGCATGCCTGAGCACCTCTCCGGGTGGCCCGAAGGCCACTCCCTCCCCGCTCTCCCGCAACAGCGGCAGACAGGCCCCCGGTCGGAGTCCGTGGAGCTGACCACGGAGGAGAGAGACGCCTTCACCGAGCTGGTGCGCCAGTTGGGCGGAGACCGGGGCGTCTAGGTGGCGAGGTGTCCAAATGACCGAGGCCTCTAGGACAACTGCGCCGCCCGCCGCTCCATCGCCTCGCGCGCAGCGTCCTCGCTGACGTACACCTCGCACATGTGCCGCCCGTCCGGCGTCGCCGTGTGCTCGACCTCCCAGAGGGAGAGCTCCGCGCCGTCGCGCAGCAGGAACGCGTGCTCGTAGAGCGAGAAGCCCAGCCCCGCCCGCCCGGCGCGGCAGGGGCGGCCGAAGGCCTGGGTGATCTGGTGGCCGGACGCCGTGGCCAGCAGGGCCGCCGTGTCCGCGCCCGGCCGGTCCATGTTCTCCGCCCGGCGCAGTAAACGGCGCGCGTGGTCCGCCGAGTCGTCGGCGGCATAGGCGTGCCGGGGCGTGGGGACCGGTGACAGCTGCACCGTCACGGGCAGTTCGAAGTCGGGCGTGTCCGGCGGCAGCGGCAGCCGCGCGGTCGCGGCTCGCAGCTCCTCCTCGTCCACATAGACCTCGTGCTGCGGTTCGCTGCCCAGTGCCGTGTTGTGGACGAGCTCCCAGAGGGTGAGGGCCGAACCGTCGGCGAGCAGCCACGTGTGCCGGTACGTCTCCCGGTGCAGTCCCGCGCTGTGGTGCGCGGAGTGCAGCGAACCGTCGTGGGCCAGGGCGCAGTCCAGGCGCCTTATCGTCTCGTCCGGTAGCTCGAAGGAGTTCAGGGCGCGGCCGAGGAGTCGCGCGAGGTGCTCCTCCGGAGACTCGGGCGAGTCGTGGGGTTCGTACGCTGCCGTCTCGTACGGAACGCTCAAGGTTTCTCCCGGCGTTGCTGCATGTCACCTTGTGGGTGCATACCGTAGCCCCTCGGTCGGACATCATGTCCGGGAACCGAGAAAACGTACGTCCGGGAAAACGCGCGGGCCGCGCGAAAAGTTCCCGCGCGGCCCGATCGGTCCGTCAAAAACCCCAGTTGGGGCAGGTCTTCAGTGCCCTACGACTCGCTGCCCGCGACCCACTGGCTCCAGGGCATGTTCCAGCCGTTGAGCCCGTTGTCCGGGGACACCGTCTTGTCGGGGGAGTTCTTCACGATCACCACGTCGCCGATGAGCGAGTTGTCGTAGAACCACTTGGAGGGCGTGTTGCCCCCGGCGCCCTGGACGTCCGCGAGGCCGACGCAGCCGTGGCTGGTGCCCTGGCGCCCGAAGGGCGGATTGCCCTTGTTGTACCAGTAGTTGCCGTGGATGAAGGTGCCGGACGTCGTCAGGCGCATCGCGTGCGGCACGTCCGGGATGTCGTACTCACCGCCGAGACCGACCGTCCGGCTGTTCATCCGGGTCTGCGTGAACTTCTCCGAGATCACCATCTGCCCGTTGTACGTGGTGTGTTCCGGGCTGCCCGCCGAGATCGGGATCGTCTTGATGGTCCTGCCGTCCCGGACGACCGTCATGGTCTGCGTGTTGACGTCGACCGTCGAGACCTGCGAGCGCCCGACGGTGAAGGTGACCGTCTTCTTCTGCACGCCGTAGACACCGTTCGCGCCCTCGACCCCGTCCAGGTCGATCTTCATCGTCACCTTGGAGCCGGCCTTCCAGTACTCCTCGGGCCGGAAGTCGAGCCGCTGTCCGTTGAACCAGTGCCCGACCACCTTCTGCCCGCTGCTGGAGGTGACCGTGATGCGCGACTGCACGGCCTTCCGCTCGGTGATGGCCTTGTCGAAGGTGAACGACACCGGCATGCCCGCGCCGACCGTGGTGCCGTTGTCCGGCGTGTACGTCCCGATGAAGCTGTTCGACGACGACACCGTCGTGAAGATCGAGTTGGCCGCGGCCGTCCGGCCGTCCGTGTCCTTCGCGGTCGCGGATATCTGGTACTTCGTCCCGCGCTCCAGCTGCTCCTTCGGCTTCCACGCCTTGCCGTCGGAGGAGATCGAGCCCGGCACGGCCTGACCGTCGCCCGCCACCGTCATCTTCACGTCGGTCAGCTTCCCGTCGCTGACCTTCACGCCGGTCGAGTTGATGGACGCGCCCGTCGAACCGTCCTTCGCCGAGATGGCGATCTTCGCGACGGACGTGTTGCCCGAGCCCTTGCCACCCTTGGCGTCGTCATCGGCGTTGGCGCTGCCACCGCAGGCGGTGAGCGTCAGGGCGCCGACCATCAGGGCGGCACAGGCCCCCAGTGTGCGCCGCGCAGCAATGTCCGGCGTTGTCACGGGCTGCTCCCAGTTCGTGTGATGTGAGTGATCCGCTCCAGTACGTGAAGGAAGAGGGACCGGGCGGCCGTTCGGGTTGCGTCCGACCGCCAGGAACGACATCACCGTTACATGGCCGCGACAATGTCCGGCATCGCTGTGGGACCGCTGTGGGTGCCCGCCTGCTCAGCGGCCCGCGTACAACTCCCCGTACGACGGCCACGCCCCGCCAGGACCGTCGACCGACCCGGCGGCGCGCACGGCCCGAACGATCGCGCGGGTCACCACATCGGCGCCCGCCGCGAGGACCTCGTTGAGGGCGAGCGGGTTCGCGCCGTCCAGGGCGCGGTCGCCTGTCGCCAGCGCGAACACCGTGTCCCCGTCGTTGAGGAGGTGCACCGGCCGCACCGCGCGGGCGATGCCGTCGTGAGCCGTACCGGCCAGCTTCTGCGCCTGGGCCTTCGACAGATCCGCGTCCGTGGCGACCACCGCCAGCGTGGTGTTGAGCGGCGGAGGCGCGCTCCTCGCGGCCGTCTCAGCGAGCCGCTGCCACGCGGCTGCGTGGACCTCCGCCTCCGGGTACTCCACCCGCCCCTGGAACAACTCGCCGTACAGCACCCCCGTTTCCGGATCCACCGTCGAACCCGCAGCGTTGGCCACCACCAGCGCGGCCACCGTGACACCCGAGCCGAGCACCGTGCTCGCGCTGCCGATGCCGCCCTTCACCACCCCGGTCACCGCCCCCGTGCCGGCTCCCACACAGCCCTGGGGCACCCGCGCACCGGGCTCGCTCGCCGCAGCCGCCTCGACCGCGGCCCGGCCGGTGGCCGCGTCCGGCCGGGCCCGGAAGTCGCCGCCCCGCCCCAGATCGAAGACACAGGCGGCCGGCACCACCGGCACGACATGCGCCGGGTCCGCCCCGACCCGGATCCCGCGCCCCCGCTCCTCCAGCCAGGCCATCACCCCCGAGGCGGCGTCCAGCCCGTAGGCGCTGCCACCGGTCAGCACGATCGCCTCGACCTTCCGCACCACGTTGCGCGGGTCGAGCGCGTCCGTCTCCTTGGTCCCGGGGCCACCGCCCCGCACGTCCACGGCCGCCACGGCCCCGCCCTCCGGGGCGAGCACGACCGTGGTGCCGGTGAGCCAGCCGTCGCCGGCGCGGGTCGCATGCCCCACGCGCAGGCCGGAGACATCCGTCAGAGCGTCCACCAGAGCGTCAACTGTCATGGCGCCCAGTGTTGTCCAGTACTCGGCCCGCGCGGGCGTACCGGGCCGGTCGGCGCGGTCAGGGGGCCGGACTCGACGACTTGTGGGCCCGCGCCGGGTTCGACGACTCCGGGGCCTTCGCCAGGCCCGTCGGCGCCGTCAGGCCGTCCGGCTCGAAGCCGCCTGGGCCCTCGCCGGGCGCGCGGCCAGCGCCTCTCCCGCCGCCACCGACAGCGCGCAGACCACACCCGCCGCGAGCACCGCCCAGTCACCCAGGAACGTGCAGCAGATCACCAGCAGGGCCGTCATCGGCAGCACCAGCTGCTGGGTGATGCCCGCCTTGAAGTGACGCGAGTGCAGGGCCCACACGGTCAGCAGATACAGGGCCGTCGGCAGGGTCACGGCGGCCGACGCTGCCAGCGTGGAGATGTGCGCCTTGCCGACCGTCTGCTCCACCGCCACCTCCAGCCCGGCCCCGACCGCGGCCGCCGAGGCGAAGACCACGTAGTGGCCGTAGCCCCACAGGAACGCCTGCCGGTTGGAGCGCAGATGGCCGTGGATGGGCACCACGAAGTAGATCCACCACGCGGCGAAGATGATCAGCAGCCCGCCCGACGCGATGGGGAGGAGCTCGCCCAGTGCGTCGTTCTCGTCGACACCGGACTTCACGGCGATCGTCGCCGCTGCGATCGTCTCGCCGAGCACGATGATGGTGAACAGCCCGTAGCGCTCCGCGATATGGCGGGGATGCCAGGCCGTGGGGTGGCCCCGCTCCGCGAAGAGCGGCACGCACATCTCCAGCAGCGCCATCACCAGGAACCACCAGGGCCGGGCGTCCTCGGGCAGGAGCAGCAGACCCAGCCAGCCGACCTGGCACAGCAGCACACCGCCGGCGTAGCGCAGGGCCGTCGTCCGCTCCGGGCCCTCGGCGGCGCGGGCCGCCCGCAGCCACTGTGTCGCCAGTGCCAGCCGCATGATCACGTAGCCCAGCCAGACCACGAAATAGTCGTGCTCCTCGAACGCCTGCGAGACCCCTGCCGCGAGGACCAGCACACCCGCGATCTGCACCAACGTGACGACCCGGTACAGCACGTCGTCGTTGTCGTACGCCGAGGCGAACCATGAGAAGTTCATCCACGCCCACCACACGGCGAAGAACACCATCGCGTAGTCGAGGATCCCCTCGCCGGCATGGCCCTCCGCGACGGAGTGCACCAGCTGGATGCCCGCCTGGGCGACGGCCACGACGAAGCACAGGTCGAAGAAGAGCTCCAGCGGCGAGGCCGTCCGGTGCGCCTCGTCGCGTCCGCGGGCCCTGAGCCTGCGCAGCGGTCCCCGGTCGCCGGGCGGGCCGGAGGGGGCGGGCGGGGGAGTGGGGCTGGACGTCATGATTCCCAGCACAGCAGAAGGCGCGGGGTTTTTCTCCGCGACCGTACCCTGGTCGCATGAGTAGTAGCGCCCCCGATCCCGAGCCGCGCGCGCCGAAGCCCGCGCTGGTCTTCGACGACCCGCTCGACCAGCAGTCCTCCGACGACACCGACCGCGGCTGGGGCGAGCGCACCGACTCCGGCTCAGGCGCGGCCGACCTCAAGCGCTTCCTGGACGAGAAGCCGCCCCACCACCTCTGAAGCCGCCGCACTACTCCCGGTCGGGCCCCGCACCACGCTGGGCGACCAGCGCGTCCCGGATCTCCTTCAGCACCTCCAGCTCGGTCACCTCGATGACCTCCTGCGTGCCCTCCTTGGCCTTGCGGCGGGCCTCCTGGCGGGCCAGGTACTTCGCCATGGGCAGGACCATCAGGAAGTAGACGACCGCGGCCGTGATCACGAAGCTCAGGGTGGCGCCGAGGACGGAGCCCCAGGCGATCTGGATGCCCTCCTCGCCCTCGCACGCCGAGCTCAGGCAGGAGCTGTAGTGGTCGAGGTTCTTGGTCCCGATGGCCCCGACGACCGGGTTGATGATCCCCTTGACCACGGCGTTGACGATGTTGGTGAACGCGGCGCCGATCACCACCGCCACAGCCAGATCGACGACGTTCCCGCGCATCAGGAAGGCCTTGAAGCCCTCCCAGAGGCTTGGTTCCTTCTTCTCGCTCACCTCGGGGCCTTTCCTCGCACGAGCAGCTTATGGAACAAAACGCTCCGCAACCTACGTCACGCTGGGGCCGAACAGAGCACCTGGGTCCCTCGAACGTGGGCCTTGACGAGATCGTGCACAGCATCACCACAGCGTCACCGCCAACCGCGCCGTGGCGCTCGCCCCGGCGAGCCGGGCGGCGGTGGCCCGCGGCACCGAGAGCACGATCAGCGCCCCGCCGTCGGTCGCGCCCGCCAGGGGCTCCGGGACCTTCGTCACCCTGGCTCCGCGCGCGACCACCCGGGCATCGCCGCCCGCAGCCGTCCCCTCGGCGGCGATGACGTCGACCCGGTCGCCCGGCCGCAGCAGCCGTACCGTCGCCGCGTCGGCGATCCGGATCGGGGCCGTCACCGGCCCGGCTCCCACCGCGGCACCGTGCGTCCCGGACCGCTCCCCGGACATCGAGGCCCTGTGCGCGGGAGACTGCCCCCGGGGCTGACCGCGGGCTCCGTCACCGTCACGCGGTCCCGCCGCCACCAGCGCGGTCGCGGTGACCGCGAGCCCGACGGCCAGGGCCCGCCGCCGGTGCCGCCCGAGCCGGCCCGACCGGTACCTGCCCCCGCGCACCCGCACGGGATCAAAGCGCGGCACCTCGCGTGTCGCGGGCACCTCGGGACCGGGCGGGAGCGCGGCGACGGGGGAGCCGCCGGAAAGGGAGGACGTGAGCGGAGCGAGGGACACGGGAACCACCACCTGCGACGAGGACCGGCTTGCGCTCCCCACGATGGGGCTTCCCGCCGCCGCCCGCTCAGGCCTGTGGAGCTACCCCCAGCCTGTGGACAACTCCCTCACCCGAACGGCAAGTTCCGCCGCCCACCACCAAACGCCGGCCCCACCCCGTCACCTACGGCAACGCGAACCCCGGATCCATCCCACCCAGCGCCCCGCCACACAGACAGTCCCGCTCGTCCTCCCCCGGCAACCCCGCCACCGCGTCGAACAGCACGCCCCGCAACCGCCCCACGTTCGCCGCGAACACCCGCAGCACCTCGTCGTGCGAGACGCCCTCCCCGCTCTCGGCACCCGCGTCGAGGTCGGTGACCAGGGTCAGGGACGTGTAGCAGAGCTCCAGCTCCCGGGCGAGCGCCGCCTCGGGATGCCCGGTCATCCCCACCACCGACCAGCCCTGCGCCTGGTGCCACAACGATTCGGCACGGGTAGAGAAGCGCGGTCCCTCGACCACGACCAGCGTGCCGCCGTCCACCGGCTCCCAGTCCCGGCCGCGCGCCGCCTTCAGCGCGACGGCCCGCCCTGAGGCGCAGTAGGGGTCGGCCAGCGACACGTGCACCACGTTCGGCACCGACCCGTCGGGCAGCGGCTCTCCGTCGAAGTACGTGTTCGCGCGGGACTTCGTGCGGTCGACCAGCTGGTCCGGCACCAGCAGCGTGCCCGGCCCGTACTCGGGACGCAGGCCGCCCACGGCGCACGGGGCGAGCACCTGGCGCACGCCGACCGACCGCAGGGCCCACAGGTTGGCCCGGTAGTTGATCCGGTGCGGCGGCAGGTGGTGGCCCCGCCCGTGCCTCGGCAGGAAGGCGACCCGACGGCCGGCGACCTCGCCGAGGAAGAGGGAGTCGCTGGGCGGCCCGTACGGGGTGTCGACCTGCACCTCGGTCACGTCGTCGAGGAAGGAGTAGAACCCGGAGCCGCCGATGACGCCGATCCCGGCGCGCGCCCTGTCCGCCGGGCCCGCCACGTCGTCCGCCGGGCCCGCCACGTCGTCCGCCGGGCCCGTCACGTTCGCCTTGTTCGCCATGCCCGCACCCTAACCGCCCCCACAAACGCCGAGGACCCCGTCGCCCGAAGGCGACAGGGTCCCGTAAGAATCAGGCTCTACGCGGCGGTGGTGCTGCTGGTGGAGCTGCCCGTGCCCGACGAGGAGCTCGACGACGTGCTCGAGGAGGAGCTCGAACCGGAACCTGAGCCAGAGCCAGACCCCGAACCGGAGTCGGAGGACGACGAGGAGGAGCTCGACGACTTCGCCGGGGAGCTGCTCGACGAGGAGCCGCGGCTGTCGTTCCGGTAGAAGCCGGAGCCCTTGAAGACGATGCCGACCGCCGAGAACACCTTCTTCAGGCGGCCCTGGCAGTTCGGGCACTCGGTGAGGGCGTCGTCGGTGAACTTCTGCACCGCCTCGAGGCCCTCGCCGCACTCGGTGCACTGGTACTGGTAGGTCGGCACTGTCTTCCTCCTGGCACTCTCACTCGATGAGTGCTAACGACGGTCCATAGTGACGTATTCCAGCCGCTCAGTCCACTGCCACTGGTACGCGGTGACCCACGCCACGTGCGACCGTCCGCCCGTGGGCACGCCCCGCCAGCCGGGAACGCAGGGCCAGGAGGGTCGCCAGGGCGAGCACGGTGCCGCCCATGGGCACCAGGAAACCGGCACCGTCCCAGAGGCGGTCCTCCAGTTGCCCGGCGACGGTGACGGCGGCCGCCTGGCCGAGTGCCACCGCGCCGGTCAGCCAGGTGAAGGCCTCGGTGCGGGCACCGGCCGGGACCAGGCCGTCGACCAGGGTGTAGCCGGTGATCAGGGCGGGCGCGATGCACATGCCGACCAGCAGGCCGAGACCGGCCAGGACCGGTACCGAGTGCGCGGCCCACAGGCCCGACGCGGTGAGGGCGAGCGCCGTGTAGCCGATGACCAGGCGCCGCTGCGGGGCCGCCTTCCAGGCGATCGCGCCGCAGACGACG
Organism: Streptomyces sp. NPDC050546; assembly: GCF_044457425.1. Lineage (NCBI taxonomy): Bacteria > Bacillati > Actinomycetota > Actinomycetes > Kitasatosporales > Streptomycetaceae > Streptomyces > Streptomyces sp. NPDC050546. The sequence goes on from NZ_JBITGX010000003.1 coordinate 406,180, forward strand.
CCGGAGAGCATGTTGCCCGCGGCGAAGACGCCGTAGAGGACGCCGTTCAGGCCCGGTTCGCCGATCGACTCGGTGAACGCGGCCAGCGAGACCTGCATGCCGCCGAAGACGGCGCCGATGCCCAGGAAGGTCACCATCAGCACGCGCACGCCGGGGACGCGCAGCGCGGAGGTGTGCTCCACGCGCGCGTGGCCGCCGCCCTCGACGGAGGGCTGGGTGCTCTTCCGGGCGGCGAACAGCAGACCGCCGATCAGCGTCAGGGAGGCCTCGGTGACCAGCCCTGCGGCCGGGTCGATCGTCGTGCACAGGGCGGTGGCCAGCAGCGGTCCGACGACGAAGGTCAGCTCGTCCGTGACGGACTCGAAGGCCGCCGCGGTGGTCATCAGGGGCGAGTCCTTGAGCTTCACCCCCCAGCGGGCCCGCACCATGGGCCCGACCTGCGGCACCGAGGCACCGGTCGGGACGGCCGCCACGAACACCGCCCACAACGGGGCGTCGAGCAGCGCGAGCGCCGTCAGCGTCAGCCCGGAGACCGCGTGCAGCAGCACCCCGGGGATCAGCACGGCTCGCTGCCCGTAGCGATCGGCGAGACGGCCGCTCCAGGGCGCGAACAGGGCCATGGAGACACCGGTGACGGCCGCGGCGGCGCCCGCCGCCCCGTAGGAGCCGGTGGTGTGCTGCACCAGCAGCACGATGGAGATCGTCAGCATCGCGAACGGCTGGCGTGCCGCGAAACCGGGGAGCAGGAACGTCCAGGCGCCGCGGGTGCGCAGCAGCCGGCCGTATCCGGGGCGGGCGGAAGCCGTCGAGTTCTCCGAGGTCGTCGGGTCCTGCGACTTCGAGGTGACCGTGGACGCCACGGCCCGTGCCTTTCTGCCGCCTGGTAGCACGGCCCGGTCAACGGGCGGAGCCGAGAGCTGTCCTCTTGCGCGGAACTGCGGTAGATGCCGGGGCCCGGTGAGGAGGGACGTCCCGACCGCCATACGGTCGCGCCAGCTCTGCGTCAGACAGAGTTGGTTCGATCTGGGTACGCCTTCATCGTACAAGGATCAAGGGGCTGTGTTCCTGTGAAAGCGAGCACCAGGGGTTCACTCGCCTTGCAAACCTGTCTTGCGTAGACGAACCGGCGCGAACCGGTCCTTATCGACTCGCCCCGTCCGTCCCCAGCCATCCGGCCAGCTTGCCGCCGTGGCCCACCGACCGCAGCCGCTTCTCCGTCGCGTCCCGGACCGGGTCCGTGGCTACGACGAGCAGCTCGTCCCCGCGTTGCAGCACCGTCGTAGGCAGCGGAACGAACGATTCGTTCGCGCGCACGACGAGGGTCACGGCGGCACCGGGCGGCAGCCGCAGCTCGCCCACCTCCACGCCGTGCATCTTCGACCCCTCGGGGATCGCCACGGACAGCAGATGCCCGCGCAGCCGCTCCAGCGGGGCCGACTCGATGCCGAGGTCGGCGGCCTCCGAACCGTCGCCCAGGTGCAGCTTGCGGCCCAGCCACGGCAGCGTCGGGCCCTGGACCAGGGTGTAGACGACGACCAGGACGAAGACGATGTTGAAGATCCGGTCGCTGGCGGCGACGCCCTTCACCATCGGGATGGTCGCCAGGATGATGGGTACCGCCCCGCGCAGCCCCGCCCACGACATCAGCGCCGACTCCCGCCAGGGCACCCGGAAGGGCAGCAGGCAGGCGAACACGCCCAGCGGACGCGCCACCACGGTCAGGACCAGCCCGATGACCAGCGCGGGCACGATGTCGTCGCCCAGCTCGTGCGGGGTGACCAGCAGGCCGAGCATGACGAACATGCCGATCTGCGCCATCCAGCCGAGCCCGTCGGCGAAGCCGCGCGTGGCCGGCCAGTGCGGCAGCCGCGCGTTGCCCATCACCATCGCGGCGAGGTACACCGCGAGGAAGCCGCTGCCATGGGCGAGCGCGCCCGCCGCGTAGGCCACCGTGGCGATCGCCATGACGGCGATCGGGTAGAGGCCGGAGGCGGGCAGCGCCACATGCCGCAGCCCCCAGGAGCCCAGCCAGCCCACCGCGAGGCCGATGGCCGCGCCGATGGCCAGCTCCAGCAGGATCACGCCCAGCAGTACGTACCAGTGCTCGACCGGGCCCGCCGTGGACAGGGAGACCACGAGGATGACCACCGGGGCGTCGTTGAAGCCGGACTCCGCCTCCAGGGTGCCCGTCACGCGCGCGGGGAGTGGGATCTTGCGCAGCACGGAGAAGACGGCCGCCGCGTCGGTCGAGGAGACGACCGCGCCGATGATGAGCGCCTGCCGCCACTCGAGCCCGATCAGGTAGTGCGCCGCCGACGCCGTGACCCCGACGCTCACCGCGACACCGGCCAGCGCCAGTGCCGTGGCGGCCGGCATGACCGGCTTGATCTCCTTCCACTTCGTGCCCAGACCGCCCTCGGCGAGGATCACGACCAGGGCCGCGTATCCGATGACCTGGGTCAGTTCGGCGTTGTCGAAGTGGATGTCGCCCACGCCGTCCTGGCCCATGGCGACGCCTATGCCCAGGTAGACGAGCAGGCTGGGGAGCCCGCTGCGCGAGGAGATCCGTACCGCTGCGACGGCGACGAGCAGGACGAGCGAGCAGACGAGCAAGAGCTGGTTGAGGTGGTGAACAGTCAGCGGCCGAATCCTTCCCTGGCCCGCACGCACGCGCGCGTGGGCTCACGTACATCGCACATGAAGCTGTGGCGCACCGCGCCAACTACTTCGTTACCTTACCTAACTCTTGACGATTTCTTGACGCTTCCGAGGGCAAGATCGAACGTTCGTCCGTGCTGGTTCCCGACTCCGCGTCAAGGGGCGCAAGGCCCTGCGCCTATCGTTGCTCCAGCGCTCAGTTAAAAGCACAGCCGAACCTGCCGCTCGCGTTAGGACAGCAAGGACAGCGATGCCCCCCAACACCACCGCCTCCACGGGTCAGCAGCCCGGCAAGTCCGGCAGGAGAAAGGGGCGCAAAGCCCGACTGGTCCTGCTCGTCCTGGTGCTGGCCCTCATCGGGGGTGTGGCCTTCGGGGGGTACTGGTCCGTCAGCACCGTCCGGGCCTCCTTCCCCCAGACGACGGGCACCCTCACGCTCAAGGGCCTCTCCGGGCCGGTCGAGGTCAAACGGGACAACTACGGCATCCCACAGATCTATGCCTCGTCCGACGCGGACCTGTTCATGGCGCAGGGCTACGTCCAGGCGCAGGACCGGTTCTACGAGATGGACGTACGCCGCCACATGGCCTCCGGGCGGCTCTCGGAGATGTTCGGCAAGAGCCAGGTCGACAACGACGAGTTCCTGCGCACGCTCGGCTGGGACCGGGTCGCGAAGAAGGAGTACGACACCAAGCTGTCGGCCTCCACGAAGAAGTACCTCCAGGCGTACTCCGAGGGGGTCAACTCCTACCTCCAGGGCAAGGACGGCAAGGACATCTCCCTGGAGTACGCGGCGCTCGGCTTCACCAACGACTACAAGCCGCAGAACTGGACCCCGGTCGACTCGGTCTCCTGGCTGAAGGCGATGGCCTGGGACCTGCGCGGCAACATGCAGGACGAGATCGACCGCGCCCTGCTGACCAGCCGCCTCGGCCCGAAGCAGATCTCCGACCTGTACCCGGAGTATCCGTCCGGCCGTAACAAGGCGATCGTCCAGGAGGGCCAGTACAACGAGCTGACGGGCACGTTCGAACAGGGCGGCACCAGCGGCACGTCCGGCACGAGCGGCGGATCGACGGGCACGGGCGGCTCCACCGGAACCGGAACCGGCACCGGCGCCTCCACCGGCACCGGCGGCAGCGCCTCGGGCAGTTCCGCGGACTCGGGCACGCAGGGCCTCCAGGGCCAGCTCACCGGCCTCACCAAGGTCCTGGACGACCTCCCGCCGGCCGTCGGCGTGAACGGCGACGGCATCGGCTCCAACTCCTGGGTCGTCTCCGGGGAGCACACCATCACCGGCAAGCCGCTGCTGGCCAACGACCCGCACCTGGGTCCCTCGCTGCCGTCCGTCTGGTACCAGATGGGCCTGCACTGCCGCAGTGTCTCCAGCTCGTGCCAGTACGACGTCTCCGGCTACACCTTCGCCGGAATGCCGGGCGTGATAATCGGTCACAACCAGGACATCGCCTGGGGCATGACCAACTCCGGCGTCGACGTCACGGACCTCTACCTGGAGAAGATCAACGGCAACGGCTACCAGTACGACGGCAAGATCAAGCCGTTCGAGACGCGCGAGGAGACCATCAAGGTCGCCGGCGGCGAGCCCAAGAAGATCGTCGTCCGCGAGACCGACAACGGGCCCCTGCTGTCGGACCGTGACGAAGAGCTGGTGAAGGTCGGCAAGAAGGCCGGCGTCGACGCCGCCGCACCCGACAGAGGCGACGGCTACGGCGTCGCGCTGCGCTGGACGGCGCTGCAGCCGGGCACCACCATGGACGCCGTCTTCGCCATGGACAAGGCGAAGGACTGGAACGGCTTCCGCAAGGCCGCCGCGCAGTTCGAGGTGCCCTCGCAGAACCTGATCTACGCGGACACCCAGGACAACATCGGCTACACCCTCCCGGGCAAGATCCCCACGCGTCCCGAGGGCGACGACGGCTCGATCCCCGCGCCCGGCTGGGACTCCAAGTACCGCTGGACGGGTTACGTCGACCAGGACGCGCTGCCGTACGAGTACAACCCCAAGCGCGGCTACATCGTCACCGCCAACCAGGCCGTGATCGACCCGGACAAGTACCCCTACACGCTCACCGAGGACTGGGGGTACGGCACGCGCAGCCAGCGCATAAGCGACCTGATCCAGTCGAAGATCAAGGACGGCGGCAAGGTCTCCACGGACGACATGCGCCAGATGCAGCTGGACAACAGCAGCGAGATCGCCCGGCTGCTGGTGCCCACGCTGCTGAAGATCGACCCCGAGAACAAGGATGTCCGCGAGGCGCAGAAGCTCCTCGAGGGCTGGGACTACACCCAGGACGCCGACTCGGCCGCCGCGGCCTACTTCAACGCGGTCTGGCGCAACATCCTCAAGCTCGCCTTCGGTAACAAGCTGCCCAAGGAACTGCGGCCCAGGGGCCAGTGCCTGTACGTCGACCCGGTCAACACCACCGGGCCCGCCGACGAGGCCGAGAAGGTCCGCGAGTGCGGCCAGCGCGACCCCGACCAGGCGCAGCCCGACGGCGGTGACCGCTGGTTCGAGGTGGTCCGCAAGCTGATGGAGCAGCCCGACAGCGACTGGTGGAAGACGCCCGAGGCGGGCACCCGCCCCCAGGCCGTCAATCGCGACCAGCTGTTCAGGCGGGCCATGATCGACGCCCGCTGGGAGCTGACCGCCAAGCTCGGCAAGGACATCGACAGCTGGAGCTGGGGCCGGCTGCACCGCCTGTTCCTGGACAACCAGACCCTCGGCACCGAGGGCCCCGGCTTCCTCCAGTACGCCCTCAACCGCGGCCCGTGGGAGCTCGGCGGCGGCGAGGCGACGGTCAACGCGACCGGCTGGAACGCCGCCGGCGGCTACAACGTCGTCTGGGTGCCGTCCATGCGGATGGTCGTGAACCTCGGCGACCTCGACAAGTCGAAGTGGATCAACCTCAGCGGCGCGTCCGGGCACGCCTACAGCGCCCACTACGTCGACCAGACGGACAAGTGGGCCGAGGGCGAACTGCTGCCGTGGTCCTACTCGGACAAGGCGGTCGAGGGCAGCACGACCGACAAGCTGGTGCTCAAGCCGTGAGCAGCTGACGCCCGCACGACGAAACGGCCCTCCACGCGCGCGTGGAGGGCCGTTTCGTCGTCAGCCGGTCCGCTCCCCGAACCGCCGCACCCCCGAGGGGGTCACCACCGCGTGCACGGGCCGGTCGTGCGGCTCCGCCGGCACCCGCTCGATCACCTCGGAGTCGTACAGCAGCACCACCAGGGAAGGCCGGGCGTCCGCCCGCTCCAGCCGCGCCAGGACACGGTCGTACGAGCCGCCGCCGCGCCCGAGCCGCATCCCGCGCGTGTCGACCGCGAGCCCCGGCAGCAGGACGGCGTCGGAGGCGGTCACGGCGTCCGGCCCGAGGCGCTCGCCGGAGGGCTCGAAGAGCTCCATCCGGCCGCCGCCGTGCCGGACACGCGCGAGCGAGCCCTTGCCTTCGTAGACGCCCCAGTCCAGGTCGTTGTCGGCCAGCAGGGCCGGAAGAAGGACGCGCACGCCCCGGGCGCGCAGCGTGTCGAGGAGCGCGAGCGTCCCTGGTTCACTCCCCACGGAGACGTACGCGGCGACCGTGCCGGCCCGTGCCAACTCCGGCAGCTCCAGCGCCCGCCCGGCCAGTGCGGCCGCGGTTTCCCGCAGGTCATCTGCCGTCAACCTGTTCCTCACCGAGAGGAGCTCTCGCCGCAAACTCCGCTTGTCAGGCTCGCCCGGACGCCCGATGTGACTCAATGGTTGCTCCCGTATCGTGCTAATACGCTCATATGAGCGCCCATGAACCGGAGCCGCAGATTCCGCCCAAAGACACCGGATATGGTGGCGGACATGACTCAGGCACACCCTCGGATCAGCAAGGCTGTCATTCCCGCAGCAGGCCTCGGCACCCGGTTCCTGCCGGCCACCAAAGCCACTCCCAAGGAGATGCTGCCGGTCGTCGACAAGCCGGCGATCCAGTACGTGGTCGAGGAGGCCGTCGGCGCGGGTCTCGACGACGTCCTCATGGTGACGGGCCGCAACAAGCGCCCCCTCGAGGACCACTTCGACCGCAACTACGAACTGGAGTCCGCGCTTCAGAAGAAGGGCGACGCCGGCCGCCTCGCCAAGGTCCAGGAGTCCAGCGACCTCGCGACCATGCACTACGTCCGCCAGGGCGACCCCAAGGGCCTCGGCCACGCCGTCCTGTGCGCCGCCCCGCACGTGGGCGAGGAGCCCTTCGCCGTCCTCCTCGGTGACGACCTCATCGACCCCCGCGACCCCCTGCTTCAGCGCATGGTCGAGGTCCAGGAGCAGCGCGGCGGCAGCGTCATCGCGCTCATGGAGGTCGCCCCCGAGCAGATCCACCTCTACGGCTGCGCCGCCGTGGAGACCACCGAGGACAGCGACGTCGTCAAGGTCGGCGGCCTCGTCGAGAAGCCCGACCCGTCCGACGCCCCGTCGAACTACGCGGTCATCGGCCGCTACGTCCTCGACCCGCACATCTTCGACATACTGCGCCGGACCGAGCCGGGCCGCGGCGGCGAGATCCAGCTCACGGACGCCCTCCAGCAGCTCGCGGCCGACGAGAAGATCGGCGGCCCGGTGCACGGCGTCGTCTTCAAGGGCCGCCGCTATGACACCGGCGACCGCGGTGACTACCTGCGTGCCATTGTCCGACTCGCATGCGAACGTGAAGACCTGGGCCCGGACTTCCGGACCTGGCTTCGCAGTTACGTAGCCGAGGAGATGTAACACGTTGAGCAGCGCCGCGTCCCGCACACCGGTCCAGGACCACTCGGGCCCCGACCACCTCTGGTCGGTGGACGAGCACCTGGAGGACATCCTCACCACCGTCCGCCCCCTGGAACCCATCGAGCTGCAACTGCTCGACGCCCAGGGCTGCGTGCTGGTCGAGGACATCACGGTGCCCGTGTCCCTGCCGCCGTTCGACAACAGCTCCATGGACGGCTACGCGGTACGGGTCGCGGACGTGGCGGGCGCGAGCGAGAAGTTCCCGGCGGCCCTGGAGGTCGTCGGGGACGTGGCGGCCGGCCAGTCCGACCTGCTCCACGTGGGCCCCGGCCAGGCGGCCCGCATCATGACCGGCGCCCCGCTGCCGCCCGGCGCCGAGACCGTCGTGCCCGTCGAGTGGACCGACGGGGGGCTCGGTGAGGGCCCGGTGCGCGGGATGCGCGCCCGCAGCCTCGGCCCCGAGGGCGCCTCCGGATCGGTGCAGGTGTACCGCCCCGCCGAGGCACGCGCGCATGTGCGCGCGCAGGGCAGCGACGTGAAGGCCGGCGACCGCGCCCTGCGGGCCGGCACCGTCCTCGGCCCGCCCCAGATCGGCCTGCTCGCCGCGATCGGCCGCGGCACCGTGCGCGTCCGCCCGCGCCCGCGCGTGGTGGTGCTCTCCACCGGCAGCGAACTCGTCCAGCCCGACGAGAGACTGCGCACCGGTCAGATCTACGACTCCAACAGCTTCGCCCTCACCGCCGCCGCCCGCGACGCCGGCGCCATCGCCTACCGCGTGGGCGCCGTCGCCGACGACGCCGAGACCCTGCGCTCCACCATCGAGGACCAACTCGTCCGCGCCGACCTCATGGTCACCACGGGCGGTGTCAGCGTCGGGGCGTACGACGTCGTGAAGGAAGCCCTGTCCCATGTGGGCGACGAGGACGAGGCGGGCAGCGGCATCGAGTTCCGCAAGCTCGCCATGCAGCCCGGCAAGCCCCAGGGCTTCGGCTCCATCGGCCCCGACCACACCCCGCTGCTGGCCCTGCCCGGCAACCCGGTGTCGTCGTACGTCTCCTTCGAACTGTTCGTCCGACCTGCGATCCGCACCCTCATGGGCCTCGACGACGTCCACCGGCCGACGACCCGGGCCACCCTGGCCGTCGACAAGGCGCTGACCTCGCCGAAGGGCCGCCGCCAGTTCCTGCGGGCCACCTGCGCCGACGGCCGGGCGACTCCGGTCGGCGGCGCCGGATCCCATCTGGTCGCGGCCCTCGCCCACGCGGACGCGCTGATCGTCGTCCCCGAGGACACCGAGTCCGTCGAGCCCGGCGCCGAGGTCGAGGTGGTCCTGCTCGGCTGAGAAGCGCTGGTTGGGGGTACCGTGTCGCGCACAGCAGGCCCGGACCGGGAGCGCCACACAGCATGAGCACGCAGGATCCCCCTACGCGGGACACTCCTCCGCAGGACCGACTGACGCACATCGACGACGCCGGCGCAGCCCGCATGGTCGACGTGTCGGAGAAGGACGTGACCGCGCGGACCGCACGCGCCAGCGGACGTGTCCTCGTCTCGCCCCGCGTGATCGAACTGCTGCGCGGCGAGGGCGTCCCCAAGGGCGACGCCCTCGCGACCGCGCGGATCGCCGGGATCATGGGCGCCAAACGCACCCCCGACCTGATCCCGCTCTGTCACCCCCTGTCGGTGTCCGGTGTGAAACTGGACCTGTCGGTCGCGGACGACGCCGTGGAGATCCTGGCCACCGTGAAGACCACGGACCGTACGGGGGTCGAGATGGAGGCCCTCACGGCGGTCTCCGTCGCCGCGCTCACCGTGATCGACATGGTCAAGGCGGTCGACAAGGGAGCGGTCATCACGGACGTACGGGTGGAAGAGAAGACGGGCGGTAAGTCGGGCGACTGGAGCCGGGCATGACGTATCGCGCTCTCGTCGTCACCGCCTCCAACCGGGCCGCCGCCGGGATCTACGAGGACAAGGGCGGCCCGATGGTCTCCGCCGGTCTGAAGGGCTTCGGCTTCGACGTCGACGGCCCGCAGGTCGTCCCGGACGGAGACCCCGTGGAGGCGGCCCTGCGCGCCGGTGTCGAAACCGGCTACGACGTCATCGTCACCACCGGCGGCACGGGCATCTCGCCCACCGACCGCACCCCCGAGGCGACCCGCCGGGTGATCGACCACGAGGTGCCGGGCATCGCCGAGGCCATCCGGGCGTACGGCCGGGAGAAGGTGCCGACCGCGGCGCTCTCCCGGGGCCTGGCCGGAGTGGCCGGCGGAACACTGATCGTCAATCTGCCCGGCTCCAGCGGTGGTGTGAAGGACGGACTCGCCGTTCTGGAGCCGCTGCTGGTGCACGCCGTCGAGCAGCTCCGCGGCGGCGACCACCCCAGATCCGGCACGGGGGGTGCGAGCTGAACAGCGCATCCTGGCCCGTCGAGCTGGTGGACGGCGACATCGTCCTCCGGCCGATAAAGCTGCGCGACCAGCGGGCGTGGCGCGAGGTCAACCGGCGCAACCGCGACTGGCTGCGCCCCTGGGAGGCGACCATTCCGCCGCCCGCGCCCGGCGGGCCGCTCGCGCACCGCCCGACCTTCCGCCAGATGGTGCGGCACCTGAGGGCGGAGGCGAACGCGGGCCGGATGCTGCCCTTCGTCATCGAGTACCAGGGGCGGCTGGTGGGGCAGTTGACCGTCGCCGGGATCACCTGGGGCTCGATGTGCTCGGGGCACGTCGGCTACTGGGTGGACGAGTCGGTGGCCGGGCGCGGGGTGATGCCCACGGCGGTGGCGCTCGTCGTGGACCACTGTTTCCGCACCGTCGGGCTGCATCGCATCGAGGTCTGCATTCGCCCCGAGAACGGGCCCAGCCGCCGGGTCGTGGAGAAACTCGGATTCCGTGAGGAGGGGCTCAGGCCCCGTTATCTCCACATCGACGGGGGCTGGCGCGACCACCTCGTGTTCGCCCTCACGACGGAAGAGGTGCCGGACGGGTTGCTGAGGCGCTGGCACCGGGCACGATCGCAGAGTAATCCGGGAATCCGGCATCGCCCCGGAAATTGAATATGTGTTCGAAAATGATCGGCCAGTGACCGTCTCAGGGCAATGAATTCCCGGCCTGGGCGGTCTGCTGATCGCATCGGTCACAAAAAAAGTTCGAAATATCAGCCAGATCGTGCGACACACCGGCTCAATTGGCAGATGGCCTCACGCAAACCCCTCTACGGTGTGAGACGTGAGCAGCAGCGGCCTCATCTACGCAGTCATTGTCGGGGCCTGGGCCGCCTACTTGGTGCCGATGTGGCTCCGTAGGCAGGACGAGCTGAACGAGGCCCGTCCGACGGAACGCTTCAGCACCGCCATCCGGCTGCTTTCCGGCCGGGCGGGGATGGAGCGCCGGTACGCCAAGGACCTGCGGGCGCGCTCCACCGAGGAGGGGGAGCAGGGCGCCGACGACCTGGACGCCGTCACCGACTCGGTGGACGTCCGGGCCTTCGCCGTGTCCAAAACGCGTCCCCAGACCCAGGCACCCGTACCGTCGCCCGCCTCGGAGCAGCAGGCCCGGTCGGAGCAGTCGGCCCGTCCGGCGCCCGCGCCGAACGCGGCGTCCGCGGCCCGTGGAGAGGGCCGTGGGGAGGGTCGTGCGGAGGGCCGCGTGCCCGCCGCGCGGCGCCGCCCGTCGCCCCAGGCTCAGGCGGCCGCGGCACGGGCCCGGCGCTCGAAGGTGCTCGCGCGCCGTCGGCGCACCACCACCATGCTGTTCCTCGCCTTCACTCTCGGCGCGATCGTCGCCGCGGTCGGAGGCCTCGCGTTCCTGTGGGCGCCCGGCGTGCCCGCGGTCATGCTCAGCGTGTACATCGCGTATCTGCGCACCCAGGAGCGCCGCCGCTTCACGTACCAGATGGACCGCCGCCGGGCCGAGCTCGCGGCACAGCGGCTGCGGGAGCGGCAGCGCCAGCCCGGCCGGCGTGCCGGCGCCGATGTGGAGGCCGACGAACCGGAGGACGGACCCGAGCCGGTGACCGACCCGGGCCTGTCCGCCCTCGCGGCCGACCGGCGCGCACTCGTCGAGCAGACCGACCACGCCGAGTGGGTCGACCAGCAGCGCGAGCGGCAGCGGCGCCCCGGGCAGGGCGACAGCTGGGACCCGGTGCCCGTGCCCCTGCCGACCTATGTGACCGCACCGGTCGCCCCCCGGGCCACCAGCGACGTCGACCTCGGGGCCCCCGACACCTGGAGCTCGGCACGCTCCAGCGCCGTCGCTCCGGACCGTCAGGACGAGGCCGACGCCGCGGGCCCCGGCGAGCCGGAGCCCCACGCCGAGGAGCGGGCGGACGGTGACGGGCGCACCGACGCCCGCCGCGCGGCCTCCGCACGGCGGGCCCGGGAGCGTGGCCGTACCCCGCTGTTCGACCAGTACGAGGACGGCGACCGGCCCCGGGCCGCCAACGAGTAGCCCCCGAACCCGCAGGTGACCGCCCCTGGGGAACGGATTTCCAAGCAGGCCGATCGGGGTGCTAAAGTTTCACTCGTTGCAAGGGCCTGTGGCGCAGTCCGGTAGCGCACCTCGTTCGCATCGAGGGGGCCAGGGGTTCAAATCCCCTCAGGTCCACGCAGCTCAGAGCCCCGGTCGGGAATCCCGACCGGGGCTCTGACGTATGTTCAGCAGCCCACGCCTCAGAGGCTCTTCGCGAAGCAGCGGCTCGACTCGTAGTGCCGGTAGTAGCCGAACTTCCCGCACGGCTCGTAACCGCTGGACGTGTACAGGGCTATGGCCTCCGGCTGCTTCGTGCCGGTCTCCAGCACCATGCGGGTCCGGCCCGCCGCGCGGGCGTCCTCCTCCAGCGCGGCCAGGATGCGACGGGCCAGGCCCCGGCCGCGCAGCTGCTCGACCACGTACATCCGCTTCAGCTCGGCGTCGCCGTCCAGGTTGCCCTCGTCGTTCGCGTCCTGACTGCGCCAGCCGCCCGAGGCGACGGGGGAGTCGTACGCGTCGTAGGCGATCAGGTAGATGCCGTTCGGCGGGACGAAGTCCGACGCGGCCATGACCGTGGCGTCACCGTCGTCGCCGTAGCGGACCGCGTACTCGGCCTGGACCTGGTCGTTGAGCTTCGTGGCGTCGGGGTGGTCGAAGGGGACCCGGCGTATATGCATGCTGAGTACCGTATGTCAGCTCATCCGGGGTCGGTCGGGGGCCTGGACGGTTCGGCCGGTTTCGGGCGTGACACCGCGCACCGGGCGTGTGGAGCATCGCGGTATCGCAGCGTGCGGTGGAGAAACGGGGGATGGCATGCGGGTAAGTCGTACTGTGTCATGTCTGGCCGCGGTCGGACTGTGTCTCGGGGTGGCCGCGACCGGAGCGTCGGCGTCATCGGCGTCATCGGGGCCGTCGGCGGGGGAGCGGGTCGCCGCGCCGCCCGACGCTCAGGCCCGGTGGTGGCGTTCGGGCTTCTACGAGATCGAACGACGGTGTGACGAGGATCGCAAGGCCAAGGTGCACAAGGGCGTCCCCACCGATCCGACGCGCGGCTGCTATCGGAACACGAACGGGTACTACTTCTCCTGGTACGGCAGCTTCTGGGACTGATCAACGTGGGTAAGTCCGCGTCTGACGTGCCGCAGGGCGGCGCATGCCCTTAGGGCGGGTCCGTTCATTCGGTCGGGTGGTCAGCGGTCTACCCGGTCCGGCGTCCACACGGAGATGCGCCGATTGAGGGCACCGGTGCGCAAGGGACGGCTTCCGGGGTGCACCGCCTGCTCGGCCCGTTCGATGATCCGCTTGGCGACCGACTGCTGGCTGATCCCCCTCGTCGGCCGCAGCCCGGAACCGGCCGGTCTCGGCGACGGTCACGAACCTCGGCAACCCTCCAGCGTCCACGCTCCCCGCCTACTTCCACAACCATTGGTTGTGTCTGGCGTGGTGCAGGGTTGTTTGATCGAGCGTTCCGCGCGGTGGTGGGATGAGCGCATGTCTACCCGCACAGAGCAGGTCATGTATGTCCGGACACCTGAGTTCGCGCGTCATGCGGAGCGGATCGTGGAGGTCACCGATGCGACGTCTCGACTGAACGTGCTTCCGTTCAGCGACAGCGAAGGTCGCGCCGAACTACTTTCTGTTGTGTTCGGTGGCCGGCTGCCGGAGTCGGTGATGATCTACCCGCCGTTCTATACCGAGTACGGGCTGAACACGACGTTCGGGAAGAACGTCTTCGTCAACCAGGGATGCACCTTCATGGACAAGGGAGGCATCCAGATCGGGAACGGCGTCATGATCGCCCCGAAGGTCAGCCTCATCACCGGAGGCCATCCACTGCCACTGGCCGAGCGCCGCGAGTTCCTCTCCTTCGCCCCGATCATCATCGAGGACGACGTCTGGATCGGGACGGCTGCCGTGATCACGCAGGGGGTGACCATCGGTGCCGGTGCGGTGGTCGCTGCCGGTGCGGTGGTCACTCGTGATGTTCCTGCCGGCACCGTGGTCGCGGGAGTGCCCGCCCGGGTGATCAAGACGATCGACTGAGCCCGGCCGGGCTGCCGGCCCGCGTGCGCAGCACCACTGCGGTCTGATCCTGATGCCTCGTCGCGCCCGGCCGGCTGACCGGCAGTGGGACCGCATCCGACCTCTGCCACCTACCGGACGGACTGCTGGGCGCCGGCAGGGGAAGGCGCTGCAGTCCAGTAACGTTCCTGAGTCTTCCTGTGCTCTGGAGAGTGTTTTGCTCACTGTGACCTCTGTGAATGTGAACGGGCTGCGGGCTGCCGCGAAGAAGGGCTTCGTGGAGTGGCTGGCGGCGACTGACGCCGATGTGCTGTGCCTCCAGGAGGTGCGTGCCGAGCCGGGGCAGCTGCCCGAGCACGTCCGCGCGCCCGAGGGGTGGCATGTGACACACGCGCCGGCCGCGGCCAAGGGGCGGGCCGGGGTGTCCCTGTACAGCCGCCGCGAGCCCGACCGGGTGCAGGTCGGGTTCGGGTCGGAGGAGTTCGACGGCAGCGGCCGGTACGTGGAGGCCGACTTCCCGGGCGTCACGGTCGCCTCCCTTTATCTGCCCTCGGGTGAGGTCGGCACCGAGCGGCAGGACGAGAAGATGCGCTTCATGGGCGAGTTCCTCGCCTATCTGAAGGGCCTCAGGGAGCGATCCGCCGCCGAGGGCCGCGAGGTCCTGGTCTGCGGCGACTGGAACATCGCCCACCAGGAGGCCGACCTCAAGAACTGGCGCGGGAACCGGAAGAACTCCGGGTTCCTGCCGGAGGAGCGGGAGTGGCTCACCCAGGTTTTCCAGGACGGTGACGGGGGGTACGTCGACGTCGTGCGGGCCCTGCATCCCGACACCGAGGGGCCGTACTCGTGGTGGTCGTATCGGGGGCGGGCCTTCGACAACGACACGGGGTGGAGGATCGACTACCACGTCGCCACGCCCGGGCTCGCCGGGCGGGCCGTCAAGGGGTTCGTGGAGCGGGCCGCCACACATGCGGAGCGGTGGTCCGATCACGCGCCCGTGACCGTGGTGTACGACAGGCCCTAGGACGGCTTGCGCATTCTGCGGTCCAGCGCCAGTGACAGTTCCGCCTCCACCACGCTCCGTGCCAGCGGGCGCAGGCGGGGGAGGTCGGTTGGGGAGGCGTGGCGGAGGACCAGGGTGGTGAAGAGTTCGGCCAGGGCGTCGGCGTGGGTGCGGACCTGTTTGGCGGCGTCGAGGACGTCGGCGAGGGGGATGCCCTCGTGGACCAGGGCCGAGGAGACGTCCAGGAGGCGGCGGCTGATGTGGACGATCTCGTCGCCGTCGGTGCCGAGGTAGCCGAGTTCCATCGCGGCGGCGAGGTTCTCCGGTGTGGTCTCGCCGGCGAAGTGGTCGGCGAGTTCCTCGGGGGTGAGGTGGACCGGCTCTTCCTCGGTGGGGGCGCCTCCGACGCCCAGCAGGTCGCCGACGTCCCGGCCGTTGTCGAAGGCCTCCGCGAGTTCCGCGATGCCGCTGAGGGTGTGGCCGCGTTCCAGCAGGGCCGTGATGGTGCGCAGCCGGGCCAGGTGGTGGTCGTCGTACCAGGCGATACGGCCTTCCCTGCGGGGCGGCGGGATCAGTTTGCGTTCGCGGTAGAAACGCAGGGTGCGCACCGTGATCCCGGCGAGGCGGGCCAGCTCTTCCATGCGGTATTCACGCTTCTCGGCCACCTGGGCACCTTAAGGCGTACCAGGGGTAACTTCCTCGTTCCGCCCCCTACCCATCAGTACGCCGCTGCCCTACGCTCCCATTGCGCCAGTGTTCACTGGCATGGTTCTCGTGGTGTGTGGAGGTGTCGGCATGGGCGAACGCGAACACGAACGCGAGCATGTACGGGTCGCGGTGGTCGGGTCCGGGTTCGGCGGGCTGGGGGCCGCCGTGCGGCTGCGCCGCGAGGGCGTCACCGACTTCGTCGTCCTGGAGCGGGCGAGCAGCGTCGGCGGCACCTGGCGGGACAACAGCTACCCGGGGTGCCGGTGCGACGTGCCCTCGCATCTGTACTCGTTCTCCTTCGCGCCCAACCCCGAATGGCCGCGCACCTTCTCCGGGCAGGAACACATCCGCGCCTATCTGGAGCACGTCACGGACGTGTTCCGGCTGCGGCCGCACCTCCGCTTCGACTCGGAGGTGAAGCGGATGAGCTGGAACGCCGAGCGACTGTGCTGGGACATCGAGACCGCCAGTGGGAACCTGTCGGCGGACCTGGTCGTGTCGGCGACCGGGCCGCTGTCCGATCCGAAGGTGCCGGAGATACCGGGGCTGGAGTCCTTCCCCGGCAAGGTCTTCCACTCGGCCCGCTGGGACCACGACTACGACCTGCGCGGCAAGCGCGTCGCGATGGTGGGGACCGGGGCCTCGGCCGCCCAGATCGTGCCGGCCATTCAGCCCGACGTCTCGCGTCTGACCCTGTTCCAGCGGACGGCGCCGTGGGTCATGCCCCGTGTCGACCGGAACATCAGCGACGGCGAGCGGTGGCTGCACCGGCAGTTGCCCTTCACCTCGCAGATTCGGCGCGGACTGCTGTGGGGCATCCGGGAGTTGCAGGTGCAGGCGTTCACCAAGCACCCGAAGCAGCTCGGCCTCGTCGAGGAGATGGCCCGGCGCAACATGGCCCGCTCCATCAAGGATCCGGCCCTGCGGGCGAAGCTCACCCCGGACTACCGCATCGGCTGCAAGCGGATCCTGCTGTCCAGCGACTACTACCCGGCGCTCGCGCAGCCCAATGTGGACGTGGTCGCGAGCGGGCTGGCCGAGGTCCGCGGATCGACCCTGGTCGCCGCCGACGGCAGTGAGGCCGAGGCCGACGCGATCGTCTTCGGCACCGGGTTCCACGTCACCGACATGCCCATCGCGGACCGGGTCGTGGGCGCCGACGGGCGGACCCTCGCGGAGACCTGGAAGGGCGGCATGGAGGCCCTGCGCGGCGCCTCCGCCGCCGGGTTCCCCAACTGGATGACGATCATCGGGCCCAACACAGGGCTCGGGAACTCCTCGATGATCCTCATGATCGAGTCCCAGCTGAACTACCTGGCCGACTACGTCCGCCAGCTCGACGTCCTCGGCGGGCGGGTCGCCCTCGACGCCCGGCCGGATGCCGTACGCGCCTGGAACCACCAGGTGCAGGAGCGTATGAAGCGCACGGTGTGGAACACCGGCGGTTGCACCAGCTGGTACCTCGACGCGAGCGGCCGCAACACCACCATCTGGCCCGGCACGACGGGCGAGTTCCGGCGGGCGACGCGACGGGTCGACCTCGCCGAGTACGACGTCCTGCGCGTTCCCGCGCGGAAGGAAGCCGAGAAGGCCGGGGTGGACGCGTGAGCCGTCTCCTGCACGTCGACTCCGGCCCCTACGCCCCGCCCGCCCCCGCGCGCGAACTGACCGCCGTCTCCGCCGACGGGGCCCGGCTGCACGTCGAGATCCACGGCCCCGAGGGCGCCCCCGCAGTCGTCCTCGCCCACGGCTGGACCTGCTCCACCGCCTTCTGGGCGGCGCAGATCCGCGAACTGGCCGCCGACCACCGGGTCATCGCCTACGACCAGCGCGGCCACGGGCGCAGCCCCGCGAGCCCCGCGTGCAGTGCCGAGGCGCTCGCCGACGACCTGGAGGCCGTACTCGAAGCCGCCCTGGCGCCCGGGGAACAGGCCGTGATCGCCGGGCACTCCATGGGCGGCATGACCGTGATGGCGGCCTCCGAGCGGGCCGGCTTCCGGGCGCACGCGGCCGCCGTCCTGCTGTGCAGCACCGGCAGTTCGCAGCTGGTCGCCGCCTCCACCGTCGTACCGATCCGGGCCGGACGGCCGCGCACCTGGCTGACGCGGCGGATCCTCGGCTCCCGGGCGCCGCTCGGCCCGGTCACACCGCTGGCCCGCCGGATCCTCAAGTACGGGACGATGGGAGCCGGTTCGGCCCCGCACATGGTCGAGGCGTGCGCCCGCATCGTGCACGCCTGCCCCCGCAAGGTCCGCCACACCTGGTCGCAGGTCCTGGACCTGCTCGACCTCGACCACGGCGTGCGTGAGCTGCGGGTGCCCACGGCCGTCGTCGTCGGTACGGCGGACCGGCTGACGCCGCCGGTGCAGGCCCGGGGCCTGGCCGCCGCGCTGCCGCAGTGCACCGGGCTCACCGAGCTGCCCGGCATCGGCCATATGACGCCCATCGAGGCGCCGGGGCTGGTCGGCCGACGCATACGGGAACTCGTCCACGCACACATCCGGCCCGTCCGGGTCGTATCCGAGGAGAGCGCATGAGCAGGGTGAGCCTCGAGGGGAAGGTCGCCGTGGTGACCGGGGCGGCGCGCGGCGTCGGGGAGTTGCTGGCCCGCAAGCTCTCCGCGCGCGGGGTGAAGGTGGCGCTGGTCGGTCTGGAGCCGGACGCGCTCAAGCAGGTCTCCGGGCGGCTGCACAGCGAGAGCGACCACTGGCACGCCGACGTCACCGACCACGAGGCGATGGCCCGGGTCGCGAGCGAGGTGAAGGAGCGCTTCGGGCGGGTCGACATCGTCGTCGCCAACGCCGGTGTCGCCACCGGCGGTCCCTTCGCCGACTCCGACCCGGAGTCCTGGCGGCGGGTGATCGAGGTCAACCTGATCGGCTCGGCGGTGACCGGCCGCGCCTTCCTGCCGATGCTGCTGCGGAGCCGGGGGTATCTGCTCCAGATCGCGTCCCTCGCCGCGATCACGCCGGCGCCGATGATGACCGCGTACTGCGCGTCCAAGTCCGGTGTGGAGGCGTACGCGCACAGCCTGCGCGCCGAGGTGGGGCACCGGGGCGTGAAGGTCGGCGTCGGGTATCTGTCGTGGACCGACACCGACATGGTGCGCGGGGCCGACCAGGACGACGTCATGCGGGAGTTGAGGCAGCGGCTGCCCTGGCCGTCCAACAAGACCTATCCGCTGGGCCCGGCCGTGGACCGGCTGGTGGCCGGGATCGAGAACCGGTCGAGCCATGTGTACGGGCAGTGGTGGCTGCGTGGCATGCAGGGTGTGCGCGGCTATCTGCCCGGGGTCATCGGGACGGTGGGGCAGCGCGAGATGCGGCGGTTCGCGGACCGGCTGACGGGCATGCGCACGGGCCTCGTCGGGGCGGGCGGAGCGGCCGACGAACAGCAGCGGACTACGCTCCGTAAGTGATCGACATGCGCAGGGTCACGGCCCGTGTGAATCTGATCGAGCCAGATCCCCTCACCCCCAACGGGAGTGAACCCACATGGGTATGAAGGACCAGTTCCAGGAGAAGTCCGAGCAGTGGCAGAACCAGGCCCGTCAGAAGGCCGACCAGGCCCGCGACCAGATGCAGGGCCGTGGCCGCCGGCGGGACGAGGACATGGACTCGCCGCAGCACCCGCAGCACCCGCAGCGTGACCGTGAGCGGGAGCGCGAGCAGGAGGACCGCTTCGACCAGGACTTCGACGCCTGACGACGCGTGCTGAACGGAAGGGGTGCCTCGCGCGGGGCACCCCTTCCTCACGTCCCCGCCTGCTCAGGCCCGGGGCGGCAGCTTCGGCCGGGAGCGGTCCGGTACGTCGCTGTACGTCGGCGGCACCGCCGGAGGATCGCTCTCCAGCAGCCCGAGCGCCAGCTCCACCGCGTCGGTCAGCTGGGCGTGCCGGCCCTCCGCCCAGTCCAGCGGGGTGCGCAGGACGTCGATGTCGGGGGCGACGCCCCTGTTCTCCACCGACCAGCCGTAGGCGTCGAACCAGGCCGCGTTCATCGGCACCGTGATCACCGTGCCGTCCCCCAGCTCGTGGCGGCCGGTCATGCCGACGACACCGCCCCAGGTGCGCTGCCCCACCACCGGTCCCAGCTTCAGCAGTTTGAAAGCGGCCGTGATCATGTCGCCGTCGGAGGAGGTCGCCTCGTCCGCCAGGGCCACCACCGGGCCCCTCGGCGCGTTCGAGGTGTACGACACGGGCTGGGCGTCGCGGGTCAGGTCCCAGCCCAGGATCGTGCGGCTCAGCGTCTCGATGACCAGCTCGCTGATGTGGCCGCCGGCGTTGCCGCGTACGTCCACGATCAGCGCCGGGCGGGACACCTCCATGCGCAGGTCGCGGTTGAACTGCGCCCAGCCCGAACCCCCCATGTCCGGGATGTGCAGATAGCCGCAGCGCCCGCCGCTCAACTCCCGTACCACCGTCCGGCGTTTGGCCACCCAGTCCTGGTAGCGCAACGGCCGTTCGTCGACGAGCGGCACGACGGCGACCCGCCGGGGCGGGCCCGCGCTCCGGGCCAGACCAGAAGGGCCCGAAGGGCCTTCCTCAGAAGGGTGGCGGCGGGCGACGGGTTGGGCGAAGGTCAGCTCCACCGTCGTACCGCCCGCGCCCGCCAGCAGCGGATACGGGCCCGCGTCCGGATCGACCGGGCGGCCGTCGACGTGGGTGAGGACCGCGCCCTCCCGGATGCCCGTGCCGGCCAGTGGGGAGCGGGCCTTGGAGTCGGAGGAGTCGCCGGCCAGGATCCGCAGCACCGTCCAGCCGCCGTCCCGGCGTACGAGGTTGGCGCCCAGCAGGCCCTGCCTGCGCTGGTAGTGCGGCGGGCCCTCGTTGCGCCGGGCGGCGGTGACATACGCGTGGGAGGTGCCCAGCTCGCCCAGCACCTCGCGCAGCAGGTCCGCGAACTCGTCCGGTGAGGCGACCCGTTCGACCAGCGGACGGTACTGGTCCAGCACCCCGGCCCAGTCGATGCCGCACATGCCCGGCTCCCAGAAGTACGCCCGGATCAGCCGCCCGGCCTCCTCGTACGCCTGCCGCCACTCCGCCGCCGGGTCGACCACGTGCAGGATGCGGCGCGCGTCGATCCACACCGTCGAGTCGGCGTCGCCCGACTCGACGGCCGGTACCGCGCGCAGCTCGCCCTCGTCGACCACGACAAGACGGCTGCCGTCGCCGCTGACCGCGAACCAGTCGAGATGGTCGACGAGTTCGGACCTCTTGGCCTTGGTGATGCCGAAGTGCTCCAGGGTCGGCCGGCCACTGGTGTCGTCCGGGTTGGCGAACGTCTCGCCCAGCGCGCCCGAGATCGGCCAGCGCAGCCACACCAGCCCGCCGCCCGCGACCGGGTGCAGCGCCGAGTACTTGGAGGCGGCCACCGGGAAGGGCGTGACCCGGCTCTCCAGACCCTCGGCCTCGACGATCACCGCCCCGCCGTCCCCGTTCTCGTCGTCCTCCACCGGGTCGAGACCTCCGGCGGCCGGGCGGCCCTCCGGATTCACCGCGAACGGGGAGGGCGTAGCGGAGGACAGCGGCACGAGGTAGGGGCGGCAGCCCAGCGGGAAGGACAGGTCGCCGGTGTGCACGTCGTAGACGGGGTCGAAGCCGCGCCAGGACAGGAAGGCGAGGTAGCGGCCGTCACTCGTGAACACCGGGTTCTCGTCCTCGAAACGGCCGTTGGTGACGTCGATGACGACACCCCCCTCGATCCTGGCCAGCTTGATCTGCCGCAGGGTCCGCCCGATGCCCGGATGCGACCAGGTCAGCCACGCCCCGTCCGGGGAGAACGCCAGGTCCCGCACGGGCCCGTTGATCGACCGGATCAGCTCGGTGACCCCGCCGTCCGAGTCCTCGGTGACGTCGATCAGCAGCAGCCGCCCGTCGTGCGAGGCGACGGCGAGCCGCTCGCCCTCGGGGTCCGAGAGCAGCTCGCGCACCCGGCCCAGGGCGCCCGAGGCCAGCCGGTACGGCTCGCGGGCGCCGGACGCCCGGGGCAGCGAGGCGATCTCGACGGCGTCCTCGCCCTCCGCGTCCGTCACATACGCCACCCGCCCGCTCGCGCCGAGCATCTCCGGCATCCGCACCCGGACGCCCGGGGTGTCGGTGAGGGTGCGGGCGGGCCCGTCGCGGTGGGTGAGCCAGTACAGACTGCCGCGTACGACGACGGCACTGGCCCGGCCGGTCTCGTCGACCGAGATCCCGTCGAGGTGCTGGGCCGCCGCCACCTGGTACGGGCGTCGCCCCGCGCGCGGCCCGCCCATCCGTACGTCGAGCCGCCGCGGCTCGGAGTCCGGCGACAGGTCGTCGACCAGCCACAGATCGCCCGCGCACTGGTACGCCACCCGGGTGCCGTCACTGGAGGCGTGCCGGGCGTAGAAGGCCTCGTGGTCGGTGTGCCGGCGCAGGTCGGAGCCGTCGTAGGCGCACGAGTAGAGGTTGCCGACGCCCTCGTGGTCGGAGAGGAAGGCGATCCGGCCGCCGACGAACATGGGGGAGTGCAGATGGCCGCCGAGGCCTTCGAGCAGCCGTTCGCCGTGCAGCCACAGCCGGCCCATGGCCCCGCCCCGGTAGCGCTTCCAGGAGGCGGGTTCGTGCGGCGGGGTGCCGGTGAGCAGCAGGCTCTTGCGTTCGCCGTCCAGGTCCGCGACCTGGATGTCGGAGACCGGCCCCCAGGGCAGTTTGCGGCCCGGGGTGCCGTCGAGGGGGACCTTGTAGCCCCAGGTGAAGAAGGAGAAGGGCTCGCCGTGCGAGGCCACGGCCAGGATCTCGCCCTCCGGGGTCCAGCCGCAGACCCGGGTGTCGGCGCTGCCCCAGTGGGTCAGCCGGCGGCCCGGGCCGCCGTCCACCGGGACGAGATGGACCTCGGGCACCAGGGTGCGCCAGCTCGTGTACGCGAGGTGGCGGCCGTCGGGCGAGAAGCGGGGGTGGCCCACCTTGGTGCGGTCGACGGTGAGCCGCCAGGCGCGGCCGGGGGCGTCGAGCGGGGCGAGCCAGAGGTCGTCCTCGGCCACGAAGCACAGCAGGTCGTCATGGAGGTGCGGCAGACGCAGATAGCTCACCTCCCCATGCTTTGCCCGGGGGCGGACCGCAGCAAGTTATGACAAACAGGCCACCGTGACGCAGCACACGTACGAAACGGTTTCGTTTCCATGGAGGCTGCGCTACATTCGTCGGGTACGAAGTCGCGTACGAAACCGTGTCGTTCGGAGCACGGTGCGGAGCAGGAAGGTGAGAGAGATGACTGAGGTCGCCACCCCGCGTCGCAGTCGGATCACCCCCGAGCGTGAGGCCGAGCTGTACTCGGCCGTGCTCGACCTGCTCCGGGAAGTCGGCTACGACGCCCTCACCATGGACGCCGTGGCGGCGCGCACGCGCTCCAGCAAGGCCACGCTCTACCGCCAGTGGGGCGGCAAGCCGGAGCTGGTGGCGAAGGCGGTCCGGCACAACAAGCCGGGTGACATCGCCGACGTCGACACCGGCTCCCTGCGCGGCGACCTCCATGCCCTCACCGCGCGTGAGGACGACTGCGCCATGCAGCAGAACGCCGCGCTGATGCGGGGCCTGTTCATGGCGGTGCACGCCAACCCGGACCTCCTCCAGGCCTTCAAGGAACTGCTCATCGAGCCGGAGATGGAGGAGTTCCAGCGGGTGGTGCGCAGAGCGGTCGACCGCGGCGAGGTCCGCGCCGACTGCCCGGCACTGGACTACGTCGTGCACATGCTGGTGGGCGCCTTCGCCACCCGCACCCTGATCGACGACCAGCCGCCGACGCAGGCCTTCCTCAGCTCGTACATCGACGCCGTGGTCCTCCCCGCCCTCGGTATCCCCGCCACCTGAACCAGCTGAACCACCAGCTGAACCATCCCTGAACCACTCCCTGAGTAGTCCCCACCGCAGCACCTGACGCGATCGCCGCTCACGTCGTCGGGCTGATCACCCCTGCCCTGAAACACCCCACGACCTGACCGGGAGTACGCCCTCGTGGCCACTTTCCTCTACAAACTCGGCCGGCTCTCGTTCCGGCGGCGGCATTTCGTCGCCCTGATATGGGTGGCCCTGCTGACCCTCGCCGGTGTCGGCGCGGCCAGCGCCCCCGCCGCGGGCAACAGCTCGTTCTCCATCCCCGGCACGGAGGCCCAGAAGGCCTTCGACCTGCTGGAACAGCGCTTCCCCGGTGCGAGCGCCGACGGAGCCACCGCACGCGTCGTCTTCAAGGCGCCGAGCGGCGAGAAGATGACCGACCCCGGCAACAAGGCGACGGTCCAGGAGGCCGTCAAGGAACTCGCCGACGGTTCCGAGGTCGCCCGCGTCACCGACCCGTACCAGGCGAAGGCCGTCAGCAAGGACGGCACGATCGCGTACGCGCAGGTGTCGTACAAGGTCTCCGGCATGGAGCTGGAGGACTCCTCCCGCGACGCCCTTCAGGACAGCGCGCAGGACGCGCGCAAGAGCGGGCTGACCGTCGAGATCGGCGGTGACGCGCTCCAGACGGTCCCGCACACCGGCTCCAGCGAGATCATCGGCATCGCGGTCGCCGCGGTCGTCCTCGTCATCACCTTCGGCTCACTGGTCGCGGCCGGTCTGCCGCTGCTGACGGCGCTCATCGGCGTGGGCATCGGCGTCTCCGCGATCACGGCGCTGGCCAGTGTGCTGGATCTGGGCTCGACGACCTCCACCCTGGCGATGATGATCGGCCTGGCGGTCGGCATCGACTACGCCCTGTTCATCGTCTCCCGCTACCGCGCCGAACTGGCCGAGGGCCGCGACCGCGAGGAGGCGGCGGGCCGGGCCACCGGCACGGCGGGCTCCGCCGTCGTCTTCGCGGGCCTGACGGTCGTGATCGCCCTGGTGGGTCTCTCGGTCGTCAACATCCCGATGCTGACCAAGATGGGTATCGCGGCGGCCGGCACGGTGGCCATCGCGGTGCTGATCGCCCTGACCATGATCCCGGCGCTGCTCGGCTACGCGGGCCGGCGGGTGAAGCCGATGGGGGAGAAGGGCAAGCGGTTCGGCCGGGCTTCGAAGAACCCGTCGAAGGAGCCGTCGAACAAGCCGGAGCGCCCCAACCTGGGCACACGCTGGGCGAGCTTCGTCGTGCGCCGCCCGATCGCGGTGCTGCTGCTCGGTGTCATCGGCCTCGGCGCGGCGGCCGTCCCGGCGTCGAGCCTGGAACTGGGCCTGCCGGACGACGGCTCCCAGCCCACCTCCACCACCCAGCGCCGCGCCTACGACCTGCTGTCCGAGGGCTTCGGCCCCGGCTTCAACGGCCCGCTGATGGTCGTCGTCGACGCGAAGGGCAGCGATGACCCGAAGGCGGCCTTCACCCAGGTCGGCGACGAGATCAAGGGCCTGAAGGACGTCGTCACGGTGACGCCGCCGGCGCCCAACAAGGCCGGCGACACGGCCACCATCACCGTGATCCCGGGCTCCCAGCCGTCCTCCGTGACGACCGAGAACCTGGTGCACGGCATCCGGGACGCCGGCGCGGGCATCAAGGCCGACACGGACGCGAACGTCCTGGTCACCGGCAGCACCGCGATGAACATCGACGTCAGCGAGAAGCTCAACGACGCGCTGATCCCCTATCTGGTCCTGGTGGTCGGCCTGGCCTTCCTCCTCCTGATCGTGGTGTTCCGCTCGATCCTGGTCCCGCTGAAGGCGGCCCTCGGCTTCCTGCTGTCGGTGATGGCGGCCCTCGGCGCGGTGGTCGCGGTCTTCCAGTGGGGCTGGCTGTCGGACCTGATGGGCGTGGAGCAGACGGGCCCGGTCATGTCGATGATGCCGATCTTCATGGTCGGCGTGGTCTTCGGCCTCGCCATGGACTACGAGGTGTTCCTCGTGACCCGGATGCGGGAGGCCTACGTCCACGGCGAGAAGCCGAGCCAGGCGATCGTGACGGGCTTCCGGCACGGCGCCCGGGTGGTGACGGCCGCGGCGGTCATCATGATGGCGGTCTTCGCCGGCTTCATCGGCTCGTCCGAGTCGATGGTCAAGATGATCGGCTTCGGCCTGGCGATCGCGGTCTTCTTCGACGCGTTCATCGTCCGGATGGCGATCGTCCCGGCCGTCCTGGCCCTCCTCGGCCGCAAGGCCTGGTGGCTGCCCAGGTGGCTGGACCGGGCCCTGCCCAACGTGGACGTCGAGGGCGAGGGCCTGCGCCCGGACTCCGGCCGCGGGGACACGGACCGGGAGCTGGTACGCGCCTGACGTTCCGCTGTCCGTAGCGAAACCGGCCGGTGAGGGCTCCGTGGGGACGGGCGCCCTCACCGGCTCTTCCGTGCTCATGCCCCTCAGAGGCTGCGGGCGGTGATGTCGCCGTAGGCGGTGGTCGCGCGGATGTTCAGGCCGGCGGCGGCGCCGTCGGCGTTCATCAGCGTGTTGTGGATCCGGCCGAAGCCGGTGCCGGCGTCCAGGGTGGCGGAGACGCCGCGGCCGGCGCCGACCGAGATCTCGCCGTGCTCGGTACGCAGCTCGACCGAGCCGCCCATGGCCTCGGCGACCCGGATGTCGCCCTTCTGGGTGCTGATCTCCGCGGTTCCGCCCAGCCGTCCGACCGAGACGTCGCCGGCGAGGAGGGTGAGACGGGCGCCCTCGGTCTCGTCGAGCTTGACCGAGCCGTGCTGGCCCTCGAAGGCGACATCGCCGAGCCGTCCCACGCCCCGGAACTCGGAGCTGGCCGCCTTCGCCTCGACACGGGAGCCGGCGGGCAGCTGGACGGTCACCTCGACGGACCCGGAGTTGCCGAGGATCCGGTTCTTCGCCGGTGCGGCCTCGATCCGCAGCACACCGTCGCCGAACTCGACGCCGATCTGCTCCGCCGCCTTCACGTCGCGGCTGCTCGAGCTGTCCGCGGGCCGGACCTCGACGGTGGTGTCGTCCCGGTCGGCGGCGATGAACTGGATACGTCCGGCGGGGATGTCGAGGACGGTGGAGATCGGGGCGGGGGTGGTGAACTTCTGCATCGTGCTCTCCTTCAGCTCGCTGTTTCCGATGAAGGAAACGCTACGTTGCGTTCATGACTCTGGCAACAGGCTCGTTGCGCTTGGCGGGCATAAGTGCAGATGAAAGCAGCAATTTCGTTGCAATGGTGGTCGATTTAATGCAACGTCGTCTCAACCTTCGTTGCAATGGAATGAAGATGAACGCTATGCTGAGGGCATCTGAGGAGAACGAAGGAGATCGCGATGCCGGGAGGCAGGCTCACCCAGCAGGAACGTCAGCAGATCGCGCTGGGACTGGCCGACGGCCTCGCCTACGCGGAGATCGCCAGACGGGTCGACCGCCCGACCTCGACCATCACACGCGAGGTCATGCGCAACGGCGGCCCCACCGCCTACCGTGCCGACCTCGCCCACCGCGCCACCGAGCACCGCGCCCACCGGCGCCGGCAGGCCACGTCCCGGACGGCGGAGGCGCCCCCGCAGGCCCATGGCCGCGACTCCGAGGCCGTGCGTGAGTACGAAGAGGTGTTCACCACCGTCATGATGGCCTCGGGTATGACGACGATGCCGGCCAGGGTGATGGCCTCCCTCACCCTGACCGACAGCGGCAGTCTCACCGCGTCCGAACTCGTCGAGCGCCTCCAGGTCAGCCCGGCGTCCATCTCCAAGGCGATCGCGTTCCTGGACAGCCAGGGCCTCGTCCGCCGGGAACGCGACCAGCGCCGCCGCGAGCGCTACATCGTCGACGACGACGTCTGGTACCAGTCGATGATGGCCAGCGCCCGGTCCATCGCCCAGCTCGTCGAGACCGCCCGCCAGGGCGTCGGCGTCCTCGGCCCCGGAACCCCGGTCGCCGCCCGGCTCGAGAACATCGCCCGCTTCCTCGACTTCGTCAGCGAGAGCACGGCCCGCGCGGCGGAGCAGGCCCGCGAGATCCTCCGTACGAAGGCCGAGTGAGCCTGAGGTCTGTCGTTTGGATCACGCCGCAGACGCGGGGTCTGGCACGCTTATCTGCCGCACAACAGGCCCTGGAGGTCGCCGCCCCTGTGGTCGTCCCGTCTCAGGCGTGCGGATGCAGGACGACCTTGGTGTAGCCCTCGACCCGCTTGTCGAACTTGTCGTACGCCGACGGGGCCTGGTCGAGCGGCAGTTCGTGCGAGACGACGAAGCTCGGCTTCGCGCGGTCCTCGATGATCATGTCGCGCAGGTGACGGTTGTACCGCTTGACGTTGCACTGCCCGGTGCCCATGCGGAGCCCCTTCTCGAAGAGGCGTCCGACGGCGACCATCAGCATGCCCTGCTTGGCCTGCTCGTCCGGTCCGCCCGGGTCGCGCGGGACGTACAGACCGGGCACTCCGAGAGCGCCCGTCGGCCGGACCGTCTCGACGAGCGAGTTCAGCACGATCGCCGGTTCCTCGCGGTCCTCGCCCTGCGCCTGGGCCTGGTAGCCGACGGCGTCGACACCCTTGTCCGTGCCCTGGCCGTCGGTCTGCTCCTTGATCTGCTGGGCCGGACTGCCCTGGGTGAAGTCGATCGGCACCGCGCCGATCTCCCGCGCCTTCTGCAACCGCTCGGCCACCCGGTCGACCACGAACACCTTGCTCGCACCGCGCAGCATCGCCGAGTAGGCGGCCATCAGCCCGACCGGACCTCCGCCGTACACGGCGACGCTCTCACCGGGACGCACATCGGCCAGTTCGTTGCCGTGGTAGCCGGTCGGGAAGATGTCGGCGAGAAGGACGTAGTCCGTCTCCTTCTCGGTGCCCTCGGGGAGCTTGAGGCAGTTGAAGTCGGCGTACGGAACCCGTACGTACTCCGCCTGGCCCCCTGTGTAAGGCCCCATCGCGACATAACCGTAGGCGCCGCCGGCGAAGCCCGGGTTCACCGTCAGGCAGAAGCCCGTGAAACCCGCCGTGCAGTTCTTGCAGAAGCCGCAGGCCACGTTGAACGGCATGACCACCCGGTCGCCGCGGCTGAGCGACGTGACTCCCTCTCCTGTCTCCTCGATCACCCCGAGGTTCTCGTGACCGAACACGATGCCCGGCTCGGCGGCGGTACGGCCCTCGTACATGTGCAGGTCCGAACCGCAGATGGCCGTCGACGTCACCCGCACGATCACATCGTTCGGGTGCTGGATCCGGGGATCCTCCACTTTCTCTATCGCTACCTCGAAGGGGCCCTTGTATACGACAGCCCTCATCGTCAGCACCTCCATCTGTGCCGTGGCTCATATACCAGGCTGGTACATGATGGGACGATTTGCACTAAGAGAAGACACCCGGACAGGAAAAGGATCCACCGCCTTGTCACGACGTATCGGAACATTGCTCGTATCGGTCTCCGGCCTGTCCGGCACGACCTACCCGGTGGGCACCCGCGTGGCCATCCGGGGCACCGGAGGGTCCGTCGACGGCTTCGTCGACGGGGACTGGCTGCCGCTCGCGTGGTGGGAGTTCGCGGATGTCGCGCAGGGGGACGACGTGCGCTGAATCCCCCTCGCGTGTCCGATACACGGACCGCTAGCGTGCCCCCATGACGACGACAGCCGCCACTGACGCCGAAGGCTCCGGAGCACACCCCCTTTTCGCCCAGGCCCTGCGGGACCTGGGGCTGGACGAGGTCGTGCCGCTCGTCCGGCGCTTCCCGGAAGCCACCCGTACCGCGGCCGAGGCCGCCGCCGCTCTCGGGTGCGAGCTGAGCCAGATCTGCAAGTCGCTGATCTTCGCGGCGGACGGGGTGCCCGTGCTGGTGCTCATGGACGGGGCCTCCCGCGTCGACCTCGAACTGGTGCGCAAGGAACTCGGTGCGGACAAGGTCACCCGGGCCAAGGTCGATGTCGTGCGGGAGACGACCGGCTATGCCATCGGCGGTGTGCCGCCCTTCGGGCACCGGACGAAGACGCGTGTGCTCGCCGACCGGTCCCTGCTCGGCCACGAGACCGTGTGGGCGGCGGCCGGGACGCCCTACACCGTGTTCCCCATGACGCCCCGCGACCTCGTCGCCCACGCCGGCGCCACCCTGGTGGACGTGCGCGAGAGCGCCGCGTGACGCCGCTGGTCACGGCCGCCGTGCTGCTCGCCGCCGTGACCCACGCCAGCTGGAACGCCATCGCGCACAAGATCACGGACAAGCTCGCCGGGTTCGCGCTCATCTCGGGCGGCGGAGTGGTCATCGGGCTGGCGCTCGCGCCGTTCGTGGCGTTCCCGGCGGCCGGGGCGTGGCCGTATCTGCTTCTCTCCGCCGCCATCCACATCGCCTACTACGCGCTGCTGATGAAGTCCTTCCGGCTGGGCGACTTCGGGCAGGCCTACCCCATCGCGCGCGGTACCGCGCCCCTCGTCGTGACCCTGCTCGCCGCGCTCTTCGCGCACGAGGTGCCCGACGGGTGGGCCGCCGCCGGGATCGCCCTGTCGTGCGCGGGGCTGACCGGCGTCGCCCTGTGGGGGCTGCGCGGGCGCCGGCCCGACTGGGCGGCGATCGGGGCGGCCCTGGCGACCGGGCTGACGATCGCCGTGTACACCGTGGTGGACGGGCTGGGCGTACGCGCGTCGGGCTCCCCGCTCGGGTACATCGCCTGGCTGATGGCCGTGCAAGGGGTCGTCATCCCCGCGTACGCCCTGAGCCGCTGGCGCGGGCGGACCGTCGCCCTGCTGCGGCCGTTCGCCGGGATCGGGCTCCTCGGGGCCGCCCTCTCCGTCGCCGCCTACGCCCTCGTCCTGTGGGCCCAGACCAAGGCCGAGCTCGCGCCCATCGCCGCCCTGCGCGAGTCGTCGATCATCGTGGGCGCGGCGATCGGGGCCGTGTTCTTCAAGGAGCGGTTCGGCGCTCCGAGGATCGCGGCGGCCGGGCTGCTCGTCGTCGGGATCGGGCTGATGCTGCACGCCGGATAGGCAAGGCGGGTGCACTCGCCGCAGCTGAGGAGCACCCTGGAACTAGGTCTTCCGGAGGTGATCGTCATGATGCACACCCGAGCGGGATGGCACGTCGAGATGGAGTTCATGGAGGACGACCAGCACACGCGCGCGGTCGCGCTGGTCCGGCTGCCCGACGGCACCGAGGTACGGGCGCACGGGGCGGCCAGCCGGCACCGGTCCGACACCAACCAGCCCAGGGTCGGAGAGGAGATCGCCGGGGCCCGGGCGCTCAACGAACTCGCCATGCAGTTGCTGACCAAAGCCCATGAGGAGATCGACCAGGCGTCCGGGCGGGTCTCCCACCCGATCCACGTCTAGAGCCGTACGGCCGGGTGATCGGCGGTCTCAGAGGCCGAGGGACTGCCGTACGGCCCGCACCAGCCCCTGCGCCCGCGGATCCGCCGTGACCGTCTTCCGGAAGCCGTTCGTGACATAGCCGAAGGCGATCCCGGACTCCGGGTCCGCGAAGCCCAGGGCGCCGCCGCGGCCCGGGTGGCCGAAGGAGCCCGGGGCCAGGAAGGGCGAGGCGCTGCCGTGCAGCATGTAGCCGAGGCCGAAGCGGGTTCCGACCACCAGGACGCGGTCGGGGCCCGCCGACTCCTCGGCCCGGGCCAGCTCGACCGTCTCCGGCGTGAAGAGGCGGGCGGCGCCGGCCGTGTCGCCGATCAGCGTCGCGTAGAAGCGGGCCAGTCCGTCCGCCGTCGCGATGGCGTTGGTCGCGGGCAGTGCCGCCGCGCGGTAGGCCGGGTCGTTCTGGTCCGGGAACGGGGTGATCGCCGCGAAGGCCCGGCGGGTGAGGGAGGCCGGGTCCTCGTAGGCCTCGGTGACCGAGCGCTTCGGCCGGGCGCGCAGGCCCCCCGTCGGCTCGGGGCCCTCGACGCGGCCCGCGCGTCCCACCCGGTGGGCCTCCGCCTCGGGCAGGCCCAGCCAGAGGTCCAGGCCCAGCGGGCCGGTGATCCGCGCCGCGAGCCACTCGCCCGCGCCCTGCCCGGTCACGCGCCGCACCAGTTCGTCGAGCATCCAGCCGTAGGTGAGCGCGTGGTAGCCGTGGTCGGTGCCGGGCTCCCACGCGGGGGTCTGGGCGGCGACCGCCTCGGGGCCCCGCAGCGGGTCGAGGGCCTGCTCGGGGGTGAGGGGGTGGTCGAGGACCGGCAGGCCCGCCCGGTGGTTCAGGACATGCCGGACCAGCACCCGCTCCTTGCCCCGCGCCTTGAACTCCGGCCAGTAGTGGCCCACCGGCGCGTCCAGGTCCAGCTGTCCCCGCTGGTGCAGCAGCAGGAGTACGGCGACGGCGACGCCCTTCGTCGCCGAGCGCACGACCTGGGCGGTGCCGCGCTCCCAGGGGGTCGTGCCGTCGATGTCCTTCGTGCCGGCCCACAGGTCGACGACCCGCTGGCCGTCCCGGTAGACCGCGACCGAGGCGCCCCGTTCGCCGAGCGTCTCGAAGTTCCGTACGAACGCTTCCCTGACCGGCTCGAAGCCCTCGGCGACCGTGCCGTTCACATCCACGTCCGTACTCCTCGTCCTGCTGGGTTGTTCCCCTCTACCCAAGCAGGATCGTCACGTCGATGTTCCCGCGGGTCGCGTTCGAGTACGGGCAGATCTCGTGGGCCGCGTCCACCAGCCTGGTCGCGAGGTCGGGGTCGACGACCGGCAGGGAGACGCTCAGGGCGACCGCGAGGCCGTAGCCGTGCTGCGCGTTGGGGCCGATGCCGACCTTCGCTGCGACCGTGGAGCCGGCCAGGTCGTAGCCCTCGCGGTTGCCGACGAGGATCAGCGCGTTGTGGAAACAGGAGCTGTAGCCGGCCGCGAAGAGCTGTTCCGGGTTGGTGCCGTTGCCGTCGCCGCCGAGCTGCGGGGGCATCGCGACCTTGAGCTCGATCTGGCCGTCCTGGCTGGTGACGTAGCCCTCACGGCCGCCGTGAGCGGTGGCCTCCGCGACGTACATGATCTTCGTCGGGCGGGTGTCGACGGCGGGGCCGTCAGTCATGCTGTCCTCCCCCGGAACCAAGTGTGCACAAACACATCGTGCACAAGGTACTGGCCGGTAACCGGCCTGCGCCAGCAGGGGGTGGCAACCCGGGGTAACCGGCGGTCAGCGGGCCCGGTCGGCCGCCGACTCCGCCCTCTCGGCCAGGTGCCACAGCTCCTCGCGGAGCCGCGCGATCTCCGTGCCGTCCAGGCCCGTCGCCGTGAGCAGGGCGCCGGGCACGCATGTCGCGCGCTCCCGGAGTTCCTCCCCGCGCCCGGTCACGGCCACGAGCACCGACCGCTCGTCCCGCGCCGAGCGTTCACGCCGCAGCAGACCCGCCGCCTCCAGCCGCTTCAGCAGCGGGGAGACCGTGCCGTAGTCGAGGCGCAGGGCCGCGGCCAGTTCCTTGACCGTGGTCTCGCCGCGCTCCCAGAGGACCAGCAGCACCAGGTACTGGGGATAGGTGAGGCCGAGGTCGTCGAGGAGCGGGCGGTACGCGGCCGTCACCGCGCGCTGGGCGGCGTACAGCGCGAAGCACAGCTGCTCGTCCAGCAGCAGCGATCCGGCGTCCTCTTCGTTCGTCACGCGCCCATTGTCACGGACGGGCCTCGGCGGCCGGCACGGAACGCGGATCGAAACCGAACGGCAGCTCCAGCCGGTGGGCGCGCATCAGCTCCTCGTCACAGAGCAGTTCGCCGGTCGGGCCGTCGGCGGCGATCACGCCCTCGCTGAGGACCAGGGCGCGCGGGCACAGCTCCAGGGCGTAGGGGAGGTCGTGCGTGACCATCAGGACCGTCACGTCCAGCGAGCGCAGGATGTCGGCCAGTTCGCGGCGGGAGGCGGGGTCGAGGTTGGAGGAGGGCTCGTCGAGGACGAGGATCTCCGGCTCCATCGCCAGGACGGTCGCGACGGCCACGCGGCGGCGCTGGCCGAAGGAGAGGTGGTGCGGCGGCCGGTCCTTGAACTCCGCCATGCCGACCCGCTCCAGGGCCCGGTCCACGCGCTCCTCCAGCTCCGGCCCCTTCAGCCCGGCCGCCGCCGGCCCGAACGCCACGTCCTCCCGGACGGTGGGCATGAAGAGCTGGTCGTCCGGGTCCTGGAAGACGATGCCGACCCGGCGCCGGATCTCGGCCATGTGCCGCTTGCCGACGGGCAGCCCGGCGACCCGCACCGTGCCGGCGCCGCCGGTCAGGATGCCGTTGAGGTGCAGCACGAGGGTCGTCTTGCCGGCGCCGTTCGGCCCGAGCAGCGCGACCCGCTCACCGCGCGCGATCGAGAAGTCGACGCCGAAGAGGGCCTGGTGCCCGTCGGGATAGGCGAAGGCGAGGCCGGAGACCTCCAGAGAAGCAGTCACAGAGTCCATCCCAGCAGACAGACGACGAGAGCCGCGCCCGGGAGGGCGAGCGCGTACGACCACTGCGCCCGGGACGCGGTCACCTCGTCGATGACCGGCATGGCACCGGCGTAGCCCCGGCTGACCATGGCCAGATGCACGCGTTCGCCGCGTTCGTAGGAGCGGATGAACAGCGCGCCGGCGGACTTGGCGAGCACGCCCCAGTGCCGGACGCCCTTCGCCTCGAAGCCGCGGGACTCCCGGGCGATCCGCATGCGCCGCATCTCGTCCGCGATGACGTCGCCGTAGCGGATCATGAAGGACGCGATCTGCACGAGGAGCGGCGGCAGTTTGAGGCGCTGCAGGCCCAGGAGGAGCGCGCGCAGGTCGGTGGTGGCGGCGAGGAGCACGGAGGCGGCGACGCCGAGTGTGCCCTTGGCGAGCACGTTCCAGGCACCCCACAGACCGTTGACGCTCAGGGACATCCCCAGGACGTCGACCCGCTCGCCCTCCGCCACGAACGGCATGAGCACCGCGAACGCGACGAACGGCACCTCGATCAGCAGCCTCCGGAGCAGGAAGCCGGCGGGCACGCGCGCGGCGCCCGCGACGGTGCCCAGCAGCACGGCGTACCCCCCGAACGCCCATATCGCCTCGCGCGGCGTCGACACCACGACCAGCACGAAGGCGAACACGGCGGCGATCTTGGTGTGCGGGGGCAGGGCGTGCACGGGCGAGTGCCCGTGCCGGTAGAGCTTGTGCGCGTGCCCTGCTCCCATGTCAGACGCTCGTGGTGCTCGACGTGTCGGTCGGGGACGTGTCGTCCGAGCGGCGACGGCGTACGGCCCAGAAGACCCCGGTGCCCGCGACCACCGTCACACCCACGCCGATGACGCCCGCCAGGCCCCCGGACAGCCGGGCGTCGTCGACATCCCTGACGCCGTAGTCGGCGAGCGGGGAGTCGGCCGCGTCGTGCTCCTCGGCCTTCTTGTCGATGCCGTGGTCGGTGGCGACCTTCTCCAGGCCGTCCGGGTCGGCCGAGGCGTAGAAGCTGACGAATCCGGCCAGGAGGAGGGAGGCGACAAGTCCGGCGGCCCACACCCGGCGGTGCGAGGTCCGGGCGGCCACGGGCGCGGGCTCGGGCGCGGGCTCGGCGTCGGGCGCGTCGACCAGTTCGCCGTTCACCCGCAGCTTGAGCTTCTGCGTGAGGCCGCGCGCGCCGTAGACCAGGTCCGGGCGTACGGCGATGACCGCGCCGACGGTCAGCGCGGTGATCGCCGCCTCGCCGATGCCGATCAGGAGGTGCACGCCGACCATGGCGGTGGCGACCTTGCCGATGGACACGTCGGCGGTGCCGCCGACCGCGTACATGAGCGTGAAGGCCAGAGCGGCGGCCGGGACGGAGACGAGGGCGGCGACGAAGGAGGCCGCGGTGACCGACCGGCGGGTGCGGGGGAGCACCTTCACCAGACCGCGGAAGAGGGCGTAGGCGACGACCGTCGTGACGATCGCCATGTTGGTGATGTTCACGCCGAGCGCGGTCAGGCCGCCGTCCGCGAAGAGCAGGCCCTGCATCAGCAGGACGACGGAGACGCACAGGACCCCTGTGTACGGGCCTACCAGGATCGCGGCCAGCGCGCCCCCGAGCAGATGGCCGCTGGTCCCGGCCGCCACGGGGAAGTTGAGCATCTGCACCGCGAAGATGAACGCCGCCACGAGGCCGGCCAACGGGGCGGTGCGCTCGTCGAGTTCGCGCCGCGCGCCGCGCAGGCTCACGGCGACGGCGCCCGCGGCGATCACCCCGGTGGCGGCGGAGGTGGGGGCGTCCATGAATCCGTCAGGTACATGCACGCTTCGATGATGTGGCTTGATGCGAACGCTTTGCAAGAGCGTGACGCTTGTCTTATCTCACCCGCGATCTCGCCGCGATATGTTCGGGCTCCGAGGGCGCAATCCGGAAAATATGCGACATTGGAGAGGAAGCGGACGCACAGTTTCCGCACAGGTTGCGCACGGTGAAGGGGCCGTCCGATGTCCGTAGTCGAGCAGTACGCGCGAGCCCACATCGTCACGGACGCGGCCGTCCCGTTGATCGATGAGCTGGAGGCGGTTCCGGTCACTCTGCGGTACGACCCCGACCGGGACCCCCGGGTGGTGGGCATCAAGCTTCCGGGCCCCGGGGGGCGCGAGTGGACCTTCGGCCGTGAGCTCCTGGAGGAGGGGCTGCGGGCCCCCAGGGGCAGCGGTGAGGTGCGGGTGTGGCCGTGCGGCCGGGTGCAGGCCGTGGTGGAGTTCCACTCCGCTCAGGGAGTGCTGGTGGTGCAGTTCGAACGACAGGCACTGCTGCGGTTCCTGCGGCGGACCTATATGGCCGCCGCGGAACCGGTCACCCACTGACCTTTCGGGTCAGCCGCCCGCCTTCAGCAGCGCCGCCACGATCGGCCCGGCCGTCTCACCGCCGTGCCCGCCCTGCTGGACGACGCCCGCGGCCGCCAGATCACCCCGGTAGGCGGTGAACCAGCCGTTCGGCTTCTTCTGCCCGTCGACCTCGGCCGACCCGGTCTTGGCGCCGACATCGCCGCTGACCCCGGACATCGCCTCCGCCGCCGTCCCGGCCGCGGCCGTGTACGACATCAGCTCGCGGATCTGGGAGGCCGTGCCCGCCGGCATCGGGCGCGAGGCCTTGGCGAGCTTGCGCCCGTCCACGTCCGGGGAGACCAGGTACGGCTGGTGGAAGGTCCCGGTCTTGACCGTCGCCGACACCGACGCCATGTTCAGCGGGTTCATCCGGACCCCGCCCTGCCCGATCAGCGAGGCCCCCATCTGGGCCGCCGACTGCACCGGCACGGCGCCGTCGAAGGACGGCACACCGATCGCCCAGTTGTTCATCCCCAGGCCGAAGACCTGCTGGGCCTCCTTGGTCAGGTCGTCGTCCTTGAGCTTCGGCGCCTGGCTGATGAAGGCCGTGTTGCAGGAGCGGGCGAAGCTCGCCTTGAACGTGCCGTCCTTGATCTCGAACTTGTCGTCGTTCTGGAACTTCCAGTGCCCGTACGTGAAGTACTTCGGGCACGGGTGCTTCTTGTCCGCCGAGCCCAGGCCCTTGTCGAGCAGCAGCGAGGCGGTGATGACCTTCATCGTGGAGCCGGGCGCGAGCGAGCCCTGGAAGGCCGTGTTGAAACCGGGCGAGGCGTTGGCGGCGGCCAGGATCTCGCCGGTCGAGGCCCGCATGACGGCCACCGACGACTTGGCCTTCTTCGCGACCTGCTTCTCCGCCGCCGCCTGGAGGGCGGGGTCCAGTGTGGTCTTCACCGTGCCGGGCGTGCCCTTGCTCAGCTCCAGCAGGGTCTTGTCGGAGAGGTCGTCCGACTTGGCCGACTTCCCGCGCACGACCCGCAGCTCGATGCCGGCCTTGCCGCCGGCCTCCTTGCCGTACTTCTCGCGCAGGCCGTCCAGCACCGGGCCGAGCGAGGCGTACTTCTGCTTGGTCAGCTCGCCCCCGTCCCGGTCGAGCGCCTTGACGGGGGGCGTGCCCGCCTCGCCGGTGACCAGCTTGTCGCCGTCCTTCAGATCCGGGTGGACGACCGCCGAGTGCCAGTCCACCAGCGGCTTTCCGTCGCTGCTGCGGCGGACGACGGTCAGCGCGCTCTCGTAGGCCAGCGGCTTCTCGGTGTCCTTGTACGCCACGGTGCCCTTGACGGAGAACGGCACCTTGTCACCGGTGGGCTTGCCCGGGGTGAGGGTGACGTCCTTGATCCGGGCGTCCTTGGTGTAGCCGGTGAGCAGGGCCGTCGCCGCGGCGGCCTCGTCGGTGGCCGCGGCGGCCCCCGGGACCTTCCCGGACTGCCAGGCGGTGAGGAAGGCGCGGGCGGTGGTGGTGACCTCGGTCGCCGACAGCGGGCCGGTCTTCACCTCGGGCTTCTCGTCCGACGATGCCCGGGTCCCGTCGTCGGCGGCCGCGCCGCCGCCGAACAGCGCGTAGGCGCCGAACCCGGCGCCCCCGACGACCACGGCGATCACCCCGCCGATCACGGCGGGTCTCGTCTTCCGTCGCTCGGCGACGCGCCTTCTGTTGCCCACTGCTAGTCCGTTCCTCCGCGAATCCCCAGGGTCCCCGTTGCCCTCAGCTGTCCCAACGACGCCCACCACCCTAGAGTCCCGTCCCGCGTGGGTGAGATCAGCCACCCGTTCGTAGCACGGCTGCGACAATCGGCCCGGCCGCGTCGCCGCCGTGACCGCCCTCCTCGGTCATGGCCGCAGCCGCGACGTCGCCCCGGAATCC
Organism: Streptomyces sp. NPDC050546; assembly: GCF_044457425.1. Taxonomy (NCBI): domain Bacteria; kingdom Bacillati; phylum Actinomycetota; class Actinomycetes; order Kitasatosporales; family Streptomycetaceae; genus Streptomyces; species Streptomyces sp. NPDC050546. Next base: position 444,231 of record NZ_JBITGX010000003.1, read on the forward strand.
GGTGAACCAGCTGTTGGACTTGGCGTTGCCGTCGACCTCGGCGGAACCGGTCTTGGCGCCGATGTCGCCGCCCAGCCCCCGCATGGCCGCCACGGCGGTGCCCTGTGTGGCGGTGAGCCGCATCATCTGCTTCAACTGGGCGGCGGTGCCCGCCCGCAGGCCCTCGGCCCGCGCGAGCTCCCTGTCGTCCAGCTCCGGCGACACGAGGTAGGGCTGGCGGAAGCTGCCGGTGATCGCGGTCGCGGTCACCGAGGCCATGTTCAGCGGGCTCATCTGGACCTGGCCCTGCCCGATCGCCCCGGCCGCCCGGTCCGGTCCGCCGACCGCGGGGACACTGCCGTCGAAGGAGACGATGCCGGTCTTCCAGTTGTCCTGCCCGAGCCCGAAGCGCCGCTCTGCCTCCTGCGTCAGCGAGGCGTCGGTGAGCGGCTTCTCGTCGATGAGCTTGATGAAGGCGGTGTTGCAGGACCGCATGAAGCTGTTGGCGAGCGTGGCGCCCTCGTCTGGCTTCATGCCGGTGAGGTTCTTGAAGGTCTGGCTCTGCCACACGGCGGTGTCCGGGCAGGGCGCCGGGCCGTTCATCGAGGTCACGCCGTTGTCGATGAGCATCGCGGCGGTGACGATCTTCATGGTGGAGCCGGGGGCGGCCTGCGCCTCGAAGGCCGCGTTGAAGCCGTCCGTACGGTTGTTGGCCACCGCCAGGACCTCGCCGCTGCTCGGCTTGACGGCCACCACCGACGACTGGGCGAACCGCTTGACCGCCTTCTCCGCCGCCGCCTGCGCGCCCGGGCTGATGGTGGTGGTGAGCTTGCCCGGCTTGCCCTCGGCGAGGGTGAGCAGCGGAGTGTCGGCGACTCCCTCGCCGGCGTGCCGGATCACCAGCTCGACGCCGGGGGTGCCGCCGGCCTCCTTGCCGTACTTGGCGCGCAGGGCGTCCAGGACCGGGCCGAGGGAGGGGTACTTCTCCTTCGTCAGCTCGGTGCCGTCACGGCCGACGGCCTCGATGGGCGGGTTGGCCGACTTCTCGGTGACGAGCGTGTCGTCCTTCTTCAGCCCGGGGTGCACGACGGCGGGCCGCCAGTCGACCAGGGCCCGCCCGGTGGTGAGCCCGCGCACGACCTTCAGCTCGCTCTTGTAGTCGAGCGGCTCGGACTTCCCGTCGTAGGCCACCTCGGCCTTCACGGTGTACGGCACGGTGGTGCCGCGCGCCGTGCCGGGCGTGATCTTCACGTCCCTGATGTGCGCGTCGTCCCCGAAAGCGGTGAGCAGCAGCTCGGCGGCCGCGTCGTTGTTCGTGTACGACGCCGCCGTCGCTGCCTCGCCCTTCTCCCAGGCCGCGAAGAACTTGGCGGTGGTCTCCTCGACCTCGTCCTTGCCGGGCGGCCCCGACTTCTCCTCCGCGGCCACGCCGCTCGTGCCCCCGTCGCCGGTCAGCGCGCTCACGATGTTGAAGGCGCCGTAGCCGGCCCCGCCCACCATCACCGCGAACACGCCGCCTATGACAGCGACCTTGACCCCCTTGGCCATCAGGCCGTCCCCTCCCCGTTGAGCCTCCACGCGCTCCTTTGAACGCGTTCAGAAAGCTCGATCCCGGGAGCACTCTAGGGGGGAAGCGGTTACCACAGGTACGGGTGTTTCGATTCTTGACCGAAACGTAGGTCAGACCCAGGTATCCAGCCACATCCTGGCCCGCCAGTCGTCTATGGGGATGGCCGTGCCGGTGTACAGGGGCCAGAAGTAAATGAAGTTCCAGGCGATCAGCAGGACCAGGACGCCCGCGCCCGTGGCGCCCGCGACGCGGCGGGTGTCGGAGGAGCGGGGCGGGCCGACGATCGCGCCGAGGAGCATCGCCACCGCCAGGCACAGGAACGGCAGGAAGACGACGGCGTAGAAGAAGAAGATCGTGCGCTCCTGGTACATGAACCAGGGCAGGTAGCCGGCCGCGATGCCGCAGGCGATGGCGCCCGCGCGCCAGTCGCGGCGGAAGAACCAGCGCCACAGGACGTAGAGGACCGCGAGGCAGCCGACCCACCACAGCAGCGGCGTGCCGAGGGCGAGCACCTCACTGGCGCACTTGCCGCCCGCGTCGGACGGGCAGCCGCCCTTGCCGGGTGCCGGGGACTCGTAGAAGTACGACACCGGGCGGCCGAGGACGAGCCAGCTCCACGGGTTGGACTGGTACGTGTGCGGCGAGGACAGGCCGACGTGGAACTCGTACACCTGGTGCTCGTAGTGCCACAGGCTGCGCAGCCAGTCGGGCAGGAACGTCCAGCTGCCGCCCTTGCCGCTGGTCGCGGCCCAGTTGCGGTAGTAGCCGCCGGAGCCGTCGGTGGCGGAGAGGATCCAGCCGGTCCAGGCCAGGACGTAGGTGACGAGGGCGACCGGGACCGTGGCGAGGAACGCGAGGCCCAGGTCGCGCCTGAGGACCGCCGAGTACGGGTGCCGGGCACCGGCCACCCGGCGCGAGGCGACGTCCCACAGGACCGCCATCACGCAGAACGCGGCCAGGATGTAGAGGCCGTTCCACTTCGTGCCGAAGGCCAGACCCAGCATCAGGCCGGCCGCCCAGCGCCACGGGCGCCATCCCAGGCGGGTCGTTTCGGCGGTGTGCCGGTCGGGCCGGACCCGGCCGTCGGCGTCCACCGGGAGCGCGGCGGCGAGTTTCTCGCGGGCCTTGTCGCGGTCGACGAGCAGACAGCCGAACGCGGCCAGCACGAAGAACATCAGCACGCCGTCGAGCAGCGCCGTGCGGCTCATCACGAAGTGCAGGCCGTCCACCGCCATCAGCGCGCCCGCCAGACAGCCCAGGAAGGTGGAGCGGAACAGCCGGCGGCCGATCCGGCAGAGCATCAGCACGGAGAGCGTGCCGAGCACCGCCGTCATGAAGCGCCAGCCGAAGGGGTCGAAGCCGAACAGCAGCTCGCCGATCCCGATGACGTACTTGCCGACCGGCGGGTGCACGACATACGCCGCGTCCGTCGGGATCGTGACGTGCCCGCCCGACAGGATCAGATCGTTGGCGTTCTTGTCCCAGTTGACCTCAAACCCGCGGTGGACCAGACCCCACGCGTCCTTGGCGTAGTACGTCTCGTCGAATATCACCGCCTTGGGGTTGCCCAGGTTCCAGAACCGCAGCACGCCCGCCAGCAGCGTGACCAGCAGCGGGCCGATCCAGGCCGACCAGCGCACCAGCCGTCCCGCCAGGGCGTGCGGCACGCCGAGCGCCGCCCACAGCCGCGGGCTCGGCTCGGTGTACGGCGGCACCAGACGGTCACGGACGTCGCGGGCGTCGCTTCTGGGCTGCCCCTGGTAGCCGAAGCGGCGCAGCCGCTGCTGCCAGGACGGCCGCTGCTCGAGCGGCGCCTGGCCCTGCCGGGTGTCCGTGGAGGACGCGGTACTGGTCACCGCGCCATCGTAGGGAACCGTTCTGTGTGAGTCCCGTGCATGGCCGGTATGCGTCCGCATCCTCCGCCCCTGGGAGGATGGTGAGGTGACTGGAATCCTCGTACTCGCAGGTACCCCCATCGGCGACATCGCGGACGCCCCGCCCCGGCTCGCCGACGAATTGGCCGGAGCCGATGTCGTCGCCGCCGAGGACACACGGCGGCTGCGGCGGCTCACCCAGGCGCTGGGGGTCACGCCCAAGGGGCGGGTCGTGTCGTACTTCGAGGGCAACGAGGCCGCGCGGACGCCCGAGCTGGTCGAGGAGCTGGCGGGCGGGGCGCGGGTGCTGCTGGTCACGGACGCGGGGATGCCGTCGGTGTCGGACCCCGGGTACCGGCTGGTCGCGGCCGCCGTCGAGCAGGACATACGGGTCACCGCCGTGCCCGGCCCGTCCGCCGTGCTCACCGCGCTCGCGCTGTCGGGGCTGCCCGTGGACCGGTTCTGCTTCGAGGGGTTCCTGCCGCGCAAGGCGGGGGAGCGGCTGGGACGGCTGCGGGAGGTGGCCGGGGAGCGGCGCACCCTCGTCTACTTCGAGGCTCCGCACCGGCTCGACGACACGCTGGCGGCGATGGCCGAGGTGTTCGGCGCGGAGCGGCGGGCCGCGGTGTGCCGGGAGCTGACCAAGACGTACGAGGAGGTTCGGCGGGGGCCGCTCGGGGAGCTGGCCGAGTGGGCCGCTGAGGGGGTGCGCGGGGAGATCACCGTGGTGGTGGAGGGGGCGCCGGCGCCAGGGGCGGAGGATGTCGGGCCCGAGGAGCTGGTGCGGAGGGTTCGGGTGCGGGAGGAGGCGGGGGAGCGGCGTAAGGAGGCGATCGCGGCGGTGGCGGTGGAGGCCGGGGTGCCGAAGCGGGTGGTGTTCGATGCCGTTGTCGCCGCGAAGAATTCCGGCTGACGGTTGTCTGGGCTGGTCGCGCAGTTCCCCGCGCGCCTGAAGGGGCGCGTTCCCTAAGAGGGGCGTAAACACCCTCTGAGCAGGGCGCATGTCGTTTGAGCGTGCGCCCCATGTGAGGGCAAAGGCGACGGGGCTCTGGGGCAAGGAACGCCCAAATCGGCGCCAATAGTCGACAGGTCTGCTGCCTTCGGTCCGGCTGAGGAGTCCACTGGGTTGCGGGGACGGAATCGTCCTCACGCCACAGCGGAACAGGAGCTGGCATGAGTGAGATCGCAGGGCAGACCGGGCTCCGCGCCGGTGCGACCGCCGTCGTCAACGAGTCGTACTCCTTCGCCTGCATGCGCTGCGGGCACGGCTGGGAGCAGTCGTACGAGATAGAACACCACACGGACGCCGCCGGGCACGAGTTCGTCCTCTACGTGGCGGACGGCAAGGTCGTGCCCTCCCCCCTGTCCAAGCCCACGTGCCAGAACTGCGACGGCCACGTCGTACGGATCATGCGGCCCGGGCGGGTCGAGTCGGCGCGCAACGCCGCGCGCAGGCCCCACCGCGTGCCGCCGCCCGGCGGGCCCGTGGAGGCGCCCGAGGCAGCGGCGGAGGCCGGACAGGAGGAGCGCGAGCACCACCACTGGCATCTGTCCGACCTGCTGCACCCCTTCCAGCGCAAGGCGAGCTGACCCGTCCGGTTCCCTTGTCGACGCCCTCCCCGGTCCTCCCCCATCGGGGAGGGCGTGCCCCTTTCGTAGGATCGGGGCATGCCTTCGAACGACTCCGGCAAGCACGCCGCGCCCCCGCTCCCGGACCCCCTCCGGGTGCCGGTCGCCGACTCCCACACCCACCTGGACATGCAGTCCGGCACGGTCGAGGAGGCGCTGGCGAAGGCGGCCTCGGTCGGAGTGACGACGGTCGTGCAGGTCGGCTGCGACCTCAAGGGCTCGCGGTGGGCCGCCGAGACCGCGGCCGCGTACGACGCCGTCCACGCGACGGTCGCCCTGCATCCGAACGAGGCCCCGCGCATCGTGCACGGCGACCCTGGGGGCACCTCCCAGCCCCCTGGGGCTGGGGGAGGCTGGTCGAGGCAGGGCGCCCGCGAGCCGGGCGGACAGGCAGCGCTGGACGAGGCGCTCGCCGAGATCGACCGGCTGGCCGGGCTCGAGCAGGTCAAGGGCGTCGGCGAGACCGGACTCGACTACTTCCGCACCGGGCCCGAGGGCAAGGAAGCGCAGGAGAGGTCCTTCCGCGCCCACATCGAGATCGCCAAGCGGCACGGCAAGGCCCTGGTCATCCACGACCGCGAGGCCCACGCCGACGTCCTGCGTGTGCTCAAGGAGGAGGGCGCTCCCGAGCGGACCGTCTTCCACTGCTACTCCGGCGACGCCGAGATGGCGGAGATCTGCGCGAGCGCGGGCTACTTCATGTCCTTCGCCGGCAACGTCACCTTCAAGAACGCCCAGAACCTGAGGGACGCGGTGGCCGTCGCCCCGCCGGAGCTGCTGCTGGTGGAGACGGACGCCCCCTTCCTCACACCGGCGCCGTACCGCGGGCGGCCCAACGCCCCGTACCTCGTGCCGATCACGGTGCGGGCCATGGCCGAGGTGCGAGGCGTCGACGAGGACACGCTGGCCACGGCCCTCGCGGCGAACACGGCACGCGCCTTCGGCTACTGAGCCGCCCACCGACCCGCCCGCCACCTCACCGCACGACTGTGCGTAGTCGCGTCGCTTTGGAGAGTGACGACCGCTCCGCTAGGTTCTGGGGGCCCGATCCGGACCCCTCTGGACCCCCTCCGGCCCCTGGAGCGTGTCGGCGTGAGCAACTCGCAGTACGAGACGTACGAGACGTACGAGCGGTACCAGGCGTATGGCCCGGCCCACGCGGAGCCGGTGCGCGGCGGCTTCGACGGTGCCTACGAGGACACCTACCGGCCCGCCTACGAAGTGCCGCCGCCGCCGCTGCCCGGGATGCCCCGGCAGGGCACCCCGGAGGATGATCAGGACGATCCGGCACCGGCGTCCGTCCCGCGCCCCACGCGCGCGGAGTCGCGCGCCGAATCACGCGCCGAGTCACGCGCCGAAGCCCGCGCCGGTTCGCGCGCCGCGGCGCGCACCGGCTCGCATCGCAGGTCCGCGCGCCGACGCAAGGCGCGGTACGCCGAGCGTCCGGACGGCTCCATGCGGCGGCTGCTCCCGCAGGCCCTGGTCGTCGCCTTCCTGGCGGGCGGCACCACGGCGTTCGTCGCCAAGGACAAGGCGATCGAGCTCAACGTCGACGGCAGGGCCCGCACGCTGCACACCTTCGCCGACGACGTCACCGAGCTGCTCTCGGAGGAGGGCGTCGAGGTCGGCGCCCACGACGTGGTGGCACCCGGGCCCGGCACGGAGATCGCCAGCGGCGACGAGGTCGCCGTGCACTACGCCCGTCCCGTGCGGCTCACTCTCGACGGGCACCGGCGCGAGGTGTGGACGACGGCCCACACGGTCGCGGGGGCGCTCAGAGAGCTCGGAGTACGGCAGGAGGGCGCGTACCTGTCCGCCTCGCGCTCCCGGCAGATCGGCCGTGAGGGGCTCGCGCTGGACGTGCGGACCGAGCGCACGGTCACGATCATGGCGGACGGCCGGGCCCGTACCGTCCGGACCAACGCGGCGACCGTGCGGGAGGCCGTGGACGAGGCCGGGATCACCCTGCGCGGCCAGGACACCACGTCCGTCCCGCAGGGGAGCTTCCCGCGCGACGGACAGACCGTCACGGTGCTGCGGATCACCGGCGGCAAGGAGGTCCGCGAGGAGGCGATCCCCTTCCAGACGCGGCGGAGCGAGGATCCGACCCTGTTCCAGGGCACGGAGGTCGTGGAGCGCGCCGGCGAGGCGGGCCTGCGCCGGGTCACGTACTCCCTGCGCACCGTCAACGGCGTCAAGCAGAAGCCGCGCCGGATCCGGGCCGAGGTGGTGCGCGAGCCTCGCCCGCAGGAGGTGAAGGTCGGCACGAAGCCGCGACCGACGTCCGTGCAGGGCGCCGACCACCTGAACTGGCAGGGCCTCGCGGCCTGCGAGTCCGGCGGCCGCCCCGACGCGGTCGACTCCTCGGGCACGTACGGCGGCCTCTACCAGTTCGACACCCACACCTGGCAGTCCCTCGGCGGCAGCGGCCGCCCCCAGGACGCCCCGGCGGCGGAACAGACCTACCGCGCGAAGAAGCTCTACGTACGGCGGGGCGCGAGCCCGTGGCCGCACTGCGGGGGCCGCTTGCACGGGTGACGGCGTCGCAGAGGACATGCCTGCCGCCCTAGCGGCGGGCACACGCGCCGCCCCCCCACCTGCGGGCACACGCGCCGCCCCCCCCACCTGCGGGCACACGCGCCGCCCCCCCCACCTGCGGGCACACGCGCCGCCCCCCCCACCTGCGGGCACACGCGCCGCCCCCCACCCCCCAGCTGCGGGCATGCGTGCCGCTAGGGGCGGCACGGGTGGGCGCAGCGGCACCCCGCAACGCCGGGCTGCGCACCGACCCCGCCCCCAGCCCCGACGCCGGGCTGCGCCCCACCCGCCCCCAGCCCCGCAACGCCAGGCTGCGCACCCACCCGCCCCCAGCCCCGCAACGCCGGGCCGCGCGCCCACCCGCCCCCGCCCCGACGCCGAGCGACCAGGAAACCGGCCCCCGTAAGACCCCCCGTACCCTTGTCCCCGTGACCACCCCCGCCCCCGACGCCCTCCTCGGCCCCGCCGACGTCCGCGAACTCGCGACCGCCCTCGGCGTACGCCCCACCAAGCAACGCGGCCAGAACTTCGTGATCGACGCGAACACCGTCCGCCGTATCGTCCGCACCGCACAGGTCCACCCCGACGACGTGGTCGTCGAGGTCGGCCCGGGGCTCGGGTCCCTCACCCTCGCGCTGCTGGAGGCCGCCGACCGCGTCACGGCCGTCGAGATCGACGACGTGCTCGCCGCCGCGCTGCCCGCGACCATCACGGCCCGTATGCCGGAGCGCGCCGACCGGTTCGACCTCGTCCACTCCGACGCGATGCACGTCACGGAGCTGCCGGGCCCCGCCCCGACCGCGCTGGTCGCCAACCTGCCCTACAACGTGGCCGTCCCGGTGCTGCTGCACATGCTCGCCACCTTCCCGACCATCGACCGCACGCTCGTCATGGTGCAGTCGGAGGTCGCCGACCGCCTCGCCGCCGAACCCGGTTCGAAGGTGTACGGCGTGCCCTCCGTGAAGGCCAACTGGTACGCCGAGGTCAAGCGCGCGGGCGCCATCGGGCGGAACGTCTTCTGGCCCGCGCCCAATGTCGACAGCGGTCTGGTCTCCCTCGTCCGCCGGACCGAGCCGATCAAGACGACGGCCTCCAAGAAGGAGGTGTTCGCCGTCGTCGACGCGGCGTTCGCCCAGCGCCGCAAGACGCTGCGGGCCGCGCTCGCCGGCTGGGCCGGTTCCGCGGCCGCCGCCGAGAAGGCCCTCGTCGCCGCCGGGGTGTCGCCGCAGGCCCGGGGCGAGTCCCTGACCGTGGAAGAGTTCGCGCGTATCGCCGAGCACAAGGCGAACCAGCACCAGGAGAAGGAGCCCGTGTGAGCGTCACGGTCCGTGTCCCCGCCAAGGTCAACGTCCAGCTGGCGGTGGGCCCCGCCCGGCCCGACGGCTTCCACGACCTGGCCAACGTCTTCCTCGCCGTCAGCCTCTACGACGAGGTCACCGTGACCCCGGCCGACGAACTCCGCGTCACCTGCGAGGGCCCGGACGCGGACCTGGTCCCCCTGGACCGTACGAACCTTGCGGCCCGGGCGGCGATCGCGCTGGCCGAGCGGTACGGCCGCAGCCCCGACGTCCACGTCCACATCGCCAAGGACATCCCCGTCGCCGGCGGCATGGCGGGCGGCAGCGCGGACGGTGCCGCCGCCCTGGTGGCCTGCGACGCGCTGTGGGAGACCGGTGCCTCGCGTGACGAACTGCTCGCCATCTGCGCCGAGTTGGGCAGCGACGTGCCGTTCAGCCTGGTCGGCGGGGCGGCCCTCGGCATCGGGCGGGGCGAGCAACTGACCCCCCTGGAGGTCGGCGGCGCCTTCCACTGGGTGTTCGCCATGGCCGAGCGGGGCCTGTCCACCCCGGCCGTGTTCCGCGAGTTCGACCGGCTCGGCGAGGGCACGGACATCCCCGAGCCCGTCGCCTCCCAGGAACTCCTCGCCGCCCTCGCCAAGGGCGACCCGGACGCGCTCGCCGCCGCCGTCTCCAACGACCTCCAGCCCGCCGCCCTCTCCCTCTACCCGGAACTCGCCGGCACCCTGGCCACCGGCCGTGCCGCGGGCGCCCTCGCCGCCCTGGTCTCCGGCTCCGGCCCGACCACGGCGTTCCTGGTCCGCGGCCCGGAGTCGGCGGCCGCGGTGGCGCAGGCGCTGCTGTCCTCCGGCACCTGCCGGACCGTGCGGACGGCCTCGGGGCCGACGCCCGGGGCGATGGTGGCCGGGCTTTAATCGCGTGCGGCGGCCACTGCCGGGCGCTTAGGCTCCGCCGGTTGTTTCGAGGGCGGGGGCTACAGGCGTGGAGAGACTGGTCGCGGCGGTACGGCGCGGAGACCCGGAGGAGGTCACGGCGCTGCTGGAGTCCGGGGCCGACCCCGACACCCTCGAAGACGGCCTCCCGGTCCTCTGCCTGGCCATGGCGGCCTACGACGAACCCGTCGCCGAGGCGCTGCTCCAGGGCGGCGCCGACCCCCTGCGCCGGCTGCCCGACGGGACCACCCCGCTGTTGCGGGCGGTGGACGGGGGCTCGTACGCGCTGACCGAGGCGCTCGTACGGCATCGCGTACCGCTGCCGCTCCCGGACCGCGAGGAACTGCTGGCCCGCGCCCGGAGTCGGGCCGAGGCGGGCGCGGAGGCGGAACTGCGGCGCAGGACCGGCCGTACCGAACCCGTCGAGCGGGTCCGGGTCGAGGACGGCGAGATCGGCTGGTGGTGCGAGCAGCTCACGCTCGGTGGGGTGACCGTGCGCGACGAGCACCTGGCGATCCTCACCGCCCTGGAGGCGCGCTACGGCACCCGGACCCCCTTCGACGAACTGGTCGCGCGTGCCCTCGCCCGCCCCGACCGGGACCACATCGTGTGGTCCCAGGCCGTGTTCACGCTCGGACGCCGGTTCGACGAGGAGACCTGGGAGTGGAGCAGAGACCTGCTCAACCACCCCGACCGGCTGTTCGCCTCCTCGCCGCCGACCTGCTGCTGATCCTGGTCCTCGGGGACTTCGTCCTGGGACGCGACCCGTTCTGCAACCGGGGCAGGGAGCTCGTGCCCTGGGCCGAGCAGGAGGAGGACCCGGAGGTGCTGGCGGTCCTGCTCCAGGCGATGGGCCACGACACCACCCCGGAGACCGAGGCCGTCGGCCTGTCGTATCTCACCCATCCGGACCCGGGTGTGCGCGCCCTGGTGCCGGACACCCTGTGGCTGCCCGAGGACGGCCGGTCCCCAGACCGCCCCGCGAGCCTGAAGGCGGTGCTCACCCTGGCCCGTGACCCGGACCCCGACGTACGCCAGGCGGCCTGCTACTGGCTCACGCACTACCGGGGGCACGAGCCGGAGACCGGGGACGCGCTGGTCGCGCTCACCCATGACGAACGGCAGCGGACCCGGCTCTACGCCGTGTCCGGCCTGGCCCGGCGGGACGACCCGCGCTGCGTGGCGGCCGAGCACCGGATCGGCCCCGTCGGCGAGGAGCTGGGGCAGGACGAGATGCTGTTCGATGTGTGGCGGTACCAGCAGCGCCTGCGGGAGGCGGCCGAGGGCGGCTGACCGGTCCGGCCGGAGCACCCGCCCGCCCGACTACCCTGGAGGGTCGATCGTCCCCCCTGTCAGGAGAGTAATGGCCGTCAACCTGGTCAATGTCGAGAACGTCAGCAAGGTGTACGGCACCCGTGCCCTGCTCGACGGCGTCTCCCTCGGCGTCTCCGAAGGGGACCGCATCGGCGTCGTCGGCCGCAACGGCGACGGCAAGACCACTCTGATCCGGATGCTCGCCAAGCAGGAGGAGGCCGACACCGGGCGCGTCACGCACTCCGGCGGACTGCGCAGCGGCGTGCTCACCCAGCACGACTCGCTCGACCCCGAGGCGACCGTCCGCCACGAGGTCATCGGCGACATGGCCGACCACGAGTGGGCGGGCGACGCCAAGGTCAGGGACGTGCTGACCGGCCTGTTCGGCGGGCTCGACCTGCCGGGGTTCCCCGCGGGCCTGGACACCGTCATCGGGCCGCTGTCCGGCGGTGAGCGGCGCCGTATCGCGCTCGCCAAGCTGCTCATCGAGGAGCAGGACCTGCTCGTCCTCGACGAGCCCACCAACCACCTCGACGTCGAGGGCATCTCCTGGCTGGCCCGGCACCTCCAGGTCCGCCGGTCCGCCCTCGTCTGCGTCACCCACGACCGCTGGTTCCTCGACCAGGTCTGCACCCGCATGTGGGACGTCCAGCGCGGCGCCGTCTACGAGTACGAGGGCGGCTACTCCGACTACGTCTTCGCCCGGGCCGAGCGCGAGCGCATCGCCGCCACCGAGGAGGTCAAGCGGCAGAACCTCGTCCGCAAGGAGCTGGCCTGGCTGCGGCGCGGGGCGCCCGCCCGTACGTCCAAGCCGCGCTTCCGGGTCGAGGCCGCCAACGAGCTCATCAAGGACGTACCGCCGCCCCGCGACAGCAGCGAGCTGATGAAGTTCGCGTCCACCCGGCTGGGCAAGACCGTGTTCGACCTGGAGGACGTCACCGTCCAGGCGGGCCCCAAGGTCCTCCTCAAGCACGTCACCTGGCAGCTCGGACCCGGCGACCGGATCGGTCTCGTCGGTGTCAACGGCGCCGGGAAGACCTCCCTGCTGCGGGCCATGGCCGAGGCGTCCCGGACCGACGGGGAGACGCAGCCCGTGGGCGGGCAGGTCAAGGTCGGCAAGACCGTCAAGCTGGCCTACCTCTCCCAGGAGGTCGCCGAACTCGAGCCGAGCACGCGCGTGCTGGAGGCCGTGCAGCAGGTGCGTGAGCGCGTCGACCTCGGCAAGGGGCGCGAGATGACCGCCGGGCAGCTGTGCGAGACGTTCGGCTTCACCAAGGAGAAGCAGTGGACGCCCGTCGGCGACCTGTCCGGCGGTGAGCGCCGCAGGCTCCAGCTGCTGCGTCTGCTCATGGACGAGCCCAACGTCCTCTTCCTCGACGAGCCCACCAACGACCTCGACATCGAGACGCTGACGCAGCTCGAGGACGTGCTCGACGGCTGGCCCGGCTCGATGATCGTCATCTCCCACGACCGGTTCTTCATCGAGCGCACCACCGACCGGGTGTTCGCCCTGCTCGGCGACGGCGCCCTGCGGATGCTGCCGCGCGGCATCGACGAGTACCTGGAGCGGCGCAAGCGCATGGAGGAGGCCGCGGCCTCCTCCTCCGGCCCGGCCGCCGCTCCGCAGACGGCGGCTCCGGAGAAGAGCGCCGCCGACCAGCGCGCCGCCAAGAAGGAACTCCAGAAGATCGAGCGGCAGCTCGACAAGGTCTCCGAGAAGGAAACCAAGCTTCACTCCCAAATCGCCGAAAACGCCACGGACTTCGCGAAGGTGGCTGAACTGGACGCAGAGCTGCGCGAGTTGGCAGGTCAGCGCGAGGAACTGGAGCTGCGCTGGCTGGAACTCGCCGAGGACGCGTGAAGGGTGCGTGAAGACGCATAACGACGGCATCACGGGCCGGTCCTCCCTTGGGAACAGGGGATGATCGGCCCGCTCTGCTGTTGGAACGGAGTGATAGAAAGAGCCGTCTTAGAACTTTATGAAACGACTCTGAGCCCATCGCGTACCTCAGGGCGTGGCTAAAAATCAGTGATCGAACGGGGGAGCCGCTGATGACTCAGCCGCCCAGTCAGCCACCGCACGGTGGCTTCGGAGCACCGCAGAACCAGCCGCCGCAGGGCGGTGGCTACGGGGCACCGGGGACCCCGCCGCCACCCCAGGGCCCGCCGCAGACGCCGCCGCCCCCGCAGGGCCCGCCGCAGACGCCGCCGCCTCCGCAGGGCCCGCCGCAGACGCCGCCGCCTCCGCAGCCGGGGTACGGCTATCCGCAGCAGCCTCCGCAGCAGCCCGGGCCTTACGCGCAGCCGGGCCCGTACAACTCCGGCCCCTACGGCCAGCCGCAGCAGCCGGGTCCGTACGGTCAGCCGCAGCAGCCGGGTCCGTACGGTCAGCCCGGCTACGGCTACCCGCCCCAGCCGCAGTACCCCGGCGCGCCCGGCACCCCGCCCGGCGGCGGTTCGGGCAACCCCTTCAAGGGCAAGCCCGCGATGATCATCGGTGCCGCGGTCGCCGCGCTGCTCGTGGTCGGCGGCACGGTGTGGGCGGTCACCGGCGACGGCGGCAAGGGCAAGAAGAAGCCGGTCGCCCAGCAGAGCAACGGCAAGTCCGGCGCCTCCGGCCCGGTCAACCCCGGTGACGGCAAGGGCGACGGCGGCGACGACCCGGAGAACCTCAACGAGGGCCGCCAGGCCGGCGAGGCCAAGGTCCTCTGGTACAAGGAGGCGCCCGACGCGCCCAAGTCCGGCGCCGACGCCGCCGGCATGTGGATCACCGACAAGACCGCGGTGAAGGCGGCGTACAAGCAGCTCTTCGCGTACAACGTCGGCGACGGCAAGCCGACGTGGGACACGATCACCTTCCCGCAGAAGATCTGCGCCACCACTCCGGAGAAGACGGCCGACGACAAGATCGTCGTCGCCTACATGAGCGGCAGCAGCGACCGCGCCAAGTGCAACCAGCTCCAGGAGATCGACCTCGGCACCGGCGAGAAGGGCTGGAAGGAAGAGGTCGCCGACGGCGCCCTGTTCGACTCCACGCTCTCCGTCGAACTGTCCGTCACCGGCACCACGCTGATGGTGGGCCGCTCCCAGTCGGGCACGGCGTACGACGTCACCAACGGCGACAAGCTCTTCGACAAGAAGCGCTACGGCGACTCCTGCTTCCCCGCCGCGTTCGCGGGCGGCGAGAAGCTGATCGCCGTCTCCTCCTGCGGCGCCGGCGGCAACAACGAGCACGACGAGGTGCAGCAGCTCAACCCGAAGACCGGCAAGGTCGAGTGGACCCAGAAGTTCGACAAGGGCTGGCGGGTCGCGCGCGCCTACTCCGTGAGCCCGCTGGTCATCTACAGCACCAACGAGGAAAAGAAGACCTGGAACATCTCGACCTTCACCTCCGGCGGCAAGTTCCGCTCGCAGGTCGGCTTCGACGAGGACTTCGCCCCCGAGTGCGGCTGGGCCATCCTCGAGCGTGACCTCCAGGGCTGCCAGGGCGTCGCCGTCGACGACTCCACGCTCTACCTGCCGACCGAGGCGACCACCGGCGCCAACGAGATCGTCGCGGTCAACCTCGCGAACGGCAAGGAGAAGTGGCGGGTGAAGTCCCCGGCCGAGGAGTCGATGCTGCCGATGAGGACCGAGGGCGGAAAGCTCATCGCCTACATCGAGCCCTCGTACGACGCGGGCGGCCAGATCGTGTCCATCCCGACCGGCGGCAGTGACCACAAGCCGGTCAAGCTGCTCCAGAACCCGCAGGGCGCCGCGGACATCGAGAACGGCTTCTTCTCCAAGGACATCGACTGGGCCGGCGGCCGCTTCTACATCTCGACCACCCGGCTGAGCGGAAACGACGACACGAAGGAGAAGTTGATGCTCGCCTACGGCAAGTGACTCTTCTCCCCGCTCCTCTGCCCTCTTCGTCGTCTTCCCCCCTCCCCGAGGTGCTCACGTCATGACCCAGCCGCCGCCCCCGCCGCCCCAGCAGCCGCCGTCCGGTGGAGGCTTCGGGCCGCCCCAGGGCCAGCCCCCGCAGCCGGGGTACGGCTATCCGCAGGCTCCCCAGACGCCGCCCCAGCCGCCCCAGGCTCCGCAGCCGCCCCAGGCCCCGCAGGGACCGCCTCCCGGCTACGGCTACCCCGGCCAGCCGCCGCAGGCGCCGTACGGACAGCCGGGACAGCCGGTGCAGCCAGGGCAGCCGGTGCAGCCGGGCTACGGTCAGCCCGGCTACGGCTATCCGCAGGGCACCATGCCGCTCCAGCCGCAGCCCGGACACCCCGGACACCCCGGACACCCCGGACAGCCGGGACAGCCGGGACAGCCCGGCGGCGGCAAGAAGTTCAACGCGCAGCTGGCGATCATCGTCGCCGCGGTGGTGGCGATCGCCCTGATCATCGGCGGCGGCGTCTGGTACTCCTCGTCCAAGGACGACGGCAAGAAGGACGACACCGCCAGCTCCGGGGGCACCACCGGCGGCACGGACGACGGCAACGGCGGCACCACCTCCTCCGGCAAGGAGAAGGCACCCTCCGACCCCAGCGCCAAGGTCCTCTTCCAGGTCCCGGCGCCCGAGGTGAAGAACGACAGCACGGTCGTCGTCTCCGGCTCGTGGCTCACCGACAAGACGTACGCCAAGAGCGGCATCGCCCAGATCGTCGGCTACGACCGCGACACGGGCGGCAAGCAGTGGACGATCCCGCTGGACGGCCCCGTCTGCCAGGCCAGCCGCCATGTCACCGAGGACAACAAGACGGCGATCCTCTACCAGCCCGAGATGCCGACCAAGGCCGACCCCTCGCACGGGTGCAGCCAGGTCGCCCTGATCGATCTCGACGCGGGCAAGAGGCTGTGGACGAAGACGGCCAAGACCGGTGACCAGCTGATCAGTTTCGACAACGTCACGATCAGCGGCAAGACCGTCGCCGTCGGCAGCAGCAGCGGCGGCGCCGCCTTCGACATCTCCGGCAAGCCGCTGTGGAGCCCCAAGCCCAGCGACTCCTGCTACGACGCCGGGTACGGCGGCGGCGAGAAGCTGGTCGCGGTGCGCAAGTGCGGCTCGTACGAGCAGCGGCAGCTGCACATCCAGACCATCGACCCGAAGTCGGGGAAGGTGATCTCCGAGTACAAGATGGCCGAGGGCATCGAGTACGCCAGCATCGTGTCGACCAACCCGCTCGTGGTGGCCGCCGACGTCGGCGACTCCGCGGGTGACGGCAGCGGCATCTCGGACTTCTTCTCCATCGACAGCAAGACCGGCAAGCTGCGCACGCGCATCTCGGCGCCGGGCGAGCAGTTCGCGGCGCGCTGCGAGGGCATCACCCGCATCGAGTACTGCAACCAGCTGGCCGTCGGCAACGACCGGCTGTACATCCCGACCGAGGAGCACGACGGCAAGGGGGAGTACAGCCAGACCAACGAGATCGTCTCCTTCGACCTCGCCACCGGCAAGCAGACCGGGCAGCGGGCCGACGCGGGGGACGGCTACACGATCTCGCCGCTGCGCATGGACGGCGGCAACCTGATCGCGTACAAGCGGCCGCCGTACGACAAGGGCGGGCAGATCGTGAGCATCGACGGGGGCAGCTTCAAGGAGACGAAGCTGCTGGAGAACCCCGCGTCGGAGCAGGTGCGCGACGTGGAGAGCAGCATGTCGCCGGACTACTCGGAGTTCCTGTACGCCGACGGCCATCTGTTCATGTCCAAGGTGTACGCGAGCAAGCGGCCTTCGACGGGTGACAAGGAGTACCTGGCGGTCGGGTTCGGTACAGGCTGATCGTCCGATGATCATCTGGTGATCGACTGAGGTTGCCTTCGGTCCCGTCCCTGTTCAGGGGCGGGACCGTTCGCGTTTGGCTCAGTCAACCTCGAATGATGGGAATTTCGGCGATCCGGGGCGATTCTCGCGGGTAGGGGAGCGCAACGTCGAACAAGCGTGTAGCTTCCGGGGGCATGAAGGCGGGGGAGCCGGGGGGCTTCCATTGGGGGGACCGGGGTGACTGGGGGGTTGCTCGATGGGAGTGCGGCTCATGGTGGTCGACGACCACCGATTGCTGGCCGAGGCGCTGGCCTCCGCGCTGAAGCTGCGGGGGCACCGGGTGCTGGCCGCGGCGGCGCCGGCCGCGGGGGCGGCGGAGCTGGTGATCACGAGGGCGCCTGAGGTGTGCCTGCTGGGCACGGCCACACCGGCGGAGCCGGGCATCTTCGACCCGGTGGTACGCATCAAGCGGGAGCGGCCGCAGGTGGCGGTGCTGGTGCTGGGCCCGGTGCCGAGCCCGCGCGGGATCGCGGCGGCGTTCGCGTCGGGCGCTTCCGGCTACGTCCGGCATGACGAGCGCATAGAGGGCGTCGAGCGGGCGATCATGAAGGCCCGGGCGGGCGAGGCGGCGGTGGCGCCGCAACTGCTCCAGGGCGCGTTCAGCGAACTGCTGAACCCGGCGGCCCAACCGGACGACGAGGGCCAGCGCTTGCTCCAGATGCTCACGCCGCGCGAGGTGGAGGTCCTGGTCCGCGTGGCCGACGGCGAGGACACCCGCCTGATCGCGGCAGGCATGGGCATCGCACCGTCGACGGCCCGCACGCACGTCCAGCGAGTCCTGATGAAACTGGGCGTGGGCTCCCGCCTGGAGGCAGCGGCACTGGCGGCCCGGACAGGCCTGCTGGACCGCGCGGGGCCGGTGCCGCGGGAGCCGGGGCCGGAGGGCGAGCAGTTGTAGGCCGTACGTTGAGGTGTGGGTCGGTTTCTGGTCGATCTCCGCCCCGCGTGGCATCCGACACAAGGACACCTTCACGAGACCTACACAGGAAATCCCTAGGTGTGTCACGGGACTTGTGGCTGTCGGGCCGGTAAACCCCATGGCTTCTTTCCTGCCACACCGACCTCGCGCCGAAGAAATCCCCTGGTTGATTCGAACGCCAGTGCCTAATGTGATCGTCGCGCCCGGCGGGGCTGACCACTCCGCCACAGCGCGCGTCAACCGGCGACCAGGGGGACACCGTCGCCACGGGGAGGGGCGCACCGCCATGCCGCGGAACCGGCACTTCGCGCATCTCCTCCGCTTCTTTTGAGGGGCACCCCTGGACGTCTTCCTTTGCGACGAGGGGGATGCTTTCTTGCGCTCACGACCAGGGCCCTTCCTGCCCAGAACCCGTTTCAAGCCCAGACCGGGCAGATCCCGGTTCCTGACCTCTGTCGTCACGTCCGCGGCGGCCGTGGCCGTACTGGCCGGCCTTGCGGTCCAGCCCGGCGCGCTGGACCGGCTCACCGGCACGGAGGCGGCCGCCCCGGCGAGCGACACGGACGACTGGGCCGAGGACACGGCAGCCGAGCAACTGCGACAGGACCAGTGCCTGATGGCGGATGTGCTGCGCATGGGTGGGCCGTCCATGGCCGCGACCGCGCAGGACGGCCTCAACCTGCCGCCGGACAAGCTGCATGCCCTGGCCGACCAGGACCACTGGGAGGACACCCCGCTGGCCGGTGCGTACCAGCGGGACAGGGACGCGGCCGAGAAGCAACTCGATGCCGCCTACGCCCTTCGCAACGAATGGGCGAAGCCCCTGGACGGCCTGGAGACTCCGGGCGGGTTCACCGTCTCCGATTTCCACTGGCCTCCTGGAGGACCAGGTGATGAGGAGCAGGACTTCCACAGCCAGACCGGTCTGACCCAGTGGATCGCCGACAGGTTCTGGAAGTCCGAAGGAGACTTCTACGAGGACCCGACCCCCAAGGCCGACGACAAGACGCTCAAGGTCGTCAACGACCTGGGGACCCCGCTCTACGGCGACAAGCCCTACGACCCGGACCTGCCTCCTGGTGAGCGGCAGCGGCAGTACCAGGAACAGCGCGCGTTCCAAGGACTGTTCAACACCTTCAACGGCAAGGGCGCCGACGACGCCCGTCTGTTCCTGGCCTCCGGCGGCTTTCCCCGCACCGCGCCGGAGCCCGGTACGGCCGAACACCGCATCGCGGTCGAGGACATGAAGACCAGGTACGCGTCATGTGCCTGGCGGGATCCGATCGACCCGAACAAGGCCCTGGGCGGCATAGCCGACACGGCCACCGCGGAGTGGCAGCGGGAGATCGCCTCGCAGGCGGCCCAGCGCAACCAGATCCTGAAGTCCAGCAAGGACGCCACCAACGCCCTCGGTGCCGGTGCGAAGGCGCTGGGGAACATGCTGGGGCACTCCTGGGTCGCCGACCGTCTGGTCCGTTGGCAGGACTACTGGTCTCCCGGCGGTATGGGCTGGATCGGCGACTCCTCGGCGGTCATCCAGGTCGAGGCGGCGAAGGGCAAGTGCCTGGACGTGCAGGGCGGCAAGACGACCTCGGGCACCCCGGTCCAGATCTACACCTGCAACGACTCCTCGGCACAGCAGTGGCAGCTGCGTGGTTCCGGCGACGGCTACGGCCTCGTCAACGTCAGGTCGCAGAAGTGCCTGGACGTCGAGAACAGCGACCCTGCCAACGGCACGAAGATCCAGATCTGGACGTGCAACGGCAGCAGGGCGCAGCAGTGGGACTTCGACGTCCGCGCCGTGGGCGAGCTGCGCAATGTCGCCACGGACAAGTGCCTGGACCTGAACAAGTTCGACAACAGCCACAACGCCTGGCTGTGGGCGTGCAACGGCACGAACCCGCAGAAGTTCCGGATCGTCCCCGAAGGCCACAAGGGCACGGACAGCCAGTTCTACCCGGACAAGGCGCAGTTCGAGAAGGCCAAGAAGGGCGTCACGGCGGAGCAGGCGGGAGCGAAGAAGCAACTCGACGTTCTCAAGGCCCAGTTGGCCACTGCGCAGAAGCACGCCACCGCCACTGACACAGCGCAGAAGGCGGCGTACGCCGTCGCCGACGAGGCCGGTGCCCCGCGCGGCCGGGGTCTGCTGGTAGGCCAGCAGAAGGCGCAGGTGACCAAGGGCGCTGTGGCCGCTCTGGAAGCGCTGGTGAAGGCCGGTACGACCGCCGAGGCCGCCACCCGTGCCTCAGCCGGCGACAGCGCGACCATCGCGCAACGCGCCCTGGCTCAGACGGCGCAGTCGAAGGCGGAGTTCCGCAAGGCCGCCGCGGCGATGGCCGAGTCCCAGGCGAAGGCCGCGGCCGACGCGGCGAAGGCCCACCGCGACAACGCCAAGAAGGACAAGGAGACCGCGGAAGCCAAACTCGCCGAGGCCCTGAAGGCCGAAGGCGACGCCAAGGCGGCCGCCGCCAAGGCCCACGCCGAGCGCCTGGCCGCCGAGGCCGAGGAGAAGACGGCCGAGGCGGAGAAGAAGACCGCCGCGGCCAAGCAGGCCGAGGCCGCCCGGCACAAGGAGAACGCCGAAGCCGAGGCGGCGAACGCCAAGGACGCCAAGGACAAGGCCGAGGCGGCCGAGGGCACGGCGGTCGAGAAGAGGGACGACGCGGTCAAGGCCCGCGACAAGGCCCGTGACCTGCGCGACGACGCGTGGGATGCCGAGCAGAAGGCCGACGCGACGCGCGCCAAGGCGGACGCGAAGGAGGCCTACGCCCAGGCTCACGAGTCCGACAGCAACGCCCAGGAGGCCAGAGCGGCGGCGGACGCCGCGAGCGGCCACGCCGACGACGCCGAGGCAGCCGCCACCAGGGCCCGTTCCGAAGCGGACGCTGCGACGAAGGCTGCAGCAGACGCCGACGCGGCGGCCACGCGCGCGGAGGCGGCGGCCAAGCGCTCCCGCGCGCACGCGGACGGCGCCCAGGCCGCGAAGCTGAAGTCCGACGCCGCGCTGAAGACCGCGACGAGCGCCGCGGCCGAGGCCATCGACGCGTCCGAGCACGCCTCGTCCGAGGCCAAGGCGGCGGTCGAGATGGCCGACGAGGCGGAGAAGCAGGCCAAGACCGCCAAGTCCCACGCGGACGAGGCGAACAAGGAGGCCGCCAAGGCCCTGGCCGCCTCCGCGAAGGCCGCGGGCTTCGCCCACGTCACCGCCCAGGCCGCCGTGGACGCCGGTAACGCCGCCGCCCAGGTCGCCAAGCCGGCCAACGACGCGATCCAGCTCGGCTCCCCGTACATCGACACCGACTCGGCAGCCAGCCTGGTGGTCCTCACCGGCCAGGCGTCCAAGACGATCGCCGAACAGCAGCAGTCCGTCGCCGACGCCCACGCCAAGAACGCGGCGGCAGAAGCATCGGCCGCCAAGAACCTGGCGGACCAGGCGAAGGGGGACGCCAAGGCCGCCTACCAGCACGCGGCCAACGCGGCCGGACACGCGGCGACCGCCCGCACCTACGCCAAGGAAGCCCTCGGCTACGCCGCCGACGCCGCCAAGGCCGCCTCCAAGGCGACGGCGTCCCTGGCCCGCACCATCGAGTACAACCGCCAGGCCACCGAGGACGCAGAAGCCGCCGACCAGGCAGCCGGCCGCGCCGAGAACCACGCCAGGAACGCCCGCGACTCGGCCGACCAGGCAGCCCTCGACGCGGAAGCCGCCCGCACCGCAGCCGCGGTAGCCGAAGAGGCAGCCAAGGATGCCCGAGCAGCGGCCGACCGCGCCGACGCGGCAGCGACGGAGGCCGAGGAAGCGGCCAAGGACGCCCAGAAATACGCCGACGAGGCACAGGAAGCAGCGGAGTCCGCGGAACGGAAGGAAGCCAACAAGAATGTCTCCACAGGATCCGGAACCGGAGTCGAACGCACCTTCTTCGTCCTCGACAAGATCGAGCTTGTAGAACAGCCGAAGCAGCTCAACGGGTGCACCCTCACCATCGACGGTTGCACCGTGACGTTCGAGTTCCACTTCGACGCCCACGTCAGCTACTACTACTGCGCCAACCCGGACGTGCCTGCCACCGAAGCCGGCTGCCCGGCAGCAGACACCTTCTTTCTCACCACGGACACGAAGAAGGGCCTGAAGGAGGAGCGCACCTACCACTTCAGTTTCTGGGAGGTGGAGAAGGCCGGGCTCAAGAACCTCGCAGGACTCGTGGCCGGCCTCGGCTACGAGATGTTCGTCAAGGACTTCGCCGACTGCTACCACAAGGTGACGCCTGGCAACGACGGTGGCTCCGGATCAGGGTGCGCGTGGGCGGCGGCGGCGTTCGGTGGTCCCGCGATGGCGGCGAAGTTCGCCAAGGCCATCAAGCTCGCCGAGCGGGTCGAGGACGCCATCAGGACCGGCAGGGACGCGGAGAAGGTTCTGGCCGAACTGAAGAAGATCTACGGTGAGAGCGTCACCGCGGAGAAGCTCGCGAACGCCGCCAGCGAGGCAGGCATGGGGCTTCGCCTGTCGATCCGTATGGTGGAGCGCGCCAAGGCCGCTGCTCCCGGCTTGGACATGAGGTACGTGAACAAGCTCAAGGAAGCCGGGATCGAGGTCGACCAGAAGAACCTGTTCTGGGTGGTCCCGTACTCGCGGCCCGGCATGCCGCTCGCGTGGCTCGACGCCGGCGACGTGAAGAAGGGCCTCGTCCACGTCGTCTTCCGCCACGGCGGAGACTTCGCCCAGCGCGGCGTGCCGATCGAGGAGATCCCGAAGCTCCTCAGCAAGGCACTGAGCGAGGGGAAGATCGTCGGCCACCAGACGCCGACCAGGCCGATCTTCGAGACGGTGTACAACGGGAAGTCCCACCGAGTGGCTATCACCATCGGAGACCAGGGCCAGAGCAAGGGACGGGTGATTGGAGCGAATCCGGCATGATCCACAAGGTTCCTGAGCATCTCCTCGTACGCGCGCGCGGCGACGCCTCCCCGCTGTATGGCACGGACGCCGGGACGTTCGCCCGCGTCGAGGACTTCACCCGTGGCCTTCCGGTCGACGACCACACGCTCGGGCTGCCCGACGACGTGGCCCGCAGGCTGACCGAGTGGAACCGGACCCGTCCCGCCGACGGGTTCGGGGCCCGCCCGGCCCTGCGCAAGCACGTCAAGGAAGGGCTGGACATCGCCCGGATGGTGGCGAAGCACCTCGGCCCCGGCTGGGTGGTGCGCTTCTGGGACGAACGGCACCAGGACGAGAAGTTCGTGTGCTGGGGGTGCGATCGGCTCCACTGGACCGTCGACGCCCATGACACACCCCCGCACCCGCTCGACCTCACCGTCGAGGGCGAGTACGGGCTGTACCCACTGCACGCGGAGGGTTTCGGAAGCTTCGCTCCGGACGATCCCGCTGCCGCCATCCATCTGTCCGATGATCTCGTGACCGCCTTCTACCAGTGGAAGGCGGCGATCGAGACGACGCTGATGAACGACGGCGACGACGACGAGTGGCAGCGCCTGTTCGAGGAAGGCAGCGACCTGTCGGAGCGTCTCGCTCGGGAGATCGGCCCGGCCCGGACGGTGACGTACCGAGGCATCGCCAACGGCGGTCTCGCCTCGATGACGTCGGTCACCTGGCAGGGAGACCGGCGGATGTAGCCGACTGCCGACCGCAGTTGGTGGAGCGGAGAGGGGTTACCCCTCTCCGCTCTCCGTTCACCAGGGCACCGGAAGGAGCAGAGTCATACACGAAAAGTCGGCGTCCAGTCGCCCACCTCGGCGCCTCGCCGTCACTCCCTAGGTTCATCCCCCGGCGCAGCATCCGGCGGCGGCGGAGCCGCAGGCCTCAGTTTCAGCCATGCCAGGAAGAACAGACCGAGCAGCAGCATGCCGAGCCCGGTCCACAGGTTGATGTTCACCCCCTCCGCCTTGTCGATGTCGGCGTCGGACGCCGTGAACCCCGCGATCATCACGATCACGCCGTACACCACGAACAGTCCACCGATGATGCGCCGGATGTCGAA
This sequence comes from Streptomyces sp. NPDC050546, assembly GCF_044457425.1. Lineage (NCBI taxonomy): Bacteria > Bacillati > Actinomycetota > Actinomycetes > Kitasatosporales > Streptomycetaceae > Streptomyces > Streptomyces sp. NPDC050546. The sequence goes on from NZ_JBITGX010000003.1 coordinate 468,086, forward strand.
CAACTGTGCAGCCGTCGCCGACTTGCTCTGCAGCTCGGTGACTTCCCGCTGCACGTCCTTGTCGGAGTAGAACTCGGACATACGTCAATCCTCCCTCGGTCGGAACGGGAACGGTCAGAACGAGAACGGGATGTAGCAGGCCGCGGCCAGCACGATCGCGCCCCACCCGAGCAGCGCCGGCTTGCGGTACCAAGCCTCGTCCCCGGGTGCCGGCGGCTCCGCCATGCCGGGTGAGGTCGTGCCGTAGACCAGCCCCTGGAGTTCCTCGGCCGGCTTCGGTGCGGTGAAGAGCGACACCGCCACCATGACGACGGCGCCCGCGACGAACCCCGCGATCGCCGAGACGAAGTTGGCGCCCTGGTCGGTGGGGATGTCGACGATGTCCTGCTTGTAGAGGACGAAGTAGTTGATCATCGCGGCGGTGGTGCCCACGAGCAGCCCCCAGAAGCCCGACTTCATCGAGGCCCGCTTCCAGAACATGCCGATGATGAAGACGACGAACATCGGCACGTTGAAGAAGGAGAACAGCGTCTGGAGGTAGGCCATGATGTTCGAGAAGGACCTCGCCAGGAACGCCGTGCCGATGGAGGCCAGGACGCCGATCGCGGTGATGAGGCGGCCGAAGCGTACGTAGTACTCGTCCTCGCGGCCCCGCACGACGTACTTCGCCCAGATGTCCGTCGTGAACACCGTGTTGAACGACGACACGTTCGCCGCCATGCCCGCCATGAACGCCGCGAGGAGGCCGGTGACGGCGATGCCCAGCACACCGTTCGGCAGCAGCTGTGCCATGAGGTACGGGATCGCGTCGTTGTACTGGAGGTCCGAGCCGGAGGTACCGATCTTGGGGACCAGGACGGCGGCCACCAGACCCGGGATCATCACCAGGAAGACGATGAAGATCTTCGGGAACGCGGCGATGAGCGGTGTGCGCTGGGCCGCCGAGAGGTTCTTGGCGGACAGGGCGCGCTGCACCTCGGCGAAGTTCGTCGTCCAGTAGCCGAAGGACAGGACGAAGCCGAGGCCCAGGACGATCGTCAGCCAGTTCGCCCCCAGCGGGTTGTCGCTGCCGATGCCCGTACCGCCCCAGGACGTCATGAAGTCGGCGCCGCGGGTCTCGGTGAGGGAGTCGGACAGGCCGTCCCAGCCGCCCACCTTCTTCAGGCCGAGGACCGCGATCGGGATGAGCGCGGCGAGGATGACGAAGAACTGCAGGACCTCGTTGTAGATCGCCGAGGACAGGCCGCCGAGGGTGATGTACGCGAGGACGAAGAAGCCCGCGACGACGATCGCCACCCACTCCGGCCAGCCCAGCAGCGCCTCGACGACGATGGCCAGGGCGTAGAGGTTGACGCCGGCGATGAGGATCGCGGCGAAGGCGAACAGGATCGAGCTCAGCAGATGCGCCGGCCTGTCGAAGCGAAGCAGCAGGAACTCGGGGACCGAGCGGACCTTGGAGCCGTAGTAGAAGGGCATCATCACCAGGCCAAGGAAGACCATGGCCGGGATGGCGCCGATCCAGTACCAGTGCGTCGTGTAGACGCCGTACTGCGCGCTGTTGGCGGCCATGCCCAGGATCTCGGTGGCGCCCAGGTTGGCGGCGATGAAGGCCAGACCGGTGACCCAGGCGGGCAGCGAACGGCCGGAGAGGAAGAAGTCGAGACTCGTCTTCACCGAACGGCGGGCGGCGAAGCCGATGCCGAGGACGACGACGAAGTAGATGCCGAGGAGCGTGTAGTCGAGCCAGTTCGTGGGGAGTCGCAGCTCGGCTGACAGATATGTGGGGGTCTGCATGAGCCCTCGCTTCGTTGCGTGAACCGATACGCCGCGGAATCTACGCCTCCGCGTTCAGTCATTGAACACGTCTGTTGATGGCCTTTGTTTGATTGTGATGTTGACGGTTGGGGGGAGCGGTGTTTTAATATGTTCGGTTATGTTTGAAGGATGAGGAGTCCGGCGTGAAGAAGACCTCGACCCGGCTGGCCGACGGTCGTGAGCTCATCTACTACGACCTGCGTGACGACAGCGTGCGCGACGCGGCCGACCGCCGCCCCCTGGACCGCACCGTCACGACGTCCGAGATCCGCCGCGACCCCCTGCTCGGCGACTCCGTCGCCATCGCCTCGCACCGCCAGGGCCGCACCTACCACCCGCCGGCCGACGAATGCCCCCTGTGCCCCTCCGAGGGCGACCGGCTGAGCGAGATCCCGGACTCGTCGTACGACGTCGTCGTGTTCGAGAACCGCTTCCCCTCGCTGGCCGGAGACTCGGGCCGCTGCGAGGTCGTCTGCTTCACCTCCGACCACGACGTCTCCTTCGCCGGCCTCACCGAGGAGCAGGCGGGCCTGGTGCTGGAGGCGTGGACGGACCGTACGTCGGAGCTGTCCCATCTCCCCTCCGTCGAACAGGTCTTCTGCTTCGAGAACCGCGGTGCCGAGATCGGCGTGACCCTCCAGCACCCGCACGGGCAGATCTACGCCTATCCCTTCACCACCCCGCGCACCGCGCTGATGCTCCGCTCCGTCGCGACCCACAAGGAGATGACGGGCGGGGAGAACCTCTTCGACGCCGTCCTGGAGCGTGAACTCGCCGACGAGCGAGTCATCCTGGAGGGTGAACACTGGGTGGCATTCGTGCCATACGCGGCGCACTGGCCGTACGAGGTCCACCTGTACCCCAAGCGCCGTGTGCCTGACCTGCTCGGTCTTGACGAGGCCGCCCGCACAGAGTTCCCCAAGATCTATCTGGAACTCTTGAGGCGCTTCGACCGGATCTTCGATGGGGGGGACGGTGGGGAAAGCACCGAGGGCGAGCCTCCGACGCCGTACATCGCGGCCTGGCACCAGGCCCCCTTCGGCGCGCTGGAGGAGTTCGACGGGGTCGTGCGTGAGGACTTCGCGCTTCACCTCGAGCTTTTCACCATCCGCCGCACTTCCGGCAAGCTGAAGTTCCTCGCGGGTTCCGAGTCCGGCATGAACGTGTTCATCAACGACGTGCCGCCGGAGCGCGCGGCCGAGCGACTGCGAGAGGTAGCGAGTTCATGAGCGGGAAGTACCTGGTGACAGGCGGTGCGGGCTACGTCGGCAGCGTCGTCGCCCAGCATCTGCTGGAGGCGGGCCACGAGGTCGTCGTCCTGGACAACCTCTCCACGGGCTTCCGTGAAGGCGTCCCGGCGGGCGTCACCTTCATCGAGGGCGACATCCGCGACGCCGCCAAATGGCTGGACTCCTCGTACGACGGCGTGCTGCACTTCGCCGCGTTCTCGCAGGTCGGCGAGTCGGTCGTGAAGCCGGAGAAGTACTGGGACAACAACGTCGGCGGCACCATGGCCCTGCTGGCCGCGATGCGCGAGGCGGGCGTGGCCAGGCTGGTCTTCTCCTCCACGGCCGCCACGTACGGCGAGCCGCAGCAGGTCCCGATCGTCGAGTCGGCGCCGACGTCCCCCACCAACCCCTACGGCGCCTCGAAGCTCGCCGTCGACCACATGATCACGGGTGAGGCGGCCGCCCACGGCCTCGCCGCGGTCTCGCTGCGCTACTTCAACGTGGCGGGCGCCTACGGCGAGCACGGCGAGCGCCACGACCCCGAGTCCCACCTGATCCCGCTGGTCCTCCAGGTAGCGCAGGGCAGGCGCGAGGCGATCTCCGTCTTCGGTGACGACTACCCGACGCCGGACGGCACCTGCGTACGCGACTACATCCATGTGGCGGACCTGGCCGAAGCCCACCTGCTGGCCCTGAAGGCGGCCACCCCCGGCGAGCACCTCATCTGCAACCTCGGCAACGGCAACGGCTTCTCGGTCCGCGAGGTCATCGAGACGGTCCGCAGCGTGACCGGCCACCCGATCCCGGAAGTGGTCGCCCCCCGCCGGGGCGGCGACCCGGCGGTCCTGGTGGCCTCGGCCGCCACGGCCCGCGAGAAGCTGGGCTGGAACCCGTCCCGCGCGGATCTCGCGGGAATCGTCGCGGACGCGTGGGACTTCGCGCAGCGACGCGGCAACTAGTACGTACGAAGGGTCAGGGGACAGGCATGAGCGAGGCTGTGGCGGAGAAGGTCGCCGCACGGTTCGGTGAGCTGTACGGCGCCGAACCGCACGGGGTATGGGCGGCACCGGGCCGCGTCAACCTCATCGGCGAGCACACCGACTACAACGACGGCTTCGTCATGCCGTTCGCCCTGCCGCACACGGCGGTGGCGGCGGTGTCACGCCGCGAGGACGGCGTCCTGCGCCTGCACTCGGCGGACGTCGAGGGCGGGGTTGCCGAACTCCGCCTCGACGACCTGTCCCCCGAGTCGGACAAGAACTGGACGGCGTACCCGGCGGGCGTGGTCTGGGCCCTGCGCGAGGCCGGCCACGCGGTGACGGGCGCGGACATCCACCTGTCCTCCACGGTCCCCTCGGGCGCGGGCCTGTCCTCCTCGGCGGCGCTGGAGGTGGTGGTGGCGCTGGCGCTGAACGACCTGTTCTCGCTCGGCCTGCGCGGCTGGCAGCTGGCCCGTCTGTGCCAGCGCGCGGAGAACGTCTACGTCGGGGCCCCGGTCGGCATCATGGACCAGACGGCATCCGCCTGCTGCGAGGCCGGGCACGCGCTCTTCCTCGACACCCGCGACCTCTCCCAGAAGCAGATCCCCTTCGACCTGGCGGCCGAGGGCCTGCGCCTCCTCGTGGTCGACACGCAGGTCAAGCACTCCCACAGCGAGGGCGAGTACGGCAAGCGCCGCGCGGGCTGCGAGAAGGGCGCGGCCCTGCTGGGCGTCAACGCGCTCCGGGACGTCCCCTACGGCGAGCTGGACGCGGCCCTGTCCCGCCTCGGCGACGAGGAGGAGGTCCGCCGCCTGGTCCGCCACATCGTCACGGAGAACGAGCGCGTCGAACGGGTGGTGTCGCTGCTGGAATCGGGCGACGACACCCGCGCGATCGCCCCGATCCTCGTCGAGGGCCACGCCTCCCTCCGCGACGACTTCCGCATCTCCTGCCCCGAACTCGACCTGGTCGTCGACACGGCCCTCACCTCCGGCGCCCTGGGCGCCCGCATGACCGGCGGCGGCTTCGGCGGCTCGGCGATCGTCCTCGCGGAGGAGACGGACGTCGACGCCATCACGAAGGCGGTGACGGAAGCCTTCGCGGCGGCCGACTTCACGACACCGCGGGTGTTCGAGGCGGTGCCTTCGGCGGGCGCGCGGCGCCTGAGCTGATCTCGCCACGAAGATCGGGCGCCCTCACCTCCAGCAGGAAGGGCGCCCGACTCATGTTCCTGGACTTCAGCGGTTGACGGCCTGGTACTCCTGGACCTGCACCTCGGTGGTCGTGGCGAACGTGCCATTGGGCAGGTCGCCGCCCGTGCCGCCCGAGCCTTCCCAGGAGATTTCCCAGGTGAGCGTCGCCTCAAGAGGGTAGGCGCCGTCGCCCGACGACCGCAGATACCGCACACCGCACGGAGGCGTCAGCTCCGCCTTGCCCCTGGCGTACGGCTCTCCGATCGAACCGTCGTCGTTGATCCCGCACTCGCCGGACGCCGGCAGGCTCTCCGCGTCCTCCGTCCCCGGCTCGATGTGCAGACTCACCGGCTTGGCGGTCGTGGTCGCCCACAGCCCGGTACCGGGCAGACTCGCCGTGACCGAGACCGGCTTGAAGGCGCCCTTGTCCAGCCAGATCCAGGTCGGCGCGTTCACCGTCGACTTGCCGTCCGGCGCCAGGGAGATCTTGGTCGGGGGCACGACGGTTCGCTGGTGGGCGAGCCCGGCGAGGGTCTCGGTGTCGATGGCCTGGGGGACGCCGGGGTCCTTGCCGTTGTCCACCCAGAAGGGTGCCCGTGTGCAGGTCTTGGCTGCCGGGTCGTCCTTCATCTCAGGGTTCTTGACGGCCACCCACCACATGCCCTTGTCGTTCTTGGCGACGTTGAAGTCCTTGTACGGGTGACCCTTCTTGTAGCGTGCCTGGACGTCCGCGATGCCCTCCGGCTCGCCGCCGGCGGATTCGTACATCGACCACTTGGCCTCGTTGAAGGTCTTGAAGTCCTTGGCCTTCCAGTACGGCTCGTACCAGCAGGCGGGCGGCTCCCAGTCCACGGCGGTGGAGGTGACCGGACCACTGTCCTTCGCCCTGGTACCCGGGACCTTGAAGCTGACGTGGGATTCCAGGGCCGGGCCGGAGGAGTTACCGGACGTCTTCTTCTGTTGGACGCCGACACTGTCGAACCCTCCGGCCGAAGCCGGAAGAGGTCCAAGGCCGGCCAGCGTGATGGTGAGCGCTGCTACGCCTGTGCACCGCGTCAGGGCTGGCACTTCTGCGACCCCCGGTCCTCGGTGAGATCCCAGGTCTGCCAGACGCCGTCTTCGTTCTTCTTCAGGCCGAGGTTGTAGAAGACGTAGCTGTTGGGCGTGGTCTTGGTGCCCTGCATCTTGTTCGTCTCGCGGTTCTTGAGGTCCGCCTTGCTCTCGTCGACGCAGTACGTCAATGCCGCGGACTTCTTGTCGTCGAACACCGTCACCTGGCGGTCGAAGTAGCGCAGGGTGCCGGCCCAACTGGTCTTCTCGTCGATGGCGCCCTTCACGTACTCGTAGATGCCGACCATCGCGTTGTCCGTGTAATAGAAGGCGATGCCCGACTTCTTCATGTCGCCGGACGCCATGGCCTGCCACACCGTGCTGACAGTCCGCTCGTTGTCCGCCAGAATCGCGTCCTTCGCCGCATCCCCTGTCTGCCGCCCCTCAAAATCCAGCTTCATGTCCGAGGGCAGCTTGATCTCCGGCCGATCGATCCCATCCGCAGACGCGGACACCGACGGCGAAGCTGACGGCTTATCAGCCGAGTCCGCTCCCGCGATCTTGTCGGAGGACGACTCGTCACCTCCCCCCGAGCCACAGGCGGTCAGCAGCAGGGCCGCGGATGCGGTGAGCGCGGCCGTCACAAGCCGAGCGGGGCGGTTCACTGTGTCTCCCGTTGATGATGTGGGGGGATAACTCAAGCGAACCCACGCTATCGGGGGGCCGAACCGCGACGGCGAAGAGGTCTTCAGCCCAGCCTCTTCGTCAGCGTGTACTCAGTGATCCCCGGCGGATAGTCCGGCACCACGCACACCACCTCGTACCCCTGCTTCTCGTAGAAGCGGGGCGCCTGGAAGTCCCAGGTTTCCAGGCGGGACGAGTGGCAGCCGCGTTTCGTTGACGCGATGCGCTCCGCCTCTGCGAGGAGTCCGCCGCCGAGGCCCGTGCCGCGGTGGCGTTCGTCGACCCAGAGGTAGGTGACGTGGAGCCAGGTCGCCCAGGTGTAGCCGACGAGGCCGCCGGCGAGAGCGTCGTCCGCGTCGTTCACAGCCCACACGTGCAACGGGACGTCCCTTTCGTCCGGGGTTCCGCGCAGGGCTCGCAGGATCGGAGAGGCGGTTGTGTTCGCTTCCCGCAGGCGTGTGCGGAGCAGATCACGTCGGGCCTTGTCGACTTCTGTCTCAAGACGGAACATGCGGCACACCATAAACGCGCAGGACAGTCAGTTCTGCAAATAACCTTCCGCTCCCGGCCCCCGGCCGTACCCTGATGAACAGCACCGGTGGGGGCCGGTGCCGATCAGGGGGCGAGACAGCCGGGTACGACGCCCGGAGTGGGGGTACCGGTTTCTGCACGGCGGCGGCCGTGCGGCTGCGGCAACCCGGCCAGACCGCTGCGAGACGGACGGACATACGCAGCGGCCGGGCACTCCGGCGTCGTACCCGTGCGGGTTCGTGTTCCGACGATGGGGAATCCCCTGCTCTCAGGAGCCTGGGGAAGGGGGTTACGTGGTTCGCATCCGAGTCCTGGTCGTCGACGACCATCGCATCTTCGCCGAGTCACTCGCCGCGGCCCTGGCCGCCGAGCCCGACGTCGACGTCTCCGCGGCCGGCAGCGGTCCCGCCGCGCTGCGCAGCCTGGAGCGGGCGGTCGCCGAGGGGCGGCGCTTCGACGTGCTGCTCGTGGACGCCGACCTGGGCGGCATGGTGCCCGGCATACGGCCGGCCGTACCGGTGCAGGACGGCAACGAGGACGGGCTCGTCGACGGGATCTCCCTCGTCACGGGCGTGCGGTCCGCGCAGCCGAACGTACGGACCGTCGTGCTCGCCGAGAAGGACGACCCCCGGCGGGCGGCGCTCGCCCTGCAGGCCGGGGCCTCCGGCTGGGTCGCCAAGGACTGTTCGCTGTCCCGGCTGCTGACCGTCATCCGCGGGGTGCTGCGCGACGAGACCCATCTGCCGCCCGCACTGCTGACCGGCGTACTGCGGGAGCTCACCGCCGCGCGCAAGCACCGCACCGAGAGCGAGCGGCTGGTCGAGTCGCTGACGCCGCGGGAGCGGGAAGTGCTGCGGTGCATGGTCGCCGGGCTGGGCAGGAAGGCCGTCGCCGAGCGGCTGTATCTGTCGCCGCACACCGTGCGGACCCATATGCAGAACGTCCTGGGCAAGCTCGGCGTGCATTCCACCCTCGCCGCCGTCGCCCTGGCCCGGCGGGCCGGGGTCGGGCCCGTCGACCTAGCCGGGGATGTTGTCGAACGGGGCGGTCAGCTGGCGTAGCAGCCCCGCGAGTTCGCCGCGCTGGGCCCGGGAGAGCTCCGCGAGGATCGCGCGCTCCTGGTCCAGCAGTCCCGCCAGGGCCTGGTCCGCGCGGTCCCTGCCCTCGTCCGTCAGCCGGACCAGGACGCCCCGGCGGTCGCTGGGGTCGGGGAGGCGTTCCACCAGGCCCTTCTTCGCCAGGCGGTCGATGCGGTTCGTCATCGTGCCCGACGTGACCAGCGTCTGGGTGAGGAGCTGTCCCGGAGAGAGCTGATACGGCGTGCCCGCGCGGCGCAGGGCCGTCAGGACGTCGAACTCCCACGGCTCCAGACCGTGCTCCGAGAAGGCCAGCCGACGCGCCCGGTCCAGATGCCGGGCCAGTCTGCTCACACGGCTGAGCACCTCGAGCGGTTCCACGTCGAGGTCCGGGCGCTCCCGGCGCCATGCTGCGACCAGCCGGTCGACCTCGTCCTCCATGACGATCAGTGTAGTGGTTGTGTCGACGTAGAGTCTCTTGATGTCCATTTTCTTGACGTCGAGATACCGGCGATGTCACGGTGGGTGTGCGTCCCTGACCGGTCACCACCAGGACACCTGGAGGACTCCATGCCCGCAGCCGCCCCCACCTGGGACCCCGCCCAGTACCTCCGCCACGCCGGCCACCGCGCCCGCCCCTTCGCCGACCTTCTCGCCCGCGTCCCCGAGCCGCCCGGCAGCGCACCCCGTATCGCCGACCTCGGCTGCGGCCCCGGCAACGTCACCACGCTGCTCGCCGATCGCTGGCCCACCGCCCGGATCACCGGCTACGACAACTCGCCCGAGATGCTCGACAAAGCCCACGTCGATCACGAGGGGCCGACGCGGGGAGGCGGGCGTCTCGACTTCGCCCACGCCGACGTACGGACATGGGCGCCGGCCGAGCCGTACGACCTGATCGTCAGCAACGCCACGCTGCAGTGGGTGCCGGGGCACGTCGAGCGGTTCGCCGACTGGGTGGCCGGGCTGAAACCGTCCGGCACCTTCGCCTTCCAGGTGCCCGGGAACTTCGATGCCCCCAGCCACCGGCTCATGCGCGAACTCGCCGGCTCCCCGCGCTGGCGCGACCGGCTCGCCGACACCCTGCGCCACGCCGACGCCGTCCACGCACCCGAGGCCTACCTGGAGCACCTAACCGCCCTCGGCTGCACCGCCGACGTGTGGGAGACGACGTACATCCATCTGCTGGAGGGCGAGGACCCGGTGCTGGACTGGGTGAAGGGGACCGGGCTGCGGCCCGTGCTGACCGCCCTCGCCGACGACCCCGGCGCGCGGGAGAGCTTCGTCACCGAGTACCGGGCCGCCCTGCGCGAGGCGTATCCGGCGGGCACGCACGGCACACCGTTCCCGTTCCGCCGGGTGTTCGCCGTGGCCCGGAAGGAAGGCTGATGATCACTGCCCTCGATCATGTCCAGCTCGCCGCCCCGCGTGGCAGCGAGGAGCGGCTGCGGGCGTACTACGTCGATGTCCTCGGCATGACCGAGATCCCGAAGCCGCCCGTGCTCGCCCGGCGTGGCGGGTGCTGGTTCCGGGCGGGGGCGGTGCTGCTGCACATCGGGATCGAGGAGGACTTCCGGGCGGCGAGGAAGGCCCACCCCGGGCTGCGGGTGACGGACATCGAGTCCTGCGCCGCCCGGCTGGAAGCCGGCGGGGCGCCCGTCATCTGGGACCACGTCCTGCCGGGGCACAAGCGCTTCTACTCGCAGGACCCGGTCGGCAACCGCCTGGAGTTCCTCGAACCGGCCCAGGGGCTGCTGCCCTAGGCCTTGCGGCGCCCTATCAGATGCGGCTTCGGCTCCAGGCCGTCCAGGCCGTGCCAGGCCAGGTTCACCAGGTGCGCCGCCACCTCGGCCTTCTTCGGCTTGCGGACGTCCAGCCACCACTGGCCGGTCAGGGCGACCATGCCGACCAGGGCCTGGGCGTACAGCGGGGCCAGCTTGGGGTCAAAGCCGCGGGACTTGAACTCCTTGCCGAGGATGTCCTCGACCTGGGTGGCGATGTCCGAGATCAAGGAGGCGAAGGAGCCCGTCGACTGGGGGATGGGGGAGTCCCGGACCAGGATGCGGAAGCCGTCCGTGTACTCCTCGATGTAGTCCAGGAGGGCGAAGGCCGCCTGTTCGCAGAGTTCGCGGGGGTGACCGGCCGTGAGCGAACTCGTCACCATGTCCAGCAGGCACCGCATCTCGCGGTCCACCACGACCGCGTAGAGGCCTTCCTTGCCGCCGAAGTGCTCGTAGACGACCGGCTTGGAGACCCCGGCCTTCGCCGCGATCTCCTCCACCGAGGTGCCCTCGAAGCCCTTGGCCGCGAAGAGCGTGCGACCGATCTCCAGCAGCTGTTGGCGGCGCTCGGCACCGGTCATCCGCGTGCGACGCACGCGCCGCGGCTTGTCATTGCTGGGGGTGCTGCTCGAGTCGGTCGCCACAGCGACCATCATGCCGCCTCGACGGGCTCCTTCCCGCGCCGGGAGCCACCTTCCCCGTCGTTACGGCGCGAATCGATACGCGAGCGTGACGGCCAGCGCACGTCGTACGCCCAGCCGGCCATCTCGAACCAGCGGATCAGCCGTGCGGAGGAGTCCAGCTGGCCGCGCATCACGCCGTGCCGTGCGGAGGTGGGGTCGGCGTGGTGCAGGTTGTGCCACGACTCGCCGCAGGACAGCACCGCGAGCCACCACACGTTGCCCGAGCGGTCGCGCGACTTGAAGGGGCGCCTGCCGACCGCGTGGCAGATCGAGTTGATCGACCACGTCACATGGTGCAGCAGGGCCACCCGGACGAGCGACCCCCAGAAGAACGCCGTGAAGGCGCCCCACCAGGACATCGTGACCAGGCCGCCGATCAGCGGCGGAAGCGCCAGGGACAGGGCCGCCCACAGGATGAACTGGCGGGAGATCGTCCGGAGCGTCTTGTCCTTGATCAGGTCTGGGGCGTACTTCTCCTGCGGCGTCTGCTCCTCGTCGAACATCCATCCGATGTGCGCCCACCACAGGCCCTTCATCAGGGCCGGAACGGTCTCGCCGAAACGCCACGGCGAGTGCGGGTCACCCTCCGCGTCGGAGAACTTGTGGTGCTTGCGGTGATCGGCCACCCAGCGCACCAGGGGACCCTCGACCGCCATCGAGCCCGCGATGGCCAGCGCGATCTTCAACGGCCGCCTGGCCTTGAAGGAACCGTGCGTGAAATGGCGGTGGAAGCCGATCGTGATGCCGTGGCACCCCAGGTAGTAGAAGAACACCAGCAGACCGATGTCCAGCCAGCTCACCCCCCAGCCCCAGGCCAGCGGCACCGCCGCCAGCACCGCGACGAACGGGACGATGATGAAGAGGAGGAGAGTGATCTGTTCGATGGACCGCTTCTGCTCGCCGCCCAGCGTGGCGGAGGAGGGGGCTGCGGAGTCGGTGGCCTGACCGGGCGCCTCGGGGGCGTCCTCGATCACGTCGGAACTGGTCATACGCGTCCCCTGGGGGGTATGTGGACGGAGAAGTGGGGGTAGCCGGGTCACGGGGAACCCGCACGGTGCTTCCTACGGTTCCGTAACCTACGGCTTCGTAAGTATGGCAGTGCGCCTCCCGGCGGCAAGAGCCCGAGAGCCTGCGCGTCCCCCTCGACACCTATCCTGGAGTCGGTCGGACAGCGCGGTCCGCTCTGATTTCTTCCCGGATGTCCGGCCCGTATGCGGCGCACGCCGCGCGAGACGCCGTTCGGGTTCCCCTCCCAGACGAGCTTCAACACTGCAAGGAGCCGCACCTGTGAGCAGTGCCGACGACCAGACCACGACGACGAGCAGTGAGCTGCGTGCCGACATCCGCCGGCTGGGTGACCTCCTCGGAGAGACCCTTGTCCGGCAGGAGGGCCCTGAGCTCCTGGAACTCGTCGAGAAGGTCCGCCGCCTCACCCGTGAGGACGGCGAGGCCGCCGCCGAGCTGCTACGCGGCACGGAACTGCAGACCGCGGCCAAGCTGGTCCGCGCGTTCTCCACCTATTTCCACCTGGCCAACGTCACCGAGCAGGTCCACCGCGGCCGCGAGCTGCGCGCCCGCCGCGCCGCCGAGGGCGGACTGCTCGCCCGTACGGCCGACCGGCTCAAGGACGCCGACCCCGAACACCTGCGCGAGACGGTTCGTAACCTCAATATTCGTCCCGTGTTCACGGCCCACCCGACCGAGGCAGCGCGCCGGTCGGTCCTCAACAAGCTCCGGCGCGTCGCCGCACTCCTCGACACCCCCGTCATCGAGTCCGACCGCCGCCGCCTCGACATCCGGCTCGCCGAGAACATCGACCTCGTCTGGCAGACCGACGAACTGCGCGTCGTCCGCCCCGAGCCCGCCGACGAGGCCCGCAACGCCATCTACTACCTGGACGAACTGCACGCCAACGCCGTCGGCGACGTCCTGGAGGACCTCACCGCCGAGCTGGAGCGCGCCGGGGTCAAGCTCCCCGACGACACCCGCCCGCTCACCTTCGGCACCTGGATCGGCGGCGACCGCGACGGCAACCCGAACGTCACCCCCCAGGTGACCTGGGACGTCCTCATCCTCCAGCACGAGCACGGCATCAACGACGCCCTCGAGACGATCGACGAGCTGCGCGGCTTCCTGTCCAACTCCATCCGCTACGCCGGCGCCACCGAGGAACTGCTGACCTCCCTCCAGACCGACCTGGACAACCTCCCCGAGATCAGCCCCCGCTACAAGCGCCTCAACGCCGAGGAGCCCTACCGGCTCAAGGCCACCTGCATCCGGCAGAAGCTGGAGAACACCAAGAAGCGCCTCGCCAAGGGCACCGCACACGTCCCCGGCCGCGACTACCTCGGCACCAGCCAGCTCCTCGACGACCTGCGGATCATCCAGAGCTCCCTGCGTGAGCACCGCGGCGGCCTCTTCGCCGACGGCCGCCTCGCCCGCACCATCCGCACGCTGGCCGCCTTCGGCCTCCAGCTCGCCACCATGGACGTACGCGAACACGCCGACGCCCACCACCACGCCCTCGGCCAGCTCTTCGACCGGCTCGGCGAGGAGTCCTGGCGGTACGCGGACATGCCCCGCGACTACCGCGCCCGGCTGCTCGCCAAGGAACTGCGCTCCCGCCGCCCCCTCGCGCCCACCCCGGCGCCCGTGGACGCGCCCGGCGAGAAGACCCTCGGTGTCTTCCAGACCGTGAAGAAGGCCCTGGAGGTCTTCGGGCCCGAGGTCATCGAGTCGTACATCATCTCCATGTGCCAGGGCGCCGACGACGTCTTCGCCGCCGCCGTCCTCGCCCGCGAGGCCGGCCTCGTCGACCTGCACGCAGGCTGGGCGAAGATCGGCATCGTGCCGCTGCTGGAGACCACCGACGAGCTCAAGGCCGCCGACACCATCCTGGAGGAGATGCTCTCCGACCCGTCGTACCGCAGGCTCGTGGCGCTGCGCGGCGACGTCCAGGAGGTCATGCTCGGCTACTCCGACTCCTCCAAGTTCGGCGGCATCACCACCAGCCAGTGGGAGATCCACCGCGCCCAGCGCCGCCTGCGCGACGTCGCCCACCGCTACGGCGTCCGGCTCCGCCTCTTCCACGGCCGCGGCGGCACCGTCGGCCGTGGCGGCGGCCCCACCCACGACGCCATCCTCGCCCAGCCCTGGGGCACCCTGGAGGGCGAGATCAAGGTGACCGAACAGGGCGAGGTCATCTCCGACAAGTACCTCATCCCCGCCCTGGCCAGGGAGAACCTGGAACTGAGCGTCGCCGCCACCCTCCAGGCGTCCGCCCTGCACACCGCCCCCCGCCAGTCCGACGAAGCCCTGGCCCGCTGGGACGCCGCCATGGATGTCGTCTCCGAGGCCGCCGAGGCCGCCTACCGCAGGCTCGTCGAGGACCCCGACCTCCCGGCGTACTTCTTCGCCTCCACGCCCGTCGACCAGCTCGCCGACCTCCACCTCGGCTCCCGCCCCTCACGCCGCCCGGACACCGGCGCCGGCCTCGACGGGCTGCGGGCCATCCCGTGGGTCTTCGGCTGGACCCAGTCCCGGCAGATCGTGCCCGGCTGGTTCGGCGTCGGCTCCGGCCTGAAGGCCCTGCGCGAAGCGGGCCTGCGGCAAGAAGGTGACACGGTCCTGGACGAGATGCACGGCCAGTGGCACTTCTTCCGCAACTTCATCTCCAACGTCGAGATGACCCTGGCCAAGACCGACCTGCGGATCGCCCAGCACTACGTCGACACCCTCGTCCCCGACGAGCTCAAGCACGTCTTCGACACCATCAAGGCCGAGCACGAACTGACCGTGCGTGAGGTGCTGCGCGTCACCGGCGAAGAGGAACTCCTCGACGCCGCGCCCGTCCTCAAGCAGACCTTCGCCATCCGCGACGCCTACCTCGACCCCATCTCCTACCTCCAGGTCGCCCTGCTCAAGCGGCAGCGCGACGCGGTCGGCGCCGCCGAAGAGCCCGACCCGCTGCTCGCCCGCGCCCTGCTCCTCACCGTCAACGGCGTGGCAGCGGGCCTGCGCAACACCGGCTGAACCACAAAAACGAAAGGTGCCCCCGGGTTCACACGAACCCGGGGGCACCCCTCGTTGTGCTCGACGACCGCCTCACACGGCGAAGAACGCCGCCGTGAGCAGCGCGAACCCCGACAGCGCCAGCACCCACGCCACCCGCGTCCGCAACAGCCCGCCCGCCACCACCACCGACGCCAGCAACAGCGCACCACCCAGCGGAATCCACGCGTACAGAACCCCCGCCGGGCCCGAACGCACCGCGTCATCACCGCCCGGCTTCAGGACCACCGTGTAGGTCCGGCCCTTCTCCACCGCGACGGACTTCTCCAGCTCGACCCTCGGCCGCGGCTGCGCACCCTCCGACAACGGCGTGAACGCACCCGTGCACAGCTCCGGCCCGCACCGCGTCACATCGACCGTGCCCCGCTCCCGGCCCTTCGTCAGCATCACATGCTGCGCCGTACCCCACGACGCCCACACACCCGCGATCAGGATCAGCGCGGCGACGGTACCCATCGCCGCGAACCGACCGAACCGCAGCACGGCATGAGAGCTCTGGCGAGAGGCGGTGGCAGTGGGGGGCATGGCCGGGATCATTGGCCATACCCACACGGCCGGTCAACTCCCGAGGGTGACAAGTCAGGAGTTGTACGTACCTTGCGCCCGCTCAAGACCCTCGATCACCAGACACTCCACCGCGTCCGCCGCCCGGTCCACGAAGTAGTCCAGCTCCTTGCGCTCCGTCGAGGAGAAGTCCTTCAGCACGAAGTCCGCCACCGGCATCCGACCCGGCGGCCGCCCGATCCCGAACCGCACCCGGTGATAGTCCGCACCGAACGCCTTCGTCATCGACTTCAGACCGTTGTGCCCGTTGTCCCCGCCGCCCAACTTCAGCCGCAGCGTCCCGTAATCGATGTCCAACTCGTCATGGATCGCCACCACATGGGCGACCGGCACCTTGTAGAAGTCCCGCAGCGCGTTCACCGGCCCGCCCGACAGATTCATGTACGACATCGGCTTCGCCAGAATCACCCGCCGGTTCTCCGGACCCGGAGGCCCGATCCGCCCCTCGATCACCTGCGCCTGAGCCTTCCCCGCCCGCTTGAACCTCCCCCCGACACGATCCGCCAGCAGATCGGCCACCATGAAACCCACGTTGTGCCGGTTGCCCGCATACTCCGGCCCCGGATTGCCCAACCCCACGATCAGCCAGGGAGCGGCGGCATCGGTCGTCACGTCCATGTCTCCTTCATACGCGTCGGCCGCTGCTCCGCACCGGAACAGCGGCCGACGAAACGACGACGAAGAGGATCAGGCCTCGGCGGCCTCTTCGCCCTCGGCCTCTTCACCCTCAGCGGCCTCCTCGGCCTGCGCGGCCAGGACCTGAAGGACGACGGTGTCCTCCTCGACGGCCAGCGTCGTGCCCTTCGGCAGCGTGATGTCCTTGGCCAGGATCGAGTCACCGGCGGACAGACCCTCGATGGAGACCGTCACGGACTCCGGGATGTGCGTGGCCTCGGCCTCGACCGGCAGCGCGTTCAGCACGTGCTCCAGCAGGAAGCCACCCGGGGCCAGCTCACCCTCGGTGTGGACGTAGATGTCGACGTTGACGCGCTCGCCCTTCTTCACCAGCAGCAGGTCGACGTGCTCCAGGAAGCCCTTCAGCGGGTCACGCTGCACGGCCTTCGGAATCGCCAGCTCCTTGGTCTTGCCGTCGATGTCCAGCGCGATCAGGACGTTCGGCGTACGCAGCGCCATCAGCAGGTCGTGACCCGGCAGCGTCACGTGCAGCGGGTCCGAACCGTGCCCGTACAGGACACCCGGAACCTTGGACTCACGACGGATACGGCGCGCGGCACCCTTGCCGAACTCGGTGCGCGTCGCGGCGGAGATCTTCACCTCGGACATAGTCACTCCTCGAAGTAGGAACGGACGTGGTCACCCGGCCACGAACGGCCTGCTACGAAGAGCGCGTCGATAACGGACCACCGCATCCCACAACAGGAAACGGCCTCCCTCGCCGAGCAACTGCAGCAGTCTACTCGGCAGGGGAGGCCGCACCCAAAACGATCTACCGGAACTCCGGGAGAGCCCTTACTGCTCGTCGAACAGGCTCGTCACCGAACCGTCCTCGAACACCTCACGCACCGCACTCGCGATCGTCGGCGCGATCGACAGCACCGAGATCTTGTCCAGATCCCGGCTCAGCTCACCCGGCGTCGGCAGCGTGTCCGTGAACACGAACTCACTCACCCGGGAGTTCTTCAGCCGGTCAGCCGCCGGACCCGACAGCACACCGTGCGTCGCCGTCACGATCACGTCCTCCGCACCGTGCGCGAACAGCGCGTCGGCAGCGGCACAGATCGTCCCACCGGTGTCGATCATGTCGTCCACCAGGACACACACGCGACCCTTCACCTCACCCACGACCTCGTGGACGGTGACCTGGTTCGCGACGTCCTTGTCCCGCCGCTTGTGCACGATCGCCAGCGGCGCGCCCAGCCGGTCGCACCAGCGGTCCGCGACCCGCACCCGGCCCGCGTCCGGGGACACGACCGTCAGCTTCTCCCGGTCCACCTTCCGGCCCACGTAGTCCGCCAGCAGTGGCAGCGCGAACAGGTGGTCCACCGGACCGTCGAAGAAGCCCTGGATCTGGTCCGTGTGCAGATCGACGGTGAGAATGCGGTCCGCACCCGCCGTCTTCATCATGTCCGCGATCAGACGCGCCGAAATCGGTTCACGTCCGCGGTGCTTCTTGTCCTGCCGCGCGTAACCGTAGAACGGCACGATGACAGTAATGGACCGGGCCGACGCCCGCTTCAGCGCGTCGATCATGATCAACTGCTCCATGATCCACTTGTTGATCGGAGCCGTGTGGCTCTGGATCAGGAAGCAGTCGGCGCCACGCGCCGACTCCTGGTAACGCACATAGATCTCACCGTTGGCGAAGTCGAAGGCCTTCGTCGGGACAACCCCGACACCCAGCTGGTGGGCAACCTCCTCGGCAAGCTCGGGGTGGGCGCGGCCGGAGAAGAACATCAACTTCTTCTCGCCGGTCGTCTTGATCCCGGTCACAGCACTGTCTCCTCAGAGGTGTCGCAGCTGGGGTTTCGATCTGGGGTCCAGAGACCTCTCAGCGGGCTCGCGAGAGGGCGTCTCAACTGGTGGGGGTGCGGGTGTGTACTTATCACCGTACGCCGAGTTTGAGGCACCGGTTTCCGGTCAGCCCTCGTCGGCCGACTCCCGGGAAGCCGCCTCCGCCGCCTTCGCGGCCGCGCTCCCCGGACGCTTTCGAGCCACCCAACCCTCGATATTCCGCTGCTGACCACGGGCCACGGCCAGCGAACCGGGCGGTACGTCCTTCGTGATCACCGACCCGGCCGCGGTGTACGCACCGTCCCCCACCGTGACAGGCGCCACAAACATGTTGTCCGAGCCCGTACGGCAGTGAGAGCCGATGGTCGTGTGGTGCTTCTCCTGACCGTCGTAGTTCACGAACACACTCGCGGCACCGATGTTCGACTGCTCACCGATCGTCGCGTCACCCACATAGGAGAGATGAGGCACCTTCGTGCCCTCCCCGATCGTGGCGTTCTTCGTCTCGACATACGTCCCGATCTTGCCCCTCGCACCCAGCCGCGTCCCCGGACGCAGATACGCGTACGGCCCCACCGACGCGCTCGGGCCCACCTCGGCGCTCACGGCCACCGTGTTGTCCACACGCGCGCCCGCCCCGACCCGGGTGTCCGTCAGCCGGGAGTTCGGCCCGACCTCCGCGCCCTCGCCGAGATGCGTCGCGCCGTGCAGCTGGGTGCCGGGGTGCACGACGGCGTCCTGCTCGAAGGTCACCGTGACGTCGATCCAGGTCGTGGCCGGGTCGACGACCGTCACACCGGCGAGCATGGCCCCGGTCAGCAGCCGGTCGTTGAGGATCCGGCGGGCCTCGGAGAGCTGCACGCGGTTGTTGATGCCGGCGATCTCCCGGTGGTCGCCGGCCACGGAGGCCCCGACCCGGTGCCCCGCCTCGCGCAGGATCCCGAGCACGTCGGTCAGGTACTCCTCGCCCTGGCTGTTGTCGGTCCGCACCTTCTTCAGCGCGTCGGCGAGCAGCTGACCGTCGAACGCGAACACACCCGAGTTGATCTCACGGATCGACCGCTGCGCGTCGGAGGCGTCCTTGTGCTCCACGATCGCCGTCACGGCGCCGGTGTCGTCGCGGACGATCCGGCCGTAGCCGGTCGCGTCCGGCACCTCGGCGGTCAGTACGGTCACCGCGTTGCCGTCGGCGGAGTGGGTGGCGGCGAGGGCGTCGAGGGTCGCGCCGGTGAGCAGCGGGGTGTCCCCGCACACGACCACGACGGTCCCGTCGACGGATCCGCCGAGTGCCTCTAGGCCCATCCGTACGGCGTGGCCGGTGCCGTTCTGCTCCGCCTGTACGGCGGTGCGGACTGCGGGGGCGATCTCGCCGAGGTGGGCGGTGACCTTCTCACGGGCGTGGCCGACCACGACGACCAGGTTCTCGGGGTGCAGCTCGCCCGCGGCGGCGAGCACATGCCCGACGAGACTGCGGCCGCAGAGCTCGTGCAGGACCTTGGGTGTGGCCGACTTCATACGGGTGCCCTCACCCGCTGCGAGAACGACGACGGCTGCCGGGCGGTTGGCGCTCACGGGATGCCCTTCGGCTGTGGATGGGGTGGGGTTTCATCCGCAGGATACCGGGGGGTTTTGTGGGGGGGTGGGGGTGTGGGGCCCGGCCGCCGTTTCGCCAGCCAGGACCCGAACCGAGTAGGTGCTCCCCTGCCAGGACTCGAACCTGGAACAAATCATCCAAAGTGACCCGTGTTGCCCATTACACCACAGGGGACTGCAAACCAGGCTAATCGGACATCTCGCCGATTGGCTGGGCGGCTCCCAACACTATGCCGTACCAAGCGCCTTCGATGCGACGGTACAGGTCGGCACTCTGCCGGACCTTGATCACGAGGCAGCCCCGATACGAGTCTCCAGTGTTCTTGCGGACCGTCTTGGGGTTGTGCCTCTTGAGTGTCGTCTTGTTGAACGCCGAGCGGTCGGCGCCGACGAGGTCGGCCCAGTACCGCTCGGCCCCTGCCACATCGGCGGACTCGTGGATCATCACGGTGAACCTGAGCCGCTCGCGTTCCACTCCCATCAGGTGGAGCCAGGCGATGAACATCCCGATCATGCCGGGGTCGCTGTTGACGAAGCAGACGTTCTCGCGACGGTCGTAGGGCTTGTCCTTGCTGCCCTCCGCCCAGTACAGGCCGACGCCCAGAAGAAACAGTTCGCGCGGTGACAGTGTGCCGACCGCCTGCTTGGCTGCCTCCTTGGTGCGCTGGCGTTCCTCGTCGCGCTGGCGCATGGTCGCCTCCCAGCCACGCCTCGCGATCGCTGATGCCTCCTCGGGAGTTCGCTTGCGCTCAGGCTTCGGCAGATCCCGCACCCACAGCGAGATCGAACTCTTCGAGCAGCCCAGCTCCACCTGGATCTGGTCGTACGTCCAGCCCTGGAGGCGGAGTTCCCTGGCGTTCTCCCTCAGGTCGTCCTTGGCGTTCGGGCGCTTCGTCCAGGCCGGGGCCGGTTCGCCTTCCAGGAGGCGGTTGAGGATGTCGTTGTTGTCGACGTGGAGGCGGTCGCGGATCTGGCGTCGGCTGAGGCCCGCGCGCCGCAGCGCCACTGCCTGCTCTCGCAGTCCCTCGAAGTCGGTGTATTTGCCGTTGGCATGTGTCATAGGCATACCGTCCGGGCGGAATGGAGGCCTCCAGGGTCGAACGGTGAGCGATTCAGCAGTTCGAGGGATATCGGGCCGTATCGCGGCTGAACGGTCACGGAGTGTGGTGTAGGCCAGTCCGGGAAACTCACCGGAAAAGCGGCGGCGGGCGCCTTTAGGCTGGAGGGCATGACCGCGACGGGGGAAGACCATGTGACGGCCCGGGGAGGGCCGTGGTGGTGGGCGAGGCGGCGCAGTGCCGTGTTCGATGTGAGTCTGGCGGTGGCGTCCGCGCTGGAGTGCGGGTTCGAGGGGATTCCGTTCGCCAGGGACGCGGGGATCCCGCTGGCGGCGGGGGTGGTGTTCGGGCTGCTGGCCGGTTCCGTGCTGCTGGTGCGGCGGCGGTGGCCGATCGCGGTGGTGCTGGTGTCGATCGCCATCACGCCCGCCGAGATGGGCTTCCTGATGGGCGTCGTCGGCCTGTACACGCTGGCCGCGTGCGAGGTGCCGCGGCGGATCCTGGCCTCGCTGGCGGGGATGTCGCTGCTGGGGACGCTCATCGTGACGTTCGTGAAGACGCGGCAGGACATGTCGCGGGGGGACCTGGACATCGGGGACTGGTTCGTGCCCTTCGCCGCCATCACGATGTCGGTGGGGTTCACGGCGCCTCCCGTGCTGCTCGGGCTGTATGTGGGAGCCCGGCGGCGGCTGATGGAGAGCCTGCGGGAGCGCGCGGACGATCTGGAGCGGGAGCTGCAGCTGCTCGCCGAGCGGGCGGAGGAGCGGGCCGAGTGGGCCCGGAACGAGGAGCGGACCCGGATCGCCCGGGAGATGCACGACGTGGTCGCGCACCGGGTGAGTCTGATGGTCGTGCACGCCGCCGCGTTGCAGGCGGTGGCGCGGAAGGATCCCGAGAAGGCCGTCAGGAACGCCGCGCTGGTGGGGGACATGGGGCGGCAGGCGCTGACCGAGTTGCGGGAGATGCTCGGGGTGCTGCGCAGTGGTGGGGACGAGCGGCGGGAGAGGGCCGCGTCGGTGCCATTGGCGGCGGTGGGGGCGGCCGCGGCGGCTGCGGCTTCGCGGGCGGCTGACGACGAGGGGCCGTGTCTGGCGGAGATCGAGGAGCTGGTGGGGCAGTCGGCTGCCGCGGGGATGGTGGTGGCTCTGTCCGTGGAGGGGGACGAGCGGTCGTATGCGCCGGAGGTCGAGCAGACGGCGTATCGGGTGGTGCAGGAGGCGTTGACGAACGTCCACAAGCACGCGGCCGGGGCTAAGACGTATGTGCGGCTGGCGCATCGGGTGTCGGAGATCGCGATGCAGGTGGAGAACGAGCCGCCCGAGGAAGCGGCGTCGTCGGCGCGGTTGCCGTCCGGGGGGAACGGGCTGGTGGGGATGAAGGAGCGGGTTTCCGCGCTGGGTGGGGTGTTCGTGTCGGGGCCGACGGATGCGGGGGGTTTCCGGGTGTCGGCGGTGATTCCGGCGTCGTAGGGTCCGTCGCCGCGGGGGCGGGTGTCAGCTTGCTGTGAGGCGGGTCGGTTCCGTGCCGGCGATGAGGGTGGAGAGGGCCTGGTCGATGTCGGGGCCGAGGTACCAGTCGCCGGTGTGGTCGAGGGTGTAGACGCGGCCGTCGGTGTCGATGGCGATGAGGGACTGGCTGTCGGTCTCGGTGCCCAGGGGGCAGACCTCGGTGCCGAGGGCGCGGCCGAGGTCGCCGAGGGTGCGGGCCATGTGGAGGCCGTGCAGCGGGTCGAGGTGCAGGGTGGCGGGGGCGACCTGGCGGCCGGGGCCCGTGGGGGCGATGTGGAGTCCGCCGAATTCGGCCCAGGCTTCGACGGCGGCGGGGAAGACGGTGTGCCGGTGGCCCGCGGGGGAGACGTGGTCGCGCAGGGCGTCGGCCCAGTACTCGGCCTGCTTGATGTCCCAGCGTCCGGATTGCCAGCCGGCGGCGCGCAGGGCGGCGTCGACGGGTACGGCGAAGCGGGTGGAGGAGGTGCGGTCGGTGTGCATCTGCCGTTCGTCTCGTCGAGGTCGTGGGACGGCGGGCGTGAGGTGCGCGCCGTGCTGCCGCTTGCTTCCGGGGCCGAGGTGGGCGTCAGTCGTTCTGGGACGCCGGGTCGACTATGCGGACCCCGAAGTGGGCGCTGAGCGCGGTGCAGGCGCGGCAGGGGGTGGCGAAGGTGCCGTGGAGGGGGTCGCCGTCCTCGCGGATGTGCCGGGCGGTGAGTTTGGCCTGCTTGAGGGCTTTGCGGGCCTCGCCGTTGGTCATGGGTTTTCGTGCGGCGCGTTTGCTGCGCTCGGTGTCGGCCGCGGCGATGTGCCGGGAGATGAGGATGGTTTCGGCGCAGCGGCCGGTGAAGCGGTCGCGCTGGGCGCTGGTGAGGGTGTCGAGGAAGTCCTGGACGAGGGGGTGCAGTCCCGGGGGTGTGTCGCCGCGGGCGGCGGTGCCGGTGAGGGTGGCGCCGCGGACGGAGAGGGCGGCGGCGACGGTGGGGAGGATGCCGTCGCGGCGGTGGTGGAGGGCGGGGGTGTGGGCCGCTTCGGTGGCGCTCCAGCCGATGCGGGGGTCGCCGTTGCGGGGGTCGCCGGCTCGCGGGTCGCCGTTGCGGGGATCGCCGCCTCTTGGGTCGCCGTGGCGCGGGTCGCCGTGCCGGGGGTCGCCGTTTCGTGGGTCGGCGGACCTGCCGGTGTGTGGTCCCGTCTGTGTCGCGTTCATGATCGTCTTCCCCTCCGTGCATCCCCCCGGGGGTCACAGACTGCCAAATGCCGTGGCTGGTGCGGAAGCTGGGGCGCGGCGACACGCCCGTTCCGGGGTGCGTCGTCACGGTGGGGTGACGGCTGGTCACGGAAGCGGAGGGGCCGCTGACCGGCGCCGGTGACCGGTGTCGTCGTACCGCATAGGCTGTCGGCACCGCGGACGATGCGGTGATCCGTTCGGAGATCGATGCAGTGAACCGGAGGGTGATCCGCGGGGTCGGCGCGTGCAGGGAAGCGCAGGGAACTGCAGAGAAGTCGAGACGGACAGTCGAGACAGACAGACGTGACAGTCGATACGGGTCGTAGTGCGCCAAGGGCGGTCAATACGGGTCGTACAGAGTGCCGCAGGGGGCAACCGCCATGACGACAGGTCGGCTCGGGCAGCAAGCCGCGCCGCCGAACGCGGCCTACGCCGGGCAGGTCGTGCATTTCCCGGACCCGGTCCGGGCGGCCCGTCACCCGAGAGGGGTGCGGGTCGACGAGCGTGGCTACCCCGACTTCTCGCCCTACGCGCGCGCGGTCGCGGAGATCGCGGAGCCGCCGGAGGGTTTCGGTGTCGACGAGCTGCGGCTGACGGACTACGTGTCGGCGAACAGCGCGCTGTCGGCGTCCGGGCACGAGTTGTGGGACACGGTTCCGGCGGTGGCGACGCCGCACGGCTGGACCTGGCACCACGCGGTCGCCTCGCGGCGGCTGGAGCTGGTCCCGGTCGAGGTGAAGGCGCTGCTGCGGCATCACGGTGGTGTGGCCACGTCGGGTGTCGATCACGGCAAGCGGGGCACGCGGCCGCTTCAGGAGACGCGTCCGGCGCACTTCGGGCTGCCGAAGTCGGGTGTGGCCGTGACGGAGTCGCAGGTGCAGGGCGTCGAGGAGGAGCTCGGCTACCGGCTGCCGGGCGCGTACCGGTCGTTCCTGAAGGCGGCGGGCGGTTGCGCGCCGGTGGGTGCCGCGCTGGACGCGGAGCTGGGGCTGCTGGTCGACCAGCCGTTCTTCATGGTGCGGGACGAGGCCGCGGTCAATGACCTGGTGTACGTCAACAAGTGTCTGCGTGACCATCTGACCAAGGACTACCTGGGCGTCTCCTTCGTCCAGGGCGGGCTGCTCGCCGTGAAGGTGAAGGGCGAGCGGATCGGCTCCGTGTGGTTCTGCTCGTACGACGACGCGCGGGACGTGGATCCCTCGACGCCGCCGGCGGAGCGGGTGGAGCGGTTGCTGCTGCCGTGCGGGGACGACTTCGATGTCTTCCTGTCGCGGCTGGCCGGCAATCCGCCGGAGTTGGAGACGGTGGCGAACCTGATGGTGGACGGCGGGTTCGCGCGTGTGGTGCCGGTGGGTGCGGTGTCGTCCTCGGCTGTGGGGGAGTGACTTCGGCGATGGTGACCTTCGCTCAGGCGCAGGAGCGCGCGGAAGAGTGGATCAACGGCGACCTGCCGTCGTACCAGCATCGTGAGGTGCGGGTGCGGGAGTTCGACCTCGGGTTCGTGGTGTGGGCCGAGGACCGTGCGGACGGGCCCCGCTCGGACGGTGGCGCGCAGCGGCTGGTGATCGCGCGGGACAGCGGCGAGGCGACGCTGTGGCCCGGGCTGCCGGTGGGTGAGGTGATCCGCCGGTACGAGGAGGAGTACGGCCGTCCGGACGCGGTGGATGAGCCGGCGCCGGCGCCGCCCGCTCGGGTGGATCTGAATCAGACGTCCTTCCTGCTGACGCCGCCGGAGTGGTTGCAGGATGCGGCGGACAAGCTGGGGATTCCGGATCGGCGGGGGGCCGGGGCGGGTTCTGTCGCCGGGGCGTCTGCGTCTGCGTCTTCGTCCTCTGCTGCTTCCGGTTTCGATTCCGATTCCGGTTCCGGTTCCGTGGGTGATTCCGTCTCCGGGAGCGGGGCGTCGTGGCCGGCCGCCGGGGGGAGTGACTCGGACGCTTCTGGTGCTCCGGGTGCTCCGGGTGCTCCGGGCGGTCCGGTGGCTCCGGCCGCGCCTGCCGGGGCGACGCCCTGGGCCGGCACGGACACCAACGGCGATGGCGGTGACGACCGTTCCGTACCGCTGCCCGCGACGGTCTTCGCGCCGCCGCTGAGCGAGTCCGACGAGAACACCTCGCCGCCCGCGACGACGTCCGACGCCAAGACGGCGCTGATCGCGGGCGGGAGCCAGCTTCCGCGGACGGCGGTCACGCCGGCGGTCGACGGGCCCGGGGCGGACGCGCAGAACGGGCAGGGTGCCGGCACTCCGGCCGGTCCTGGGTACGGCTATCCGGCGGGGCCGGGTGCCGCTCCCGGGGTGCCGGGGACGCCGCCGCAAGGTGTGCCGGGCACGTCGCCGCAAGGTGTGCCGGGCACGCCGCCCGCTGGTGTGCCGCAGGGCAGTACGCCGCCGCCCGCCCCGGGCGGGCAGCCGTACGGCTATCCGCAGCCGCCGGCCGGGCCGGGTGCGCCCGAGCGTCCGCTCGCGCCGAACGCCGGGGACATCGCCGACGCCGCGACCAGCAAGGCGACTCCGCCGCCGGGTCGTGGCCGGGGCACGGGTCCGACCACGCCGCCTCCGCCGGGCGCACCGGGTACGCCGGGTGCGCGGCCGGGCGATACGCCTCCGCCGTCGGGGCCCGGTGCGCCGGGGACTCCGGCGGGTGGGTATGTGCCTACGCAGATGGTGTCTGCGCTTGGTCCTGAAGGGCCTGGGGCTCCTGGGGCTCCTGGGGCGCCCGGGGTTCCTGGGGCGCCCGGGGTTCCTGGCGGTCCCGGTGGTGCCGGGGGTTCTTCGGGGGCGGGGGTTCCGACGGGCCCGGGGGTTCCAACGGGGCCGGGTGCGCCGCTGCCTCCGCAGCAGCCGCCGGGTGCTCCCGGTGCTCCTGGTGCGCCGCAGCCTCCCGGTGCCCCCGGTGGTACGCCCCCGGGTGGTGTCCACCATGCCGCCACGATGCTGGCCGATCCCGGCCGGACCGGCCCGGGCGCGCCGCAGCCGCCGCAGCCTCCGGGACCTCCTGGTGTGCCCGGTGGGGCTGGTGCGCCTGGTGCGCCTGGTGCGGCCCAGCCTCCGGGTGTTCCGCATCCGCCCGGTGCTCCCGGTGCCCCCGGCGCTCCTGGCGCCCCGGGTGTGCCCGGCGCCGGTGCGGGGCCCGTGCATCACGCCGAGACCATGCTGGCCTCGCCGCCCCCGGCGGGCGGTCCCGGCGTGCCTCCGCCGCCGCAGGCTCCCGGTGCGCCGCCCGCCGCGCCGCCGATGCCGCCCGGCGCGATGCCGGGTGCGGTGCCGCCGGGTGCTGTGCCGCCGCCCGGTCAGCCCGTCCCCGGGCCGCCGCCGGCGTACGGCTATCCGCAGCCGCCCGCCGGGCAGCCGACGGTCGGCCCCGGCTACCAGGCCGTGTTGCGCTACCGCGCTCAGGACGGTTCCGAGCAGCAGCTGATCCGGCGTTCGGCGCCGGGTACGCCGCACCCGGAGTGGCAGATCTTCCATGAGCTGCGGGCCATGAACGTGCCCCCGGACCAGGTGCTGGAGCTGCACACCGAGCTGGAGTCGTGCGAGCTGCCGGGTGCGTACTGCGCACGGATGATCCGGGAGCAGTGGCCGCAGGCGCGGATCACGAGCATCGCCCCGTACGGCACGGACCACGCGAGCCGTCAGCAGGGCATGCAGCAGCTGCTGGCGCACCAGGGCGAGTTGCACCAGGTGGCGGACGGCCCGGCGCGTCCGGCTCCGGTGCGTGCTCCGCTGCCGCCGGTGCAGGCGGTGCCGCCGGTCCCGCCGGAGGCCGTCGCGCAGGAGCTGGGGGCCGCGTTCGGGCCGGGTGTGTTCCGGTTCGAGCAGGCCGCGGTGTCCCGTCAGGGGGTGCCGCCGGTCGTGGCACACACGCTGGTGGCGGCCGGTCTGCCGATGGACATGGGCCCGTTCTTCTGGGCGCAGGCGCAGCCGGGCCGGCCCGTTCCGACGCTGGCGGAGCTGGCGGCCGAGCGGGGTGTGCAGCCGGCCTCGGACGCGGGTTCCTATCTGGTGATGGGCAGCGACTTCGGCAAGGCGATCTGCGTGCAGTACGGCACGGCCAACATCGTCGCCGTGCCGGTGGAGGCGGGGCCGGGCGGGGCGCCCGTGCCGCCGCAGTTCGTGAACACCGGGCTGCCGGAGTTCGCGCGTTGTCTGGCGCTGCTCGGGCGGATGTGGCGGCTGCGGTTCGGGCTGAACCAGGAGCAGGCGGGCCGCTGGACCGTCGACTTCCAGGCCCAGCTGGCCGCGCTCGACCCGGCGGCACTGGGGTCGCCGGAGAGCTGGTGGTCGGTGCTGCTTGAGCAGATGTGGGACGGACTGCTGTGACGCGTCGCCGCTGACGTGTCGGAGGAAGCCAGGTTCGGTCGTTCGTACGACCGGGCCCGGCTTCTTCGTGCCGGGCCGGCTGTCACATCTCCTCGTGCCGCTTCGTCAGTGCAGTGACAGCGACGCACCGCCGACACAGGAGGCAGAGATCATGCAGGCACGGATGACGAACCCGGCGTACGTCCTTCCCGGCGCGATGAAGGGCATCGGCACCCTCTTCCAGGCGATCGGGGAGGGCGGGCTGCGGCAGGAGCTGGCGGAGATCGTCGGGCTGCGCGCCAGCCAGATCAACGGCTGCGGCGCCTGTGTGCACGGGCACACCGTCAACCTCCGCAAGGCCGGGGTGAGCGAGGAGCGGATCAGCGCCGTCGCGGCTTGGCGGCACGCTCCCTTCTTCTCGGACGCCGAGCGTGCGGCGCTGAAGCTGACGGAGGCGGTCACGCGGCTCGCGGACCTTTCGGAGGAGTCGGTGCCGGACGCCCTGTGGGACGAGGTGGCCGATCACTTCGACGAGAAGGAGCTCTCCGGGCTGATTCTCACCGTCTCGCTCACGAACATGTTCAACCGCATCAACACGACCATCCAGGAGCCCGCGGGCACCACTTGGGGCTGACGGCCGTACGGGCCGGTCGTGGGCCCGTGACCTCTGTGCGGAGTGTCGCGTTATGAACACTTCTGCCTGATCCACCAAGATGTGCGCGAAATCATCCCGTTTGTTGTGCGGTTTCGCGTCGGTGAGGTGGAGAGGGGTTCCAGGATGAGCAGCGCGTCGGTGTCGCCGCACGGCTTCGTGGCCGGGCGGGGGCGTGGCTACCGTCCCGAGCAGGTGGACAGGTACGCCGAGGCCGTCTCCCAGAATCGGGACGCGGCCTGGGAGCGGGCCGCCAGGCTGACGGTGCTCGCCCGGCAGATGGACGCGGAACTGGCCCTGCTGCGGGAGACCGTGGCGGGGCTCGCGCCGCAGGACTACGCGTCGCTCGGGGAGGGGGCGCGGCGGCTCTTCGAACTCGGCCGGGAGGAGGCCGAGGCCGTTCGGGACAGGGCGCGGGAGGAGGCACGGCGCATCGTCGAGGAGGCGCAAGCCGCCGCGGCCGGGGTGTGCGAGTCCGCACAGGCGCACGCCGACGCCGTGCGCGCCGACGCCGACGAACGTGCCCGGCAGCGGCTGCTCGTGGCGGGCGCGGAGGCCGACGAGATCCGTGTCTCGGTCAGGTGCGGCGCGAAGGAACAGCGAGGTGAGGCGCTGGCCGCGCTGCGGGAGATGCGGCAGCGCTCCTCCGGGATGCTCGCCGAGCGGGACAAGGAACGAGCCGAGCGCTGGGCGGAGGTGGAGCGCGAGGAGGCGGCGCGGGCGGAGGAGCTGGATGCGCACCACGCGGAGGCGGTGGCGCGCGCCGAGCGGGACCTGTCCGAGGCGGAGCAGGCACTCGCCGACGCCGCGGAATCGGCCCGGAGCCGGCAGGAAGAGGCGCAGGAGCGTGCCGCGGAGCTGGTCGCCCAGGCCCGGGAACACGCGGACCGCGTCGAGGAGGAGACGGAGCGGCTGCTGCGCGCGCACGAGGAACAGGGAGAGGACGTGCGGGCCCACATCGACCGCGTACACGCCAGCCTGGCGGCGTGGGCGGGGCCGGCGGGGCCGACGGGGGAGTGACCTCGGCCGTCCCGCGTGGCCGACGTCGGCTGTGGGCGACGGTGCGTCGGCCGTCGGCTGTGGGGTGACGCCCCGACCGCCGCTCGTACGCGAGGCCGGCGGGGCGTCGTGCCGTGCCGCTTCCGGTCAGCGGTTCCTGCGTACCGCGCCCGCGAGGATCCAGCCCTCCACCGCCTCGTACTGGTGGCGTTGCTCCTCCGACTTCCGGCGGCCGGAGGCCATCGTGCCCAGCCAGCCGCAGGCGAAGCCCAGGGGTATGGAGAGCAGGCCCGTGGTGGTGAACGGGAACCAGTTGAAGTCGGCGTCGGGGAAGGCCGAGACGGGGGAGCCGGAGACCAGGTTGGTGCCCGGCATCAGCAGCAGGACGGCCAGCGAGCCGCCGATGAGGGTGCTGAGCAGGCCCGTCCGGGTGTAGCGGCGCCAGAAGAGGCTGTAGACCAGCGCGGGCGCGATGGCCGAGGCGCCCAGGCAGAAGGACAGCGTCACCAGGGGCTGCAGGCTGCGGTGCTGGACGAGCGTGGCCAGCAGGATCGCCGGGATGCCCACCGCCAGGGCCGAGAGCCGGGCCAGTGTCATCTCGCGGCGCGGTGACATCTCCTGCACCCGGGCCGCGAACACGTCGTGCGCGAGGGAGTTGGCGCAGGCGAGGATCATGCCGGCGACGGAGGCGAGCAGTGTGAGGAAGACGGCCGTGGTGACGGTCGTGAACAGGAACGTCTCCGCCGTCGACACCTCCGCGCCGAACGCCGCCTGCGAGCCCAGCAGATAGGCCGTGTTGCCCTGCGGGTCGACCTGCGCGATCGCCGCCCGGCCGACCAGCGCGGTCGCGCCGAAGCCGATGACCGTGATGACGAGCACGAACAGGGCCACGCCCGACACGGCCCAGGACATCGATCGCCGTACCTGCCGGGCGCTGGAGGCGGTGTACATGCGCATGGTGACGTGCGGCAGGACGCCACCGCCGAGGACCACGGTCAGTTGCGAGGTGATCATGTCCAGGCCGGGGCTGGCACCGCCCGCGAACTGCAGGCCGGACGAGAGGAACGCCGAGCCCACGCCGCTGTTGTCGGCGGCCGCGCCGAACAGGGCTCCCGGGTCCCAGTCGAACCGGTTCAGGATCAGCACCGCGACCACCAGGCCCGAACCGAGCAGCATCACGATCTTCAGGATCTGGATGAGGGCGGTGCCCTTCATGCCGCCGATCGCCGCGTAACTGATCATCAGCGCGCCCACGCCGATGATGCAGCCCGTCTGCATCGACTCGCCGGAGAAGCCGAGGATGAACGCCATCAGCTGCCCGGTCCCCGCCAGCTGCACCAGCATCAGCGGCACCAGCGCCGCCAGCGTCACCGCGCAGGCCGCGATCCGCACGCCGCGTCCCGGCATACGGCGGGTCAGCGCGTCGCCCATGGTGAACCGGCCCGCGTTGCGCAGCGGTTCGGCCAGCAGGAACATCAGCAGCATCAGCGACAGGGCCGTGCTCAGGGCCAGTACGGTGCCGTCGTAGCCGAAGAGGGCGATCACGCCGCCGGTGCCGAGGACGGTCGCGGCGGAGATGTAGTCGCCAGCGATCGCCAGGCCGTTGCGCATGGGGGACAGCGAGCTGTAGCCGGTGTAGAACTCGTCGAGGTCGTCCCGGTCCGGGCCCGTCATCACGCACAGCAGCAGCGTGATCGTGGCCACCGATGTGAAGCCCACCAGGGACATCGCCTGTGCGTTGCCGCTGAACTCGCTGATCACCGTGCACTCTCCCGCTTGGCGTCCAGCTGGGCCTGCTTGCGTATCCGGTCCGCGATCGGGTCGACGCGACGGCGGGCCGTCTGCTCGTACAGGGCGATGGCCAGCCATGTCACGGGGACCTGGATGAGCGCGAGCAGCAGGCCGGTGGGCAGGCCGTCGGTGACGGTGCTCGTCATGAACGACGGTGCGAACGCCGACAGGATCAGGAACAGGGTGAAGTAGCCGAGCGCGGTGAGTGTGGCCACGCGTCGCTGCCACCGGTAGGCGCTGCGCAGGACGCGCAGGTCACTGTGGTGCCCGAGCGCGGTGTGGCGTTGGGGGCGCCGCTCGGGAGGTTCGGGCGGCTGCTGAGGCTGCCAGGGGTAGGTGTCGTAGGAGGGCGAGGAATCGGGTGGGGGATAGGGGTAGGACGGCGGCGGGTCGAAAGACATCCCGGTGCTCCTTGCGAGGGTTGGATCCGGTGCGGCGGGCCGCAGGGAGGTGGGGGGCGGGCGGCCACGCACGTTACTTCGGAGTACCGGGGCTGCGCGAGGGTTTGGCCAAACTGATTGGTCGGTATGCGCTTACCTTTTTGACCTTGGGTGTTACCTCCGTTAACCCAGGTTTTCGAGTGTCCTCGGCGGACTACCTGAGATGGATCAGGGCCACGGACGCCGGCACCTCGGAGTGATCGTCGAGCGTCGCGCCGAACGCCAGCCGCCGGTCGATCCGGCGTGGGACCGAACTCTCCGCACGGATCGTGAAGTTGACCCCGGCCCGCCCTCCGGCCGGGACGCGTATCCGCCCTTTCGTCTCTTTCCGCCCTTTCCGTCCTTGTTCCGTCCGTACGGTCCATCCGTCGTCCGTCGGCTGTGCCGTGACCGTCACGTGGTGTGCGGTGTCGTCGAAGTTGTAGACGTCGACGGTCATCCGTGTGCGGCGGCCGAGGCGATAGCCGTGCGGCGGCGGCGCGTCCCCGTCGTCCTTGCCGGGGGCGGCGTCGCGGGCGGAGAAGCGCTGGGCGAGGACGATGTGTTCGGCGGGGGAGAGGCGGGCCCTCGGGCGGGTGGCGGCCGGTTGCTTGGGCGGGTCCGCGGGGGTGACGACGTACAGCGGGTCGCGTGAGGCGGTCACCGGTTGGCCGGTGGGGAGGCGGCGGCCCATCATGTCGTGGGCCGTCCCCTTCATGTGTCGGTCCAGGCGTACGGGCCGCTCCGCCCACACCACCGTGACCCGCTCGCCGCGCCCGCTGTCGAAGTCGAAGCCCCGCACTCCGTCCGGCAGCCGGGGTGTGGGGCCGGTGAAGTCTGCCGCGCCGAGCAGTGAGGTGAGGGCGGCGAACGCGCTGTAGGCCGGAAGGGGCCGGAAGTCGCGGTCGAGCAGGCCGAAGTAGACGCCGTCGTCGTGCAGCGGCGGACCCGCGAACCAGAACTGCCGGTCGTTCCCCGCCGCCAGGCCCTCCACCATCGAGCGCACCACGTACCGGGCCTGCGCGATCTCCTGCCCGGGCGTGAGGTCCTCCCTGGGCCGGGCCTTCTGGAACGCGCCGCACTCTGTCATCCACAGCGGTGTGTCCGCCTGGTGCCGGCGGGCCAGCTCGTGCTGTTCGTCCGCGGCGCCCGGGAAGCGGGGTTCGCCCGGTTCGGTGGGGTCCGGGTAGCCGTGGAAGGCCCATGCGTCGGCGTACCGCACCACGTCGTTGGCGAGCATCAGGTCCTGGAAGGGGCCGGTCTGCGCGATGCCCGGCAGGACGACCAGACAGGGTTCGGGCGACGCGTCCTTGATGCCGAGCGCGGCGGCCTTCACGAACGCGGCGTGGGCGTCGCCGGTGCTGCGAGTGGTGTCGACGTCCGGTTCGTTCGACAACTGGAGGGCCTCGGGGGAGGCCGAGGCCAGACGGCGGGCGTAGCGGTAGGCGTGCCTGAGGTCCGCCGGGAGTGGCAGCGAGGCGTCGGTCATGGCCCACTCGGGGGCGGGGGAGAGCACGTCGAGGACGGCCAGGCCGTGGGCGCGCAGGGTGCGGGTGCGGCCATCGTGCTGTGCCGTGTCGTACACGCCGGGCGCCGGTTCGGCCGCGGGCCAGGACTGGCCGTCCCGCACCCAGCCGGCGCCCATGTCCCGCAGGGCGGCGGCGAAGTCCGTGAGCCGGGACGGCGGGACGAGGGAGGACGCCCAGACGTTCACGCCGAAGCGGCTGGCGGGGCCGGTGACGGCGGGCCGGGCCGGCAGACGCGCGAACCGGCCCGTCACGCCGTCCGCCCTCACGAGGTAATGGCCCGGGGGCAGATCGGGGAGCGTGACCGTCGCGCTCGTGTCGCCGGTGGCGATGGTGGCCCGGCCGGTGGTGACCTGGCGACCGTGGTGGTCGCTGACGGTGTACCGCACGCGGTGCGGGTGTGTGGCGTGCCCGTCGAGGGCCAGGCGCAGCCGGGCCGGTTCGCCCTCGCGGTGCCGGGGGACCGACAGTTCGCGCAGGGCCGGGTGCCCCTCCAGGCGGCGCAGGGTGAAGCGGTCCAGGGTCAGGACGTACGCGATCGTGTCGTCGAGGACGGCCGGTTCGGTGACGCGGAAGGTGAGCGTGTCGGTGCCGCCTCGCAGTTCGACCACGCCCAGGTCCAGGACGGACAGGTCGCCCCAGGCCGGCGGCGACTCGTACCAGTGCGGTTGCGAGCGGGCGATCTCCGTGAACGGGCCGTCGTTCACGGACAGGTGCGGGTAGGAGGCGACGGCTTCCGTGTGCGGCGTCTCGACCGGTGCCGTGGCCACGGCCGTCAGCGCGTACACCCCGGCCCGCGGGACGCGCACGGTGTACGTCGCGTACCAGCCGGTCCGGGCCGGGGGAGTCTCGGTCGTCCATAACCCCAGATAGCGCCCTGCGGAAGCCCGGCGGTCCCGGCGGACGGGGATGTTCGTCCGCACCGCGGCCTCGCCCTGCACCGTCACCGTCGTGGGCGTGGCCGCCGAGGTGATGCTGTCGTCTGCCGAGGCGGTGGCGCCGCCTGCCGAGGTGGTGGCGCCGCTCGCCGCCGCCACCGCTCCGAGTCCCGCTGCCATCGCCGTGCGCCTGTTGAAGTCCATGCCACCAGCAGACACGCACCGCCCGTCGCCGCGCGTCACTCGCAAGAGTGCCCGGCCCCGGAAACGGGTCGGGGTCGCGCCCTAGGGGTTCCCGGGGGCGCCGCCGAGGTGCCGGAGTATGTAGTGGACTCCCGGGCGGCCGTCCACGGTTGCCTCCTCCAGCCGCGTGAAGCCGTTGCGGGCCAGGACCCTCATGGAGGCCGGGTTGTCCAGCGTCGTCCTCGCGGTGAGGGACGTCAGCCCGTAGTCGGTGGCGGCCAGACGGCACACCT
This sequence comes from Streptomyces sp. NPDC050546, assembly GCF_044457425.1. Taxonomy (NCBI): domain Bacteria; kingdom Bacillati; phylum Actinomycetota; class Actinomycetes; order Kitasatosporales; family Streptomycetaceae; genus Streptomyces; species Streptomyces sp. NPDC050546. Next base: position 502,622 of record NZ_JBITGX010000003.1, read on the forward strand.
GAGCGACGGCCGCCGTCGCCACGCCCCGGCCCGCCGCCCGTTCGCCGATGCGGTAGCCGAGTTCGGCGCTGCCGTCCGCCAGGTCCATCAGGTTCACCCGGCCGATCAGGTTCCCCTCCTCATCGAGGACGACATGGAAGCGGCACACGCGCGCGTGCTGCTCCGCCAGGAGCGACCGGTGGCGTTCGGCGAACCCCGCCGGCGTGAAGTAGGCGTCCCCGCGGTCCGACACCGTGCGGCAGAAGTACGCCCGGTTCTCCCGCTCGAAGGCCAGCAGCGCGTCCGCGTGATCGGCTCGGAGTGGTTCCAGGGTCACCATGGGCGGGAGGATACGGACGGTCAGTCCTTGAGCACCGGGAATTTCCGGGGCGCGAGGAACAGCAGCACCAGGAACGCCAGTGCCGCCGCGCACGAGGCGCCCAGGTAGACGGCGTGCACCGCGTCGGCGATCGCCCGCCGGGTCGCCTCGGGCGCGCTGCCGGAGTCGAGTGCCCGGGTCACCGAGTCGAGGTCGCTCGCCCCGCCGAGCCTCGCGGCCAGCACCCCGTTGGCGACCGCGCCGAAGAGCGCCGCGCCGATCGTCTGGCCCGTCTGGCGGCAGAAGAGCACGGACGCGGTCGTCGTCCCGCGCTCCGCCCAGCCCACCGTCGACTGCACCCCGACGATGAGCGGCAGCTGGAACAGGCCCAGCGCGGCGCCGAGCAGCAGCATCAACAGGGTCGGCTGCCAGGCCTGCCCGGGGTACGGCAGGAACGGGAACGCGAACAGGATCAGCGCCGCCGCGCCGATACCCAGCATCGCGGTGTTGCGGAAGCCGATCCTGCGGTACACGTGCTGGCTCAGGGCCGCCGATAGGGGCCAGCTCAACGTCCATACGGAGAGCACGAATCCGGCGGCCACGGGCGCCAGGCCCAGCACCCCCTGGGCGTAGGAGGGCAGGAACACCGTCGGCGCCACCATCAGCAGGCCCAGCGCGCCCAGGGCCAGATTGACCGCGGCGATCGTACGGCGCCGCCACACCCAGCCCGGGATGATCGGTTCCGCGGCCCGCCGCTCCACCAGCACCACCACCGCGACCAGGGCGAGTCCCGTACCGAACAGGGCGAGCGAGGGCGCCGACAGCCACGGCCACGCCACGCCGCCCTGCACCAGAGCGGCGAGCAGAACGCCGCCGCAGGCGAACACGGCGAGCGCGCCCGCCCAGTCCACGCGCGCGTGCGCACGGGTTTCCCGCTCCGGCTCGTGCAGATGACGCACGATCAGCCACAAGGCGACCGCGCCGATCGGCAGGTTGACCAGGAAGATCCACCGCCAGTCCGCGTACGCGGCGAGCACCCCGCCCAGACCCGGACCGGCGACCGCGGACACCGCCCACACCGTGGAGAGCTTCGACTGGATCTTGGGACGGTCCTTCAGCGGGTACAGGTCGGCCGCGAGCGTCTGCACCGTGCCCTGGAGCGCTCCGCCGCCCAGGCCCTGCACGACGCGGAAGGCGATGAGCGCCTCCATGTTCCAGGCCAGCGCGCACAGCAGGGAGCCGAGGAGGAAGACCACCGAGCCGACGACGAGGACCGGTTTGCGGCCGAAGGTGTCGGAGAGCTTGCCGTAGACGGGCAGGGTGACGGTCACGGCCAGCAGATAGCCGGAGAACAGCCAGGAGAAGACGGAGAATCCGCCGAGGTCCCCGACGATCTGCGGCACGGCCGTCGAGACGATGGTGGAGTCGAGCGCCGCCAGCGCCATCGAGAGCATCAGCGCGGCGACGACGGCTCCGCGCCGGCCGGTCGCCGCGGGACGCGCTGCCTCACGTGCCGCGGAACTCGTGCTTCCCACCCTGGGTGCCTCCCCCTCGCGCCTGCCTGCCCCTTGCACCTATCTACCGCCGGACAGCTTCCCACTTGACCCTGACGTCGCGGGAGGGTGGAGCCTGGATGGGCCGTGGGGTGGAGCCGACCCTGAGAAGGACTCCACCCTTCGGTGGACTGCCCCTAGGGGTACCTCCGTACTACGACCTGGGGCGGGTTCGTACCGGCGGAGGACGAGACGCGCGGGGGCCGCTCCTTAACCTGGCTTTACGCCGTCGGGGGGCGGCGTCACACACCGGCGGGGGTGGGGTTTTCCACAGGAAAAGACTGCGCTGAGCACCAGGGCGCGCGACCCCTCCCCGCCGGAAGACTTGAAGCACTTCACCATCTGCTGACCGAGATACTTCCGACCTATATAGGAGACATACCGTGACATCGGCTGTGACCATTCCCAGGCACGGGGGTACTGGAGGGCGTACGGCCGTTGCCGCGCGGGCGCGGCAGGTCGTGAAGGCGTACGGATCCGGTGAGACCCGTGTCGTCGCCCTCGACCACGTCGACGTGGACATCGCACGCGGCCAGTTCACCGCGATCATGGGCCCCTCGGGGTCCGGCAAGTCCACGCTCATGCACTGCCTGGCCGGGCTCGACACCGTCACCGGCGGGCAGATCTACCTCGACGAGACCGAGATCACCGGCCTGAAGGACAAGAAGCTCACACGACTGCGCCGGGACCGGATCGGGTTCATCTTCCAGGCGTTCAACCTGCTGCCGACGCTCAACGCGATAGAGAACATCACGCTGCCCATGGACATCGCCGGCCGCAAGCCGGACAAGGAGTGGCTCGGGCGGGTCGTGGAGACCGTCGGGCTCTCCGACCGTCTCAAGCACCGGCCCACCCAGCTCTCCGGAGGCCAGCAGCAGCGCGTCGCCGTGGCACGGGCGCTGGCCGCCCGGCCCGAGATCATCTTCGGGGACGAGCCGACCGGAAACCTCGACTCGCGCGCGGGCGCCGAGGTGCTCGGCTTCCTGCGCCGCTCCGTCGACGAGCTGGGCCAGACCATCGTGATGGTCACCCACGACCCGGTCGCCGCCAGTTACGCGGACCGTGTCCTGTACCTCGCCGACGGCCGGATCGTCGACGAGATGTACAAGCCGACCGCGGACGCCGTCCTCGACCGCATGAAGGACTTCGACGCCCGGGGGCGTACGTCATGACCGTCATGAAGACCTCGATGCGCAACTTCCTCGCGCACAAGGGCCGCATGGCGCTGTCGGCGATCGCCGTCCTGCTGTCGGTGGCCTTCGTCTGCGGGACGCTCGTCTTCACGGACACCATGTCCACCACGTTCGACAAGCTCTTCGCGGCCACCTCCTCGGACGTGACGGTGAGCCCCAAGGGCGCCTCCGACACCGGTGAGACGACCGCCGACAACGGCAAGCCGCCGGTCATGCCGGCCTCCGTGCTCGCCGACGTACGCAAGGCCGACGGCGTGAAGTCCGCCGAGGGCGCGGTGTTCTCCACCTCGGTGACCGTCGTCGACGCCGACAAGGAGAATCTGTCGCCCTCCAGCGGCGCCCCGACCATCGTCGGCGGCTGGAACAGCAACGAAGCCCGCACCATGAAGATCACCTCCGGTGCGGCACCCAGGAGCGCCGGCCAGATCATGGTCGACGCCGACACCGCCGACAAGCACGGTCTGAAGCTCGGCGACCCGATCGGCGTGATCAGCGCGACGGGCACCCACACCGCGAAGGTCTCCGGCATCGCCGACTTCACCGTCACCAACCCCGGTGCCGCGATCTTCTACCTCGACACGAAGACCGCCCAGCAGACCCTGGTCGGCGAGAGCGGCGTCTACACCAACGTCAACGTCACCGCGGCCGCCGGAGTCAGCGACGACCGGCTGAAGCAGAACGTGAAGGCCGCGCTCGGCGGCGACTTCCAGGTGCAGACCGCCAAGGAGACCGCCGACGCCAACCAGAAGGGCGTCGCCGGCTTCATGAACGTCATGAAGTACGCGATGCTCGGCTTCGCCGGGATCGCCTTCCTCGTCGGCATCTTCCTGATCATCAACACCTTCTCCATGCTGGTCGCCCAGCGCACCCGGGAGATCGGCCTGATGCGGGCGATCGGCTCCTCCCGCAAGCAGGTCAACCGCTCCGTGCTGGCCGAGGCGCTGCTGCTGGGCCTCGTCGGTTCGGTGCTCGGCGTGGGCGCCGGCGTCGGCCTCGCGATCGGCCTGATGAAGCTCATGGGCCAGATGGGCATGGAGCTGTCCACCGACGACCTGACGGTGGCCTGGACGACGCCGGTGGTCGGCCTGGTCCTCGGCGTGATCGTCACCGTCCTGGCCGCCTACCTGCCCGCCCGGCGCGCCGGCAAGATCTCCCCGATGGCCGCGCTGCGGGACGCGGGCGCCCCCGCGGACGCCAAGGCCGGCTGGATCCGCGCCGCGATCGGCACCGTCCTCACCGGCGGCGGCGCCTTCGGCCTGTATCTGGCGACGGCGGCCGACCAGGCCAAGGAGGGCTCGCTCTGGCTCGGCCTCGGCGTGGTGCTGTCGCTGATCGGCTTCGTCGTCATCGGCCCGCTGCTCGCCGGCGGTGTGGTCCGGGTCCTCGGCGCCGTCCTGCTGCGCATGTTCGGCCCCGTGGGCCGCATGGCCGAGCGCAACGCCCTGCGCAACCCGCGCCGCACCGGCGCGACGGGCGCCGCGCTGATGATCGGCCTCGCCCTGGTGGCGTGCCTGTCCGTGGTCGGCTCCTCCATGGTGGCCTCCGCCACCGACCAGCTCGACAAGACCGTCGGCACGGACTTCATCATCCAGTCCGACAGCGGCCAGCTGATCACCCCGCAGGCGGTCAAGGCCGCGAAGTCCGCGTCGGACGTGGAGCGCGCCACCGAGTACAAGTGGACGAAGGCCGACTTCACCACCCCCGACGGCAAGACGCTCAAGGACACGGCGATCACGGCCGCCGACCCCTCGTACGCGACCGACCTGCGCACCGAGACGGTCGCCGGCAAGCTCCCCGACGCCTACAAGCCCGACTCGATGTCCGTCCACGAGAAGTTCGCCAAGGACCATGGCATCAGCCTCGGCTCCAAGATCGAGGTGGCGTTCAAGGACGGCCGTACGGCCGACCTGACGGTCCGGGCGATCACCAGCAGTGACGTCGTGATCGACGCGGGCGCGATGTACACGTCCATCTCGACGATGGCCAAGTACGTCCCGGCCGACAAGATGCCGCTGGACACGCTGCTCTTCGTCACCGCCAAGGACGGTCAGCAGGACGCCGCCTACAAGTCCCTGAAGTCGGCCATGCACGACTACCCGCAGTACACCGTGCGCGACCAGACCGACTACAAGGAAGCCCTGAAGGACCAGATCGGCCAGCTCCTCAACATGATCTACGGCCTGCTGGCCCTGGCGATCATCGTCGCCATCCTGGGTGTCGTGAACACCCTGGCCCTGTCGGTGGTGGAGCGCACCAGGGAGATCGGCCTGATGCGGGCGATCGGCCTGTCCCGCCGCCAGCTGCGCCGCATGATCCGCATGGAGTCCGTCGTCATCGCCCTCTTCGGCGCCCTGCTGGGCCTCGGACTGGGCATGGGCTGGGGCGCCACCGCGCAGCAGCTGCTCGCGCTGGAGGGCCTGATGGTCCTGGAGATCCCCTGGCCGACGATCATCGGCGTCTTCGCCGGCTCGGCGTTCGTGGGCCTGTTCGCCGCACTGATCCCGGCGTTCCGGGCGGGCCGGATGAACGTCCTGAACGCGATCGCGACGGAGTAGACGGAGTAGATGGAGTAGGGGAGCAGTCATCACCGAGAACCACCGCACACGGGGGTTGCGGGGGACCGGCGCCGGGGAGTCCATGACTTCCCGGCGCCGGGTGCTGTGCGGACCCGCGAGCCCGGCTTCCTGCTCGACCGATTCGGGTGGCGGGTGGGCACAGGTACGGGGGTTCAGGAGGCGGAGCCCCCTGGTGGGCCAGGGCACCCACGCTCAGCACCTGAGACGGGGCGTTGTCCACAGCCCCCGCCGCCCGGCCGCGCAGCGTCGTACGCTGGAGACCCCCCGGCCCGCGGCGCGCGTCGGGCCCGTCGTGTTGCCCACCCCTGGACGGAAAAGACCCGTATGAGCCTGCACGGTCTGCTCGACGCCGTAGTCAGAGACGCCGCCCTCGCGGAAGCGATCAGCGCGGCCGCAGACGGCAACCGCATGCACGTCGACCTGGTCGGCCCTCCCGCCGCCCGCCCCTTCGCGGTCGCCGCCCTCGCCCGGGACACGGGCCGCCCGGTGCTGGCGGTGACGGCCACGGGCCGCGAGGCCGAGGACCTGGCCGCGGCACTGCGCTCCCTCCTCCCGCCGGAGGGGGTCGTGGAGTACCCCTCCTGGGAGACCCTGCCGCACGAGCGGCTCAGCCCCCGCAGCGACACCGTCGGCCGCCGTCTGGCCGTGCTGCGCCGCCTGGCCCACCCCCGCCCCGACGACCCCGAGACCGGCCCGGTCTCCGTGGTCGTGGCGCCCGTCAGGTCCGTGCTCCAGCCGCAGGTCAAGGGCCTCGGCGACCTGGAGCCGGTCGCCCTGAAGCCGGGGCAGACCGTCGACCTCGAGGAGATCGTCGACGCCCTCGGGGCCGCCGCCTACGCGCGCGTGGAGCTGGTCGAGAAGCGCGGCGAGTTCGCCGTGCGCGGCGGCATCCTCGATGTGTTCCCGCCCACCGAGGAACACCCCCTGCGCATCGAGTTCTGGGGCGACGACGTCGAGGAGATCCGCTACTTCAAGGTCGCCGACCAGCGCTCCCTCGAAGTCGCCGAGCACGGCCTGTGGGCGCCGCCGTGCCGCGAACTGCTGCTCACCGAGGACGTCCGCGCGCGGGCCCGTGCCCTGGCCGAACAGCACCCCGAGCTCGGTGAACTGCTCGGCAAGATCGCCGAGGGGATCGCGGTCGAGGGCATGGAGTCCCTCGCTCCGGTCCTGGTCGACGACATGGAGCTGCTGCTCGACGTGCTGCCCAAGGGCGCCATGGCCCTCGTGTGCGACCCGGAGCGGGTCCGTACGCGCGCCTCGGACCTGGTGGCCACCTCGCAGGAGTTCCTCCAGGCCTCCTGGGCCGCCACCGCCGGTGGCGGAGAGGCGCCCATCGACGTCGGCGCGGCCTCCCTGTGGTCCATCGCGGACGTCCGGGACCGGGCCCGCGAGCTGGACATGATGTGGTGGTCGGTGTCGCCGTTCGCCGCCGACGAGGAGCTCGACGCTGACACCCTGAAGCTGGGGATGCACGCCCCGGAGACCTACCGCGGTGACACCGCCAAGGCCCTCGCCGACACCAAGGGCTGGCTCGCCGACGGCTGGCGCACGGTGTTCGTCACCGAAGGGCACGGCCCGGCCACCCGTACGGTCGAGGTGCTGGGCGGCGAGGGCATCGCGGCCCGCCTCGACGCGGACCTCGCCGAGATCTCCCCCTCCCTCGTGCACGTGGCGTGCGGCTCGATCGAGCACGGCTTCGTCGACACGGCCCTCGGACTGGCCGTACTGACCGAGACCGACCTGACCGGCCAGCGGGCCGCGGGCCGCGAAGGCGCCCGGATGCCGGCCCGCCGCCGCAAGACCATCGACCCGCTCACCCTGGAGCCGGGCGACTACATCGTCCACGAGCAGCACGGCGTGGGCCGCTACATCGAGATGGTGCAGCGCACCGTGCAGGGCGCGACCCGCGAGTACCTGGTCGTCGAGTACGCGCCCGCCAAGCGCGGCCAGCCCGGCGACCGCCTCTACATCCCCACCGACCAGCTGGAGCAGATCACCAAGTACGTCGGCGGCGAGGCGCCCACCCTGCACCGCCTGGGCGGCGCCGACTGGACGAAGACGAAGGCCCGCGCCAAGAAGGCCGTCAAGGAGATCGCCGCCGACCTCATCAAGCTGTACAGCGCGCGCATGGCGGCCCCCGGGCACGCCTTCGGGGCCGACACCCCCTGGCAGCGCGAGCTGGAGGACGCCTTCCCCTACGCGGAGACGCCCGACCAGCTCACCACCATCGCCGAGGTCAAGGACGACATGGAGAAGACGGTCCCGATGGACCGGCTGATCTGCGGCGACGTCGGCTACGGCAAGACCGAGATCGCGGTCCGGGCCGCCTTCAAGGCCGTCCAGGACGGCAAGCAGGTGGCCGTCCTGGTGCCCACGACCCTGCTGGTGCAGCAGCACTTCGGGACGTTCAGCGAGCGGTACGCGCAGTTCCCGGTCAGCGTGAAGGCGCTCTCCCGCTTCCAGACCGACACCGAGGCCAAGGCGGTCCTGGAGGGCCTGCGCGAGGGCTCGGTGGACATCGTCATCGGCACGCACCGGCTGTTCTCGTCGGAGACCAAGTTCAAGGACCTGGGCCTGGTCATCGTCGACGAGGAGCAGCGCTTCGGCGTCGAGCACAAGGAGCAGCTGAAGAAGCTCCGGGCCAACGTCGACGTCCTGACGATGTCCGCGACCCCCATCCCCAGGACCCTGGAGATGGCGGTGACCGGCATCCGCGAGATGTCGACGATCACCACCCCGCCCGAGGAGCGGCACCCGGTGCTGACCTTCGTGGGGCCGTACGAGGAGAAGCAGATCGGCGCCGCCATCCGCCGTGAACTGCTGCGCGAGGGCCAGGTCTTCTACATCCACAACCGGGTCGAGTCGATCGACCGGGCCGCGGCCCGGCTGCGCGAGATCGTCCCCGAGGCGCGCATCGCCACCGCCCACGGCCAGATGTCGGAGCAGGCGCTCGAGCAGGTCGTCGTCGACTTCTGGGAGAAGAAGTTCGACGTGCTCGTCTCCACGACGATCGTCGAGTCCGGCATCGACATCTCCAACGCCAACACGCTCATCGTGGAGCGCGGCGACAACTTCGGGCTCTCGCAGCTGCACCAGCTGCGCGGAAGGGTGGGCCGAGGCCGCGAGCGCGGTTACGCGTACTTCCTGTACCCGCCGGAGAAGCCGCTGACCGAGACCGCGCACGAGCGGCTCGCGACCATCGCGCAGCACACCGAGATGGGCGCCGGCATGTACGTGGCGATGAAGGACCTGGAGATCCGCGGCGCGGGCAACCTCCTCGGCGGCGAGCAGTCCGGCCACATCGCGGGCGTCGGCTTCGACCTGTACGTACGGATGGTGGGCGAGGCCGTCGCCGACTACCGGCGCCAGCTGGAGACCGGCGGGATCGAGGAGGAGCCGCCGCTCGAGGTCAAGATCGAGCTGCCCGTCGACGCGCACGTCCCGCACGACTACGCGCCGGGCGAGCGGCTCCGTCTCCAGGCGTACCGCGCCATCGCCTCCGCCAACACGGAGGAGGACGTCAAGGCCGTCCGCGAGGAACTCGTCGACCGCTACGGCAAGCTGCCCGAACCGGTGGAGAACCTGCTGCTCGTCTCCGGTCTGCGGATGCTCGCGCGCGCGTGCGGGGTCGGCGAGATCGTGCTGCAGGGCAACAACATCCGCTTCGCCCCGGTGGAGTTGCGCGAATCGCAGGAACTGCGGCTCAAGCGGCTCTATCCCGGGACGGTCATCAAGCCGGCGGTGCACCAGGTGCTGGTGCCGCGCCCGAAGACCGCGAAGGTCGGCGGAAAGCCGCTGGTCGGGCGGGAGTTGCTGGGGTGGGTCGGGGAGTTCCTGACGTCGGTGCTGGGGTCCTGACCCCCCGCGCGTGAAGGACCGCCGCCAGCCGGTCGCGCACCGCCACCTGCGCGGCGATGCGCGCGTCCAGCACGGCGAGGCGCTCGGCGGCGGTCCTGACGGCCCGGCCGGAGGCGGGTCCGGCCATGACATCGCCGTCCAGGCAGGGCAGGAACACCCGTACGTCGTCGAGCGTCAGCCCCACGTCGAGCAGCTGCCGGATGTTGCGGACGCGGACCGCCACGGCGGCGTCGTACAGGCGGTAGCCGTTGGCGGCGCGTTCGGAGGTGATGAGCCCTGCCTGCTCGTAGTGGCGCAGGGCGCGCGGACTCGTGCCGCTCACCTCGGCGAGCTCGCCGATCCGCATACGGTGTCCGGCCATGCGCGTCAGTCTCATGTGACGAGTGCGCCGCCGTCCACCGGAAGCACCACGCCGGTGACGAACGAGGCCTGCGGCGAGGCCAGTCGGGCGATCGCCCACGCCACCTCCGCGGGGCGGCCGATCCGGCCGAGCGGCGTGTGGCCGAGCTGCCAGGCACGGATCGCGGCGCGCTGTTCGGGGGTATGACCGGCGTGGTCACCGATCGGTGTGTCGATCGCGCCCGGGGCCACGGCGGCGACCCGGATCCCCAGCGGGGCGAGCTCCACCGCCCAACTGCGCGTGAGCACCTCCAGGGCCGCCTTTCCGGCCGCGTACAGGGAGTTGCCGGGCCAGCCGCGCTGTCCCACCGCCGTCGTCACGTTCACGATCACCCCGCGGGAGTCCTCCAGCGCCGGGAGCGCCGCCTGGGTGAGCAGGACGGGGGCGAGGAGATTCGTCGCCAGCTGGGGCTCGACGGCGGCACGCGTGTACGTGCGCAGGGACTGGGCGTTGACGACGCCCGCGTTGTTCACCAGCACATCGATACGGCCGTGCCGGTCGAGCACCGTACGGACGATGCTCTCCGGGCCGTCGTCGGCCGTGATGTCGGCGGCGAGCGGGCTGATGCGGGACGGGTCATGGGCGGCGGTCTCGGCGAGGAGCGCCGCGCGGCGGCCCACCGCCACGACCTGCGCGCCCTCGTCGGCGAACGCGTGGGCGGTGGCCCGGCCTATGCCGGTCCCGGCGCCGGTGACGAGCACGGTTCGCGCGGTCTTCGGATCGGAGGATGCCGCGGTCTGCGGATCGGGGGATCCCGAGGTTCTCGGATCGGGGGATGTCATGCCGTGATCGTCCGACCTTGACGCCGGTGTCAAGGTCAAGCGCCGCGCGGGAAGCCGCCCACAGACCGGCGGAAGCCGCCCCCGGAACGTCGGACGCCGCCCCCGGAACGGAACGTCGGACGCCGCCCCGGAAACGTCGGAAGCCGTCCGCGGGAGGTGCGTGCGCGTCTCCCCGGACGGCCTCTGGCGAAGGAGAGGCCTTACTGCTGGTCGGGCCGGTCGCGGTCCCGGTCGTCCATGCCGAGCGAGCCTTCCATCCGCTGCTGCCCGGAGTCGACCTGGTCCTCGTACTTGCCGCCGGTCCTCTCGTTGACCTTCTGTTCCGCGGTGTCCGAGCCTTGCTTGCCCTTGTGCCGCGCCTGGCTCTTGAACTTGTCGAAGATGCCCATGCAGAACTCCTTCAGAAGGTGATTCAGGATCGACGATACGCGCGGCATGCGATGAATGCCCGTTTAAGACCGATGTGGTCTGGACCTCTTGCTCGCTACCGTGGGGTCAGGCACGGACAAGCAGGGGAGGGGCGCACGGTGACGCGTCTGAGGGGCGGGGCGGCACTGGCTGTCGCGATGGTGTTCGCCGGTTCCGCGCTGGTCGGCTGTGAGGGCCTGGCCCCGCCCGCCGACGGCGGCGGACCCTCCGGTTCCGGTGTCCCGGCCGACGGCGACGGACGGGCGGTGAACCCGCTGGACAACCCGGACGGCACCAAGCCGGGGCTCGCGGCGATCACGTCCACCGCGGACCGGGCGAAGGCCCGCGCCGTGATCGAGAAGGTGGCCACGAAGGGCCGCGGCCCCAGGACGGGATACGAACGCGACAAGTTCGGCTACGCCTGGATGGACTCGGCGCCACGCGACGTTCCCTTCTCGCACAACGGCTGTGACTCGCGGAACGACCTCTTGAAGCGCGACGGCCAGGACCTCCGTTTCCGGTCGGGCTCGGACTGCGTCGTCATGGCGCTGACACTGCACGACCCGTACACCGGGAACGTCATCGAGTGGACCAAGTCCCGTGCGACGAAGGTCCAGATCGACCACGTCATGCCGTTGTCGTACGACTGGCAGATGGGCGCTTCGCGCTGGACGAAGGACAAGCGGGAGTCCATCGCCAACGACCCGCTCAACCTCCTCCCGGTGGACGGCCCGACCAACAGCTCCAAGGGCGACTCCGGCCCGGCGTCCTGGCTGCCGCCGAACAAGACGATCCGCTGCTCCTACGCGGTGCGCTTCGCCCAGGTGTCGCAGAAGTACGACCTGCCCGTGACGGTGCCCGACAAGGAGATGATGCTGCGGCAGTGCGGGGCGTGAACGGGCTAACGTCCTTCGTCATGACGGTCGATTCGCTCGACACCTTGCGGACCGAGCTCCGGGGCAGGGCGGAGCCCGGGGTCAGAGTGCAGCAACTGCGGGTGCTCCGTCCCCCGGAGGACGACGAACTGCTCGGCGTGCGCGTGCCCGTGCTGCGCGGGCTGGCCCGGGCCCACCGCGACCTGGCACTGGAGGACGTGGAGGTGCTGCTGCGCAGCCGCGTCCACGAGGAACGGCTCGCCGGGCTCCTCGTCCTGGCCGAGCGGATGCGGAAGGCACGCGGGGCGGAGCGTGCGGCGCTGGTCGACTTCTACGTGGCGCACACCGACTGTGTGGACAACTGGGACCTGGTGGACGCTTCCGCGCATGTCGTGCTCGGGCCCTGGCTGGTGGACGGTCCGGCGGACGCCCCGGAGATCCTGGACCGGCTCGCCGCGTCGGCGTGGCTCTGGGACCGCAGGATCGCCGTGGTCGCCACGCTGGCGCTGATCCGCGAGGGACGCTTCGAGCCGACGCTCCGCCTGGTGCGCGTCTTGCGCCGGGACCCGGAACCGCTGATCCACAAGGCGCTCGGCTGGATGCTGCGCGAGATCGGCCGCCGGGACGCGCCCCTGCTGGTGGCGTTCCTCGAACGCCATCAGACCGAACTGCCGCGCGTCACCGTGCGCTGTGCGACCGAGCTGCTCCCGGCGGGCGAGCGGGCACGGTTCGTGCGCACGCGATAGTGCGTACGACAGAGCGGCCGGCGGACCGGGTCCCCGCCGGGTAATTTCGATTCCGGGTGTTCGTCCGGACGCCTAACGTGACCGCATGCAGCCGAAGATGCAGCCGAAGGTAGCGAGCCTCGCCGACCGCCCGGACATGTCGGAGCGGGTCGCCGGAATGGCGGACAGCTGGCCGGAGTTCGTGATCCAGGACCTCGTGGGCGCCGCGCACTTCCCGCGTATCGCCGCCGAACTCCCCGAATACGTCCTGTTCGCCGAGGACGAGCGGGGCGAGGTCGTCGCGAACGCCTACAGCGTGCCCTTCGCTCTCGGCACCAGGGGCGGCGAACTACCGGCCAACGGCTGGGACACGGTCCTCATCTGGGCCTTCTCAGACCTGCGCCGCGGGGTCCGCCCCGACACCGTCAGCGCGATCTCGATATCCGTCGCCCCGCACGCACAGGGCCGCGGCCTGTCCACGGTGATGCTCTCGGCCCTGCGCGACAACGCCCGGGCCCGCGGCTACCGCGAGGTCGTCGCCCCGGTCCGCCCCAACGCCAAGCACCTGGAACCGCACACCCCCATCGAGGAGTACGCCCACCGCGTACGCCCCGACGGCCTGCCCCAGGACCCCTGGCTGCGCGTCCACGCCCGGGCCGGAGCCACCATCGACTCCGTGGCACCCGCGTCCATGACGGTGGCCGCCCCGCTGGCGCACTGGCGCCGCTGGACGGGACTGCCCTTCGACACCGAGGGCGACGTCGAGGTGCCCGGCGGCCTGGTGCCGGTGCGCTGCGTACCCGCGCGCGGGTACGCGGTGTACGTCGAGCCCAACGTGTGGATGCGGCACGCCCTGTGAGCGCCGGCCGGGAGGTGTGACCGGCGCGAAGTGATCAGCACGACAACGGTTCGGTACAACCCGTGACGGGTTGTCCGTGTCGGGCTATACGCTCGGACTCCCCACCGGGCTCTGTCACTCGCACACCCGTCCCCATCGGCTACACCGGTCCAGGAGCAGTCATGTACGGCCACGGCGCGGCGCCGCCTCCTCGCAGCGCGGCAACGGTCATCTCCCTGCGCGTGCTGTTCGCCGCCGCCGGTTTCCTCACGTGCGGCGTGCTGGCCTGCGTCCCGCTGTTCCGGGTGGCCGTCCTCCGCGGACGGGGCCTCCACTGGGCGCTGGCCTGGGTGAGTCTGCCGCTGTCCATCGCGTGCTTCGCGGTGATCGGCGTACTGCCGGAGGGCGACTACCGGACCGACATCGCGCTGGCCGTGATGCTGCTGCTCGGCCTGGGCGCCTCCATCTGGTTCCTGATCGTGGACATCGGCCACCACAGCCAGCCGCGGCAGTTCGCCGGCTACCCGTCGCCCCACGCGCAGACGGCGGCGCACACCCCGTACGGCTATCCGCACCCCGCGCCGCCCTACGCCCCCACGTCCACGCCCGTCCCGCGGCAGCCGCCGCACACGCCCGTCGCCGGCGACACCCCGCACCCCGGCCCGGTACCGCCCTCGCCGCAGCGCCCCGCCCCCGCCCGCATCGACCAGGTACGCGCCGAACTCGACGAACTCAGCGACTACCTGCGCCGGCACGAGGGCGAAGGCCACCGGGACGGCACCTCCGAGGGCGGCAGGTGAGCGCCGCGGCGGGACGTGTCGTCGCCGGCCGGTACGAGCTGTCCACGCTCCTCGGCCAGGGCGGCATGGGCCAGGTCTGGACGGGCTACGACCAGCGGCTCGACCGGCGCGTGGCGGTGAAGCTGCTGCGCCCCGACAAGGTGGCCGGGCAGGACGCGGAGGAACTGCGCCGCCGCTTCGTGCGTGAGTGCCGGGTGACGGCGCAGGTCGACCACCCGGGCCTGGTCACGGTGCACGACGCGGGCAGTGAGGGCGAGGAGCTGTTCCTCGTCATGCAGTACATCGACGGGGCCGACCTCGCCGGCCATCTCGCCGAGCACGACCCGTACCCCTGGCAGTGGGCGGTGGCGGTCGCCGCGCAACTGTGCGCCGTGCTCAGCGCCGTGCACGCCGTGCCGATCGTCCACCGCGACCTCAAGCCGCGCAATGTGATGGTGAAGCAGGACGGCACGGTCAGCGTCCTCGACCTGGGCATCGCCTCCGTCATGGACACGGACACCACCCGCCTCACCCACACCGGCACCCCCATAGGCTCGCCCGCCTATATGGCCCCCGAGCAGGCGATGGGCGGCGCGGTCGGCCCGTACACCGACCTGTACGCGCTCGGCGTCGTCCTGCACGAACTGCTCAGCGGCGACGTCCCCTTCTCCGGCTCCACCGCGCTCGGCGTACTGCACCGGCATCTGTACGAGCCCCCGCTGCCCGTGCGCCGGACCCGCCCCGAGGTCCCCGAGGCCCTGGAGACGCTCGTCCTGCGCCTCCTCGCCAAGGACCCGCAGCACCGGCCGGCCTCCGCGCAGGAGGTGTACGAGCATCTGGAGCCGCTCCTGCCCGCGCGCGGGACGCCCACCGGAGCACCCCTCGACCCCACCCGCCCGTTCCTGCGCCCGCACGCCCCCTGGCCGGACCGGGCGCGCACCCCGGCGCCCCAGCCCGCGCCCGCCACGCCCGTCACCGAGACGCCCGGGAAGACGGACATCGCCCGCGCCGTCGACGAGGTCAAACGGCTCCTCGGCGAGGGCCGCATCACCCAGGCCGTCGACATCCTCGGCGCGACCCTGCCCGCCGCCGCCGAACAGCACGGCGAGCACTCCCCGGTCGTACGCACCCTGCGCAAGCAGTACGCGGCCACGCTCCTCGACGACGGGCAGTACCGGCGCGCCCTGCCCGAGCTGCGCCGCCTCGCCGACGAACGCGCCGCCGAGGCCGGCCAGGCCGACCCGCAGTCCCTGCGCTTCCGCTACGAGGCCGCCCAGTGCCTTGAACAGCTGGGCGAACCGGCCGCCGCGCTCGCCGAGTACCGGGCGGTGCTGCCCTACTACGAGAACCAGTACGTCGCCGCCGGCGGCCCCGAACTCGCGCACGACGTCCGCCGCCGCATCGGCCATCTCCTGCTCGCCCTCGGCGACCGCGGCGCCGCCCACGACACCCTCGCCCGGCTGCTGCACGACGTGGAGCGCACCCACGGCCCCGGCCACCCGCTGGGCGCGGAGATCCGCCGGACACTGCAGTGGCTGGGACAGGTCCGAGGCTGACCACCGGCCCGGGGGCGGCGCGGCGGTGCCGGAAGTCCTGGTGAATCGTTGGTCGAATGGGTTGGCCAGAGCTCGCCCACTGCCTAACATCGATCAACGCAAGACCTTGTGCACCGTCGCACAATCTCCTCGGGAGGTTTCCTTGCACCGCCGCCGCCGTCGCACCGCGCTCGTCCTCACCGCCGCGATCGCCGCCGCGGCGCCCCTCCTCACCGCCTGCGGAAACGACGCGCATCCCGGCGCCGCGGCCGTGGTCGGCGGGCAGCGGATCACCGTCTCCCAGCTGGAGGACCGGGTCGGCGAGGTACGCGCGGCCCAGCGGGCGACCGTGCCGAACGACGCCCAGTACCAGCAGGCCATCGCCCGGACCGGCACCCTCACCCGCGACACCCTGCACACCATGATCCTCGACCGGGTGCTGCACCGCGCCGCCGAGAACGCCGGGGTGACCGTCACCCGCAAGGAGATCCAGGAGATGCGGTCCGGCCTGGAGGAGCAGGCCGGCGGCGCCAAGGCGCTGGAGACGACCTGGCTCCAGCAGTACGGCATCCCGCCGGAGCGCCTGGACGACAACCTCCGCCTCCAGCTAGAGGCCCAGAAGCTCGCCGAGAAGCTCAACACCGACACCAGCCGTCCCGAGTTCTGGAAGGCCCTGTCCGACGCCTCCAAGGACCTGGACGTCGACCTCAACCCGCGTTACGGCACCTGGGACGTCCAGAAGAGCAGCCGCGCCGACGCGAAGACGCCGTGGGTGCGGGACGTGACGACGGCCCAGACACAGCAGGGCATGTAAGAGGTACCCGAGGCCCCCTCCACCGGGCCTGTGGATAACTTCGGGGGCTGTCGGCGACGTGGGATAGCTTCGAACCGTGAACGCCAACAGCCCCGAAGCCACCCCGCGACCCGAGCAGACCGCCCCCGGCACGGCCACCGCCCCCGGCCGCATCGTCCTGCTCACCACCAGCCACCGCGTCGCCCCCGGCCTGCTCTCCTGGCCCGCCTGGCAGGCACTGCACGCGGCCGACCGGGTGCTGTGCGCGGACGGCACCCACCCGCAGCTGCCGTATCTGCGCGAGGCGGGGATAGCCGTCGACGAGGCGTCCCCGGCCGCCCAGGAGCTGATCGACGTCTGCGCCGGGGGCCGCACGGTGGTCGTCGTGGCGACCGGCGAGGGCGAGCCGGCCCTCACGGACGGCCTGGCGCGCCTGGCCGGCACCGGCCGTGTCGACATGCCCGAGCTGGAGCTCCTCCCCGCCTCCTACGACCTGCCGGGCGCCCGCCTGCTCGACCTCGTCCAGGTCATGGACCGCATCCGCGCCGAGTGCCCCTGGTCCTCCCGCCAGACCCACAAGGGCCTGGCGAAGTACGGCATCGAGGAGGCGTACGAACTCGTCGAGGCGATCGAGGAGGGCGACCGCGACGAACTGCGCGAGGAGCTCGGTGACGTCCTCCTCCAGGTGGTCTTCCACGCCCGGATAGCCGAGGAGGACCTGGAGGCGCCCTTCTCCATCGACGACGTCGCCGGCGGCATCGTCGCCAAGCTGATCCACCGCCACCCGCATGTCTTCGGCGAGGAGACGGCCACCACCCCCGAGGAGGTCAAGGAGCACTGGCTGCGCACCAAGGCGGTCGAGAAGCAGCGCACCTCCGTCACCGAGGGCATCCCCCTCGGCCAGCCCGGCCTGGCCCTCGCCGCCAAGCTGGCCTCCCGGGCCCGCACAGCGAACCTGGACATACCCCTCCCACCCGTCGAAGGCATCGGCTACGACCTCCTGGCCCTGGCGGTCCGCGCCGAGTCGGAGGGCGTGGACCCGGAGGCGGCCCTGAGAGCGGCGGCCCGCGCCTACCGGGACGCGATCAGGGAGACCGAGGGCTGAGCGGACCGAGGCAGGGCAGCCCCGGAAGGCCGGATACGGTCGAGGAGTGACCGACCAGCACCGGCCCAGCCCGCCCGCCGCTCCCGACCTCTTCACCTGGGAGTTCGCGAGCAACCCCTACCCCGCCTACGCCTGGCTCCGTGAGCACGCCCCCGTGCACCGGACCAAGCTCCCCAGCGGCGTCGAGGCCTGGCTGGTCACGCGGTACGCCGACGCCAAGCAGACCCTCGCCGACAACCGGCTCTCCAAGAACCCGGCACATCATCACGAACCCGCGCACGCCAAGGGCAAGACCGGTATCCCCGGTGAGCGCAAGGCCGAGTTGATGACGCATCTGCTCAACATCGATCCGCCGGACCACACCCGGCTGCGGCGGCTCGTATCCAAGGCGTTCACGCCCCGCCGGGTCTCCGAGTTCGAGCAGCGGGTGCAGGAGCTCACCGACGGTCTCATCGACGGGTTCGCGGAGCAGGGGTCCGCCGACCTGATCCACGAGTTCGCCTTCCCGCTCCCCATCTACGCCATCTGCGACCTGCTCGGCGTCCCCCGCGAGGACCAGGACGACTTCCGGGACTGGGCGGGCATGATGATCCGTCACCAGGGCGGGCCCCGGGGCGGCGTGGCGCGGTCCGTGAAGAAGATGCGCGGCTATCTCGCCGACCTCATCCACCGCAAGCGGGAGGCGCTCCCCGCCGAACCGGCCCCCGGCGAGGACCTCATCTCCGGTCTCATCCGCGCCTCCGACCACGGCGAGCACCTCACCGAGAACGAGGCCGCCGCCATGGCCTTCATCCTGCTGTTCGCCGGTTTCGAGACGACCGTGAACCTGATCGGCAACGGCACCTACGCCCTGCTCACCCACCCCGAGCAGCGCACCCGGCTCCAGGCGTCCCTCGGCGCCGGGGAGAGAGGCCTCCTGGAGACCGGCGTCGAGGAACTCCTGCGCTTCGACGGACCCGTCGAACTCGCCACCTGGCGCTTCGCCACACAGCCCCTCACGATCGGCGGTCGGCACATCGAGGCCGGTGACCCCGTCCTCGTCGTCCTGGCCGCCGCCGACCGGGACCCGGAGCGGTTCGCCGATCCGGACGTGCTCGACCTCGCCCGCCGCGACAACCAGCACCTCGGTTACGGGCATGGCATCCACTACTGCCTCGGCGCCCCGCTCGCCCGCCTGGAGGGCCAGACCGCCCTCGCCACGCTCCTCACCCGTCTCCCGGACCTGAGGCTCGCGGCCGACCCCGCCGAGCTGAGGTGGCGCGGCGGCCTGATCATGCGCGGGCTGCGCACCCTGCCGGTGGAGTTCACGCCCGCGCCCAAAGGTGACACGCCGTCAGGGTTGTGATCTTCACGTGATCTACGCGGCATTAACTTGTGACAAGTGATCGTCTGCCTATACGTTCACCCATCATCAGCGCGACCCAGGAGAACCTGCGCCGCGCAGGTCACTGCTGTCTTCGCGAAAGGTCTCCGTATGCTCTCCGGGAACGGTCGGCACCGTCGCCCCCGCCAGGCTCCGGCACTCCTCCTCGCGGCCGGAGTGACCGGCTCCGCCATCGCGATCCCGCTCCTCGGGGCCTCCGGCGCCAGCGCCGCCGACGGCACGACCTGGGACCGGGTCGCGGACTGCGAGACCGGCGGTGCCTGGAGCCAGAACAGTGGCAACGGGTACTTCGGCGGCCTGCAGTTGTCGCAGGAGGACTGGGAGAACCACGGCGGCCTCGACTACGCCCCGAGCGCCGACCTGGCCAGCCGTTCCCAGCAGATAGCCGTGGCCGAGAGAATCCTCGCCGACCAGGGAGCCGGCGCCTGGCGCACCTGCGGACTGCTCTCCGGCCTCGAGCAGGACAAGAAGTCATCCGATTCAAGCGACTCATCCGATTCTTCGGATTCGTCCGGATTGCTCGACTCTCTCGGCTCATCCCCTTCCCCGTCCGACTCGCCGTCCTCCGGCGCGCCGTCGACTTCGCAGGACGAAGGCTCCAAGTCCGACAAGTCGCCCGAATCCGGGGACTCCACCGCGCAGGACCAGGAGCCCGGCAGCTCCCCGTCGGCCACGCCCGAGGGTGGCAAGTCCGACAACTCACGGCAGGGCGACGAATCTTCGGCCCCCGCCGAGACCGGAACGGACACCGGCTCCGGCCGTCACCGCGGCCCCAGCGCCGACGAAACCCGCACGCCCGAGAGCGGCCGTACGGACGAGTCCACCGGCCGTCACGCCTCGCGCGGCGACGAGGGCTCCGACGACGCGTCCGACGGTGCCTACATCGTGGGTATCGGCGACAGCCTCTGGTCCATCGCCGACTCCCTTGACATCAGCGGCGGATGGCACGAGCTCTACGACGGCAACAAGAAGGCCGTCGGTGCCGACCCGAACCTCATCCGCCCCGGTGAGAAGCTCACCGTAGAGGGCGAAGCGGACGGGAAGTAGCTGTTCGGGCAGTGCGGAAACGGGGGCGGAAGTCGCCCCGAAACCGTGCGAGTTCGCGTCATGTTTCGCGGCGAATGTCCCGTTTGATGCCCGTGAGAGATAGATCTCAGAAGCCCTGATCGTCTTTGAAATTCGGCGGATCGCGTGGCTACGGTCGGGACCGCTCGTCACCACGAGCCCCGGCTGCCGCAACGCCGAATCCTGCCAGCGGCCGCACGGGAACAGTCGTCGCGTCAAGCGCCGTAGGCAGGAGCGGGGGACCCAAGGTAGGTGCCCGACCGGCCAGTTGCGCCGGAAGGGCTTGGGGTGAAGCCGTGTCCCGGGAGGGACGCGGCCGGGCAACTCAACCGGCCCGAACCCGACAGCTCACCTCGCAGGCGTCGGTGAGGGGATCCTTCCATGCTGTTTTCCAGCAAGGGCAAGCACCGCCGTCCGTCCAAGGCCAGCCGTGCCATCGCCGTCGCCGGTGTCACCGGCGCCGCTGTCGCCGCCCCGCTGATGGCCGCCGGCGGCGCTTCCGCCGCCACCGCCTCGGAGTGGGACGCCGTCGCCCAGTGCGAGGCCGGGGGCAACTGGTCCATCAACACCGGCAACGGCTACTACGGCGGTCTGCAGTTCTCCGCCTCCACCTGGTCCGGCTACGGCGGCACCAAGTACGCCGCCACCGCCGACCAGGCCACCAAGGAGCAGCAGATCGAGATCGGCGAGAAGGTCCTCGCGGGCCAGGGCAAGGGTGCCTGGCCGGTCTGCGGCAAGGGCCTGTCGAACGCCAGCGGCGGTGGCTCCTCCTCGGACGACTCCGGCGACTCCGGCAGCTCCTCGCAGCAGAGCGAGCAGAGCACCGAGTCCCGCGAGACCCAGCAGCAGCCGGCCTCCCGCTCCGACGAGCGCCCGGCCGCGAAGAAGACCGTCACCACCCCGACCGGCGAGAAGGTCAAGAAGGGCGACGGCGAGTACAAGGTCGTCAAGGGCGACACCCTCAGCTCGATCGCGTCGGACAAGAAGGTCGAGGGCGGCTGGGAGAAGCTGTTCCAGCTGAACAAGGACATCGTCGAGGACGCCAACCTCATCTACCCGGGCCAGCAGCTGCACCTGAAGTAAGCAGCGGCCCTCCGCCCCTCAGGGGGCGGCCCCCGTCCCCACGGGCTCCCCGCTCCGGTGCGTCTTCCCCCCGTACGCACCGGGGCGGGGTTTTTTCTGCCCGGTTTTTCCACAACCGTCTTTGTTCCGTTCGGAAACAATTTACGCTCGGTTCTGTCCATGGGGTGGGCGACCCGGTGGCCGATCGGCCGGAGCCGGTTAGGCTCATGTCGCGAGCCACCACGGCCCGCACCTCGCCGGGTCCCCGCGACCCGCGTACCCGCGTCACATAAGAAGGAGATGCTCGTGCCGTCCATCGACGTCGTCGTAGCCCGGGAAATCCTGGACTCCCGAGGCAACCCCACGGTCGAGGTCGAGGTCGGCCTCGACGACGGCAGCACCGGTCGTGCCGCCGTTCCGTCCGGCGCCTCCACGGGCGCCTTCGAGGCCATCGAGCTGCGCGACGGCGACTCGAACCGCTACCTCGGCAAGGGTGTGGAGAAGGCCGTCCTCGCGGTCATCGAGCAGATCGGCCCGGAGCTCGTCGGCTACGACGCCACCGAGCAGCGCCTGATCGACCAGGCCATGTTCGACCTGGACGCCACCGACAACAAGGGCTCCCTCGGCGCCAACGCCATCCTCGGCGTCTCCCTCGCCGTCGCCCACGCCGCCTCCGAGGCCAGCGACCTGCCGCTGTTCCGCTACCTGGGCGGCCCGAACGCGCACCTGCTGCCGGTGCCGATGATGAACATCCTGAATGGCGGCTCGCACGCCGACTCCAACGTGGACATCCAGGAGTTCATGATCGCCCCGATCGGCGCGGAGTCCTTCTCCGAGGCCCTGCGCTGGGGCGCCGAGGTCTACCACACGCTGAAGAAGGTCCTGAAGAGCAAGGGCCTGGCCACCGGCCTCGGCGACGAGGGCGGCTTCGCCCCGAACCTCGGCTCCAACCGCGAGGCCCTCGACCTCATCCTCGAGGCGATCAAGGAGGCCGGCTACACGCCCGGCGAGCAGATCGCCCTCGCCCTCGACGTGGCCGCGTCCGAGTTCTACAAGGACGGCGCCTACACCTTCGAGGGCAAGACGCGCTCCGCCGCCGAGATGACCGAGTACTACGCCGAGCTCGTCGACGCGTACCCGCTCGTCTCCATCGAGGACCCGCTGTTCGAGGACGACTGGGACGGCTGGAAGGTCCTCACCGAGAAGCTCGGCGACAAGGTCCAGATCGTCGGCGACGACCTGTTCGTCACCAACCCCGAGCGCCTCGCCCGCGGCATCGACGAGAACGCCGCCAACGCCCTGCTGGTCAAGGTCAACCAGATCGGTTCGCTGACCGAGACCCTGGACGCCGTCGAGCTGGCCCAGCGCAACGGCTTCAAGTGCATGATGTCCCACCGCTCCGGCGAGACCGAGGACGTCACCATCGCCGACCTGGCCGTCGCCACCAACTGCGGCCAGATCAAGACCGGTGCCCCGGCCCGCTCCGAGCGTGTCGCCAAGTACAACCAGCTGCTGCGCATCGAGGAGATCCTCGACGACGCGGCGGTCTACGCCGGCCGCAGCGCCTTCCCGCGCTTCAAGGGCTGACCCGGGTGACCCGTTAAGGGTCAAGCCTGAGCCAGTCGTACGTACGTCCCCGTACTCGGTCCCGTACCGTGTCCGGGGACGTACGCGCGTTGGACGGTGGAGCGGGAGAGCGGGGAGACCATGGCCGTGAAGGACCGGGACCGTTTCTCCACCGCGACCAGGATCCGGCTGCTCGGCGAGCAGACCGCGGCCCGGGTCTACCGCTCCCAGACCCGGCGCCAGGCCCGCCGCTCCCGGCTGACCGGCCGGGCCGCGCTGCTCGCCCTGGTGATGTGCACGCTGATCGTGGCGCTGGCCTACCCGATGCGGGAGTACGTCTCCCAGCGCGCCGAGATCGACGACCTCCAGCGCGAACAGCAGCAGGCCCGACAGCGTGTCGAACGGCTGCGCGACCAGAAGGCGCGCTGGCAGGACGACGCGTACGCGGAGCAGCAGATCCGGCAGCGGTTGCACTACGTCATGCCGGGGGAGACGGGATTCATCGTGGTCGACCCGCACGCGGCGCGGCAGTCGCACGCCGTGCTCGGGACGGCCGACCGCCCCTGGTACGCGAACGTGTGGGACGGCGTCGACAAGTCCGACGCCTCCGCCCGGTGAACCCGAGGACCAGCCGGCCACCGACTCGAAGATCTGACACTCGAATACCTGACTCAAAGAAAGACAGCCTGAAGACAGTCATGGAAACGCCCCCGCCGACCACCCCGCGCACCGAGCCCACCGACGCCGACGTCGAGGCCTTCAAGCAGCAGCTCGGTCGGCCCCCGCGCGGTCTGCGCGCGATCGCGCACCGGTGCCCGTGCGGGCAGCCCGACGTCGTCGAGACGGCACCCCGGCTGCCGGACGGGACGCCGTTCCCGACGCTGTACTACCTGACGTGCCCGCGCGCCGCCTCGGCCATCGGCACGCTGGAGGCGAACGGCGTGATGAAGGAGATGACCGAGCGGCTGGCCTCGGACCCGGAGCTGGCGGCGGCCTACCGGGCGGCGCACGAGGACTACATCAGGCGCCGGGACGAGATCGAGGAGCTGAAGAACTTCCCCAGCGCCGGCGGCATGCCGGACCGGGTGAAGTGCCTGCACGTGCTCGTGGGCCACTCGCTGGCCGCGGGGCCCGGGGTGAACCCGCTCGGCGACGAGGCGATCGAGATGCTCCCGGAGTGGTGGCGCAAGGGCCCGTGTGTGACGGGCGTGACGACCGATGAGGAGGCCGCCCAGTGACCCGTGTCGCCGCCGTGGACTGCGGTACGAACTCCATCCGGCTCCTGGTCGCGGACGCCACTGTGTCCGACAGCGCCTCCGGCGCGGGCGCCACCGGCGAGTTGACCGACCTGGACCGCCGGATGACCATCGTGCGGCTCGGGCAGGGCGTCGACCGCACCGGCCGGCTCGCCCCCGAGGCGCTGCGGCGGACCTTCGCGGCGTGCCGCGAGTACGCCGGGATCATCAAGGAGCACGGGGCGGAGCGGCTGCGGTTCGTGGCGACCTCCGCCTCCCGGGACGCCGAGAACCGCGACGAGTTCGTACGCGGCGTGCTGGACATCCTGGGCGTCGAGCCCGAGGTGATCTCCGGGGACCAGGAGGCCGAGTTCTCCTTCACCGGCGCCACCAGGGAGCTCGCCGGGGGAGACCACCTCCCGAAGCCCTACCTCGTCGTGGACATCGGCGGCGGCTCGACCGAGTTCGTCGTCGGCGACGACCATGTCCGGGCGGCCCGCTCGGTGGACATCGGCTGCGTCCGGATGACCGAGCGTCACCTGGTCCGGGACGGCGTGGTGAGCGACCCGCCGTCGAAGGAGCAGATCGCGGCGATGCGGGCGGACATCGAGGCCGCCCTCGACCTCGCCGAGGAGACGGTCCCGCTGCGCGAGGCCCGCACCCTGGTGGGCCTGGCCGGCTCCGTGACGACCGTGTCGGCGATCGCCCAGGAGCTGCCCGAGTACGACTCGGCCGCCATCCACCACTCCCGGGTCTCCCACGACCGGGTCCGCGAGATCACCGAGTGGCTGCTGCGCTCCACCCACGCCGAGCGCGCGGCCGTGCCCTCCATGCACCCGGGCCGGGTCGACGTGATCGGCGCGGGGGCTCTCGTACTGCTGTCGATCATGGAGCGGATCGGCGCCGAGGAGGTCGTGGTGAGCGAGCACGACATCCTCGACGGCATCGCTTGGTCGGTCGCGTAGCCCGCTTCTGAGCAGGCATGGATCACGTTTGAGCGCGTCCGGGGGGCTCCTGTGGACCCCCCGGCGACAGCTCGTCGGAAAAGTTCGTGAAGTTCTTCACAAGGAATTCGGCCCGCGAGAGCGACAAGAAGCGTCCCGTTGACCCATCCGGGGCCCTTGGGTGCCTTTGAACATGTTCAGAAGCATGGTATGGAGGTGTCGGGGAAGGGGCTCGGGGCAGGGTTCCGGGGTGGCCTCACGGAGGCCCTTTCCGCCCAGAGAGGCAGCTCACGCGGCATTGACAACGGTCCGGGGTGCACAAAGGATCCCGGTTGTCACCATGACATGGATCACGCGAGCCGCGGAGGATAACACACACCCTGACCGAGCTTGTGAAGGGGCGCACGAGCCACCCCCCTGAGGCGGGTGGATACTCGATGGCATGAGCACCACGGAGCGTCCCAGGATCCTCGTAGTAGGCGGTGGGTACGTAGGCCTGTACGCAGCTCGGCGCATCCAGAAGAAGATGCGCTACGGAGAGGCGACCGTCACGGTCGTCGACCCCCGGTCGTACATGACCTACCAGCCCTTCCTCCCCGAAGCCGCCGCCGGCAACATCTCCCCGCGCCACGTCGTCGTCCCGCTGCGACGCGTGCTGCCCAAGGCGGAGGTCCTCACCGGCCGGGTCACCACCATCGACCAGGACCGCAAGGTCGCCACGGTCTCCCCGCTGGTCGGCGAGGCCTACGAGCTGCCCTTCGACTACCTGGTGATCGCGCTCGGCGCGGTCTCCCGCACCTTCCCGATCCCCGGCCTCGCCGAACAGGGCATCGGCATGAAGGGCGTCGAGGAGGCCATCGGCCTGCGCAACCACGTCCTCGAGCAGCTCGACAAGGCCGACTCCACCACCGACGAGGAGATCCGCCGCAAGGCGCTCACCTTCGTCTTCGTGGGCGGCGGTTTCGCCGGTGCGGAGACCATCGGCGAGGTCGAGGACATGGCCCGCGACGCGGCGAAGTACTACAAGAACGTGTCCCGTGAGGACATGCGCTTCATCCTCGTCGACGCCGCCGACAAGATCCTCCCCGAGGTCGGTCCCAAGCTCGGCAAGTACGGCAAGGAGCACCTCGAGGGCCGCGGTGTCGAGGTCTACCTGTCCACCTCCATGGACTCCTGCGTCGACGGCCACGTGGTGCTGAAGAACGGCCTCGAGGTCGACTCCAGCACCATCGTCTGGACCGCCGGCGTCAAGCCCAACCCGGCCCTGTCCCGCTACGGCCTGCCGCTCGGCCCCCGCGGTCACGTCGACTGCGAGCCGACCCTCCAGGTCAAGGGCACCGACTACATCTGGGCCGCCGGCGACAACGCCCAGGTCCCGGACCTCGTCGGCCGCAAGGCCGGCAACGAGAACGCCTGGTGCCCGCCGAACGCCCAGCACGCGCTGCGCCAGGCCCGCGTCCTCGGCGACAACGTGGTCTCCGGCATGCGGGGCTTCCCGCAGAAGGACTACGCCCACGCCAACAAGGGCGCGGTGGCCGGTCTCGGCCTCCACAAGGGCGTCGCGATGATCGTCATGGGCAAGATGAAGATCAAGCTCAAGGGCCGTCTCGCCTGGTACATGCACCGTGGCTACCACGGTCTGGCGATGCCGACCTGGAACCGCAAGATCCGCGTCTTCGCCGACTGGACCCTGGCGATGTTCCTCAAGCGCGAGGTCGTCTCCCTCGGCGCGATGGAGACGCCGCGCGAGGAGTTCTACGAGGCCGCCAAGCCGGCCCCGGTCGCCGCCGCGCCGAAGGAGAAGACCGAGGAGAAGGCCAAGGCCTCCTGACCCTCCGGTCACCTGCCTGACCCGAAGGACCTCCCGCCATCCGTGGTGCGGGAGGTCCTTCGGCGTTGTACGGAACCCACCGCCGGGTGGGCGAAGTGGCGGTTTTGCTCAGAGATGACGCGTGCCGGGGACTGCGGTGAGGGCCCGCAGGTGTTTACGTGGTGTCGGACATTCCGGGATTCCCCGTCACGGAGGTGTACACCATGGCAGACGCCGCGCAGCGGCTGCAGGGCCTCTTCGCACAGTTGCTGGGAGCACCGCCCCCGGTGCGCATCCGCGCCTGGGACGGTTCGCAGGCGGGCCCGCCGGGCGCGCCCACCCTGGTCGTACGCAACCGCCGCGCCCTGCGCCGCCTGCTGTGGAAGCCGGGCGAACTGGGTCTGGCCCGCGCCTGGGTGGCGGGCGACCTGGACATCGAGGGCGACCTCTACACCACCCTCGACCTGCTCGCCGGAGACATCTGGGAGCGCGGCGAGGACGCCCGCACCCTCGCCCAGGCCCTGCGCGACCCCGAGGTCCGCTCCGCCGTACGCGGGCTCATCAAGCTCGCCGGGACCCCGCTGCCGCCCGCCCCGCCCCCCGAGGAGGCCCGGAGCCCCCGCCGCCACCTGCACACCAAGCGCAGCGACAGACGCGCCATCAGCCACCACTACGACGTCGGCAACGACTTCTACGAGATCGTCCTCGGCCCGTCCATGGTGTACTCCTGCGCCTACTGGCCCGGCCCCGACGCCACCCTCGAACAGGCCCAGCGCGACAAGCTCGAACTCGTCTGCCGCAAGCTCGGCCTGAGCCCCGGTCAGCGGCTGCTCGACGTCGGCTGCGGCTGGGGTTCCATGGCCATCCACGCCGCCCGCGAGCACGGCGTGGGCGTCGTAGGCGTCACGCTCTCGCAGGAGCAGGCCGCGTACGCCCGCAAGCGCGTCGCGGAAGAGGGCCTCACCGACCGGATCGAGATCCGGGTACAGGACTACCGGGACGTCCGCGACGGCCCGTACGACGCGATCTCCTCCATCGGCATGGCCGAACACGTCGGCGCCGAACGGTACCTGGAGTACGCCGACGGCCTGTACGACCTGCTCAAGCCCGGCGGCCGGCTCCTGAACCACCAGATCGCCCGCCGCCCGCAGCGGGACGAGACGACGTACGAGGTCGACGCGTTCATCGACGCCTACGTCTTCCCCGGCGGCGAACTCCAGCCCATCGGCGTCACCGTCACCCAGCTGGAGCGCGCCGGGTTCGAGGTACGCGACGTCGAGTCGATCCGCGAGCACTACGCCCTCACGCTGCGGCAGTGGGTCGCCCGACTGGAGGCCGACTGGAAGCGTGCCGTCCAGCTCACCGGCCCGGGCCGCGCCCGCGTCTGGCGCCTGTACATGGCCGCCTGCGTCGTCGCCTTCGAACGCAACCGCATCGGCGTCAACCAGGTCCTTGCCGTGCGGGCCCCCGAATCAGGGGAGTCGGGCATGCCCCTGCGCGCCCGTACCTGGAACTGACACGGCGAAGGCCCCCTCTCCCACCGGTGGGAAAGGGGGCCTTCACCGTTCTCGCTACTCCGCCTTGATCGCTTCCAGCATGTTCAGCCGGGCCGCCCGCCGGGCCGGCCACAGCGCCGCGAGGACACCCACCGTCGCGGCCAGCAGCAGGAAGACACCCATCCGGGCCCAGGGCAGGACCAGCGCGTAGGTCGGCATCTTCGAGGCCAGCAGCTCACCGGCCGCCCAGCCGAAGAACACGCCCAGGCCGATGCCCAGCACCCCGCCGAACAGCGAGATCACCAGGGACTCCATCCGGACCATCCGCTTGATGCCCTTGCGGTCCAGGCCGATCGCCCGGAGCATGCCGATCTCCTGGGAGCGTTCGAAGACCGACATGGCCAGGGTGTTGATGACCCCGAGGACCGCCACGATCACGGCCATGGCGAGCAGTCCGTAGAGCATGTTCAGCATCAGCGTGAACATCTGCGCGATCTCGTTGGAGATGTCCTGCTTGTCCTGGACCTTGATCGCCGGGTTGTTGTCGAGGGCCTTCTCCAGCTTGTCCTGGGCCGCGCCGGACGGGCCGCCGGAGGTCTTCGCCATGACCTTCATGACGTACGGGTCGGACGTGTGCGGCGCGAGCGTCGACTGGTCGAGCAGGATGCCGCTGAGGTACTCGTTGCTCTCGTACGTCCCGGCGACGGTGAGCCGCTGCTTCTTGCCGTCCTCGAAGGCGACGCTGAAGCTCGAACCGGCCTTCCAGTGGTTGGCCTTGGCGGTCGTGCTGTCCACGACGACCTGGGAGCCGCCGACCTTGAAGGAGCCGTCCTCGACCTTCGGGGCGGCCAGCTCGCCGATCGCGGCGCCGTTGACGCCGGTCAGGTACTCGTCGGTCTTGCCGTCGACACGGGCCATGGCGTTGGTCATCGCGCTGGTGGCGGTGACGCCGTCGGTCTGCTTCAGCTTCTTCTCGACGTCCGGGGAGAGCGGGTTGCCGTTCGCCATGGACACCACGTAGTCCGCCTTGATCGCGGACGCCGCCATCTTGTCGATGGCCTGCTGGAGGCTGCCCGCCGTCACCGTCATACCGGTGATCAGGGTCAGGCCGATCATCAGCGCGGAGGCGGTGGCTGCCGTACGGCGCGGGTTGCGCACCGAGTTCTGCCGGGCCAGCTTGCCGGAGACGCCGAAGGCGCGCAGCACCGGCGCCGCGGCGGCGATCAGCGGGCGGGACAGCAGCGGGGTCAGGATGAACACACCGATGATCAGCAGCACCGCGCCGAAGCCCATGGGCATCTGGCCGTCCGAGCCGTCCATGGTCGTGGCCATCAGGACCACCGCGATGCCCGCGGCCGAGAACAGGGTGCCCAGCGTGTTGCGCAGCACCAGCGACTTGGTCGTGGCCGTGGCGTGGACGCTGCTCATGGCCGCGACCGGCGGGATCTTCGCGGCCCGGCGGCCCGGCAGCCACGCCGCCAGCATGGTCACCAGGATGCCGACGGCGAACGCGGCGGCGATCGTGGCCGGCTTGATGACCAGCGGGCCGTCGGGCACGGTCGCGCCGAACGAACCCATCAGGGAGCGCATTCCGGCCCCGATGCCGATGCCCGCGACCAGACCGGTCACGGCGGCGACCGCGCCGACCACGAACGCCTCGATCAGCACCGACCGCGTCACCTGCCGGCGCGAGGCGCCGACCGCCCGCATCAGCGCCAGCTCCTTGGTGCGCTGGGCGACCAGCATGGTGAAGGTGTTGGCGATGATGAACGTGCCGACGAACAGGGCGATGCCGGCGAAGACCAGCAGAGCCGTCTGCATGCCGCTCATCGACCGGGAGATGGTCTCCGCCTGGTCGTCGGCGAGCTGCTTGCCGGTGGTGGTCTGGACGGTGCCCTCGGGCAGCGCCTTGTCCAGCTCCGCCTTGAGCGCGGCCTGCGAGACGCCCGGCTTCGCCTTGACGTTGATCTGGTCGTAGACGCCCGCCTTGCCGAACTGCTGCTGCGCGGTCGCCGTGTCGAACAGAGTCAGGCTGCCGCCGGCCGCGACATTGCCGTCGTCGGTGGTGAAGATGCCGGCGATCTTCGGGGTCAGGACCGGCCCGTCGACCGACATGCGCACGGTGTCGCCGACCTCGTACCCGGCGCGCTTCGCCGTCGCGGAGTCGATGAGGATCTCGCCCGGGCCCTTGGGCGCGTGACCACTCGTCAGGGGGTAGCGGGGGTCCTTGTCCCCCCAGTAGTTGCCGCCCTGCGACTGGAAGCCCTCGCCGATCAGCTTGCCGTCCTTGCCGGCGATGGCGGTGAAGCCCTGCACGACCCCGATGGCGGACGCGGCACCGGGAACCCGCTCACTCTTGTCGAGCACGGCCCGGTCCAGGTCGTGGACCTTGCCGACCTTGTCGCCCTCGGATTCCTGGTAGTCCGAGGTCATGGCGACGTCGACCCGGTCGAAGCCCTTGGCGGAGCTCTTCTGGAAGGCGTCGGAGATGGTGTTGGTGAAGACCAGGGTCCCCGACACGAAGGCCACGCCGAGCATCACGGCGAGGACGGTCATCAGGAGCCGGGCCTTGTGCGCGAGCACGTTGCGCAAGGCGGTACGGAACATGGGTTCTTCTTCTCAGTCCTGTCGGTCCTGACGGGGGATCAGCTGGTGCGGCCCTTGGCGTCGAACGCCTTCATGCGGTCGAGCACCGAGTCGGCGGTGGGCCCGTGCATCTCGTCCACGATCCGGCCGTCCGCGAGGAAGACGACCCGGTCCGCGTAGGCCGCGGCCACCGGGTCGTGAGTCACCATCACCACCGTCTGGCCCAGCTCCCGCACGGAGTTGCGCAGGAAGCCCAGCACCTCGGCGCCGGAGCGCGAGTCGAGGTTTCCGGTGGGCTCGTCACCGAAGATGATCTCGGGCTTGGAGGCCAGCGCCCGCGCCACGGCGACGCGCTGCTGCTGACCGCCCGACAGCTGCGAGGGCCGGTGGCCCAGCCGGTCCGCCAGGCCGACCATCCGGATGACGGAATCCAGCCACTGCTTGTCCGGCTTACGGCCCGCGATGTCCATCGGGAGGGTGATGTTCTCCAGGGCCGTCAGGGTCGGCAGCAGATTGAACGCCTGGAAGATGAAGCCGATCTTGTCCCGGCGCAACTTGGTCAGTTGCTTGTCCTTCAGGGAGCCGAGCTCGGTGTCGCCGATGCGCACCGACCCGGAGGAGAAGGAGTCGAGACCGGCCACACAGTGCATCAGGGTCGACTTGCCGGAGCCCGAGGGGCCCATGATCGCGGTGAACTCGGCCTGCCGGAAGTCGGCGGAGACCCGGTCCAGGGCGACCACCTGGGTCTCACCCTGCCCGTAGATCTTCGAAAGATCCGTGGCGCGCGCGGCCACGGCGGTGGCCCGGTCGGCGAGGGAAGCGGTGGTCACGGGATGGCACTCCTGTCGGACGGTGATGCGGTCAGGGGGATGTGATCCATCGTCCGGGTCCCCCGCCGCCGTGTAGTCACCCGCAGTTCCCGTTCCGGGGCCCGACTTCGGTCTGACCGTGAGGGGGAGTGTCATACCTGGGGATGACGAACGTCCCTGAGTGGCCCCGGTGTCGGCGACCTGAGCGGTCCGGATGTCGAGAACAGGTGGAGTGCCCTCGTTCGGGCGGTGAAATTCCGTCATTCCGCATGCGGCGCCCACCGCCGCACGGAAGGCTATTGGCAAGTGCGGATGGCGCGTTCCGTGTGCTGATGCACCCTCAGACGTCAATAAAATAAGACAACATCGGTCCGTGCTTCCGCTGTTCGGGGGATCCGTCCCGATAGTCTCGGAACCTCGACGCGGAGCCCATGGCCTGCCCGGATGGTGGAATGCAGACACGGCGAGCTTAAACCTCGCTGCCCCTTCGCGGGCGTGCCGGTTCGAGTCCGGCTCCGGGCACCTTCCGACTCCTGCATGGTTCATTGAAGACTTCACGGCATGCCCGTTGACAGCGGGCGCATGCCGTCGGAAACTCACATCGAACAGTGGTGAAAAAATTTTCACCACACGAACAAGAGTGAGAGAAGGTGCCCGATGCGCACCACCGTCGGCATCATCGGAGCCGGTCCCGCCGGCCTCCTCCTGGCCCGGCTGCTCCACAACGCCGGCATCGACTCGGTCGTCCTGGAGAGCCGCGACCGCGCCTATGTCGAACGGCGGCAGCGGGCCGGGATCCTGGAGCAGGGCACGGCGGACGTGCTGCGCGCGGCCGGCGCCGGGGAGCGCATGGACCGCGAGGGCCTGCGTCACGACGGCATCGAACTGCGCTTCGACCGCCGACGCCACCGCGTCGACTTCCCCGCCCTCACCGGCGGCCGGTCCGTGATGGTCTACGCCCAGACCGAGGTCTGCAAGGACCTCATCGCCCTCCAGCTCCGGGACGGCGGCCCGCTGCTGTTCGAGGCGGAGGCGCTGGCCGTGGAGGACGCCGGCACCGACGCCCCGCGCGTCCGCTTCCGGCACGAGGGCCGCGAGGACGTCCTGGAGTGTGACTACGTCGTCGGCTGCGACGGCTTCTGGGGCGTGGCCCGCAACGCGATCCCGGCCGAACTGACCCAGGTCTTCGAACGGACGTACCCCTTCGGCTGGCTCGGCATCCTCGCCGACGTACCGCCCTCGCACGACGAGCTGGTCTACGCCCGCCACGACCGCGGCTTCGCCCTGCTCTCCATGCGCTCGCCGTCCGTTTCCCGCCTCTACCTCCAGGTGCCCGACGGCACCGACGCCGAGACGTGGCGCGACGAGGAGATCTGGGATGAGCTGGAGCGCCGCTTCGAGACCGCGGACGACTGGCGCCTCGAACGCGGCCCCATCACCCAGAAGTCCGTCACCCCGATGCGCTCCTACGTCCACGAGCCCATGCGCCACGGCCGCCTCTTCCTCGCCGGTGACGCCGCGCACATCGTGCCGCCGACCGGCGCCAAGGGGCTGAATCTCGCCGTCGGCGACGTCGTGACGTTCGCGCGGGCCCTGACGCACCGCAAGGTGACCGGTTCGGCGCAACTGCTGGACGCCTACTCGGAGACCTGCCTGCGCCGGATCTGGCAGGCCGAGCGGTTCTCCTACGACATGACGACCCTGCTCCACAGCGCCCCCGGCGCGACCGGCTTCGAGGACCGGCTCCAGCTCGCCCGGCTGGAGCGGATCGCCTCCTCCCGCGCCGCCGAGACCGACCTGGCGGAGGGGTACACGGGCTTCCCCTTCGGGTGAGACATGAGTGACCCCCTCCGGTGGGGGGAATCACGAAGCCGCGTAGCGTGTTGCGCAGCACGACGAGGGAAAGATCCTCCCCAAGCAGTAGGGTCATTCCTTTGCCTACCTATTACTCTTGAGCCAAGGCCATGACGTGTGGCCGTGGAGGAGTGAAATGAGGAGCAGAAACCCGGTCTTCTCGCGACGGGGGTTCAGCCGCGACAACGGCTACGCGGGCTTCAACACCGCGCCGCAGGCCGGGGGTCCCGCTGTCGCCACGCAGGGCAACCCGTACGCGCAGCCGACGGGCGACCAGTACGCGCAGAACCCGTACGCGCAGAACCCTTACGCCCAGCAGGACCTGCAGCACGGTGCTCCGCCGCAGGCGCCGGCCACCACCGGCCGGATGACCATCGACGACGTCGTCCTGCGCACGGGGAGCACGCTCGGTGTGCTCATCCTCACCGCGGCGCTCTCCTGGGCCCTGCTGCCGATCGACGACGCCAACATCGGCCGTAGCTACGGCATCGGTATCGGCGCCGCGCTGATCGGCATGGTCCTGGCGTTCGTGCAGTCCTTCAAGCGCAAGGCCTCGCCCGCGCTGATCCTGACGTACGCCGCGTTCGAGGGTGTCTTCCTCGGCGTCGTCTCCAACATCGTCGACAACCGCATCGCCGACGGCGCGGCCATGCAGGCCGTGATCGGCACCATGGCGGTCTTCGCCGGTGTGCTGATCGCGTACAAGGCCGGCTGGATCCGCGTCAACCGCCGCTTCTACGGCTTCGTGATGGCGGCCGCGCTCGGCTTCATCCTGCTGATGACCGTGAACCTGCTGTTCGCGGTGTTCGGCGGCGGTGACGGCCTCGGCTTCCGCAGTGGTGCCCTCGGTGTCATCTTCGGCGTCATCGGCATCATCCTCGGCGCCTGCTTCCTCGCCCTGGACTTCAAGCAGGTCGAGGACGGCATCGCCTACGGCGCTCCGCGCGAGGAGGCGTGGTTCGCGGCCTTCGGCCTCACGCTGACGCTGGTGTGGATCTACCTGGAGTTCCTGAGGCTCATCTCGATCCTCAACAGCAACGACTAGTACGGCTCGTACTGACCGTCGTACGCGATAGGGCCCCGGCTTCGGCCGGGGCCCTTCTCGTTGTCCGCGCCTAGAGCAGTTTGCGCGCGGCCCTCCTCAGGTCGTACTCGTGGACGATCGCCTTGGCGTGGCCGTAGGCCAGGTTGTGTTCGTGCCGGAGCCAGCTGACCTTTTCCTCGAAGCGGAAGAGCGCCGGGCCATCTTCGACGGTGCGAAGCCAGTCGGTGATCTCACGACCGGTGCAGTGGGGGATGCGGGCTAGCAGGTTGCGATGGGTCTCTTCGGAGAAGACTTGGGACATCGGCGCCTCCGGACGCTGGGATGTAAGCCGGTCCTTCAGGTCACCGTGCCTGAGTGTTCGCCCGTTGGCAACAGTCCCGGTGCGACGCGTACGCTCGCGGCGTGGTTGATACGACGCCTCTGACCCGTGCGGTGGATCACTTCGCCGATCGTTTGAGGGCCGCGCCCCAGAGCCGGTTGCAGCGTAGTGCTGCCGCTGAGGCTCTGGAGCTGGCCCGGGAGTTGGCCCGGAGGGCGCAGCGGTTGGAGGCTCCTGACGTGGAGCCCCGGGAGATGCCCGACGCGGGGATGTTTGCTGCCGCAGATCAGATCACCGTGGCCGGGCACGATCTGGCCGTCGTGATTCCCAGTGACGCCGATGTCGATGACGCGGTGAGGGCCGTGGAGGAGGCGCAGAAGCGGGCGGGGGTTTAGCGCCGTGCGCGGGTGCGGGTTTGATGTGGCCGCTCGCGCCCGCGCGGCGGAGCCGCATATCGATACAGCCCCGCGCCCCTCAAAGGGACGAGATGACCCGGTCCGCCAGGATGTAGACGTTCTCCTCGCCGCACTCGAACGTGAGGGTGTACGCGCCCGCGATGCCGGAGCCGCCGAGGAGGACCGGGGTCTCGCCCGCGCGCAGGGCCGTGGCGAGGTGCTCCGCGGTTTCCCGGTGGCCCGGGGTCATGCACAGGGTCGTGCCGTCGGCGAAGACGTAGACGTCGAGGGTGCCCAGCGGGCCCGGGCGGACGTCCGTCAGCTCCACGCGGGAGGAGGCCAGCTCCTCCAGGGTGGCGACCGTGCGCTCGTGGTCGTTCACCACGGGCGACTGGGCCGGCACGAAGTCCGGGTGGGAGGGGTGACGGCGGCGGGCCGCGGCCAGCTCCGGGGACTCGGCCGGTTCCTCGGTGTCGGCGCCGGGCTCGGACACCGACTCCAGACCCGCGAAATCGGCCTGCCGGGGCAGGAACAGATCGGGGTCGGGCAGGCCCAGCAGGGACGGCGCGTCGGAGGCGTCACGGGTCTCCTGGGCGGCCCAGAACGCCCGCGCCTCGGCGAGCTCCCGCTCCCGCTCCTCGGCCAGCGCCGCCGCCACGGCGGCGCGTATCTCCTCGGTGTCGGCAGTGCGGGCGGCCGGCAGCAGCGCACGGGTGGTGGCGGCGCGGTTCTCGGCCAGCGCGGTGTGCAGGGCCGCGACCTGTCGCCGCAGCTGCAGGACGGTGCGCAGGACGGCAACGCCCACGGCGCCCGTGGCGGCCGTGGTGACCAGCAACGCGATCGGCATGGCGCTCACTGACGTAACTCCCGGTTCAAAGTCGACCCCCGACTTCCTACATCAGCTTGAAGGGCGGACTAACCAGCTGTCAGTGCGTAACGTCACCAAACGGACAGGGCTTCGCCCTCGGGGGAGGGGGTGTGGCTGCTGTGACCTGCGCTTCTCCCCGGGCGGAGGGAGATAGGTCACATCCTGGGGGAGATTGGATCACAAAACGGCCCAGAACCCTGGAGTTTCCGGGGTTCCGGGCCAACGCCTCACAGCCGGTGCTACGGCGGCTACGGTGCGGTGCTCAGCTGAGGCGCTCGATGACCATGGCCATGCCCTGGCCGCCGCCGACGCACATCGTCTCCAGACCGAACTGCTTGTCGTGGAACTGGAGGGAGTTGATGAGCGTGGTCGTGATGCGGGCGCCGGTCATGCCGAAGGGGTGGCCGACGGCGATGGCACCGCCGTTGACGTTCAGCTTCTCCAGCGGGATGCCCAGGTCGCGGTAGGAGGGGATCACCTGGGCGGCGAACGCCTCGTTGATCTCGGTCAGGTCGATGTCGTCGATGGTCAGCCCGGCCCGCTTGAGGGCCTGCTTGCTCGCCTCGACCGGGCCGAGGCCCATGATCTCGGGGGAGAGGCCGGAGACGCCGGTCGACACGATGCGGGCGAGCGGGGTGAGGCCGAGCTCGCGGGCCTTGGTGTCGGACATGATCACGAGCGCGGCGGCGCCGTCGTTCAGCGGGCAGCAGTTGGCGGCGGTGACCAGGCCGTCCGGGCGGAAGACCGGCTTGAGGCCCTGGACGCCCTCCAGCGTGACGCCGGCGCGGGGGCCGTCGTCCTTGGCGACGACCGTGCCGTCGGGGAGGGTCACCGGGGTGATCTCGCGCTCCCAGAAGCCGTTCTTGATGGCTTCCTCGGCGAGGTTCTGCGAGCGGACGCCGAACTCGTCCATGTCCTGACGGGTGACGCCCTTGGAGCGGGCCAGGTTCTCGGCGGTCTGGCCCATCGCGATGTACGGGTCGGGCAGCAGGCCGTCCTCGCGCGGGTCGTGCCAGGTCGAGCCCTCGGACTGGGCGGTCTCGACCGTGCGGGCCTCGGCGTCGGCGAAGAGCGGGTTGTGCGTGTCGGGCAGGCCGTCGGAGCTGCCCTTCGCGTACCGGGAGACGGTCTCCACGCCGGCCGAGATGAAGACGTCGCCCTCGCCCGCCTTGATGGCGTGCAGGGCCATGCGGGAGGTCTGCAGGGAGGAGGAGCAGTACCGGGTGATGGTGCAGCCCGGCAGGTGGTCCATTCCCATCTGTACGGCCACGACGCGGCCGAGGTTGTGGCCCTGCTCGCCGCCGGGCAGGCCGCAGCCCAGCATCAGGTCGTCGATGTCCCTCGGGTCCAGCTCGGGGACCTTGGCCAGGGCGGCCTGGACGATCGTGGCGGTCAGGTCGTCCGGGCGGAGGTCCTTGAGGGAGCCCTTGACGGCGCGGCCGATGGGGGAGCGGGCGGCTGAGACGATCACGGCTTCGGGCATCACGGCTCCATTGACGTACCGGGTGGTCTGGCTGGGCTGTCTGGGAAGTTACCCGTACGTATGGGCTGGGTCACGGGTCTCGCGGTGTGACTCTGGCCGCAGTTTACTAAGCGCTTGCTTTCCCTGTCCTCAGTTCGAGGGAGTGGCAGGCGCCGGCTCCTGCTCGGGTACCCGCCGGCGCCGCCTCCGCTTCAGCAGGGCCCAGGGTCCCCGCGACCCGGTCGGCATCGCCGCCGCGACCTCCGTGCCCGCCTCCGACGCGGCCTCCGCCGCCGCCCGGGCCACCGGCAGGAAGCCCTCGCGACGGGAGGCGTCCGGGCGCTCCTCCTCGGCCGGCCACAGACCGAGGGAGGCGCAGACACTCGGCAGCACCGCCATCGCCGCCGTCGCATAGCCCTCGGCGGAGGGGTGGTAGCTGTCGGGGCCGAACAGCTCGCGCGGGTTCTCGGCGAACTCGGGGCCCAGCAGATCGCCCAGGGACACCGTGCGGCCGCCCTGCTCGACGACTCCGATCGTCTGGGCGGCCGCCAGCTGACGCGAGGCCCGTCGCGCCAGCCAGCGCAACGGCTGCCGGACCGGCTCGATGGTGCCCAGGTCGGGACAGGTGCCGACCACGACCTCCGCACCGGCCGTGCGCAGCCGCCGTACCGCCGACGCCAGGCAGCGGACCGAGCGGGTCGGGGGCATGCGGTGGGTGACGTCGTTCGCGCCGACCATGATCACGCAGATGTCGGGCACCGGATCGGAGTCGGCCAGCACCAGGGCCACCTGGCGGTCCAGGTCGTCCGAACGGGCCCCGGGTGTCGCCACCGTGCGCAACCGCACCGGGCACTCCGCCAGCGCCGCCAGCCCCGACGCCAGCAGCGCCCCCGGTGTCTGCCCGGACCGGTGCACGCCCTGGCCCGCGGCCGTGGAGTCGCCCAGCATCGTCAGCCGCAGCGGCGATTCACCGGGGCCGGCGTACGCACGGCCGTACAGCCCGTCCGCGTTCGGCACGTGCCCGGACGTGCCGTTGCCCACCCGGCGCCGCGCCAGCTGCACCTCCGCCAGCACCAGACCCACGGCGGCCGCCCCCGCCAGACCGATCCCGCCGCCGCCGTACGCCGCGCCGGCCGCGATCCGCCGGGCCACCCTCGCCCTCGACATGCTCGTCATGCGTCGCCGCCACCTCCTCGAACCCGTACACCCAGTGCTTGCCCCGTACAGGCCGTCGCCCAATCTCAACGCGGAGTGAACGACCGTCACGGACCACGGGCAGCACATAGGCTGGCGGCACCACACAGACCACTTCTTCTGCGGCATCCGGAGACAACGGTGCAGTTCCACGACTCGATGATCAGTCTCGTCGGCAACACCCCGCTGGTGAGGCTCAACAGCGTGACCAAGGGCATCAGGGCGACCGTCCTGGCCAAGGTGGAGTACTTCAATCCCGGCGGTTCCGTGAAGGACCGCATCGCCCTGCGCATGATCGAGGCGGCGGAGGAGAGCGGCGCGCTCAAGCCCGGCGGCACGATCGTGGAGCCGACCAGCGGAAACACCGGGGTCGGGCTCGCCATCGTGGCGCAGCAGAAGGGGTACAAGTGCATCTTCGTGTGCCCCGACAAGGT
This sequence comes from Streptomyces sp. NPDC050546, assembly GCF_044457425.1. NCBI lineage: Bacteria > Bacillati > Actinomycetota > Actinomycetes > Kitasatosporales > Streptomycetaceae > Streptomyces > Streptomyces sp. NPDC050546. The sequence continues at coordinate 541,868 of NZ_JBITGX010000003.1, forward strand.
GAGCACCGACAAGATCAACGTGCTGCGCGCGTACGGCGCCGAGGTCGTCGTGTGCCCGACCGCCGTGGACCCCGAGCACCCGGACTCCTACTACAACGTGTCCGACCGGCTGGTCCGTGAGACGCCGGGCGCCTGGAAGCCCGACCAGTACTCCAACCCCCACAACCCGCTCTCCCACTACCACTCCACCGGCCCCGAGCTGTGGGAGCAGACGGAGGGGAGGATCACCCACTTCGTGACGGGTGTGGGCACCGGCGGCACCATCTCCGGGACCGGGCGCTACCTCAAGGAGATCAGCGACGGCAAGGTGAAGGTCGTCGGAGCCGACCCCGAGGGCTCCGTCTACTCCGGCGGCTCCGGGCGTCCGTACCTCGTCGAGGGCGTCGGCGAGGACTTCTGGCCGACCGCCTACGACCGGACCGTCGCGGACGAGATCGTCGCCGTGTCCGACAAGGACTCCTTCCAGATGACCCGCCGCCTCGCCAAGGAGGAGGGCCTGCTGGTCGGCGGCTCCTGCGGCATGGCGGTCGTCGCCGCGCTGGAGGTCGCCGGGCGCCTCGGCGAGGACGACGTCGTGGTGGTGCTGCTGCCGGACAGCGGGCGCGGCTACCTCAGCAAGATCTTCAACGACGAGTGGATGGCCGACTACGGCTTCCTCGAGGACACGGGCCCGAGCGCCCGCGTCGGCGACGTCCTGGCCGACAAGGAGGGCGACCGCATGCCCTCCCTCGTCCACATGCACCCGGACGAGACGGTCGGCCAGGCCATCGACGTACTGCGGGAGTACGGCGTCTCGCAGATGCCGGTCGTCAAGCCGGGCGCGGGCCACCCCGACGTGATGGCCGCCGAGGTCGTCGGCTCGGTCGTCGAACGCGAGCTGCTGGACGCGCTGTTCAGCAAGAGCGCCTCGCTGGAGGACCCGCTGGAGAAGCACATGTGCGGCCCGCTGCCCCAGGTCGGTTCCGGCGAACCGGTCGAGGACCTGATGGCCGTGCTGGGCAAGGCGGACGCGGCGATCGTCCTGGTCGAGGGCAAGCCGACCGGTGTGGTCAGCCGGCAGGACCTGCTGTCCTTCCTCGCCAGGACCGGGAAAGCGGCGGCGAACACCCGGTGAACCACCCGTGAACCGGGTGAACTTGGGGCGTCCGTGATCTTCGTGGACTTCGCGGAAGTGGTACGAGCGTGTCACGTTCGCGCAGCACCCGCTTAACACGAGTCCTGCACATTGGTGGGTGTCGGCAGGGCGGGAGCGGCTCCCCGCCCAGGTCGACACCGTAGGCGTCAAGGACCTCCGGAGCGGCTCCCGGACCTCCATGGACCCTACTGACGCGCCAGCCCGGCCCTGACCAGGCCCGCGTCCCTCGCGGGGACCGCCGTCGTCCCGCCCCCCCGAACAGGGGGTGCGGCGGTCCCCGCGCCCTTTTTTGCGCCTGAACCGGCGCCGCTCTCGCGGACGTGGTTGCTCCCCGTCGTGGTTCCTCAATGACGGATTGCGGTCGTCTTCGCTTTCCAACTGCCCAGCAACAGCAGCCCTTCCGCCGTCTCCGAGCCCGGTTCCGGTGTGTAGGCGACGATCAGCTGGTCCGGCGCCCCGGGGATCGCGAGGGTCTCGTACGGGAGGGTCAGCAGGCCCGCGACCGGGTGCCGCAGCTGTTTCACTCCGTGGTCGCAGGGCTTGACCCCGTGGTCGGCCCACAGGCGTCGGAAGTCCTCGTCGGCGCGGGAGAGTTCGGCGACGAGTTCCCCGGTGGCGGCGTCCCCGGGGTGATGGCCCGCCTGCAGGCGCAGATGGGCGACCGTCTGGCCCGCGATCGCTGCCCAGTCCGGATAGAGCTCGCGGGCGGCGGGGTCGAGGAAGACGCGGCGCGGGATGTTGCGCTCCTCGGAGCCGGGTCCGCTGAAGTCGAGCAGGGCGTCGGCGAGCGCGTTCCAGCCGAGCACGTCCATACGGTGGTCCAGGACATACGCCGGATTGCGGTCCATACCGTCCAGGAGCGACTGGACACCCGGGCGTACCCGGGACGCGGCCTCCCCCGGCTCGGACCGCGGGGACGCGGCCGGAGCGCTCTCGACCCGGCGGGGCCGGGCGACCGCCCGCAGATACGCGTGCTCCGCCTCGTCAAGACGCAGCACCCGCGCGACCGCGTCCAGCACGGCGTCCGACACGCCACCGGACTTCGTCCGGGTCGGGTCCCCGGGCCCCCTGCCCTGCTCCAGCCGGACGTAGTAGTCGACGCTCACCCCGGCCAGCTGCGCCACCTCCTCACGGCGCAGCCCCGGGACACGGCGGCGGCCGTAGGAGGGCAGTCCCACCTCCTCCGGCTGGATACGGGCACGGCGCGAGCGCAGGAAATCTCCCAGTTCTCCGTCCATGCCTTCGAGCCTAGGCGCCTCGCGCGCGGCGAACCTGGTACTGGCAGACCCAGGAAAAGCGCCCCCCTGGGTACGGCGCCGGACGGCGCCGAGGGTGGTGGACGAGGCCGGGGAGACGCCCCGGCAGCCACCGAGGGGATCTCCCATGTCGTACGAGAACCTGGCCGGCCGCACCGCCGTCGTCACCGGAGCAGCGAGCGGGATCGGTGAGGCCATCGCCGTCCTGCTGGCCGGCCAAGGCGCCCGGGTGGCCCTGCTGGCCCGGCGTGAGGAACGGCTGACAGCGCTCGCCGGGAAGATCCGGGCCGACGGCGGGCAGGCCCTGGCCGTCGTCGCAGACGTCACCGACGAGGCGTCCGTGGCGGCCGCCGCCGACCGGATCCACACGGAGTACGGGCCCGTCGACCTGGTCGTCAACTCCGCCGGCGTGATGCTGCCGCACCCCGTCGACGCCCGGCGCGCCGACGAGTGGCAGCGGATGCTCGACACCAACGTCGCCGGCGTGCTGCGGATCATCGGCGCCTTCACCGGCGACCTGGTGGGCGCCGCCGCGGACGGCCGTACGGCCGACATCGTGAACATCTCGTCCATCGCCGCGCACGTCAGCTTCCCGAACTACGCGGTGTACGGCGCGACCAAGGCGGCCGTCACCTACCTGTCCGAGTCCCTGCGCGGCGAGTTCGGGCCGCGGGACGTCCGGGTCACCAACATCGAGCCCGGGTTCGTCGAGAGCGAGCTGCTCGCCCACATCGGCGACGCGGAACTGGCCCGGCAGGTGGCGCAGCTGCGGGACCAGGTGGGCGTGCTGTCCGCCGAGGAGCTGGCCGACCTGGTGGCCTACACGACCAGCCGGCCGCGCCGGGTCAATCTGCGCCAGATCATCGCGCTGCCCACCCGGCAGGCCTGAACGGCAGGCCTGAACGGCAGGCCTGAACGGCAGGTCTGAACGGCAGGTCTGAACGGCGGGCCCACCCGGCAGGCCTGAGGGGCAGGCCCTAGTCCTCCCAGCCGCTGTCCTGGGAGGACTTGCGGCGGCCGAACAGTTCCGGGTTGGTGCGGACGGCCTGGACCAGGTTGACGCCCACGATGCCGGCCCAGGCGACGAGCATCCCGGGCAGCTGGGCCACGCCCCCGCCGATCGCGGACAGCGGCACCGCGAGGACCAGGGAGACGATGCCGAAGCCGAAGCGCTCGCCCCAGGAGTCCGTGGGCCGCGGCGAGCGGGACTCCCGGGCCGTCTGCATCTGCTGCTCGGCGAGCTGCCGGCGCACCCGGCGGTCCACCGCGCCGTCGATCCGCTGGTCGACCTTCTCCAGGAACGAGTCGACCAGCGCGGACTCGTACTCCTCGCCCAGCTCCCTGCGTGCGTGCAGGGTGGCGTCGAGTTCCTTCTTCAGCTCGGTGTCCCGCGCGTCCATTCCGGTCATGGAACTCACGGTAGAAAGAAGCGACGCCCGCCGCACTGGGGTTAGCCCCCCTTTCGGCGCGGGGGCTGCCGGGCGGGCGGGGAGTACGGGCGCGGCGCCGCCGCGTGACGTCGCCCCGCGATCCCCGCGATCCCCGCGATCCCCGCGATCCCCGCGATCCCCGCGCACGGCGCGCACATGCCGGTGTCATGCCTCGCCCATGCCTCCGTGCGCCGCCGCGGCCCCCGGTACGCCGGTCGCCGCCGTCTCGTTCCTCCCACGACGGCGGAGCGGAATCGGGACCCGACGGGGGGCGGCCGGATGTGGACGGCACTGCGGGACGCACGAGTGCAGCGGCGCGCCGGACTGGGGGTCGTCGCCGCGGGGCTGGTGGCGCTGACCGTCGTTCTGGCGAGGGGGGAGGGGCCCGACCGGACGTCCATGTGGATCTCGGCGATCTCGGCGCTCGTGTCCGCGTGCGCCTTCGCGGCCGACCTGCTGCGTGAGCCGGCCGAGGCGGGGCCGCCCGGCCCCGAGCGGCGGCAGCGGGCGGCGGACGAACTGGCCGAGGCGATGCGGGACCAGTGGGCCGTGGAGGCCCGGCGGCGACGGTTGCAGGACCCCGCTCCCCTGGACGTCCAGTGGAGGCGTGTCGGACCTCCGCTCGCCGACCATGCGCGCAACATCCGGCGTGGGCTGCCGCTGCCCGCGCCCCGCGACGGGGACCAGCGGCTGGGCCGGATCGTCGAGACGTTCCAGGGCGTGCCGTCCCACCGCCTGGTCGTGGTGGGCGGGCCGGGGGCGGGCAAGACCGTCCTGGCTGTCGAGTTCCTCCTCGGCGCGATCGACGCCCGGCAGCCCGGCGACCCTGTCCCGGTGCTGTTCGCCCTGGCCGGCTGGGACCCCCGGTCCGCGGGCCTGCGCGCCTGGCTGGCCGAGCGGCTGGCCGCCGAGTACCGGCCGCTGGCCGCGGTCCGGGGCGAGCGCACGCTGGCGGGCGAGCTGCTGGACGCCGGCCTCGTCCTGCCGGTGCTCGACGGCTTCGACGAACTGCCGGCCGAGGCGCACCCGGACGCGCTGCGCCTGCTGAACGCCGAGCTCGACGACCGGCTGCCCGTCCTGCTGACCTGTCGCACGGCGGTCTGGGAGAGCGCGGTGCACGGCGCGGACGTGCTGACGGCAGCGGAGGTCGTGGAACTGCGGCCGCTGGAGCGGGCCGCCGCGCGGGACTACCTGGAGCGCACGACCCGATCGAGCGGCGACACCGGCCCGGGCGACCGGCCCGCCACCGCCTGGACCGCCGTCCTCGACACGCCTTCCGCGGCCCTGGCCGCCGTCCTCCGGTCGCCGCTGATGGTGACCCTGGCCCGCACGGTGTACGGCGACACCTCCCGCGACCCGTCCGAACTCAACGACGGGGTGCGCTTCCCCACGGCCGGGGAGATCGAGAGACATCTGCTGGAGGCCTTCGTCCCGGCAGCCTTCGCCGACCCGGCAAGCCCCTGGCGCCCGGAGGCAGCCGACCGCTGGCTGCGCCGCCTGGCCCGCGAACTTCCCGGCCACCGCCCCTCCGACGACGACGGTGGCGGCACCGCGGCGCAGGGCAGGACGGGGGCGCCGGGCGCGCCGGGCACGACGGGCACGACGGGCGCGCCGGGCAGGGCAGCGGTGACCGGCGGAACGGCGGGCGGTGCGGCGGGTGGCGCTGGCGCGGGGGGTGGTGCCGGCCCGGCGGGTGGTGCCGGCACGGTGGGCGGCGTCGGCGCGACAGGTGGTGTCGGCCAGGCGGACGGTGCCGGCACGGTGGGCGGTGCCGCCACGGCGGGCAACGCCGGTGCGGCAGGTGGTGTGCGTGCGGCCGATGTCTGGCGGCTGGCCTGGTGGGAGTTGCCCGCCGCGATGCCGCCCGCGCTGCGTGTGCTCGGCCCGGCGCTCCTGGCGCTCCTCGCCACCGCGACGCTGCTGGTCCCGCTCGCGGTGTACGGCGGTGGCGTGATCGCCAACTGGGACAGCCCGCTGTCGGCGGTGGTCAACCTCACCGGCATCTACACGGGCCTGTGCTGCGGAATGGCCCTGCTGATGCCCGCCACGGCCCGGGCTCCCCAAGGCCTTGCCCACCTGGGGCGCATGGCGGTGAGGATGACCGCCGCTGCCGTGGTGATCGCGGTCCCGCTGGGCCTGTTCGTACCGCCGCTCGTCAGCTCGCGGCTCGGCGCGGTGCTCACCCCGAGGCCCGCCTGGTTCCTCAACGGCTGCTGTCTCGGCCTCGCCCTGGCGATGATGTTCGCCGTCGCCGGCCTGCCCCGGCGGCCTCTGCCGCTGGGTCTGCCGTGGGCGTCAAGTCCGGACGGCCCCCGGGCGGTACGCGTGCTGGGCGGGGTGGTCGTCCTGGCCGGACTCGTCCTCTACGGCTGCGTCGGGGAGGTGCTCCCGGCCGCGACCTGCGGGGTGACCGGACTGCTGGTCCTCCTCGCCGGGGTGCGGCGCGGCGAACGGGCGGCGGGGCAGTACACCAGCCCGGCCGTCGTCCTGCGCGCCTTCCGGAAGGGACTGCTGCGGGGTTTCGTCGCCTGCATGCTCATCAGCGTCGCCGCCGGAGTCGTCGTCGGCTGCGTCACCAGCGTCTTCGCCACGTACGAGATCCGCTCCGCCGAGCGCCGGCCGCAGGGCGCCGTGCTCGACGGGTGGCGGCTCCAGGAGACCGACGACGGCCGCCGCTCCGTCCGCGCGACGCGTCCGGAGCGGATCCTGCTGGTCCGGCGTACGGGGCTCCGCGACCCGTTCGTCGTGAACCACGGTGCCCGGATCTCGTACGACGACGAGCTCGGGGCGTTCACAGGGCGTCCGTTGATCCAGCGGACGGACGACCGGTGGGTGGTCGTCTGGAAGGGCGAGCCCGGCGGGTGGCGGGGCCGGCCCGTCGACGCCCACAACCTGGTCGTCGCCCTGCCCCACGACGCCAAGGTGTGGCTCGTGCACCGCTCCGCCCGGGCCGTCCTGCGTGACGCCGTGGGGCCCTATCTGGGGTTCGGCATCCTCGTCGGCGCCATCGGCGGCTGCGCCTCCGGGATCTACCACGCCCTGAACACCCCCTCCGACACGATCCGCGCCGCCAGTCCGCGCAACGTCCTGCGCACCGATCGCGCCGCCACCTTCGGACGCAGCGCGTTCGCCGCCCTCCTCTCGGGCGGGGCCTGTGTGCTGCTGATCTCGGCGGCGGGGCGCGGCAGCACGCTGGGCACCATGCACACCGAGGTGTGGGTGCAGGTCGGCACCCACGCGCTCGCGCTGAGCGCCTGGGGGCGGATGGGCGCGGCCCGTATCTGGCTGGCCCTGACCGGCCGGGCGCCGTGGCGGCTCATGCGGTTCCTCGCCGAGGCCCACCGGCGCGGGGTGCTGCGGCAGTCGGGGGCGCACTACGAGTTCAGCCATCTGCTGCTCCAGGAACATCTGACGGCGCCCGCGACGCCCGGCCCGGCTCCGGGCTGTCCGGACGAACCGGAACACCCCAGCCCCGCGGGCCGTGCCGTGCCCTGAGAGCCGGTCCGGCTTGCCGGTCTGCATATGCTCATGCAGAATCCTCAGCTACTGAATAGGCGAGGGGGAAGCACGTCATGAGCGTGACCGACAGCCCTGCCGCGCGGCTCCAGGCGCTCTTCGAGGGGCACCGGCTGACGCCGACCCAGCGGCGTATCGCGCACAGCATGGTGCGGCGGGCCGCCGACGTGCCGTTCCTGTCGAGCGTGGAGCTCGCCGAACTGGCCGGGGTCAGCCAGCCGTCCGTGACCCGTTTCGCCGTGGCCCTGGGCTTCGACGGCTACCCGGCCCTGCGCCGTCATCTGCGCGAGGTCGCCCCGGCCGAACCTGCGGCGGACGCCGGGTCCGCCAACGAGTACCAGCAGGCCGTCGAGGCCGAGATCGAGAACCTGCGGCACCTGGCGGAGGCCCTGGCCGACACCGGGCCCGTGCAGCGGGCCGGGCGCCTCCTCGCGGCCTCCCGCCCGCTCCCCGTCCTCGGCCTGCGGGCGGCGGCCGCACAGGCGCACGGCTTCGCCTACTTCGCCGCCAAGGTCCATCCCGACGTCCGGCTGCTCAACGAGGGCGGCACGATGGTCCAGGACCGCATCGACGCCGCCGTCCGGGCCGGGGCGAGCGCACTGCTGTGTTTCGCGCTGCCCCGGCACCCCCGCGAGGTCGTCGACACCCTCGCCCACGCCAAGGAGGCCGGGCTGACCGTCGTCACGGTCGCCGACTCCGCCTTCGCACCGGTCGCCAAGGTGTCCGACCTGCTGATCCCCGCCGCGGTCGGCACCGGCCTGGCCTTCGACACGGCCTGTGCGCCGATGCTCCTCGGCCGGGTCCTGCTGGAGGCGATGTGCGACGACCTGCCCGAGGCCCAGTCCCGCCTGGAGGAGTTCGACACGAAGGCGGCGGCACGGGGTCTGTTCGTGGACTGACGGCGCCAGCGTCCCCTTCTCAGACTGGTCTCACGTTGCCTCGCTAACGTGCCTCTCCTGTACGCCCCTTCAGACGCTTCGGAGACCGACGGAGGCCGAACGTGACACGCGGAGGACAGGGACTGGCTCGGGTCGCCGTCGTCGTACGGGCGGGGGCGGCCCCGCTGTGGTGGCTGGGCGTGTGCGCCGCGGGCGTCGGCGTCCTCGCCCCGGGACTGACCGGCCGCCGTATCGGCGTCCTGGCCGGGGCGGCGCTGTTCCTCCTGACGACGGCCGCGGTGGCCTGCGCGGGCCGCAAGCGCTACGCCGCCCTGGCCGCCTCCGCGTCCCGCGCCGGCAAGCACGACGTACTGCAGGACCGCGCGGTGACGGTACGCAACTGGCGCCGCCACCACCGCTGGTGGCTCCTCCTCGCCTTCCTCGCCGCCCTGGGCACCGCCTTCGCCGTCCCGGCCGCCGGCGGCATGCTGCTGGCCGGCTGCGGAGCGGGCCTGCGGCTGAAGGCGGCGTGGCTGGGCCGCCTGGAGCGGGCCGACGAGGCTTTGCTGTGGGTCCGGGTGGACTGGCTGCGCGGCGGTGCGGGCAGCCCGGCGGGCAAGCCGGTCAAGGCGTACCGCAGCACGGGCATCGCGGCGGGCGACGCGGCCCCGGGCGGGGCGAGAAGGAAATCACCGGCGCTCGTGTAGCAGGGCCGGGGCACATGCCCTGCTTTTTCAGGGGCACATGCCCTGCTTTTTCAGGGGCGCGGGGAACTGCGCGACCAGCCACAACGCAGCCGCACGCCGGAAACCAGGTAAGCCCCTACGGCGCCTCGCCACTCAACAGCGCCTCCACATGCGTCCCGCCGGACTCCGCCACGACCTCTTCCACCGTCTGCGCCTCCCTCACGACCGCGAAGGTCACGCCTCCCTCTCCACCGGGCGTGAACCCATAGACACCGGGCCGCACCAGCGAGTTGTACCCATAGTGATGCGCGAAGTAATACGCCCCCGTATCCAGCGCAGCCGCATACTCCCCCTGCTCCAGCACCGGCATGGACCGCCCCTCCGCCAGCAGATCCCCCGCGAAACAGGCCGGCCCCGCGACGTCCTGCACCACGACGGGCCCCTCCTTCACCCGCCCCTTCGCGTCATACGCGGCGATCCTCAACGGCCAGCTCTCCGGCGCGTACACCGTCCGCGTGGCGACCTGCACACCGGCATGCGTCACCGCGACCGCCCGCCCGCCGGAGGTCTTCGCGTACTCGACCCGCGCCACCACCGTGCCGTGCTTGGCCAGCAGCGACCGTCCGAACTCGGTGACCAGCCCGTACCGCCCGTCGAACAGCCCCGGCACCTCCTCGGCCAGCGTCCGCGCGTACTGCGCGTACGTCGGCGTCGTCGCGTCCGACGCGAAGTTCACCGGCAGCCCGCCGCCGATGTCGAGCGTGTCGATCTGGCGTCGCCCGATCCGCCGGTTGATCTCCTCGGCGAGCGCGTACACCTCCGCCACCCCCCGGGCCAGCAGCGACAGCGGGATGCCCTGGGACCCGGTGTGCGCGTGCAGCCGGGTCAGCCACGGGCGGTCCTGGTACGCCCGCACGACCCACTCCCGGGCCCCCTCGTCGCGCAGCGCCACCCCGAACTTCGACGTCGCCGTGGCCGTCGAGGTCGCCTCGATGGAACCCCCGCCGACCTGCGGATTCACCCGGATCCCGAGAGGGGAGCGACTGCTGCCCGCGCTGATCAGGCCGTCGATGCGGTCCAGTTCCTGCGGGTTGTCCGCGTTGACGGCGATGCCCAGCGCCAGCGCCTCGCGCAGTTCGGCCGGTGTCTTGGCGGGCGAGTCCAGGACCGTCATCTCCGGACTCAGCCCCGCCGCCCGCGCCAGCGCCAGCTCGCCCGGGCTCGCCACCTCCGCTCCGATGCCCTCCTCGCTCAGCAGCCGCAGCACCGGCACCAGCGGGGTCGCCTTCACCGCGAAGGCGTGCAGCACGGGCGTGCCCGGTGCCATGACCGCGTCGAACGCCGCCCGCAGTTCCGCCGCCGACTCCCGGATGCCGGTGACGTCCAGCAGCCCGACGACGGGGCTGCCGGCCCCGACCAGTCCCTGCTCCACGGCCGCCCGCACCGCCTCGTCCCGCCGGGCCGCCCGCCCGGCGCCGGAATCGCCTGCCCGCATGTCGTCATCCATGGATCCAGCCAAACATCCGCGGCACCGCAGCGCCGACCTCCCCACGTATTGACTAGCTCTATTCAGGAAGTCAGGATGTGAATAGACGCAACAACAGACCGCCGGGAGGCAGACCATGTCAGGACCCCGCCCTGTCCGAGCGCCGCGCGGCACGGAACCGAGCGCCCTGGGATGGCAGCAGGAAGCCGCCCTGCGGATGTTGCAGAACAACCTCGACCCGGAGGTCGCCGAGCACCCCGACAAGCTCGTCGTCTACGGCGGCACGGGCAAGGCGGCACGCGACTGGCGCTCCTTCGACGCGATGGTCCGCACCCTGAGGACGCTCAAGCAGGACGAGACGATGCTCGTCCAGTCGGGCCGCCCCGTCGGCGTCATGCAGACCCACGAGTGGGCCCCGCGCGTCCTCATCGCCAACTCCAACCTCGTCGGCGACTGGGCCAACTGGGAGGAGTTCCGCCGTCTGGAGGCCCTCGGCCTGACCATGTACGGGCAGATGACCGCCGGCTCCTGGATCTACATCGGCACCCAGGGCATCCTCCAGGGCACCTACGAGACCTTCGCCGCCGTCGCCGCGAAGAAGTTCGGCGGCACCCTCGCGGGGACCATCACCCTCACCGCCGGCCTCGGCGGCATGGGCGGCGCCCAGCCGCTCGCCGTGACCATGAACGACGGCGTCGCCATCTGCGTCGACGTCGACCCGCGCGCCATCGAGCGCCGCATCGAACACCGCTACCTGGACGTGAGGGCCGACAGCCTCGCCCACGCGCTCCAGCTGGCCACCGAGGCCCGCGACCAGCGCAAGCCACTGTCCATCGGCCTCCTGGGCAACGCCGCCGAGCTGCTCCCGCAGATGCTCGCCGAGGGCGCCCCGATCGACATCGTCACCGACCAGACCTCCGCCCACGACCCCCTGGCCTACCTGCCGGTCGGCCTCGCCTTCGAGGACATGGCCGCCGCCGCCGCGAAGGACCCGGCCGGGTTCACCACCCGGGCCCGCGAGTCCATGGCCACGCACGTCGAGGCCATGGTCGGTTTCATGGACGCAGGCGCCGAGGTCTTCGACTACGGCAACTCCATCCGGGGCGAGGCCCGGCTCGCCGGCTACGACCGGGCCTTCGCCTTCCCCGGCTTCGTCCCCGCCTACATCCGCCCGCTGTTCTGCGAGGGCAAGGGCCCCTTCCGCTGGGCCGCCCTCTCCGGCGACCCGGCCGACATCGCCAAGACCGACAAGGCGATCCTCGACCTCTTCCCTGAGAACGAGTCCCTGGCCCGCTGGATCCGCATGGCAGGGGAGCGGGTCCACTTCCAGGGCCTGCCCGCCCGTATCTGCTGGCTGGGCTACGGCGAGCGGGACAAGGCCGGCGAGCGGTTCAACGACATGGTCGCGAGCGGGGAGCTGGCCGCGCCGGTCGTCATCGGCCGCGACCACCTCGACTGCGGGTCCGTCGCGTCCCCCTACCGGGAGACCGAGGCCATGCTCGACGGGTCCGACGCGATCGCCGACTGGCCCCTGCTGAACGCGATGGTGAACGTGGCGTCCGGGGCGTCCTGGGTGTCCCTGCACCACGGGGGCGGGGTCGGCATGGGCCGGTCCATCCACGCCGGGCAGGTGACGGTCGCCGACGGCACGAAACTGGCCGGTGAGAAGATCCGCCGGGTCCTCACCAACGACCCTGGCATGGGCGTCATCCGGCATGTCGACGCCGGGTACGACATCGCCGACTCGGTGGCCCGGGACAAGGGCGTCCGTGTCCCGATGCGCGAGGGTGACGACGCGTGACGCGGGAATCCGCCGGCCCGCGGCCGGACCCCACCGGGGCCTCCTTCCACCGGATGTGGCGCGAGCTGCTCCCGATCGGCCGCCACTCCGCCTCCGGCGGCTACCGGCGCTTCGCCTGGAGCGGTGTCGACCGTGACTGCCGGGCCTGGTTCGAGGAACAGGCCCTCGGCCGTGGCCTGCGCTACGAGACCGACCGGAACGGCAACCAGTGGGCCTGGCTCGGCGACCCCGCCGCCGGGGACGCCGTCGTCACCGGGTCGCATCTCGACTCCGTGCCGGACGGCGGGGCCTTCGACGGGCCCCTCGGCGTCGTCTCCGCCTTTGCCGCGCTGGACGAACTGCGCGGCCGGGGCGCGCGGTTCACCCGCCCCCTCGGCATCGTGAACTTCGGTGACGAGGAGGGCGCCCGGTTCGGGCTCGCCTGCGTCGGATCCCGGCTCACCGCCGGACAGCTCACCCGCGAGCAGGCGCACCGGCTCACCGACGGCGAGGGCGTGACGCTGCCGCGCGCCATGGAGGCCGCCGGCTACGACCCCGACGCCATCGGGCCCGACCCCGAACGGCTCGCCCGCATCGGCGCCTTCGTCGAACTCCACGTGGAGCAGGGCCGGGCGCTGGACCTGTCCGGCGACCGGGTCGGCATCGCCAGCGCGATCTGGCCGCACGGCCGATGGCGGTTCGACTTCCGGGGCGAGGCCAACCACGCCGGCACCACCCGGCTCGCCGACCGGCGCGACCCCATGCTGTCCTACGCCGAAACCGTCCTCGCCGCCCGCCGCGAGGCCGAACTCGCCGGTGCCGTCGCCACCTTCGGCAAGATCGCCGTCGAGCCGAACGGCGTCAACGCCATCCCCTCCCTGGTGCGCGGGTGGCTCGACTCGCGCGCCGAGGACCAGCTGAGCCTCGACGCCGTGGTGGGCGGTATCGAGAAGGCGGCCCGGCAGTACGCGGACGCGCACGGGATCGACCTCGACGTCGTCCGCGAGTCGTTCACCCCCGTCGTCGAGTTCGACCACGCCCTGCGTGACGAACTCGCCCGCATCCTCGGCAAGGACCCCGGCCTCACGGTCCCGGTCCTCGGCACGGGCGCCGGACACGATGCCGGGATCCTGTCCGGGAGCATCCCGACCGCCATGCTGTTCGTGCGCAACCCGACCGGCGTCTCCCACTCCCCGGCCGAGTCCGCGACCGAGGACGACTGCGTGGCCGGGGTACTCGCCCTCGCCGACGTACTGGAAGGACTGGTCCGCACGTGACGCCCACCCAGCAGACCCGTACGTACTGGCTGGAACACGCCTGGCTCGGCACGCACGTCGAGCCGGGCGTCGCCCTCGACGTCAACGACGGCCGCGTCACCGCCGTCCGGACCGAGGTCACGACCCCGCCCCCCGGCGCCGAGGTCCTGCGCGGGCTCACCCTCCCCGGGCTGGCCAACGCCCACAGCCACGCCTTCCACCGGGCCCTGCGCGGCACCGCCCAGGTCGGCTCCGGAACCTTCTGGACCTGGCGCGAGGTCATGTACGCCACGGCCACCCGGCTCACCCCGGACACCTACCACGCCCTGGCCCGTGCCGTGTACGCCGAGATGGCCCTGGCCGGCATCACGGCGGTCGGCGAGTTCCACTACGTTCACCACGCCCCAGGCGGCACCCCCTACGCCGACCCCAACGCGATGGGCGAGGCCCTGATCGCGGCCGCCGCCGAAGCCGGGATCCGCGTCACCCTCCTCGACACCGCCTACCTCTCCTCCGGCTTCGGGCAGCCGCCCTCCGCCCAGCAGCTCCGCTTCTCCGACGGCACGGCGGACGCGTGGGCCGAACGCTGTTCAGTTCTCAAGGAACGGGATCACGCGCGGATCGGAGCGGCGATCCACTCCGTACGGGCCGTGCCCGCCGACCAGTTGGCGACCGTCGCGAGGTGGGCCGAGGAACGGCGGGCCCCGCTGCATGTGCACCTGTCCGAGCAGACCGCCGAGAACGAGGCCTGCCTGGAGATCCACGGGTGCACCCCGACGCAACTGCTCGCCCTGCACGGCGTCCTCGGACCGCGCACGACCGGCGTCCACAACACCCACCTCACCGCCGAGGACGTCTCCCTCATCGGCGGCAGCGGCACCGGCACCTGTATGTGCCCCACCACCGAGCGGGACCTGGCCGACGGGATCGGGCCCGCCGCCGCCCTGCAGAACGAGGGCTCCCCGCTCTCCCTCGGCTCCGACAGCCACGCGGTGATCGACCTGCTGGAGGAGGCGCGCGCCCTGGAGCTGAACGAGCGCCTGCGCACCCGCACCCGAGGTCACTGGACGGCCGCGGCCCTGCTGCGGGCGGCCTCGGCCGACGGCCACGCGGCCCTCGGCTGGGAGGACGCGGGCGTCCTGGAAGCCGGGGCGCTCGCCGACTTCACCACCATCGCGCTCGACTCGGTCAGGACGGCAGGGCCGCTTCCGCGGCTCGGGGCCGAGACGGCCGTATTCGCCGCGTCGGCAGCGGACGTGTCGCATACGGTCGTGGGAGGTCGGCACGTCGTACGGGACGGGGTCCACTCCCTCGTACCGGATGTGCCGAGAGCCCTCGCGGACGCCGTCGAAGCACTGCGCGGATGACGGCAGCGGGCCGTCCACCCGCACGGCCCGCGCCTGCCTCCGTCCCCGAACCCGACCCCACCGCCGACCAGGCCACCAAGGACGCCATGAGCAACGCGACGACCGTCAGCCCCGCCCACTCCGCGAGCACCGCAAGCACGCTCATCACGAACATCGCCAGCCTGGTCACCAACGACCCCTCCCTCGGTGACAATTCCCCCCTCGGACTGGTCCGGGACGCGGCCGTCGCCATCGAGGGCGACCGCGTCGTGTGGACCGGTGATCAAAGCAAAGCACCCGCCACTGACAATCGGGTCGACGCAGGTGGCAGGGCGGTCCTCCCGGGCTTCGTGGACTCCCACTCGCACCTCGTCTTCGCGGGCGACCGCACACAGGAGTTCAACGCCCGCATGTCGGGGCGGCCCTACAGCGCGGGCGGCATCCGCACGACCGTCGCGGCCACGCGGGCGGCGAGCGACGAGGAACTCGAGGCCAACGTCACCCGTTACCTCGAAGAGGCCCTCCGCCAGGGCACCACCACCTTCGAGACCAAGTCCGGCTACGGCCTCACCGCCCACCACGAGTCCCGGGCCCTGCGCATCGCGGCCGCCCACACCGACGAGGTCACCTATCTCGGCGCCCATATCGTCGCCCCCGAGTTCACCGAGGACCCGGCCGGCTATGTCGCCCTCGTCACCGGCGAGATGCTCGACGCCTGCGCCCCGTACGCCCGCTGGATCGACGTCTTCTGCGAGAAGGGCGCCTTCGACGGCGACCAGGCCCGCGCGATCCTCACCGCGGGCAAGGCCAAGGGCCTGCACCCCCGGGTCCACGCCAACCAGCTCTCGTACGGCCCGGGCGTCCAGCTCGCCGTCGAACTGGACGCGGCCAGCGCCGACCACTGCACCCACCTGACCGACGCGGACGTGGACGCCCTGGCGAACAGCCGTACGGTCGCCACGCTCCTGCCCGGCGCCGAGTTCTCCACGCGGGCCGAGTGGCCGGACGCCCGCCGTCTCATCGACGCGGGCGCCACCGTGGCCCTGTCCACCGACTGCAACCCGGGCTCGTCCTTCACCTCGTCCGTCCCGTTCTGCGTCGCGCTCGCCGTACGGGACATGGGCATGACCCCGGACGAGGCCGTCTGGTCGGCCACGGCGGGCGGTGCGGCGGCCCTCCGGCGCACCGACATCGGGCGCGTCACCCCGGGCGCGTACGCCGACCTGACGCTCCTCGACGCCCCGAGCCACGTCCACCTGGCCTACCGCCCCGGCGTCCCCCTGGTCACCGGAGTCTGGCGGCGCGGCGTAAAGGTGCCGTGACCGCCGAAACGGCCCGAGGTTGTGCACGACTTCCATACCGGATACATCACAAGTCCACGACAAAGAGAACTTGACGATCCGCCACATCCTCATCCATCACCCATAACGGACTTGACCTCCTGTGTAGCGCGACGGAAGATCACGCCCAGTCGCAGCGTGCACCGTGACCCATGTGCCGGCCGCCGCGACGAGGGGGGTCTTCCTGCGGCGCGTCCATTTCAAGGACGTGCCGTTTCATGTGTGGACACGTGGGCGTACACAGTGAACGCACCGCGATGCCACCGCTCTCCTCCCTGCCTCACCACCCGGACGACAGGAGGAAGCCCATGGCAGACGAGATGGTTCAGCGCGCCCAGAGATTCATCAACACCACGTACAACAACGGTGCGACACTGGGCATATCCAAGCTGGCGGAGAACGGCCAGACCGGCTGGCCGGTGATGTACGCCCTGACCCGGGCGCTCCAGTACGAGATGGGCATCACCGCCCTGTCCGACTCCTTCGGCCCGACCACCCTGGGGAAGATCGGCGAAAAGTACGGCAAGCTGGACGAGACGACCATCCCCTCGGCCAACTTCTGCCGCATCATCCAGTCCGCCCTGTACTGCAAGGGCTACGACGGCGGCGAGATCGACGGCAAGTACAACGACCGGGTCAAGGACGCGGTCGTGAAGCTCAACCAGAACATGGGCGTCTCGGGCACCTACCCCGGCAGCTCCCTGTGGCCGAAGGTGGTCAAGGGCCTGTTCAACATGGACGCCTACGTCACCGTCGGCGGCGGCTCGGACACCATCCGGACCATCCAGCAGTGGCTGAACGGCCGTTACATCCTGCGCAAGGACTTCTACGTCATCCCCTGCGACGGCCACCACTCCCGTGACGTCGCCAAGTCGATGCTGTTCGCGATCCAGTACGAGCTGGGCATGGCGGACGGCGTGGCCAACGGCGTGTTCGGACCCGGCACGCAGTCCGGTCTGAAGAGCCACACGGTGACCAACGGCAGCACCGGCGTGTGGGCGCAGCTGTTCACCGCGGCCATGATCCTGAACAAGCGGAACGTCCCCTTCGGTAACTTCACCTCCGCGGTGCAGTCCGGCGTGGAGACCTTCCAGTCCTTCAGCAAGCTCCCGGTCACCGGCAAGGGCGACTTCCAGACCTGGGCGTCGCTGCTCGTCTCCTACGGCGACCAGTCTCGCAAGGGCACGGCCTGCGACGGCGTCACGATGATCACGCCCGCACGGGCGCAGGCCCTGAAGGACGCCGGCTACAAGTACATCGGCCGCTACCTCTTCAACCCCTCCAGCACGAGCCTGCCGGAGAAGCAGATCCAGCCGGGCGAGCTGGCCACCATCAAGGAACACGGGCTGAGCTGCTTCCCGATCTTCCAGACGTGGAGCCGGTCGGCCGACTACTTCAGCCCCAACCAGGGCACCGCCGACGCGTTCCGCGCGATCGAGTGGGCCGAGTACCACGGCTTCAAGCCCGGCACCATCATCTACTTCGCCGTCGACTACGACGCGATGGACGGCGAGGTCACCGAATTCGTCCTCCCGCACTTCCGTGGTGTGATGCGCACGATCGGAGAGAACTCCGGCTACGGCGTGGGCGTCTACGGCCCGCGCAACGTCTGCCAGCGCGTCGCCGACGCCGGCTACGCGGCGGCGAGCTTCGTCTCCGACATGTCCAGCGGCTTCTCCGGAAACCTCGGCTACCCGCTGCCCACGAACTGGGCGTTCGACCAGATCTCCACCATCAAGGTCGGTTCGGGTGCGGGCCAGATCGAGATCGACAACAACATCGTCTCCGGCCGTGACTTCGGCCAGAGCAGCTTCAACCCGGGCGCCGACTTCGGGGGGCTGGACACGGACCTGGACAAGGACGCCTACCGGGACGCCCTGCTCAAGGACGTCCAGGCGTACCTGGTCTCGATCGGTGTGCCGGAGACCGGTGGCGAGAACTGGGAGCCCGACGACGACTGGGCCACGCTCGGCGGCATCTCCACCACCAAGGCCGTCGACCTGGTGCTGAGCGCGGACTGGCTGTTCACCTCGCTTGCACGGCAGCTCAAGCTCCGCAAGGCGCTCATCCAGGCGCCGGTGCTGTGGGAGCTCCGCAAGCTGAACCCCTTTGACGTCGCCGCCGACGAGGCCGTGAAGAAGGGGCTGGACGACGACTGCAGCACCGGCTGGGGACAGATCTTCGCCTGGGTGACGATCGATGCCCGCAACTACTGCCGGGAGCAGGGCATCATCAACGGCTCGCCGCTCACGAACGACGACATCCCCATCGTGTGGAAGCAGCTCAACGAGGACCCGACGTACAACATCCGCTCGGTGGCTTACCTGACGATCTACAACGCCCACCAGATCGGCGCGCCCCGGCCGAGCCTGACCAGCACCCCGGCCCAGACTCAGGCCCTGCTGGCCCGGTACAACGGCACCGGCGGCGACGCCGAGAAGTACGGCCGTGAGCTGCTCGGCCTGTACAACCAGCTGGAGAACTACAACAAGCTGTCGCGCGGTTAGTGAGACCCGATGAAGACGAACACCGAACACCGGTGGCTCCGGCAGAGCTTCCCCCTGGTCGTCAACGTCCTGCTGGGGATTCCGGCCGTGGTGCCCGCGTTCATGCTGTGGTACTTCGCGGCGAACTGGCCCCTTGCCTCACTGGGCTGGACCGACCGCGAACCCACCGAGAACGACGGTGTGCTCCCCTGGGTGATAGTCGCCACACCGGTCTTCATCCTGTTCGGCCTCATCTGGTGGCTGGCCAATCGCCCGTTCCGCCGCAGGACGGCGCTGTCACCCGGCAGGTACTGGCTGCTGAGCGCGGTGGCCACCGCACTGCCCACGCTCACTCTCATCATCATCAGCCTGGGAAGGAACTGAAAACGTGTCCGACAACGCGCGCAGCAGCATGAGCGGCATCCCGAGACGGGCCCTGGTCAAGGGGGCCGGTGTGATCGCAGTCGCGGCAGCCGCAGGCTCATTCGCGCAGGCCACCGCCATGGCCGCCCCCGCGAGCGCTCCGCTGAGTGCCGCCCGGAAGAAGGCCCCCACCTCCGCCAACGGCTGGACCCTGGAAAAGGAGGCCAACCACGTCTCCACCGTCTGGACGCGTCCCGTCCCGGGCACCGGCCTGGAGGTCGACGTCCGGATCGGTGACGCGGAGGCCATCCTGCTCCACGTGGTCCGGCGCTACCACTACGAGGTCGAGCAGCTGCCCCGCGTCGACCTCGCGGGCTGGCAGCGGATCGGCGGTCTGAAGAAGGGCGCGCCGGAGTCCAACCTCGCCTCGGGCACCGCGGTGCGGATCCGCCCGGGTGCGGCCGCGAGCGGCAGCCTCTTCCCGCTCCAGGTGCTGACGGTGCGCGACATCCTCGCCGACTGCGGGGGCGTGGTGCGCTGGGGCGGCGACGACAGCCCCGTGGACGAGTCGCTGTTCTACATCGACCGCGGCCCGGACGACGCGTCGGTCCATGCGCTCGCGGACCGGCTGCGGCTGGCCGAGGCCACGCCCGGTGAGGGCGCCGGCGTGACGGTTGACGTGCTGAGCCGCTCCCGCCGTGACCGCGCGGAGCGGCTGGTGCGGGAACAGCGCGCGGGCTGAGCCCCGTAAGGCACGCGCCCGGGGGCGGACCGTTCGGTCCGCCCCCGAGGGACACGTCACCCGACTGGGATCACATGAGGATCACTCCTCGACGGTCAGCCCCTTGCGGAGCCGTACCAGCGTCCGCGACAGCAGTCGCGACACATGCATCTGCGAGATGCCCAGTTCCTCGCCGATCTCCGACTGTGTGAGACCCGCGACGAACCGCAGCGACAGGATCTTCCGGTCGCGCGGGGGCAGTTCGGCGATCAGCGGCTTCAACGACTCGACGTACTCGATGCCTTCGAGTCCGTGGTCCTCGTAGCCGATGCGGTCCGCGAGCGCGCCCTCGGAGTCGTCCTCCTCCGGCTGGGCGTCCAGCGAGGAGGCGGTGTAGGCGTTCGAGGCGGCCATGCCCTCGACGACCTCGTCCTTGGACAGGCCCAGGCGCTCGGCCAGTTCCGTCACCGTCGGGGCACGGTCCAGCTTCTGCGCCAGTTCGTCACCGGCCTTGGCCAGGTCGAGCCGGAGCTCCTGGAGCCGCCGCGGCACGCGCACGGACCACGAGGTGTCGCGGAAGAAGCGCTTGATCTCGCCGACGATGGTCGGCATCGCGAAGGTGGGGAACTCGACACCCCGGGAGAGTTCGAACCGGTCGATCGCCTTGATCAGGCCGATGGTGCCGACCTGGATGATGTCCTCCATCGGCTCGCTGCGGGAGCGGAACCGGGAAGCGGCGAACTTGACCAGCGCGAGATTCAGTTCGACAAGCGTGTTGCGGACGTACGAGTACTCGTGCGTGCCTTCCTCCAGCGCTTCGAGGCGCTCGAAGAGGGTCTTGGACAGAGCCCGTGCGTCGACCGCGCCGACCTGCTCGTACGGGGGGATGTCCGGAAGTCCGGCGAGAACGTCGTCCTGTGTGACGAGCGTCTCGTCCTGCTCGATGGGATCCAGATGTTCCGGAGGGGGTGTCGACGTCGCTTTCTGGGTACGCGATGCGTCGAGCCGGGGTGACATGATGTCCTCCATCGTTCTCGGCATAAGGCTGCCGGAGCCAATTACGTGCACTGCGGTGTGCGGCGCCTCCAAAGCCGGCCGTGTGTCGGGTACGTGTCCTTACTAGGCCTACCCGCTTTCCCGAGCCCACCGCAAGTGCGTTCTGTGGGCATATGTCCGTTTGTGTGTAGTTGTTCGGGTGTCGAAGCGCGTCATGAAGGCGTAGTGTTCGAGGGCGTCAGCAAGCAGCCTCGACGTCAGGAGAGAGAGACGGCATGGACCGCGGGACGGTCGGCAGCGCACAGTCTGGCCGGCTTCTGGTGGAGGTGCGGGAAGAGGGCTCTAGCGCCGTCGTGACCCCGGCGGGTGAGTTGGATCATCACACCGCCGATCTGTTGCGTGAGCCACTCGAGGACTGCCTCGCCAAGGGATTCAAGCGCCTGGTCATCGACTGCGCGCGCCTGGAGTTCTGCGACTCCACGGGGCTCAATGTGCTCCTCGGCGCACGGCTGAAGGCGGAGGCCGCCGGTGGCGGCGTGACCCTCGCCGGGATGCAGCCGGTGGTGGCGCGCGTATTCGAGATCACGGGTGCGGACGCGGTCTTCACCGTCCACGACACGCTCGAGGCGGCCCTGGCCGACGAGTCGAGCTGAGCGGCGGTGCGTCGGCGCGCCGAGCCTCGGCCTTCCCTCTGTGACCGACGTCCCACGTCCGTCACGCCCTTCGTGCCGAATCCGGGGGTGTTCCGCCGGGACGCCAGGGCAGGAGACATCCTGAACCTGTTGGCTGCCGGGGTGTGGGGGGCACCGCGAAACCGATCCGCCGCGCACTGCGTGACTGACGGTGTACAGAATCTTTTGAATCGTGAACTGGTGAATCGGTGAGGTGAAGCGCTGATGAGCACCACCCGGCCTTACCCGCCGGGCGACCGCGGGCCGGAGCCCAGCGGCGTTTCCGGGGCGTCCGAGGGTGGCGTACCGGCGGCCACTGCGTCCGGCGAGGGCGTGGGCGCGCCGTCCGGAGCCGCGGCGCCGCCGGGGGGACGGCAGGTGCGCCGGCTGAGCTTCGACGGGGAGAGCGGTGTCGTTCCGCTCGCCCGCGACTTCACCCGCCAGGCGCTCTACGCGTGGGGCTGGCTGCCCGCCGCCTCCGCCGACCGGCGGGCCGCCGCCGAGGATGTGCTGCTCGTCGTCTCCGAGCTGGTCACCAACGCCTGCCTGCACGCCGGGGGGCCGGACCAGCTGTGGATCACCTGCGACAACAAGGTGATCCGCCTCGAGGTCGCCGACCGGGGCACCGGGCAGCCGGCTCCCCGTAATCCGCACCGGGCGGGGCGCCCGGGCGGCCACGGCATGTTCATCGTCCAGCGGCTGTGCCTGGACTGGGGCGTCGTGCGTACGCCGGGAGTCGCCGGCAAGACGGTGTGGGCGGAACTGGGCGCACCCGCCTGACCGGGGACCGTCCACCGGTCCCCACGGATTCCCCTTCGTACCTCCCCTCATACGTCACTCGCCGCGCGCCGGATCGCCACAGATCCGGCGTGCGCTGTGTCTTCCTTCCTCCGGGTCCCGGGCGTACCTTGACGGCCCGATCTGATGCGCCGTCAGGAACAGGAAGGGGAGTGGCATCGTGTCGTACCGGAGTCGAACCGCCGCGCTCGCGTCCGCGGCGGCCCTGGCCGGCTCGGCGGTGTTGATGGCCGCCCCCGTGGCCCGGGCCGAGGTCGTCGACGTCAACTACCAGTGCAAGACGCCGATCGGCGACAAGAGCGCCGTCTCGCCCATCGACATCAAGGGCGTCGAGGACGGCGACGGCTACAAAATCACCATGTCCTGGCAGAAGGGCGTCTCCTCCAGCCCGGTCGAACTGGGCAAGGGCGCGATGACCCCGAGCGCCACGATCGCCCTGGGCGGTGCCGACAACGGCACCCTGACGGTGACCGGCCCCGCCAACGACGCCGCGATTCCGGCCAACACCCCGATCAAGATCAACGACCTGAGCGGGACGTATCTGCCGAAGAAGAGCGGGGAGGTCACCTTCACGGCAGGTGTGCTCACCATCAAGGCGCTCGGTACTACGACGACATGCACCCCGACCAACGACCCGGGCCCGTCCCTGACCCTCGACGTCAAGGCCGCGACCGGCGACGGCACCGGCTCCGCCCAGGGCGGCGGCTCCGGCCCCGGCCCGGACACCGGCGCCGGGCTTCCGCGGACCGGGCCCGAGGACTCGGCCATCGCCCTCGGCACCTTCGGCGGGACGGTCCTCCTCGCCGGCGCGGCAGGCGCCCTGTGGCTGACACGCCGTCACCAGAGCGCACACGCCCGCCGCTGAGCATGCGCCGGACCTTTGCGGTAGCTGTTCTGCTGGTGTCTCTGCTGGCCCTGGTTGGGGCCGGGCCCGTCGGGGCCGTGGAGCGGCCCCGGGTCGAGGTGTCCGAGGCGGAGGCAGGGGCGGGTGGGTCGGTCACCGTCAGCGGTAGTGGCTGGCGGGCGCGTGCCCTGCTGACGCTGCTGGTGTGCGGGCAGGCCGAGCCGGACCGGGGTGTGACCGGCGGCACCAACTCCTGCGCCAACGCCGACGGCCGGGCCGTCACCACCGACGCCGAGGGGCGCTTCCGCCGTGCCCTGCCCGTCGTCGAGCCGCCGGTGCCGTGCCCTTGCGTGGTGCACGTGGAGACGGTGACCGGAGCCGGTGCCGAGGCCGACGCGGCCCTCCGGATCGCCGGGCACACGGTCGAGCCGCTGCCCGCGGAACGGTCCGGCGGGCGGCTCTCCCTGCTCGCGGACACCAGGCTGCGCGGCGGCGACGGGCTGCTGACCTGGTTCGGCTCGCCGCCCGCCCGGACCCTGGAGGTCACTGTCGGCAACGTCGGCACGTCCCCCGTGAAGGATCCCGTCTTCCAGGTCGGCACCGCGCACGGCGTGTTCGCCCCGCAGTGGCAGGACCAGCGATGGCGCGGCACGATCCGGCCCGGCGGCGAGACCCGTATCGAGCTGCCCGTGGAGCTCGCGGCCGGGGCGAACGGCGACTACACGGTGTCCCTGAAGTACGGCGGCAAGGTCCTCGCCGAACACCCCTGGGGCGTGGGCCGCCCCTGGGGCGTGACCCTGTTCTGGGGCCTGGTCCTCCTGGTCGTACCGGCGGCGGTGATCCGCGCCGGCCTGGCCCTGGTGGACCACGTCCGGCCCCGCCACCCCGGCCACGCGGCCCGCCCGGCCCGTCGCAGGGTGCTGCCCGCGCTGTCGCACCGCCCGAGGAAACGCGCCGGGACGGGCACGCCCTCCGCGGCCCCGGCCCTGCCCTGGGTCACCCCCGACGCGGGACCGGAAGACGCGAGGCGGCCCTCCGCCGCGTACGGAAAGGACCCGACGACGAAGGCCTGACCAGCACGAGCGCACGCGAAAGGGCCGCCGCGTCCCGGGGAAGCGGCGGCCCTTCGTCATGGCCCGGCGGGGCGGGTCAGCGGACGTTGCCCATGAGCTCCTTGACCTTCTTGCGGTACATCCACACCGCGCCACCGGCGAGGACGGCGAGCGTGGCCTCCAGGGCCACGATGCCCGTCTTGTTCAGGTCGACCCCGGCGATGGAGAGCAGACCGGTCGTGGCGTCACCGGCGGTGACGGCCAGGAACCAGACGCCCATCATCTGCGAGGCGTACTTCGCGGGCGCCATCTTCGTCGTCACCGACAGGCCCACCGGGGAGAGCAGCAGCTCACCGACGGTCTGCGTGAAGTAGATCGCCACCAGCCACAGCGCCGCCGCCTTGTGACCGCCCTCGGCGATCGACAGCGGGGCCAGGAAGAGGAAGAAGGACGCGCCGACCAGGACCAGACCCGAGCCGAACTTCACGATCGTGCTCGGTTCCTTGCCGCGCCGGTTCAGGGCCAGCCAGAACCAGGCGAAGACCGGGGCCAGCGCCATGATCAGGACCGGGTTGACCGACTGGTACCAGGAGACCGGGAAGCCCCAGCCGAAGACGCTGTTCTCGGCGGAGGAGTCCGCGAAGATCGACAGCGTGGAGCCGCCCTGGTCGTAGATCATCCAGAACACGGCCGCGGCCACGAAGAACCAGATGTACGCGGACATCTTCGACTGCTCGGCACCGTCCAGGTCCTTGTCGCGCTTGATGCGGACCAGGACCATCGTCGGGATGATCACGCCCAGCAGGGTCAGCGGGACCAGGATCCAGTTGAGCGTGTAGTGGCCGGAGAAGCCGACGATCGCGTAGAAGACGACCGCGATACCGGCCCAGATCGCCGCCTTGCGCAGCGTCGAGGCCTTCTCCTCGCCGGACAGCGGCGTCGGGACGGCGGAGGAGCGCTCGGCCAGGTTGCGCGAGCCGATCAGGAACTGGACGAGGCCCAGCGCCATGCCGAGCGCGGCGAGCGCGAAGCCCAGGTGCCAGTTGACGCTCTCACCGATGGTGCCGATGATCAGCGGCGCCGCGAAGGCGCCGAGGTTGATGCCCATGTAGAAGACCGTGAAGCCACCGTCGCGGCGGGGGTCGTCCGGTCCGTCGTAGAGGTGGCCGACCATCGTCGAGATGTTGGCCTTCAGCAGACCCGAACCGATCGCGACCAGGCCGAGACCGGCGTAGAAGGTGCCGGAGGAGGGCAGGGCCAGCGTGAGATGGCCCAGCATGATGACGCCGCCCGCGATGGCGACGGTCTTGCGCGGCCCCCAGACGCGGTCGCCGAACCAGCCGCCGGGCATGGCGAGCAGGTACACCAGCGACACGTACACGGAGTAGATCGCCGTCGCCGTGGCCGCGTCGAGGTGCAGGCCACCAGGGGCCACCAGGTACAGCGGGAGCAGGGCCCTCATGCCGTAGTAGGAGAACCTCTCCCACATCTCGGTCATGAAGAGAGTGGCCAGTCCGCGGGGGTGGCCGAAGAAGGTCTTCTCGGAGCCGGGGGTGCCCGGGCGGGCCGAGTCCTTCGTCAGGCTGGACGCCATGGTCGTTCCTTGCTGGTCGGGACGCGCCCCGCGACAGGGGTGGTGCGCCCGGTGGGGGGCTGTCGGCGCCGGAGCGTACGGCCGTCGCCCCCGACGCCTACGGGGGTCCGCTCCGGGGCACGGAGCGGTGGGCGGTCGCCACCGGGGTCCACGTGGGGTCCACGCCTCTACGCGCGTCGCCGCACGACGAGGCCCGACACAAAAGAGACCTTCGGGGCAGAGAGCCACAGAAGGTCGCCTAGGGCTACAGGCGTCGATTCACCATACGGCAGGACACGGCCGCATATGGAAGGACTTGAGAGGAGGATCACAGGTGTCGGGGGAACCGTGAGCCTCGTTTCCAAGGTCCTTACCAGGATCGCACCCCATAGGCAGAGGTCTGTCCGCGTTCCCCCGGAACGTAAGAAGTGGGTATGCCAACGGTAAGAATCAAGGCTTCCGGTCACACCCCAGCTCAGGGCCTCGCAGGTCTACCATCACTCCATGACCCGTGTACTGCTCGCCGAGGACGACGCGTCCATCTCGGAGCCGCTGGCCCGTGCTCTGCGCCGGGAGGGCTACGAGGTCGAGGTGCGTGAGGACGGCCCCACCGCTCTCGACGCAGGACTGCAGGGCGGCGTCGACCTGGTCGTGCTCGACCTGGGTCTGCCCGGCATGGACGGTCTGGAGGTGGCCCGCCGTCTGCGTGGCGAGGGCCACACCATCCCGATCCTCATCCTGACCGCGCGCGCCGACGAGGTGGACACCGTCGTCGGGCTCGACGCGGGCGCCGACGACTACGTCACCAAGCCCTTCCGGCTCGCCGAGCTGCTCGCCCGCGTCCGGGCCCTGCTGCGGCGCGGTGCCGCCGAGCCGCAGCAGCCGCCGGCCACCCACGGCGTGCGCATCGACGTCGAGTCGCACCGCGCCTGGATGGGCGAGGAGGAGCTCCAGCTCACCGCCAAGGAGTTCGACCTGCTGCGGGTGCTGGTGCGCGACGCGGGCCGGGTCGTCACCCGCGACCAGCTGATGCGCGAGGTCTGGGACACCACCTGGTGGTCGTCGACCAAGACCCTCGACATGCACATCTCCTGGCTGCGCAAGAAGCTCGGCGACGACGCGGCCAACCCCCGCTACATCGCCACCGTGCGCGGTGTGGGCTTCCGTTTCGAGAAGAGCTGAGCCACAGGGCAGGCACGGGTAACAGGACATGCGCCGCCGACTGATCCAGTCCACGCTCGCCGTGGTGCTGGTAGTGATCGCCGTCTTCGGGGTCTCGCTCGTCATCGTCGAGACCCGGACGATCAGCAACAGTGCCCAGGAACGGGTGGAGTCCGAGGCGGTCCGCCTCGCCAGCATCGTCGACAGCCGGCTCTTCGGGTCCCAGGAGGTCGACGCCGAGGTGCTGCGCGACCAGGTCACGCAGGACCGCTACTACGCGGTGATCCGGCTCCCCGGCGAGGCGCCCATCGAGGTCGGCACCAAGCCGTCCGGTGACGTCATCAGCGCGACCGCGCCCGGCGAGGAGGGCGAGACCGTCACCGTCGAGGAGCCGCGCTCCTCGGTGACCCGCGAGGTCGGCCGGACGCTGCTGATCATCGCGCTGGTCGCGCTGCTCGCGGTGGTGGCCGCGGTGCTGCTTGCGGTCCGCCAGGCGAACCGGCTGGCGTCGCCGCTGACCGACCTCGCGGAGACGGCCGAGCGGCTCGGCTCGGGCGACCCCCGCCCACGGCACAAGCGCTACGGCGTGCCCGAGCTGGACCGGGTGGCGGACGTGCTGGACGGTTCCGCCGAGCGCATCGCGCGCATGCTCACCGCCGAACGCCGGCTGGCCGCGGACGCCTCCCACCAGCTGCGGACCCCCCTCACGGCCCTGTCCATGCGGCTGGAGGAGATCACCCTCACCGACGACCCGGCCACCGTGAAGGACGAGGCGACGATCGCGCTCACGCAGGTCGAGCGGCTGACGGACGTCGTCGAGCGGCTGCTGACCAACTCTCGCGATCCGCGCACCGGCTCCGCCGTCACCTTCGACCTCGACGAGGTCATCCAGCAGCAGCTCGCCGAGTGGCGGCCGGCGTACCGCAGCGCGGGCCGGGCGATCGTCAGCTCCGGCAAGCGGCATCTGGAGGCGGTCGGCACACCCGGCGCGGTCGCGCAGGTGCTGGCCGCGCTGATCGA
Source organism: Streptomyces sp. NPDC050546 (assembly GCF_044457425.1). Taxonomy (NCBI): domain Bacteria; kingdom Bacillati; phylum Actinomycetota; class Actinomycetes; order Kitasatosporales; family Streptomycetaceae; genus Streptomyces; species Streptomyces sp. NPDC050546. Next base: position 569,662 of record NZ_JBITGX010000003.1, read on the forward strand.
GAACTCCCTGATGCACGGTGGCGGCACGGTGGCCCTGCGTACCCGCGTCACCGGCAACCAGGCGGTCATCGAGGTCACGGACGAGGGCCCCGGTGTCCCCGCCGACCTGGGCGCACGCATCTTCGAGCGGGCGATCAGCGGCCGGAACTCCACGGGCATCGGCCTGGCCGTCGCCCGCGACCTGGCCGAAGCGGACGGCGGCCGTCTGGAAATGCTCCAGACCAAGCCCCCGGTCTTCGGTCTGTTCCTGTCCCGCACGGCCGCCCAGACGTCGATGACGGACGAGGACGAGCCGATGGTCCGCTGAGGTCCTCGTTCCGGTACGGCTACGGCACCCGCTGCTTGTTCCGCTCCCGCTCCACCGTCGGTCCGGTGTCCGACGCCGGTGCCGGGGCCGGGAGGGCGACGAAGACCCACGTGCGGTACGACCAGAAGCGGAAGAGCGTGGCGACGCCGATGCCGACGAACTTGAAGATGTTGTTCTGGAGCGGGGTGTTCCAGCCGAAGCCGTAGGTCGCCGCGTACAGCACGCCGTTCTCGATGACCAGGCCCACCGCGCTGAACAGCAGAAACAGGGTCATTTCCCGGGTGCGGCCGCTCTTGTCGCGGTCGCGGTACGTGAAGTAGCGGAAGCCGACGTAGTTGAAGATGATCGCGACGACGGTCGCGATGACGCTCGCGCGCACCACCTGGAGGTCGGTGACATGCCGCACCAGGTTGAACACGAGAAGGTTGACCAGCACCCCGGCCCCGCCCACTGCGCCGAATTTGGCGACTTCGCGAACGAGCCCTCGGAGCCGAGAGGCACCATGTCCCATGGTCGTGCAGGCCCCCGTCCCTCAGTTGGCGTCAACCCAGCCATGCTAACCACCCTCCCGCGCGATCTTCCTGCGGATACCGGTGGACGGCCGGAGATGGTCCGGGCCGGGGAGGGGAGGGACAGGAAACCGGCCACCTTGGCGCGGCCGATACCCTGAGGGAGTGACGTTTCCGGTAGTCGGCATGGTCGGCGGTGGCCAGCTCGCTCGTATGACACACGAGGCGGGCATCCCGTTGGGCATCAGGTTCAAGCTTCTCAGTGACACCCCGCAGGACTCGGCTGCGCAGGTCGTGAGCGATGTCGTCATCGGCGACTATCGCGACCTGGACACGCTGCGCGAGTTCGCCCGCGGGTGCGATGTGATCACCTTCGATCACGAACACGTTCCCACCGAGCACCTCAGGGCCCTGGAGGCGGACGGCATCCCCGTGCGCCCCGGCCCCGACGCGCTGGTGCACGCCCAGGACAAGGGTGTGATGCGCGCGAAGCTCGACGCGATCGGCGTGCCCTGCCCCAGACACAGGATCGTGTCCGATCCTGCCGATGTGGCGGCCTTCGCGGCCGAGGGCGAGGGATTCCCCGTCGTGCTCAAGACCGTGCGCGGCGGCTACGACGGCAAGGGCGTGTGGGTCGTCGACTCCGTCGAGGAGGCCGCAGACCCGTTCAAGGCCGGTGTCCCCGTGCTCGCCGAGGAGAAGGTCGACTTCCTGCGCGAGCTCGCCGCCAACGTCGTACGGTCGCCGCACGGCCAGGCCGTCGCCTACCCGGTGGTGGAGTCGCGGCAGGTCAACGGCGTCTGCGACACGGTCATCGCCCCGGCCCCCGGCCTCGACGAGGACCTCGCGGTCCGGGCCTCCGAGATGGCCCTGAACATCGCCAAGGAGCTCGGTGTCGTCGGGCACCTCGCCGTCGAGCTGTTCCAGACCCGCGACGGCCGCATCCTCGTCAACGAACTGGCGATGCGCCCGCACAACTCCGGCCACTGGTCGATGGACGGCGCGGTCACCAGCCAGTTCGCCAACCACGTCCGCGCGGTCCTGGACCTGCCCCTCGGCGACCCCCGCCCGCGCGCCCCGTGGACGGTCATGGTCAACGTCCTCGGCGGCGACTACCCGGACATGTATTCCGCGTACCTGCACTGCATGGCCCGCGACCCCCAGCTGAAGATCCACATGTACGGCAAGGACGTGAAGCCCGGCCGCAAGGTCGGACACGTCAACACCTACGGCGACGACCTGGACGACGTGCTGGAGCGCGCGTCCCACGCGGCCGGCTACCTGAGAGGCACCATCACCGAATGAGCCCTGTTGTTGGCATCGTCATGGGGTCGGACTCCGACTGGCCCGTCATGGAGGCCGCCGCGAAGGCCCTCGACGAGTTCGAGATCCCCTACGAGGTGGACGTCGTGTCGGCCCATCGCATGCCGCGCGAGATGGTCGCGTACGGCGAGCAGGCCGACGGCCGCGGGCTCAAGGTGATCATCGCCGGGGCCGGCGGCGCCGCCCACCTTCCCGGCATGCTCGCCTCGGTCACCCCCCTGCCGGTCATCGGCGTGCCCGTGCCGCTGAAGTACCTCGACGGCATGGACAGCCTGCTGTCGATCGTGCAGATGCCGGCCGGTGTCCCCGTCGCGACGGTCTCCGTCGCCGGTGCCCGCAACGCCGGCCTGCTGGCCGCCCGCATCCTCGCCGCGCACGACGAGGAACTGCGCGGCCGGATGCGCGACTTCCAGCAGGAGCTGAACGACCAGGCCACCGAGAAGGGCAAGCGCCTGCGCTCCAAGGTCGAGGGCTCGGGCGGCTTCGGCTTCGGCGCGGGGAAGTGACGGCGATGACCTCCCTGGAGTCAGCCCGGGAACTCCTGCGCGAGTTCCCGGTCGCCGACGGCCACAACGACCTGCCCTGGGCGCTGCGCGAACAGGTCCGCTACGACCTCGACGCCCGCGATGTCGCCGCCGACCAGAGCGCCCATCTGCACACCGACATCCCGCGGCTGCGCGCGGGCGGGGTCGGTGCGCAGTACTGGTCGGTGTACGTCCGCACGGACTCGCCGGACCCGGTCGCGGCCACCCTCGAACAGATCGACTGCGTACGGCAGTTGCTGGCCCGCCACCCGGCCGACCTGAGGCCCGCGCTGACGGCCGCCGACATGGAGGCCGCGCGCGGGGAGGGCCGGATCGCCTCGCTCATGGGCGCGGAGGGCGGCCACTCCATCGCCAACTCCCTGGGCACCCTGCGCGGTCTGTACGGGCTCGGTGTGCGGTACCTGACCCTCACCCACAACGACAACGTGGACTGGGCCGACTCCGCGACCGACGAACCGAAGGCCGGTGGCCTCACCGCGTTCGGCCGTGAGGTCGTGCGGGAGATGAACCGGCTCGGCATGCTCGTCGACCTCTCTCACGTGGCGGCGACGACCATGCGGGACGCGCTCGACACGAGCACCGCCCCGGTGGTCTTCTCCCACTCCTCCGCGCGGGCCGTGTGCGACCACCCGCGCAACATCCCGGACGACGTCCTGGAGCGGCTGCCCGCCAACGGCGGTGTAGCGATGGTCACGTTCGTGCCGAAGTTCGTGCTCCAGGCGGCCGTGGACTGGACGGCCGCGGCCGACGAGAACATGCGCGCCCACGGCTTCCACCACCTCGACACCACCGCGGAGGCCATGAAGGTCCACCGCGCCTTCGAGGAGCGGCGGCCCCGCCCGGTCGCGACGGTGGCGACGGTCGCCGACCACCTGGACCACATGCGCGAGGTCGCGGGCATCGACCACCTCGGCATCGGCGGCGACTACGACGGCACGGCCTTCACCCCCGACGGCCTGGACGACGTCTCCGGCTACCCGAACCTCCTCGCCGAGCTGCTGGAGCGCGGCTGGTCCAAGGCCGATCTGGCCAAGCTGACCTGGAAGAACGCGGTACGGGTGCTGGGCGGGGCCGAGGACGTGGCCCGTGGCCTTCAGGCGACGCGGCCGGCGTCCAACGCCCGCCTGGAGGACCTGGACGGCTGACAGCGGACCCGTTCGCGATCATGGCCGGTGTGCGCACCTTGCAGCCCGGCCCGCCGGGGCGGGGCGACGGCGCGCTGTTGAACGACGGCTACAGCGGGTAAGACCGTGTAGGACGTACGGCGTAATCGCAGTTTTCTCGGATCGAGCCTGGCGTTGAGAGGGCCCGAGCCGCCCGGGTGCGGTCTCCCGGCGCCGGGCGAGCTGCCAGGAGTGGCAACTCGGCGTGCGGGAGGGGGCGGCGTTGGCTGAGGATCGGGGTGCGGTTCCGTGGCGGAAGAGCAGTTACAGCAGCACAGCGGAACAGTGCTGCGAAATGGCCGTGGTCGCGGGGGAGATACTCGTACGCGACTCGAAGTGCCCGAGTCGCACGATGCTGGCCTTCACCCCGGGGGCCTGGCGGACGGCGATGGCGTGGATGTCCCGCCAGGTCCCGGGCGAGGCGGCGCCATGAGCGCATCGAATTCGGATGGACATGAGGTGAGCGACCCGGGCCGGGAGCGGTCGGTGACCAGGGAGTCCGGCCTCGTCGGGTACTGCCTGGTGACCGGTGCGCTCGCATCGGCCGCCGGCGCGGGCGCCTCGCTGCTCGGCGGTGCCCTGTGGGCGCGGCTCGCCATGTGGCTGACGGTACTGGTCGGGGTTTCCGCCGTCGCCGGCTGGTGGTGGGTGCGCTCGCCCGCTACTGCCCGTCATTGGACGGTTGATCTTCTGGTGCGTCCGGCAGCAAGGGACGTACCGTCTCGAAGAGCCTGATGAACGTGCGGACGAGGAGCGGTCCGCCGCCGAGGCTGCCGATCCAGCAGATTTCCGGGGGTACGCCCATCCGGATGCCGGCGTAGGCCACGAGGGTCGAGACCGCCGAGGAGAAGACCACCAGCGCGGCGAGGTTGCGCACCACCCGTATGAGATCGTCCGTGTGGGCCCGTCGGCGCCTGATGTGCTGTTCGGTTTCCGCCTTCCTCAGCCGGAGAAGCCGAGCGCACGCCTCACGGCCAGCGAGCGCTCTCCTCGTCAGGGCGGTGCGCTCGGAGCCCTCGGGTCGGTGACCGGGCCCAGGGGCGGTCACCGGACGTGTGGAACCGGCGCGCGCCTTGCCGGGGGACGGCGCCGACGTGCGGCGCCTCTTCCTCCCCTTGTCCGTCGTCATGGCTTCCCCTGGGCCCCCGTGGCACGCTGAACCGGCGGTCAGGTGCGGTGGAATTGTTCGATGAGTTCGTCGAGCAGCGCGACCGTGGCGTCCTCGGCCAGCGCCTTGTTGCGCAAGTCCTCGAAGCATTCCTGGTACCGGGCGACGAGTTCGCGGTCGTCCCGGTTCGTGAGCATTCCTCCGGGGCCTGCCATGTACAGCACGTCCTCGTCGGCCTGGAAGCCCAAGAGGAAGAAGGTGCTGTCCAGGCTGTCGTGTGCGCCCGCCGCGAAGGGCAATGCCCGCAGAGTGGCCCGGCCTTCGGCGATCAGTTCCTTGATGAAGCCCAGTTGACGGCGCATCGTCGCGGGTCCGCCGACCTGACGGCGCAGGGCCGCCTCGTCGAGGATCATCTCCACTTCGGGGCCGTCCTCTTGAAGGACCCGCTCCTGCCGGGCCATGCGGAGGTCGATGTGTTGTTGGGCCCTGGGGTTGGGCTGACCCGCCTCGAAGAGAGCGGACACGTAGTCCGCGATCTGCAAGTGACTGGGGATGAGGCTGGGGTGGTAACCCTTGATGGCGTTCGCCGCGCTCTCGTACCCCAGGTACTGGGCGAAAGGCTGGCTGATGATGTCGTTGTACTCGGACCACCACGACTGGCCTTTGCTGCCCCGGGCGGCCTCTTCCAGCTCCGCCACCAGGTCCGGATCTTCGACCCCGTACTCCTGCAGCATCGCCCGCAGATCCGTGACCGACAGACTGACCGAACCCGCCTCAATTCGGATCAATTTGGACAACGACCACTCGAGCACTTCGGCTGCCTGCCGTTGGGTCAGCCCCTGCTTGTCGCGGGCTGTCTTGAGGGCGAGACGCAGCTTGCGGCGGTTGAGGCTCGGGTCCACGGACCTGGGCATGGCGCTCCTTCGGGAGAGTGACGGCGGCGAACAGCACTTGGCGTGCCGAAACCTTCCCATCCTACGGGGGCGAACCGACTGTCAGCCAAGCGAGTGACTCGAATGGACGCATGCTTGACGCTGCCGTCTCTTCGCAGATACCCGAATGACACATGTCTAATCGACCTGAGCTGGCGTAGACCCTGCGAGTGGTGCAGGTCACAGTTCAGGTGGGTATGGCTATGGAGTTCCGGGGCTCATGAGTCCAGGGACGAGTCGTGGGTCGCCCAGTGGGGCCGTGAAACGACGAACGGGCCGGCGTGATCATCGCTCCGTTACCCCGAACGCCCCTCCCGCCAGGAACCACCCGCCGCTCCGTGCGACGGTGACCGTACGTCACGAGCACCGTACGGAGCCGCCATGGCAGATCTCCAGCACGACCTGCGCCCCACCGCCGCGACCGGCGAGTTCGACGATCTGACCGAGCAGTACCCCGACGAGGGACTCGTCGCGGCTGAGCCCTACGAGCCCGTCTCCGATCCGGACGACGCGCCCCTGACCCGGGCCCACGCCGTCCTCGCCGCCCACCCCGTCGCCGACGGGTACAACGGACTGCCCTGGGCGCTCAAGCGCCTGTCCTACTACGACCTCGAGGAGGGCGAGAGCACCGTCGACACGGACGTGCCCCGGCTGCGCAGCGGCCATGTGGGCGCGCTGTTCTGGTCGCTGCATCTGCCCGAGGGCCTCGACGGCGACCGGGCCGTCGGCGCCACCCTGGAACAGCTCGACCTGGCGAAGAGCATCGTCCGCACCTGCGACGAGGGCCTGCGGCCCGCCTGCACGGCCGGGCAGGTCGCCGACGCCCGCAACTGCGGCCGTGTCGCCGTGCTCCTCGGTCCCGCCGGGGCCTCGGCCGTGGGCGACTCCCTGGGCACTCTGCGCCAGCTGCACCTCCTCGGCCTGCGCGCCCTGACGCTGACCGGTGTGTCCTGGGCGAGCGACGCCGGGCTGACCCGGTTCGGCGAGGAGGTCGTGCGCGAGATGAACCGGCTCGGTGTCATCGCGGACCTCTCCGGTGCTCCGGCGGAGACCCTCCGCCGGGTGCTGAGCCTCTCCCGGGCACCCGTGCTGTGCAGTCGCTCCGCGGCCCGTGCGATCCGCCCCCACCCGGTCAACCTCCCCGACGACCTGCTCGCCGAGCTGGGCGCCGCCAAGGGGCTGTGCCTGGTACCGCTGACGGCCGAGCAGACCGGCCCGACCGTCCGTGATGTCGCCGACCACCTCGACCACATCCGTGCCGTGGCCGGAGCGCAGTGCGTCGGACTGTCCGGCACCTTCGACTCCGGCTCGGCCCATCCCCAGGAACTCGGCGACGTCTCCTGCTATCCGCGGCTGATCGCCGAGCTGCTGCGGCGCGGCTGGGACGAGGGCGATGTGGCCCTCCTGACCTGGGGAAACGTCCAGCGCGTCCTGCGCGGGGCCGACTTCACCGCCCGCTCCGCGCAGCAGCGCCGCGCGCCGTCGAAGGCGACGATCTCGGAGCTGGACGGGTAGCCGTCCTGCCCTCCCGTCTCCGCTGCCTCCGCGGGGTCAGTCGTGCGCGATCCGGCAGAGGCAGAACGGGTGGCCCGCCGGGTCCGCATAGACCCGGAAGTCCTTCTTCTTGTCGTCCGCCTTGTCCAGCACCCGCGCTCCCAGCGCCAGCACCCGCTCCTCGGCCGCGTCGATCTCCTCCCAGGTCGCACCACCGTCGAAGTCCAGGTGGAACTGCTGGGCGTTGCGGTCGGACCGGGGCCACTCCGGCGGGGTGTGGCCGGGCGAGCGCTGGAAGGCGAGCCGGGGCCCGCCGGGGAGGCGCAGCACCACCCAGTCGGGGTCGTCGTCCTCGGGCGTGCCGCCCCCGACCGCCGCGTAGAAGCGGGCCAGCTCGCGCGGGTCGGGGCAGTCGACGACCACGGAACGGAAATGTGCCACGGCGGACATGAGGCCTCCCGGTGTCAGCAGGCGCAGAGGCAGAACGGGTGCCCGGCGGGGTCGGCGTAAACCCGGAAGGTCCGGGAGCGGTCCTCGGTGTCCAGCGGCTTGGCGCCGAGCGCCAGCACGCCCTTCTCGGCCGCGTCCAGGTCCTCCACGTCCAGGTCGAGGTGGAACTGCTGCGAGTGGTCGGGCGAGGGCCACGTCGGAGCGACGAACCCGGGGGCGGCCTGGAAGGCCAGCGGTGTACCGCCCGGCACCTTCAGGTCGACCCACTCGTCCTCCCCGTCGGTCGCGACCTCCGGTGTGCCGCCGAGCACCTCGGCGTAGAAGGCGGCGAGTGCGTGCGGGTCGGGACAGTCCAGGACGACGACACCCAGCTTGGCGAGAGCCATGACTTCCTCCTCGAAGGCGCTGTTACCATCAGAATCGGGTAACCAGTAACCGTTACTGCATGCTCCCCTATCGGGGGTAACCTCGCAAGGGAAAAAGCGAGAGGTACGGTCCTGCCATGACGGAGAGATCGCCCGCGCCCGGCGGCCTGGCCCTGGTCGAGGCCCTGGTGAACACGCTGGACATCGAGTCGGGCGCCGACGTGCTCGACTCGCCCGAGGGCCGGGCGCGCTTCGGGATCACACCGGACGAGACGGACCGGGCCCGTGCCCTGCGCGAGTCCCTGCGCGCGACCCTCCTCGCCCACGCCGGCCATCCGCCGCACCGCGAGACGCCCCCGCTCGGCGAACTCCTGGCCCGGGCCCCGCTGATCGTCACGGTCGACGCGACGGACGGCTCGGCCGCCCTGACCCCCACCGACGACCACTCCCTGTACGCACGCGTCGCCGCAGCCGTCGCCGAGTCCCTGGTCGCCGGCACCTGGACCCGCCTCAAGGCCTGCGAGGCCCCCGACTGCCACTGGGCCTACTACGACCGCAGCCCGGCGGGCCGTGGCCGCTGGTGCTCGATGCAGGTGTGCGGGGCTCGCGCGAAGATGCGGCGATACCGGGCGAAAGGGGCGTGACCCGCCCGCGCCCGGGCCCGGTGGGGCAGAATGCACGGTGACGCCGGTTCGGCCGACTGAGCCTCGGCCGAACCGGCGTCACCTTTTCTCAGGCACCTCAGGCACCTCAGGCACCCTCAGGCCCTCAGGCACCCCAGCCATGTTCAGGCCTTGGGGCGCCCCATCGCGCGGTACGTCCAGCCGGCCTTGCGCCACCGGTCCGGGTCGAGGGCGTTGCGGCCGTCGAGGATGAGGCGGGTCGTCGCGACCTCGCCGAGGGCCTCCGCGTCCAGCTCCCGGAACTCCCGCCACTCCGTCAGATGCAGCACTATGTCGGCGCCCCGGACGGCCTCCAGCGCCGAGTCCGCGTAGCCGAGGGTCGGGAAGACACGGCGGGCGTTCTCCATGCCCTTCGGGTCGTACACAGTGACCTGGCCGCCCTGGAGATGGATCTGCCCGGCGACGTTCAGCGCGGGCGAGTCCCGTACGTCGTCGGAGTCGGGCTTGAAGGTCGCGCCCAGTACCGCCACCCGCTTGCCGAGGAACGGCCCGCCGCCCAGCGCCTGCCGCGCCAGCTCCACCATCTGCCCGCGCTGGCGCATGTTGATGGAGTCGATCTCCCGCAGGAAGGTCAGCGCCTGGTCCGCGCCCAGCTCACCGGCGCGCGCCATGAACGCCCGGATGTCCTTCGGCAGACAGCCGCCGCCGAAGCCGATCCCGGCCCGCAGGAACTTCTTGCCGATCCGGTCGTCGTAGCCGATGGCCTCCGCCAGCTTGGCGACGTCACCGCCGGCGGCCTCGCACACCTCCGCCATGGCGTTGATGAACGAGATCTTCGTGGCGAGGAAGGAGTTCGCGGAGGTCTTCACCAGCTCGGAGGTCGGGAAGTCGGTCACCACGAACGGCGAGCCCTCGGCGATCGGCGTGGCGTACACCTCTCGCAGCAGCTTCTCGGCACGCTCGCTGCGCACACCCACCACCAGCCGGTCGGGATGCAGCGTGTCGTCGACCGCGAAGCCCTCGCGCAGGAACTCCGGGTTCCAGGCCAGCTCGGCGTCCTCGCCGGCGGGCGCGTGCGCGGACAGGTAGGCCGCGAGGCGATCGGCGGAGCCGACGGGCACCGTCGACTTGCCCACGACCAGGGCCGGTCCGTGCAGATGCGGGGCGAGGGAAGCGATCGCGGAGTCGACGTACGACATGTCACAGGCGTACTCGCCGTGCCGCTGCGGGGTGTTCACACAGACGAAGTGCACATCCCCGAAGGCACCGACCTCGGCCCAGTCCTGGGTGAAGCGCAGCCGCCCGCTGGACCCCTCGATGCCGGAGACGTGCTTGCGCAGCAGCTCCTCGAGCCCCGGTTCGTACATCGGCGCCTCGGCGCGCTCCAGCTTCTCGATCTTCTCGGGCACGACGTCGAGGGCGAGCACCTCGAAACCCAGCTCGGCCATGGCCGCCGCGTGTGTCGCGCCTAGATAACCGGTGCCGATCACGGTGATCTTCAGGGCCATGGGGTGCTCCAGGGGTCTACGGCATGCGGTGCGCGCCCGAGCATAGCCGGGGCATGGGAACGCGCTTCACTGGGCAACTTCTCCGCTGTCGTCTAGCTCACGTATCACTCCCGGGGGCAACCCCATAAACTTTTGATTACTTAACGGTAGTTAGCGTCAGCATCGCAGCGTTTTGGAGCGTGAGAGACCTTGGCCGGATCGGCTGACTTCGACCTGTACCGCCCGTCCGAGGAGCACGACATGCTCCGTGACGCCGTCCGCTCCCTGGCCGAGGCGAAGATCGCGCCGTACGCCGCCGCGGTGGACGAGGAAGCCCGCTTCCCGCAGGAGGCGCTCGAGGCGCTCGTCGGCAACGACCTGCACGCCGTGCACGTACCCGAGGAGTACGGCGGCTCGGGCGCCGACGCGCTGGCCACCGTCATAGTGATCGAGGAGGTCGCACGCGTCTGCGCCTCCTCCTCCCTCATCCCCGCGGTGAACAAGCTCGGCTCGCTCCCGGTGATCCTCTCCGGCTCCGAGGACCTGAAGAAGCGGTACATGACCCCGCTCGCCAAGGGCGACGGCATGTTCTCGTACTGCCTGTCCGAGCCGGACGCCGGCTCCGACGCCGCCGGAATGAAGACCAAGGCCGTCCGCGACGGGGACCACTACATCCTCAACGGCGTGAAGCGCTGGATCACCAACGCGGGCGAGTCCGAGTACTACACGGTGATGGCCGTCACGGACCCGGCCAAGCGCTCCAAGGGCATCTCGGCCTTCGTCGTCGAGAAGTCGGACGAGGGCGTCTCATTCGGCGCCCCCGAGAAGAAGCTCGGCATCAAGGGCTCCCCGACCCGCGAGGTCTACCTCGACAACGTCCGCATCCCCGCCGACCGCATGATCGGCGAGGAGGGCACCGGCTTCGCCACGGCGATGAAGACCCTCGACCACACCCGCATCACCATCGCCGCGCAGGCCCTCGGCATCGCGCAGGGCGCGCTGGACTACGCCAAGGGCTACGTCCAGGAGCGCAAGCAGTTCGGCAAGCCGATCGCCGACTTCCAGGGCATCCAGTTCATGCTCGCCGACATGGCCATGAAGATCTCGGCCGCCCGCGCCCTGACCTACCAGGCCGCCGCCGCCTCCGAGCGGGGCGACGCCGACCTCACCTACCAGGGCGCCGCCGCCAAGTGCTTCGCCTCGGACGTGGCGATGGAGGTCACCACCGACGCCGTCCAGCTCCTCGGCGGCTACGGCTACACGCGCGACTACCCGGTGGAGCGCATGATGCGCGACGCCAAAATCACCCAGATCTACGAGGGCACGAACCAGGTCCAGCGCATCGTCATCGCGCGCAACCTGCCGTAAGGCCCCGAAGACCGCCGCTCCCCTTCACCGGTCGCCCTCCGCCCGTTCCGCCGGGCCGGAGGGCGACCGTCGTTCCGGGAAGCGCGCGCCCGCATGGCGGATTCCTTCCCTCCGCCCCATGGCGGCCGGCGTCGCGCAGGCGTAGGACGGAAGGCACGGGGGCCGACCCCCGGCCCCCACCGTCCCCCCGGAGGAAGTCATGACCCAGCAGCCCGCCACCATGACCCCGCTGAGCAAGGAGATGCAGGACTGCGTCCAGGCGTGCATGGCCTGCCACAGCGTGTGCGAGGAGACCATGAGCTCCTGCCTGCAGATGGGCGGCACGGCCCAGATGCAGATCATGCGCGCCGTCATGGACTGCGCCGAGATGACGCGCATGTGCGCCGACATGATGATGCGCCGCTCGCCGCTGTCGGCCGAGATGTGCGCGATGTGCGCCAGGGCCTGCGACATGTGCGCCGAGGCGTGTATGTCCATGCCGGACGACGACCAGATGATGCGCTGTGCCGAGGCGTGTCGCCGCTGCGCCGAGATGTGCCGCTCGATGTCGGCCGCCGCGATGTGAGAACCGCCTCACGGCAAAGGGGGCACCCGCCCGGGTGCCCCCTTCCGCTGCCTGCCCGCCTCAGTTGCTGGAGACGGTGACCTTCTCGTCGTTCTTCAGCTGGTTCACCAGTGTCTTCAGCTTGGCGGTGTCCCACTGGAGGTTGCCGTTCGCGGAGTTGCCCGAGATCGGCATGTTCATCGACTTGCCCTCGCCGCCGCTGACGCCCTTCATCGCCCAGAACATGGACGCCAGGTCGTACAGTCCCATGTCCTTGTCGACCACGAGGGAGTCCAGGCCCGCGCCCATGGTCGGGTACAGCTTGAACGGGTTGAGGACCGTGCTCGGCGTGGCGACCTGGTTGGCCAGGGCCGACAGGAACTTCTGCTGGTTCTTCGTACGGTCCAGGTCCGAGCCCTTGAGGGCGTAGCGGGTGCGGACGAAGGCGAGCGCCTGCTCACCGCTCAGCGTCTGCTTGCCCTTCTTGAAGTTCGCGCCGGACTTGGTGTCCTTGATGTCCTGCGGGATGTCCATCTCGACACCGCCGACCGCGTCCACGATGCTCGCGAAGCCGCCGAAGCCGATCTCCACGTAATGGTCGATGTGCAGGTTCGTGTTGGCCTCGACGGTACGGACCAGCAGCTCAGGGCCGTCCTCCGCGTACGCGGCGTTCAGCTTCGTCTGGCGGCCCGTGCCCGGGTAGGACTTGCCGGAGTCGGAGCCCACGAACGACGGGATCGTGACGTTCGAGTCACGCGGCAGGGAGATCAGCGTCGGGCCGTTGCTGCCGGTGTGCAGGATCATCATCGAGTCCGTGCGCTTGCCCTCGGCGGAACCGGTGCGGAGTCTCTTCTTCTCCTCGGCCGACATGCCCTCACGGCTGTCGGAGCCGACGATCAGGTAGTTCGTGCCCTCGCCCGCCTCCGGACGGTCGATGACCTTCGACAGGTCGACGTCGCGGTTGAGCTTGGAGTCGGCCCAGAAGTACGTGGCGACGCTGGTCACCACCAGAACCGTCACCAGAGTGATGGTCGTCACCTTGATACGGCGGCGCCAGTTCGGCGCGGGACGCGGCTCGTACATGCCGTCGCCCGGGCCGCCGGGGCCCCTGCCACCGGGGGAGCCGTAGACCTGGCCGGTGTTGTAGCCGCTGTCGTAGCCGTCGCCGGGGCCGCCGTAGCCACCGTCCACGTACGACGGCTGCTGCGGTACTCCGCCGCCGTACGGCGGCGCACCGCCGTACCCGGCCTGCCCGGGCGACGGCGCCGGGCCACGGCGGACCTGCCGCATGACGCGGGCGCTCTCGGGCTGTGCGCTCGAGCTTCCGCGTCCGTAGCGGTTGCCGCGGTTGTCGTCGGACCGCCCCTCGGGCCAAGTGTTCATGCGGACCAGTGTGCAGGTCCCCGTGGTGCGCCATACAAGAGTCGTCGGAAAATCAGAGCACGGCTGTGGCGAAGCTGACACAAAACCCCCTCATGCCGCCTCGGCATAAGGTGGGGGCCATGACAGACCAGGCCCCAGCTGCGGATTCCGGCAGTACGGATATCCCGGGCAAGCCGACTTCGGCGTCCCGCACCACCCTCAGCCACATCATGACCCACAACGACACGAACCTGCTGGGGACGGTGCACGGCGGGGTGATCATGAAGCTGGTCGACGACGCGGCGGGGGCCGTGGCCGGGCGGCACTCGGGCGGGCCGGCGGTCACCGCGTCCATGGACGAGATGGCGTTCCTCGAACCGGTCCGCGTCGGCGACCTCGTTCACGTCAAGGCGCAGGTCAACTGGACCGGCCGGACGTCCATGGAGGTCGGCGTCCGGGTCCTGGCCGAACGCTGGAACGAGTCCGCCCCGCCCACCCAGGTCGGCTCCGCCTACCTCGTCTTCGCCGGGGTCGACGCCGACGGCAAGCCCCGCCGGGTCCCACCGGTCCTCCCCGAGACCGAACGCGACAAGCGCCGCTACCAGGAGGCCCAGATCCGCCGCACCCACCGCCTGGCCCGCCGCCGCGCGATCATGGAGCTACGGGAGAAGCGGGCGGCGGAGGGCTTCGAGGACTGACGGGCCCCGCCCCGCCTCCTTCCACGAACTCGTAGAACTCCTGAGGGCTTCTACGAGCACGCCACCTCGTCCCCCCGCACCACCACGCCGGACTGGCCCTGCCCCGTGTCCTCCGCCCGCACCTTGCGTACGCGTTCGAAGTCCGTGCCCGCGATGACCTTCAGGGTCGCGCCCAGACCCGGGGCCGCCCGCAGCTCGCTGCCCGGCAGGGCTGCCGCGAGCGACTTGGCGGAGCGGTCCCAGCCGGGGTCGTAGACGATGACCGTGCGTTTCACATCGGTGGTGGGGGCGTTGGCCGGGGTCCCGGTCGTACGGAAGCCCGTCGAGGCCAGTGCCGCGTCGACCCGGCGGCCGAGCCCGGCCGTGGGGGTGCCGTTCTCCACCTGGACGCTGATCTGCTGCGGGGCGACCGGGACGACCCGGGCCTCGTCGCGCTGCCGCCGCACGGACAGGGGCTGGTCCGCGCGCAGGGCGTGGAAGAGCCGCTCCGCCTTCACGGGGTCCCACTTCAGCGTCGAGCCGACGCCCTCCACGGGGTAGCCGAGCTGCCCGATCGGGACGGTCGTGAACTCGGAGGAGGAGGGTGAGAAGTTCCGCATGGCCCGGCCCAGGGTCAGCATCTCGTCCGTGCCGAAGCCCTTGTCGGCCCGCACCGAGCCCAGCACCGCCCGTGTCACGTCCCGGAACTTCATCGGGTTCAGCAGGATCCCGGAGGACATGACCCGTTCCACGAGCGCCGCCATGAACCGCTGCTGCCGTTTCATACGGCCCAGATCCGACGCCCCGTCGACATGGCGTGCGCGCACGTACTGAAGCGCCTGCCCGCCCTCGAGGGTGTGGCGCCCGGCCGGCAGGTTCAGTCCCGTGTACCTGTCGCTGAGGGGGGCGGCCGTGCAGATCTGCACGCCCCCGACCACGTCCACCGTCTTCATGAAGCTCGTGAAGTCGACCTCCAGATAGTGGTCGATCTTCACCCTGGTCATGTTCTCGACGGTCCGCACGGTCAGCGGTGCCCCGCCCTCGGCGTACGCCGCGTTCAGCTTGATCGGGTGGCCCTCGTGCCGTCTGCCCGTCGTACGGTCGACATGCGCCGGCGTCACGGCGTACGAGTCACGCGGCAGGCTCACCACACTCGCCCGCTCCCGGTCCTGGGAGATGTGCACGATCATCATCGTGTCGGTGCAGTGGCAGGGCGCGCCGCCTAGCCGGTACTTCTGCCGCTCGTCCTGGCTGATCTTCTCGCGACCGTCGGTGCCGACCAGCAGGACGTTCATGCCGTGGCCCGCCTCGGGCCGGTTCTTCATGTCCTTGAAGGCGTCGACCCGGGCGATGTCCGCGTCCAGGCTCGTGACCACCGCGTGCCCGATACCGGCGGACGCGAGAACCACCACGGACAGCGTGGTGAGCGCCCGCATGCCCCAGCGCGGCTTCCGGCGCCGCACCGGCGGCGCGGGCCTGCGCGGGTGCCGTCGGGAGGAGGGCGGCTGCGGGCGGCGCTGCGGGGCGGCGGTGGTCCGGGAGGACCGCGGCGGCGTGGGCAAGAGGACACCTCCGGACGACGGCCGTACGTGGGATCCGTGACACCGTAGGCCGATACGATCTGCAGCCCGCGGTACCGCCCCGGCGGCGCGCACCGGTGTCCCCCGTTCGCGGTAACGTGAGGCCCCTATGAACGCCAATCCCGACGTGCGCCACCCCGCCGTTTCCGTGATCATGCCCGTCCTCGACGAGGAACGGCATCTGCGGGGAGCAGTCCAAGCGATCCTCGCGCAGGAGTACGCCGGCGAGATGGAGGTCGTGATCGCCCTGGGTCCGTCCACGGACCGCACGGACGAGATCGCCGCTCAGCTCGTCGCGGAAGACCCGCGTGTGCACACCGTCCCGAACCCGACCGGCCGTACGCCGGCCGCCCTGAACGCGGCGATCAACGCCTCCCGCCACCCGATCGTCGTGCGCGTCGACGGGCACGGCATGCTCTCCCCCAACTACATCGCGACCGCCGTACGGCTCCTTCAGGAGACCGGCGCGCAGAACGTCGGCGGCATCATGCACGCCGAGGGCGAGAACGACTGGGAGCACGCCGTCGCCGCCGCGATGACCTCGAAGATAGGGGTCGGCAACGCCGCCTTCCACACGGGCGGCCAGGCCCAGCAGGCCGACACCGTCTACCTCGGTGTCTTCCGGCGCGAGGCCCTGGAGCAGCAGGGCGGCTACAACGTGGAGTTCATCCGCGCCCAGGACTGGGAGCTGAACTTCCGCATCCGTGAGGCCGGCGGGCTGATCTGGTTCTCGCCCGAGCTGCGGGTGTCGTACCGGCCGCGGCCGAGCGTGAAGGCCCTCGCCAAGCAGTACAAGGACTACGGGCGCTGGCGGCATGTCGTCGCCCGCTACCACGAGGGCTCCATCAACCTGCGCTACCTCGCCCCGCCGACCGCCGTGTGCGCGATCGCGGCCGGGATCGTGGTGGGCGCGCTGCTGACCCCCTGGGGCTTCGTGGTGCCCGGCGGCTATCTCGCGGCGATCCTCGCCGGCTCGGTCCCGGCGGGCAAGGGGCTGCCGCTGAAGGCGCGGCTCCAGATTCCCGTGGCGCTGGCCACCATGCACATGTCGTGGGGCTGGGGCTTCCTGACCAGCCCGCGGGCGCTGGCCCGCAAGGTGATCGCGAGCCGTCGGCCGGCGGTCCGCGCGGACGCC
This sequence comes from Streptomyces sp. NPDC050546, assembly GCF_044457425.1. Taxonomy (NCBI): domain Bacteria; kingdom Bacillati; phylum Actinomycetota; class Actinomycetes; order Kitasatosporales; family Streptomycetaceae; genus Streptomyces; species Streptomyces sp. NPDC050546. The sequence goes on from NZ_JBITGX010000003.1 coordinate 586,634, forward strand.
TCCGCGAGCTGAGTCACCGGCGTATCGACGCGGGCCCTTTCCCCGAGCGGGGAAAGGGCCCGTCGTCGTTCAGTCCCAGGTGAACGCCGGGTTCACCTGCATACAGGCCTTGTCGTCGGCGCCGTTGAGCGCCTCGGCCGACTTCGGGGTCCTGTCGTTCTCCTCGGGCGCCTTGTAGGCCCTGCCCTCACGCCAGTCGGCGCCCACGACGAGGGTGATGCCGGAGACGTCGGTGGACCGCTTCACCGAACTCGCCGGGATGCCCAGGGCCTTGGCGAGACGCCGGGCGTCGCCCTCCAGGTCGGTGCTCGGGTAGCGGACGACGGTCCGGTCCTCGCTCCACGATCCGGTGCTGTCGGCGACGGCCTGGGTGAAGCCCTCCTCCTTCAGCACGCCGGCCACCGTGCCGGCGCGTCCGCGGGCCGCGGCCAGGGTGTCGGTGCGGGTGCCGTTGCGGACCTGCACCGGGATCTCGTCGTCGGGCGCGGCCGGGTCGGCGGAGGCCTTCTCCGCGGCCGGCTTCTTCGCCTTGTCCTTGCCGTCCAGGGCGATGTCCTCCCGCACAAGCCGGAACAGCTGCTCGGCGTCCTCCGTGGGCTCGACGCGGGCGCCCACGTAGCGGTTGGGCATCGTCGTCATGGTGATGCGCTGCGGCTCCACCCTGCGCAGCTCGTCGCTGAGGTCGTAGAGCTTCTTGACGGTGTCGAGGCCCGGGTCGACGGTCATGGCCCGGGTGGCCTCCTCGGCCAGTCTGCGGAGCTTGTTCGGGCTGCTCAGGGTCATGTTGTCGCGGAGCTGGCGGACCATCGCGTTCATGTACATGTGCTGGGCCTTGGCGCGGGCGAGGTCGCTGCCGTCCTCGAAGCCGTAGCGGGTGCGCAGCCACTGCAGGGCCTGCTCGCCCTGGATGTACGAGGTGCCCTTCTCCAGTTTCAGGCCCGAGCCCTTGCCGTCGGAGGTGCGGGAGTGGATGTTGGCGTCGACGCACACGGGGACGCCTCCGACGGCGTCGGCCATCGACACCACGCCCGCGAAGTCGACCATGATGAAGTGGTCGATGTGGATGCCGGTGAGCTCCTGCCAGGTGGCCACGGCACAGCCCGGACCGCCGTGCCCGAGGCTCTGGTTGGTCATCGTCCGTCCCTGCGTCGCCTGGTACACCTTCCCGTCGTCCGGGTCGGTGCACTTCGGGATCTTCACCAGGGTGTCGCGGGGCATGCTGATGACCGACATGTTGGTGCGGTCGGCGGACAGGTGCAGCAGCATCTGGACGTCCGCGAGGGGCGTGGCGCCGAACGTCTCGCGGGCGCCGCCGAGTTTCTGGTTCTCCTTGCTGTCCCGCGCGTCGGAGCCGATGAGCAGGATGTTCAGCGGGGTCTGCCCGGCGGCGTTGGGCGTCGGAGCGGCGACCTTGCCGTCGCCGAGGTTCAGGGCGTCCTTCTTGATGTTGCCGTTCAGATGCCGGTAGTAGAGGTAGCCGGCTCCGGCCGTCCCGAGTATCAGCAGGGCCAGCACGGCAGCGGCCCACTTCAGCATCCGCCGCCTGCGCGGGGACCGGGTGCGGCCGGGGCCGGGCGTACTCGCGCTCCCCGCCGGAGGGCCCTCGGCGTCGGGCGTGTCCGTGTCGTCCGCCGACGCGCCGTCGTCGTCGGGCGACTGACCGTCCGAGGCCGGCTCCTCGTCGTCCGGCGCCGGCTCCTCGTCGTCCGGCGTCGGCTCCTCCTCGCCCGGGTCCGGTTCGTGGCGGACGCTCTGCCGCTTCCCGTCCTCCCGCACACCGCTCTGCGTCACTTCCCCGGTCCTCTCCGCCCCCCGGCGCATGCAGCAGGCCCGCCCTGCCTCCTGTTAGACGCACGACGGGCCTGTCAGTTGCCCTCAACGGGTCAACTAGCGCACTTCACCTTGTCCGCGGTGGACTTCTCCACGTCCGCCGCCTTGGTCGGGGCGTTGAGCTTCACGCCGGCGCCCTTGAAGTCCTTGCCGAGGGTCAGGGTCATCGCGGGCAGGCCCTGGGAGTTGTCCACGCTCTCGCCGGGCTTCAGCGCCGACCCGGACAGGCCCATGATGTCGGCGAGGCGGCGGGCCTGGTCGGCCTGGTCGGGGGCGTACTCCAGGGTCGTCCTCGCCAGTTCGGCGGGCGCGTTGCCGGCGTTCTCCGACTTGGTCACGCCCTCCTCGACCTGGAGGTACTGGAGGGTCGTCTGCGCGCTGCCGCCGACGGCACCGCCGTTCATGATCCGCACCCGTACCTCGGAGGCCGCGGCCTTGGTGCCCTTCAGCCGGGCGGCCTGGGCGTCCTTCTCCTTCTTCTCCTGCTGCTTGACCTCGGTGAGCGACACGTCGTTCTCGATCATGTCGAACAGCTGCGGGGCCTTGGAGTCGTCGAGGACGACCGTCGCCTTCACGGTCTCCGCCGGGTTGTCCACCACCGGCACCGTCGTGAAGCTGATGTTCTTCGTCGGCACCTTCTTCAGTTCGAGCGCGACGTCCTTGAGCGTGCTGACCCTGCCGATCGCCTGGTCCACGGTCAGCGCCTTCGTCGCGGCCTCGGCCAGGTTCAGCAGCTTCGAGGGGCTGGTGAGGGTGTCGCTGGAGGCCATCTTGCGCATCAGCGAGCCCAGGAACTGCTGCTGCACCTTGATGCGGTCGAGGTCGCCGCTGTTGCCGAAGCTCTTGCGCGTACGGACGAACGCGAGGGCCTGCTCGCCCTCGACCGTCGACTCGCCCGCGGGCAGGACGAGTTTGGACTGCTTGTCGTTGACGGCCTTCTCCACGCAGACGTCGACCCCGTCCACCGCCGTCGTCAGCGTCTTGACCGCGTTGAAGTCGGCCATCATGAAGTGGTCGACCGTGATGCCGGTGTTCTCCTTCACTGTGCGCATCGTGCAGCCCGGGTCCCGGCCGCCCTCCCCGAGGCTCCGGTTGAAGCGGACGCCCCGAGTGCCCGGGACGACCTTCTCCGAGCCGTCCTCCAGTTTCGTCGGGCAGTCGGGGATGTTCACGATCAGGTCGCGGGGGATGCTGAGCGCGGTCGCGTTGGAGCGGTCCTTCGCGACGTGCAGCAGGATCGTGGTGTCGGCGTGACCGGTGCTGCCCTTGTCGCCGTAGCCCTCGTTGCCCTCACCGGTGCGCTTGTCCGTACCGATGATGAGGACGCTGAAGGCCTCGTCCTTGCTGAAGTTGCTGGCACCCGCGCTGCCGACGTCGGTCGTCGAGACGTTGCCCTCCAGGTGCTGGAGGTAGAAGTAGCCGGCCGCACTGACCCCGACCAGCACGAACGCCATCGTGCCGCCGGTCCACAGCAGCACCTTCTTCGCCTTGTTCGGCTTCTGCTGCACCGGCCGGCGCCCACCGCGGCGCCCCGGCGGCGGCTCCTCGGGAGCACCGCGCCGCCTGCGCTGCGGCGGAACGTCGGTGCGAGTCGCGCCTCCACGGGGGGAGGCCCCACGCGGAGTGCCCTCACGGGGGGAGGCCCCACGCGGAGTGCCCTCACGGCGAGAGGCCGAACGTGCGGCTGTCGAACGGGCGGTGGCTGTACGGGGAGCCGCCCCCGATTGCGCTGCGGATGGATTCAGTCGCAGTTCGTATTCGCCGGTGTTCGGATTGAGTACCCACTGGTCTGCGGGGTCCATCTGTTCCCCCCGCCCACGGCGTTGCGCGTCCACGGTTGTCCGATTCCTCCGTCGGGGCACGCGGCGCCTTCTCCCCCCGGAAGGCGCGCGGGTACTTGGTCATCACAGAAGCACTGGATCGCTCACACTATCCGCCCAGTTGAACGCCGGTGTGCGCTGAATGACAAATTCAACGTCCCTACATTTGGGCAATCCGGCTCAATTCCGTGCCGGGAATCTCTACCAGCGGTAGGGCGCGTACACATCCATGCACTTACCGGAGTCCGAGCCGTTGAGCGCGTCCGCGTCACCGGGCAGGTCCCCGGCCTTCGGCGCCGGCTGCTTCGGATACGCCGTACCCGTACGCCAGTCGGCACCCACGACGACCGTGACGCCGGACACCTCGGTGGACCGCCGCACCGAACTCAGCGGAATGTCCAGCGACTTGGCGACACGCTGGGCATCGCCCGCCAACTCGGCGCTCGGATAGCGCACGACGGTCCGCTCCTCGGCCAGCGCGCCCGAGGTGTCCGCGGCGGCCTTCGTGAACCCCTGGTCCACGAGCGACCGGGTGACGGCGCCCGCGCGTCCGGTCACCGGGCCGAGGGTGCTGGAGCGCGTGGCGTTCTGCACCAGGACGCCGATCTCGCCGTCCGCCGCCGCCGGATCCCGGGACGCCTTCTCCCCGGGCTTCTTCGAACCGGGCTTCTTCGAACCGGCCTTCTTCGAACCGGACTTCCCGCCCTTGCCGTCGAAGGGCACGTCGTCGCGGATCATCTCCCACACCCGGTCGGCGTCGGTGCCGGCCGGGATCAGGTGGTTGGCGTCCTCCGGGTCCGCGGCCGTGGGCAGCGTCGTCATGGTGATGCGGTCCGTCGGCACCGTCCTCAGCTGCGCCCCCAGGTCGTACAGCTTCTTCACCGTGCCGATCTCCTCGGACACGTGCAGCGACTTGGTGGCAGCCTCGGCCAGGTCCGTCAGCCGGCCGGTGTCGGTGAAGACGTTCTGCGACTTGAGCGTGCGGATCATCGAGTTCATGTACATGTGCTGCGCCCTGGCCCGCAGCGGATCGCTGCCCCAGGCGTGGCGGGTGCGCAGCCACTGCAGGGCCTGCTCGCCCTGGACCTTCGTCCGGCCCGCCTTCAGCTTCAGACCGGAGCCGCCGGGCACACGGGGCAGCGGGCGGTCCCACACGTTCTGCTCCACGCACACCTCGACCCCGCCGATGGCGTCGGCCATCTTCACCACGCCCGCGAAGTCGATCGTCATCCAGTGGTCGATGTAGACCCCGGTGAGGTTCTCCCAGGTCACCAGCGTGCAGCCCGCTCCGCCCCGGGCCAGCGAGGCGTTGATGATCGTGTTGACCTGCGGGTACGTCCGACCGGACTTCGGGTCGGTGCACTTGGGTATGTCGACCCGGGTGTCACGCGGAATGCTCACCACGGCGGCGCTCTCGCGGTCCGCGGCCAGGTGGATGAGCATCTGCACATCGCCCCGCGGGGGAGTGCCGCGGTCCTTCCTGGCGCCGCCCAGCTTCACGTTCTCGTCGGAGTTACGGCTGTCGGAGCCGATCAGCAGGATGTTCAGGGGCGTCTGCCCGGCCGCGTTCGGAGCGGCCCGCCGCGCCTTGGAGTCACCGCTGCTGCGCTGGCCCTTCTCGATGTTGCCGTTCAGGTGCTCGTAGTAGAGGTAACCGGCGCCGGCGGTCGCGAGGACCACCAGGGAGAGGGTCGTCGCCGACCAGCGCAGGACGCGGCGTCCGCGGCGGGCCCGACGGCCTCTGCGGCCGTCCCCGCCGCCCGGTCCGGAGGATCTGCCCGGGGCCGGCTCACGCGGGACGGCACCCTGTTTCGTCCCCTCCCCGTACACACCACTGCTCCGCGCCATCTGCTTCCCCCACCCCCGTGTCACCGAAAAGGCCTGCCGTACGCCCTGTGAGACGTACGCCAGGCCCTTCAGGTCACTCGGCGCACTCCACCTTGTCCGCCGTGGACTTGTCCACGTCCGCCGGAGCCTTGGCCGGAGCGGTCTGGGAAGTGCCCGCTCCCTTGAAGTCCTTGCCGAGGGTCAGGGTCATCGCGGGTACGCCCTGGGCGTTCTCCACGCTCTCGCCCGGCTTCAGCGCGGACCCGGGCAGGCCCATGATGTCGGCGAGGCGGCGGGCCTGGTCGGCCTGGTCGGGGGCGTACTCCAGGGTCGTCTTCGCCAGCTCGGCGGGCGCGTTGCCGGCGTTCTCCGACTTGGTCACGCCCTCCTCGTTCTGAAGCCAGCTGAGCGTCTCCTGGGCGCTGCCGGCGACGGCACCGCCGTTCATGATCCGCACCCGCACCTCGGAGGCCGCGGACTTGGTGCCCTTCAGCCGGGCGGCCACCGCGGCGGCTTCCTTCTTCTTCTTTTCCTTGACCGCGGTGAACGAGACGTCGTTCTTGATCATGTCGAAGACCTGCGGGGCCGACGACTCGTTGAGGACGACCGTGGTCGGGACCTTCTCCGCCGGGTTGTCGATCACCGGGGTGGTGGCGAACGTGAGGTTCTTGGTGTTGAGCTTGCCCAGCTCCAGACCGAGATCCTTCAGCTTGCCGATGCTGGACAGCTGCGAGTCGACGGTCAGCGCCTTCGTGCCCGCCTCGGCCAGGTCGAGCATCTTCGAGGGGCTGGTGAGCGTGTCGTTGTCCTTGAGCTTGCGCATCAGCGCGCTCAGGAACTGCTGCTGGAGCCCGATCCGGCTCAGGTCGCCGCCGAAGCCGACCGCGTGCCGGGTGCGCACGAAGGCCAGCGCCTGCTCGCCCTCGATGGTGTGGTTGCCCTTCGGCAGCTTGAGGTGCGAGTCCGGGTCGTCGATGTCCTTGCCCAGACAGACCTCGACCCCGCCGACCGCGCTGGTCAGCGTCTTGACCGCGTTGAAGTCGGCGACCATGAAGTTGTCCGGCTTGACCCCGGTCAGCTCCGTCACGGTCCGCATGGTGCAGCTCGGGGTCCGTTCGTCCTGGCCGAGGCTGGTGTTGAAGCGGGTCTGCGGCGTGCCCGGGATGACCTTCTGCGACCCGTCCTCCTGCGTGGTCGGGCAGTCCGGGATGTCGACGATCAGGTCACGCGGGATGCTCAGCGCGGTCGCGTTGGAGCGGTCCTTGGAGACGTGCAGCAGGATCGTGGTGTCGGCGTGCCCGGCACTGCCCGCGTCGCCGTACTTCTCGTTGCCCGCGCCGGTGCGCTTGTCGGTGCCGATCAGCAGGATGTTGATGGCCTTGTCCTTCTCGAAGCCACCGGTGCTCGCGCCGTCGTCGGAGACCGACGCGATGTTGCCGTTCAGGTGCTCGATGTAGAAGTACGCGGCGCCCGCCCCGGCGACCAGCACGAACGCCATCACGCCGCCGGTCCACAGCAGGACCTTCTTGCCCTTCGCGGCCTTCTTGGCGGGCCGGCGCCCACGCCGTCCCGGCAGCGGTTCCTCCGGAGCCGGAGCCCCACGGCGCCTGCGCGACGGCACCGCACGGCCGGGCGTCTCGGGCCGCGGGCGGCCGGGCGCCTCGGTGCGGCCGAGGGGCTGCGTGGTGCCGAGCGCCGACAGGTCTCCGTCGGAGGGCGGTGGCTTGCGGGGCCCGGGGACACCCGACCGCGGTGCGGAAGCGGGCAGTCGCATTTCGTATTCGCCGGTGTTCGGGTTGAGCACCCACTGGTCTGCGGGGTCGATGTCGTCCGCCCGCCCACGGCCTTGCGCGTCCACGGTTGTCTGATTCCTCCGTCGGGGCACGCGGCGCCTACCCCTCCAAGGCGCTCGGTCTCGGTTCACACAGTGCGCGTTTCTCAGGACTGTCCTCAGAGCCGGGCGCACCGGGATCGCTCACACTAACCGCCCAGTTCAGCGTCGAGCGACGACGGTGACGAAGTCCACGTCCCTACACCTGGGCAATTCGCCCATTTTCCGGGTGAAGAGCGCGTTACCTTGAGGCGGCCTTGGTGTCCGCTTTACTCGCAGGTGTCCTCGGCTGCCGTGTTTCCACGGAACGTGGGTGGAGGAGAAACGGTGACGGCGGATTTCGTGAACGGACCCGGATGCGGATCCCCGTGCGACCGTTCACGCGAATCGGCAGGCCTCGGCGGGGCGGAACTTCCCGGTGCGTCCCCCGCGACCGCCACCGGAACGTCCGTCCGCAGCCGCTCGAACAGCCTGTCCGCCTCGGGCTCCACGAGTTGGTCGCGATTGGCGTCGTATGCGTACGACTCCCGGGGGACGGTCAGAAATTGCACTTGTTCCATGGGGATGTCGCGCAGCCCGCGCACGAGTTCGTACAAACCGCGCAGGCTGGCCAGATCCGGATCCGTTGTGAGAGAGGACGTGGCGGCGTCCAGGACGGGATACAGCTTCACCGGATTCAGCAGGACGTCATTGCTGCGCACTTTGTTGACGAGAGCGCCGAGGAATCGTTGCTGCCGCTCCATCCGCTCCGTGTCGCTGCCGTCACCGAGGGACTTGCGGGCGCGGACGTAGCCGAGGGCCTGCTCGCCGTCGAGCGTCACGCGTCCCGCGGGCAGCCTCAGCTTGGCGGCCCGGTCGTCGACCGGCTCCCGCAGGCACACCTCGACACCGTCGACCGCGTCGACCATCTCCTTGAAGCCGTGGAAGTCGACGACGACGTGGTGATCGACGCGGATGTCGGTGAGCTTCTCGACGGTCCGGATGGTGCAGGCCGAACCGCCCAGCGCGAAGGCCTGGTTGAACATCGCGAACCGCGGCGCGCTGCGGGACCCGTCCGGGCGCCGGCAGCCCGGCAGCTCCACCATCAGGTCCCGGGGCAGCGATACGGCGGTGGCGCTGCTCCGTCCCGCGGACAGGTGCAGCAGGATCGTGGTGTCCGACCGCTCGGTCCCGGAGTCCCGGCCGTAGCGGGCGTTGTCGTCGCCCTCGCGCGAGTCCGAGCCGATCAGCAGGATGTTCCGCGCGTCCTTGACCAGCGAGGTGGGGCGCTCCTTCTCGTACCGCGCCAGCTCGGCGGCGGCGGCCTCGTCGGGCGTGATGTTCCCGCTGAGCTTGGCGTACACGGCCCATCCGGCCCCGGCGGCCGCCACGACGAGGCCGGTGACCCCGAACGCCGTGTACCGCACCCACCGCCGCCGGCGCCGCCGCGCCAGCCCTCGCCCACTGGCCGAGGCCCCCGCACCCGGCCCCAGCCTCGGCAAGGACTCACCACCGGTGTCGGCCACGACAGGGACCACCCCTCACAACGTACGAACGTGCGCGCGCACTGCTCCTACGACTGTGGCGTGGATGGGGGGCGGGGGAGGGGTCGGGATGGGCCGAACGGAGGATGCGCACCTACGGGCAGGCGGCCCGCCCCCGCTGCGGGCATGCGTGCCGCTGAGCCGCCTAGCTGCGGGCAATCGTGCCGCTAAGGGCGGCACGGGTGGGCGGTGGGGGAGGCACCCCGCAACGCCGGGCTGCGAATCACCCCGCCCCCAGCACCAACACCCAGCACTGGAAAACGCCCTACCGGGCAAGCGCCGTAACCCGCTCACTCTCCACCCGCTTGTCCAGCGCCTCGCCCCCCGCCAACTCCAGATTCCGGCACAACACCACAGAACCCCCCGTGGCCAACGGCCCGTACAACCCCGCGTTCAACCCTTCCCACGTGTCGTACGGCAACCCCGACAGGATCCGCGACCCCGGCCCGGTCAGCCCCAGCCCCGTCGCCCCCGCCCGAGCCCGCTCGACCACCTCGGCCCCGCTGAACTCCCGCCCCGCCACGATCAGCGCCGGCTCCTCCGGATCCACGGGCGCGTACGGCACGAACCGGTCCCCCTGCCCCGGCACCTCCACCGCGTAGTCGACGAACCCCTCGGGCGTCTGCGGAAACCGCCCCCCGAGCGGCCGCAGCGCCATCGCGATCCGCGCCCCGGAACACGCCCGGGCCGCCTCCAGCCCGTCCGGCCCGCTCACCACGACATCGGCGGCCCGGGCGTCCCCGGACACATCCGCGACCACACCGACCGACGCGCACGCGAGCAGCCACACCGCCGTCTGCCAGTGCGCGGGCAGCAGCAGCGCGACCCGGTCCCCGGGCTCGACGGACAGCTCGTCCTGGAGCAGGTTCGAGGTCTTGGCCACCCAATTGGCGAAGGTGGCCACGGACAGTTCGACGCGTTCGCCTGTGGCGTCGTCGTAGAAGGTCACCAGGGGGCGTCCCGGATCCGCGGCGAGCGCGGAACCCAGCAGGTCGGCGGGGGTGCGATCGGTGGCGTTCACCCGCGCAAGCGTACGCGGCACGCCTGCCTTCACCCAACGGTCCGGCCACCGCCCCGCCGCACGTTCGCCACCGGTTCGGCCGAATCCGGGCCGACAGTCCGTCAAATCCCAAATGGACAGACTTATAGGACTATGTCAAAGATCAGGGGCATGCGTGGATTCCTTGCTTCCTCGATCGGTGTCACCTGTGCGGCCGCTCTGGCCCTTCCCCTCACTCCGCCCGCCCTCGCGGCGACGGCGAGACCGGTGCCGACCACCGAGGTCGCCACGGCCGCGAGACCCGCGCCCCACGCGGGGACGCCGGACTCGGCCGTGACCGCCCGGCGCGCGGCCGAACCGTCCGCCTCCGGCAGCACCCAGTCCCTCCCTCTCGAACCCCTCACCCGTAACCGCGCCACCCCCTCCGCATCCGCATCCGCCTCCGCCGCCGCCGAAATGGGCCTGTCCCGCCGTGCCGTACGCCGCTTCTCCCTCGTCGGCGTCATCTGGGACGACCCCCATGCCGAACTGCACGGCCGCGTCCATGTCCGCACCCGCGCCGCCGGCACCGGCACCTGGTCGGGCTGGCAGGTCGTGGAGACGCACAACGCCGACCACGCGGCCGACCTGGACACCCCCGAGAGCACCTCGGGCCGCGTACGCGGCGCCACGGCGCCGCTGTGGGTGGGCGCCTCCGACGGCGTGGAACTCCGGGTCCGTTCGGAGCTCCGGGGCACGGGCGGCCGCAGCATCGCCGTCGCCGCGCCCTCGCTCCCCTCCGGCCTCCGCCTCGAACTCGTCGACCCCGGAGAGGGCGACGAGGCACTGCCCGGCGGCCCCGTGGACGGCCCCCGCACCGGCGGCCTGAACACCGAGGCCTCCGCCGCCACCGACGCCTCCGCCGCCAACGCGGACCTCGCCCCCCTCGGCGCCACCGAGATCACGGCACTGAGCCGCGCGGCGACCGAGCGCGAGTTCTACACCCTCCGCGCCGGCGAGCGGGTGGAGCGGAAGCGGGCGAAACCGTACGTCGGCCCGCGCCCCCGTATCGTCACGCGTCGCGGCTGGGGCGCGAACGAGGGTCTGCGGGAGCGGAAGTTCGTCTACACGAAGAAGGTCAAGGCGGCCTTCGTGCACCACACCGCGAGCGGCAACAAGTACAGCTGCTCGCAGTCCCCGTCACTCATCCGCAGTATCTACCGCTACCACGTCAAGAGCATGGGCTGGCGGGACGTCGGCTACAACTTCCTCATCGACAAGTGCGGAAAGATCTACGAGGGCCGCGCGGGGGGCGTGGCGAGGCCGGTGCTCGGCGCGCACACCCTTGGTTTCAACAGCAACAGCATGGGCATCGCCGTCATCGGATCGTACGGAGCCAAGAAACCGTCGTCCGCCGCCGTCAAGGCCATCGCCCGGGTCACGGCGTGGAAGCTGGGCCTCTACCGGATGAATCCGCGGGGGAAGACCTACCTGAAGTCGGCCGGCAGCAACCTCCACCGCAAAGGCAAGAAGGTACGACTGAACGTGATCTCCGGTCACCGGGACGGCTTCAAGACCGCCTGCCCGGGACGGAAGCTCTACGGCAAGCTCGGCTCGGCCCGCTCCAAGGCGGCCCGCTACCAGGGCCGCTGAGAACACGTTCACCGCCGTCGGGGGACAGCAGGGCGGAATGCCGCACGGCCAGCGAAGGCGCCACGGAACGGTCTGCATACACTGACCGGCCGAAAGACAGTTCGGCCGGTCCCGGCAGGAAGCAGAGACGACACGTGACTGAAGCGATCCTCCTGGTCGGTGGCAAGGGCACCCGGCTGCGCCCGCTCACGGTGCACACGCCCAAGCCCATGGTCCCGGCGGCCGGGGTGCCCTTCCTCACGCACCAGCTGGCGAGAGCGAGAGCGGCGGGCGTCGAGCACATCGTCCTGGCCACGTCCTACCTGGCGGAGGTCTTCGAGCCGTACTTCGGCGACGGGTCCGCGCTGGGGCTGCACCTGGAGTACGTGACGGAGGAGGAGCCCCTCGGCACGGGCGGCGCCATCCGCAACGTCGCCTCCCGGCTGCGTTCCGGCCCCGACGACCCGGTCCTGATCTTCAACGGCGACATCCTGACGGGCCTGGACATCCGGGCCCTGGTGGACACCCACGAGACGACGGGCGCGGACGTCTCCCTGCACCTCACGAAGGTCACCGACCCACGTGCCTACGGTCTGGTCCCCACAGACGACACGGGCAGGGTCCTGGCCTTCCTGGAGAAGCCGCAGACCCCCGAGGAGATCGTCACCGACCAGATCAACGCGGGGGCGTATGTCTTCCGCCGCTCGGTCATCGACACGATCCCGCTGGGCCGGCCGGTGTCGGTGGAACGGGAGACCTTCCCCGACCTGCTCTCCGCCGGAGCCCACCTCCAGGGCATGGTCGACTCGACGTACTGGCTGGACCTCGGCACACCGGCGGCGTTCGTCCGGGGCTCGGCGGACCTGGTCCTCGGCCGGGCCCCGTCGCCCGCAGTCCCCGGCCGCTGCGGCGACCGCCTGGTACTGCCGACGGCGACGGTCGCGGCCGACGCCAAGCTGTCGGGCGGCACGGTGGTGGGGGAGGGCGCCTTCGTCGCCGAGGGCGCTCGGATCTTCGGCAGCACGATCATGCCGGGCGCAGTGATCGAACCAGGCGCGGTCATCACCGACTCCCTCATAGGCGCCCGAGCCCGAGTGGGCGAACGCACCGTCCTCACCGGCACGGTCATAGGCGACGGCGCGACCGTGGGCCCCGACAACGAACTCCTGGACGGCACCCGCATCTGGTGCGACACCCAAATCCCACCGGGAGCGGTCCGCTTCTCCTCGGACCAGTAGCCCCACCAGCCGCACCCCGCCCCTGCTGCCCCCGCCCCCCGCCGCGCGCCGCTCCCACGCCGCCCGGCCGCCCCCCCCGCCGCGGGCAGCGCGCCGCCCCCGCTGCGGGCGCGCCTGCCGCCCTAGCTGCGGGCATGCCGTGCCGCCCTAGCTGCGGGCATGCGTGCCGCTAGGGGCGGCACGGGTGGGCGCAGCGGCACCCCGCTCCGCCGGGCTGCGAAACGCCCCGCCCCCAGCCCCGACGCCGAGCACGCCACAACGGGCAGAACATCACAGCGCCCCGATATCCCACCGAGGCATCTTCGGCGCCCGCCGCCCAGGCACCCGCCCACTCAACAGCACCAACCGAGCCGCCCGATGCCGCTGCCCCGCATACGGCTCCAGCAACTCCAGCATCACGGAGTCATCCGCATCCCGATCCCCGGCAAGCGCCCACCCCACGATCCGAGGCAGATGCAGATCCCCCGTCGTCACCTCATCCGCCGCCCCATGACTCCGCTGCACCGTCTCCGCCGACGTCCACGGCCCCACCCCCGGCACGACCTCCAGCCGCGCCCGGGCCGCCCCCGGCTCCATCCCGGCCGCCTCCTCCAACCGCCCGGCCACCCGAACCGCACGCAGAATCGTCGACGCCCGCTTGTTGTCGACCCCGGCCCGATGCCACTCCCACGACGGAATCAACGCCCACGTCCGAGGCCCCGGCATCACATGCATCCCCCCGGGCACGGGCCCCGGCGCCGGCTCCCCGAACTTCCGCACCAGCAACCGCCACGCCCGATACGCCTCATCGGTCGTGACCTTCTGCTCGAGAATCGACGGAATCAGCGACTCCAGCACCAGCCCGCTCCGCGTCAGCCGCAACCCCGGCCGCCGATGCCGGGCCAATGCCACCAGCCGGTGCCGAGGCACGAACGCGGACGGATCATCGGCGGCCCCGAGCAGCTCGGGCAACCCCTCCAGCAGCCACTCGGCCCCGGGCCCCCAGGCCTCCCCGCGCACCCCACCACCCGACGCGCGCACCCGTAGCGTCCCGGGCCCGGCAGGAGTGAGCGCGGCCCGCCACACGGACCCGTCCGGAGTCGTCCGGAACGTCGGATCACCCGGCCCGCGCCGCAGCGGCCCGAGCACCAGACCGAGATCCAGCGGCCCGTCCGGCACCCAGTCGCGCACCCGCCCCGGCCCCGCCGCCTGCCCTGGCCCCGCCGCCTGCCGCGGCACGCCCCCGCCCACGGCGACATGGCCACCGCGCACGGTCGTACGCGTGGGCCGGGGAGCGAAGCGTCCTGCCATGAATGAGTCCCTGGAACTGGAATGCGAGAGGAGCGGGCCCTACGAGCGTAGACGCCGCCCCGCGCCGGTCACCGCACCTCGATGAACGCCCCCGCGTCCCGCTCCGGCCGCGGCCGCGGTTCCTCCGCCGGATGCCCGACCGCCACCGCGCCCATCGGATCCCAGTCCGCTGGCAGCCCCAGCACCTCGCGCACCACGTCCCGGCAGAACATCGTCGACGACACCCACGCTGACCCCAGCCGCTCCCCGGCCAGCGCGACCAGGAGGTTCTGCACGCCGGCGCCCGCGGCGACCACGAACATCTCCCGCTCGGCGCCGTCCCGCCGCGGATCGCCGTAGGTGTGCGAGCCGTCCATGACCAGGCAGGGGACGACGAGATACGGCGCGTTCCGCAGGACGTCCCCGCGGCGCACCCGCTTGGCGACGGACTCCTCCGTCTTGCCGTCCCGCCGCAGATCGGCGATCCAGGCGTCCCGCATGGCGTCGAGCAGCCGCGTCCGCGACTCCTCGGACTCCAGCAGCACGAACCGCCACGGTGTGGTGTGGTGCGGCGCGGGCGCCGTCACGGCAGCGGCCACCGCCCGCCGTACGGCACCGGGGTCGACGGGCTCGTCCGTGAAGGCCCGGACCGTGCGCCGCTGGGTCACCGCCAGCCGTACCGCCTCCGACGTGCCGAGCCGGAACATGTCGTCGCGCGCGCCGCGCACCATGGCCCGCGCCCCTTCTTCGTCGCCGTCCCCGGCGACCAGGTCCGGGAGTCCGCGTACGACGGCCACGGGCAGCCCGGCGGCCTTGCCCTTGACCAGGTCGCCCGCGGAGGCGAGTTCGTCGGCCGTGGCGACGACCGTGGCCCCGAGCGGATTGCCGTACGCGTCCGTGCCCCCGCGCAGATCGTCGAGGACGCGCACCCCGGCGGCCCCGATCGCGACATCCGTGAGCCCCGCGCGCCAGGGCCGACCGAACGTGTCGGTGACGACGACACCGACCTCGACGCCGAGGATGTCCCGCAGCCCGTCACGGATCGCGCGGGCGGACGCGTCCGGGTCCTCGGGCAGCAACAGCACGGTCCCGGAGGGGGTGTTGGACGCGTCGACCCCGGCCGCGGCCATGACCAGGCCCTGCCGGTTCTCGACGATCCGGAGGGCGCCGCGGCGGGCCACCACCCGTACCGTCTCCGCGTCGATGGCCGCCTCGCGGTCGGCAGCCTGGACGATGCGGCTCTCCGCCTTGGACACGATCTTCGAGGTGACGAGCAGCACGTCCCCGTCGGCCAGACCTGGCTCGGCGGCCGCGATCAGCTTGGCCAGATCGTCCCCGGCCGCGACCTCGGGCAGACCGGCCACGGCCCACACCCGGTACCCGTCGGCATCCCGCCGCCGTCCGGAGATCTCTCCGCTCAAGCTCCCCGCACCTCCTCCGCCAGCGCCAGGGCCTCGCGGGCCATCCGCGCGGTCGCGTCGGTGTCGGTCATCATCAGCGGCACGGCCCGGCAGCGCACCCCGGCCGCCTCGACCTGCTCCACCACGCCCGCGTCCACCGTGTCCACGAGCCAGCCGTCCAGCAGTCCCGAGCCGTAGTGCTCGGCCACCGCCGCAGCGGTCGACTCGACGCCCACGGCGGCCAGCACCTTGTCGGCCATGCCCCGCACGGGCGCGTCGCCGACGATGGGGGACAGACCGATCACCGGCACCCCGGCGTCGGCGATCGCCTCCCGGATACCGGGCACGGCGAGGATCGTGCCGATCGACACGACGGGGTTGGACGGCGGGAAGAGGATCACGTCCGCCTCGGCGATGGCCTCCAGGACTCCCGGAGCGGGCTTCGCCTGTTCGGCGCCCACCGGCACGATCGCCTCGGCGGGCACCGAGGCGCGCAGCCGCACCCAGTACTCCTGGAAGTGGATCGCCTTGCGCTCACCGTCGATCTCGACCGCCACATGGGTCTCGACGCGGTCGTCGGACATCGGGATCAGCCGCACGCCCGGCTTCCAGCGCTCGCACAGCGCCTCCGTCACCGCGCTCAGCGGGTATCCGGCGCCGATCATCTGCGTCCGCACGATGTGCGTGGCGAAGTCCCGGTCGCCCAGGCCGAACCACTCGGGCCCGACGCCGTACGCCGCGAGCTCCTCCTTGAGATGGAAGGTCTCGTCGGCACGGCCCCAGCCCTGCTCCTCGTTGATGCCGCCGCCGAGCGTGTACATCACCGTGTCGAGGTCCGGGCAGACCTTCAGCCCGAAGAGGTGGATGTCGTCTCCGGTGTTGCCGATGACCGTGATGTCCGCGTCCGGCACGGCCCGCTTCAGACCACGCAGGAACCGGGCACCACCGATGCCGCCTGCCAGAACCACAATGCGCATGGGAGCCAGTCTTGCAGGCGCCTACGACAACGAGTCAGGCAGTTACGGCACCCGGCACGCTCCGGGCCTCGCAGTGCTGCGCCGTGTGCATCGGCATCTCCGTCAGCCCCGGGTAGTAGACGTGCAAACTCACCGCCGACTCGAGTGCGTCATTCACCACCTCGTGTACGTACCCCGGCGCGAACACGCGCTGCGCGCCCGCCCGCAACGCGCGTGTGCCCCGCTCCGTGCGCTCCGTCAGCGTGCCGTCCAGCACGGTCAGCACACCGGAGGAGCGGCCGTGGTCGTGCAGCCCGCTGCCCTGCCCGGGCACCCAGGACAGCAGCCACACCTCGTAGCCCGGGCCGGTGCGCAGCCGGTGGTACCAGCGGCTGGCCGCGTCGTAGCGGACGAGGTGCTCCCACTGGGAGCGGTCGGCGGCGATGGAGCGGGCCAGGCCGACGAACTCGGCGACGGTGGCCGGGTGCTCGCGCTCCACCTGGAGCAGGTGCGGTACTTCGAGGATGTCGCCGGCGATCTGGAGGTCGCTGTCGCTGTTCATGGGGTGCGTGGTTCCTCAGTGAAAGTGGGTCAGAGGGAACGAGGGCCGAGGGACTGGTGGCTCGGCCTTCAGCTGGAGCGGGTGTGGCTCAACAGCTGGAACAGCGACAGCTACAGCGAGCGCGGGCAGCACCGTGGGACCCGGCGGTGCGGGTCGAGGTGAGTGCCAAGTTCGCGAGCATGCCCACTAGGACACCGGGTCACACCTCCGGTGTCAACTCGGCACCCGGTATGTGGGACGAGGTTCACCTCATCCGGTCGTTCACTCAGATGAAAGGTTTGTTCATGGCCTGGCCGGGACACTTGGCGTTCACCGGGCGCACAAACCTCGTTGCGTACTCGTGATCAGACTGTGATCAGATTCGCTTCGGCGGGTGCGTCGGAACGAGATCGAACTCCCGGGCGTCCTCCCCTGTACAGGTCTGTACGGGGCCCGGGTGACGGCGGGGCCCCTCGCGGGCTCCGTCTGCGTGTCAAGGTTTATGCCGATTTGAACACTTTCCGCACGGCCTTGGTTCCGCAGAGTGAATAAGGGGCTCAATAGCAGATCTCGGCTTGACTCGCCCGGAGCGGCACACTTGTAATTTCACTCGTGTCGTTCAGCCGCAATCGGTAACGGCTACATCACGGGGACGCGGAAAAGAACAGACGAGGGGCGCACATGACCGAGCTGGTGCAGCAACTGCTGGTCGACGACGCGGACGAGGAACTCGGCTGGCAGGAGCGCGCGCTGTGCGCCCAGACCGACCCCGAGTCCTTCTTCCCCGAGAAGGGCGGCTCGACCCGGGAGGCCAAGAAGGTCTGTCTCTCCTGCGAGGTCCGCTCCGAGTGCCTCGAGTACGCCCTCGCCAACGACGAGCGCTTCGGCATCTGGGGCGGCCTGTCCGAGCGGGAGCGCCGCCGGCTGAAGAAGGCAGCGGTCTGACCGGACCCATGGGTGGGTGAACGGCCCGTCGCAGGTGGGTTATCCACAGGCGGCGGGCCGCCGGGCTGTCAGCCGATAGTGTGGGCGCTCGTCCGAGACGCCCCGCGGCCCCCGCCGGTCGCAGGCGTCCACCGCAGTCCACCGAACCGGGGCCCGTACCTCGATGTCCGTGCACAGCCACCCGGCAGCTCATCACGACACCGCTGCCACAGCCGTCTTTGACCCGGCCCACCCGTCTGCGTTCGACCCGGCCCGCCCGCCCGAGTTCCCGCGTCATGTGGTGACCGCGGTCCTCGTCTCCCACGACGGCGCCCGCTGGCTGCCCGACGCGCTCGCCGGGCTGCTCGGCCAGGAGCGCCCCGTCCAGTACGCGATGGGGGCCGACACCGGCAGCGCGGACACCTCAGCCCAGCTGGTCACCGACGCGCTCGGCGCCGACCGGGTGCTGCACCTCGCCCGCCGTACCGGCTTCGGCCAGGCCGTCGAGGAGTGCGACCGCAGCGCCCCGGTCCTCACCCCGGAGCAGCTGCCTTACCTGAAGCGGCCCAGCGGCTGGGACCCGGTCACGCGCTCGTGGCGCGACGACACCTACGACATGCCCGAGCTCCCGCACGGTGAGCCGGTGCAATGGCTGTGGCTGCTGCACGACGACTGCGCCCCGGAACCCGACGCCCTGGCCCAGCTGCTGCGCGTCGTGGACAACGAGTACGAGCTGGGCCGTGACGACGTGGCCGTCGTGGGCCCCAAGCTCCGCGGCTGGTACGACCGGCGGCAGCTGCTGGAGGTCGGCGTCTCCATCGCCAACTCCGGCCGCCGCTGGACCGGCCTGGACCGCCGGGAGCAGGACCAGGGCCAGCACGACCACGTCCGGACCGTGCTGTCGGTGTCCACCGCCGGCATGCTCGTCCGCCGCGACATCTTCGAACAGCTCGGCGGCTTCGACCGGCACCTGCCCCTCATGCGCGACGACCTCGACCTGTGCTGGCGCGCGCACGCCGCGGGCCACCGCGTGCTGATCGCCCCGGAAGCCGTCGTCCGGCATGCCGAGGCGGCCTCCCGGGAGCGCCGCGCCGTCGACTGCGTGGGCCGCACCTCGGCCTCCCCGCACAAGGTCGACAAGGCCGGCGCCGTCTACAGCCTGCTCGTCAACACGCGTACGGCCGTGCTCCCCTGGGTGCTGCTGCGCGTCGTGCTCGGCACCCTGCTGCGCACCGTCGCCTACCTCGTCGGCAAGGTCCCCGGACAGGCCGTCGACGAGATCCGCGGCCTCATGGGCACCCTGCTGCGGCCCGAGCGGATCCTCGCCGGGCGGCGCCGCAGAGGCACCCCCCAGGTCGACAAGGGCGAACTGCGGCCGCTGTTCCCGCCGCCCGGAGCGACCGTCCGCATGACCGTCGAGCAGGTCGCGGGCAACCTCGTCGGCAGCTCCGACCCCGAGGCCACCGCCGGTGCCGGACGGCACGGCGGAGCCGTCGAGTCGGGCCCCGGCGGCGACGACGCGGACTTCCTGCAGATCGAACAGTTCGCCCGGCTCAAGCGCATCGCGCGCAAGCCCGGCCCGGTGCTCTTCCTCGTCCTGCTGCTCGTCTCCCTGCTCGCCTGCCGTGAACTCCTCGGCGGCGGCGCGCTCGCGGGCGGCGCCCTGCTGCCCGCCCCGGCAGACTCCGCCGCACTGTGGGCGCGCTACCTGGACGCCTGGCATCCGGTCGGCGCCGGCGGCACCTCCTCCGCGCCGCCGTACATCGCGCTCGTGGCGATGATGGCGTCTCTGCTGTTCGGCTCGACCGGCCTCGCCGTCACCGTCCTGCTCGTCTGCTCGGTGCCGCTGGCCGGTGTCGCCGCCTACTTCGCCTCCCGCCCGCTGGTCGAGTCCCGGCTGCTGCGCGCCTGGGCGGCCGTCGTCTACGCCTTCCTGCCCGCCGCCACCGGCGCCCTCGCCGGCGGCCGCATCGGCACGGCGGTCCTGGCCGTCCTGCTGCCGCTCATCGCGCGCGCGGGCATCGCGGCCAGTGGCCTGGCGAACCAGGGGGGCGCGCGGGGCAGTTGGCGCGCCACCTGGGCGTACGCACTGCTGCTGACCATCGCCACCGCGTTCACCCCGATCGTGTGGCCCGTCGCGCTGATCCTCGGCGTGGGGCTGCTGGCCGTGCGCCGCACGGACATCACGGCGTACGGGACGCGGTTCCTCGCCCAGCTCGGCACGCCCCTGCTGGTCCTCGCGCCCTGGTCGCTGTCGCTGCTCCCGTTCGGCTTCTTCCAGCAGGCCGGCCTGGAGTACGGAGCCGGCTCCGCCTCCGCCCTCGACCTGCTCGGCGCCAGCCCGGGCGGCCCCGGCACCGTCAGCGGCCTGATGCTCATCGGCATCGTGCTGGCCGCGCTCGCCGCCCTGCTGCGTTCGGAACGCCAGTCGGGCATCCGCACGGCCTGGGCGGTCGCCCTGGTGGGCTTCGTCCTCGCGGCCCTGTCCAACAGCTCCACCTGGGCCGGCCCCGCGACCCTCGTCTACGGCATCGCCCTCCTGGCGGCCGCCGCGCTCGGCGCCGACGGCGCACGCGCGCGCGTGGCCGAGCAGAGCTTCGGCTGGCGCCAGCCGGTCGCCGTGCTGATCGCCTTCGCCTCGGCCGCGGGCCCGCTGCTCGTCGCCGCCGGCTGGATGATCCGCGGCGCCGACGGGCCCCTGGAGCGGCGCGACCCGACCCAGGTCCCCGCTTTCGTCGCCGAGGAGAGCGGCAGCAGCGACCAGGCCCGCACCCTCGTCCTCGACAGCGACTCCGGCGCCCACGTCGGCTACATGCTCGTGCGCGGCTCCGGCGCCCGCCTCGGCGACGGCGAGGTCGCCGCGGCCGACGGCGAGAACAGCAGGCTCGACAAGGTCGTCGCCAACCTCGTCGCCGGCTCCGGCGCCGACCAGGCCGACCAGCTCGGCGGCTTCGCCGTGCGCTACGTCCTCGTCCACCAGGGCGCGCCCCGCGAGGTCACCCGCGTCCTGGACGCCACGCCCGGCCTGACCCGGCTCAGCCAGCAGAGCGGCGGCGCGCTCTGGCGCATCGACCGGGAGGTCGCGCGCGCCGCCATCGTCCCCGCCTCCGGATCCGGCACCCCGCAGCCCGTCGCCGCCGGGCCCGTCGACATCCACACCACCATCCCGACCGGCGCCGACGGGCGCGTGCTGCGCCTCGCCGACACCGCCGCCGACGGCTGGACCGCCACGCTGGACGGCAAGCCGCTGACCCGCACCACGGTCGACGGCTGGGCCCAGGGCTTCGAACTCCCCGCCACCGGCGGCACGCTGGACGTCACCTACGACGACCCGATCGGCCACACCGCGTGGCTGTGGACGCAGGGCCTGCTCGCCGTCGTCCTCGTGGTCCTCGCCCTGCCCGGCCGGCGCCGCGACGTCGACGACGACATGCCCGAGGAGCCGGTCGTCCCGGCCCAGGCGGTCGCCGGCGAGGGCCGCCGCGCCCGCCGCCTGCGCGCCCAGGCCGAGGCCGAGACCGAGGCGGAAGGAACCCCCGGGACCGGGGAGTTCCCGCCCCCGCAGCCCGAGCAGCCCCCGGCGGCCGTGCCGCAGCAGCAGAACCACGGTCAGTGGGACAGCGCGGGATACCCGGGCGGCGAATACACGGGCTACGGCGACCAGTACCAGGCCGCCCCGTACCCGGCGGACGCCTACGGCGGGCAGTACCAGGCGGACCCGTACCAGGGCGGCCAGTACGACCCGTACGCCTACGGCGGCTCGCCCCAGGCGCCGCAGTACGACCCGGCGGGCTACGACCAGGCCTACAACCAGGGCTACGGCACGCCGTACGACCCGGCGCAGGAGCAGCAACAGCAGCAGCACCACCCCCACGGCACGGGCAGTGAGCGTCCCGACGGGAGCCAGCAGTGAACCGCACCACCCTGTCCCTGATCGCCGGTGTGACCGCGCTCGCCGCCGTCACCGGCTTCGCCGCGCTGTCCGCCCCGGACGGCGACCCGGGCGCGGACGCCACCGCCAAGGCGGCCGCCCAACTGCCCGTGGAGCGCACGAGCCTGTTGTGCCCGGCGCCCAGCACGTCCGACCTCGCCGAGACGTCCTACACATCCTTCACGCCCGTCACGAAGGGCACGGAGAGCGGCGGCAAGGCCGAACTCCAGGCGGCGGCCGAGGCATCGGCGGACGGCTCGGACCCGGGCGGCGACAAGGGCGAGGACGACGGGAAATCCGGCAAGGACAAGACCCAGAAGCCCGTGCTGACTCCCAAGGAGCCGGGCAAGCCGGTCACGGGAGACACCTCCGGCTCCGAGGCGCCCGCGCTCGTCGGGACCGCAGACGGCAGGTTCGCGCCCGGCTGGACCGTCCAGGAGACCACCGAGGTCGCCGCCGGGACCGGGCGCGGCCTTCAGGGCGTCAACTGCGCCGCTCCGGACACGAGTTTCTGGTTCCCGGGCGCCAGCACGGCGGCCGACCGCACCGACTACGTCCACCTGACGAACCCCGACGACTCGGCCGCCGTGGTCGACGTCGAGCTCTACGGCAAGGACGGCACCCTTCAGTCCCCGGTGGGGGAGGGCATCACCGTCCAGCCGCACTCCAGCGAGCCGGTCCTGCTGTCCACGCTCACGGACGAGGAGCAGACCAACCTCACCGTGCACGTCAACGTCCGCAGCGGACGCGTCGGCGCTTCGGTACAGGCCCTGGACGACAAGCTCGGCGGCGACTGGCTGGCCGCGTCCACGGACCCGTCGGGCAGCCTGGTCCTGCCCGGCATCCCCAAGGACGCCACCTCCGTGCGCCTGGTCGCCTTCACCCCCGGCGACGAGGACGCGGACCTGAAGGTGCGCCTCGCCTCCCCCTCCGGGCTGATCACCCCGGCCGGACACGAGACGGTGCACGTCAAGGGCGGCATGACGACGGCCGTCGACCTCGGCGACGTCACACGCGGCGAGGCGGGCTCCCTGGTATTGACGCCGACGGACCGGTCCGTGCCGGTCGTGGCGGCCCTGCGGGTCGTACGGGGCAAGGGCGACAAGCAGGAGACGGCGTTCATCCCGGCCACCCGCCCCGTCGGCACGCGCGCGACGTCCGCGGACAACAGCGCCAAGGGCAGCACCCTGTCCCTGACCGCACCCGGCAGGGCCGCCACGGTCAAGGTCACCGCCTCGGCGGGCAGCGAGGGCGGCACCCCGGTGTCGAAGACGTACACGATCAAGGCCGGCACGACCCAGGACATCGAGCCCCCGGCCCCCGGCGGCCTCAAGGGCACCTACGCGCTCACGGTCGAGCCGGTCTCCGGCGGCCCGGTCTACGGCGCCCGCACCCTGGCGGCGAACGAGAGCGGCGTCCCCGCCTTCACCGTGCAGACCCTCCCCGACGACCGGGGGACGGTGGCGGTACCGGAGGCGGACGAGGACCTGTCGGTGCTGCAGAAGTAACAGGCGCGGGGAGGGGACGTACGGGCCGGCCCGTACGTCTCAGCCCTGGTCCTCGCCGTAGCGCGGATCCACCGTCTCCGGCGTCAGCCCCAGCAGCTCGGCGACCTGCTCGACGACGACCTCGTGCACCAGCGCCGCCCGCTCGTCGCGCCCCTTGGTGCGGATCTCGACCGGTCGCCGGTAGACCACCACGCGCGCGGGGCGCCCCTCGCGCGCGCTGATCGTGCCGCCGAGCGGAACCGCCTCCTCGTTCCAGGCTTCGCCGGGCCCGTCGAGCCGCGGGACCTCCAGGACCAGGAAATCGATGTCGGCGAGCTGCGGCCACCGCCGCTCCAGGCGCTCCACGGAGTCCTGCACCAGATCGGCGAACGCCTCCGCGCGGCTCGCGGCGAGCGGCACCTGCGGCGGTGCGATCGGGCCGCGCATGCCCCGGCCGTGGCGATCACGACGGCGGGGCCCGGGGGCGGCGGCACGGGGCGTTACGGGCTTCTCCATCACCGCTGAAGGGTAGTCCCCGCCACGCGCGTGTGCCCGGCACCGCGCGGCGGCACGGACGGCTTCCGGCCGACCCGCACGGCATGTCGTTACATGACCATTCCAGCCAAGGTTGGGCTTGATTCCGTATCCCTCCGAGACCGGCGACGTCACGGCAATTGAGGATTTTGTGACGACTCTTGACCGCTTGCGGGCTCGCCCGACACCCCGGGCGGCAGCGTCCGGGCAGGTCAGCCGGGTGTGCCGGCAGGAGCGTGTGGGGCGTTTCACAACGCGACACGGTGGAGTGACCTGGTGGAGAGTCGTCGCGGCCCGCTCAAGAGTGCGGTACCGTCCAACATCGTGAGCCCTGTACGTCGCTGTTCGCGCACCGCCTGCGGCCGCCCCGCCGTCGCGACGCTGACGTACGTCTACGCCGACTCGACCGCGGTCCTCGGCCCGCTCGCCACCTACGCCGAACCCCACTGCTACGACCTGTGCGCCGAGCACTCCGAGCGCCTCACCGCCCCGCGCGGCTGGGAGGTCGTCCGGCTCCTCGACGGCTCCGCCCCGGCCCGCCCCAGCGGCGACGACCTGGAAGCCCTTGCGAACGCCGTGCGAGAGGCGGCCCGCCCCCAGGAGCGGGCGGCCGGGGCCGGTGGCGGCGGTCGGGCGGCCGACCCGATGGAGGTCGCGCGGCGCGGTCATCTGCGGGTCCTGCGGTCCCCCGACAACTGAGCGCCCCGTTCGGCCGCTGTCTCGCGCACACCCATTGACGCGGGCTTGGCGCGGACATGACCATTCCGTTTGAGGATGCGAGAAATCGCTTTCACATGACGGAAACCGGGGAGGCGCCCGTTGTACGTCCAGGAACTGGAACCCGTCGCCGGCTCACTGGGCGTGTCCGCCCTCGTGGCCGCCCTGCCCCTCGTGATCGTCCTGGTCCTGCTCGGCGGCGTCCGCCTCAAGGCGCACCTGGCAGGCCTGACCGGCCTCCTGGCCGCCGTGCTCGTCGCCTGGCTCGCGTACGGCATGCCCCTCGGCCAGACCCTCTCCAGTGCCGCCCAGGGCGCCGTCTTCGGCCTCTTCCCCATCCTGTGGATCGTCGTCAACGCCCTGTGGGTCTACCGGATGACCGTCCGCACCCGGCACTTCGACATCCTGCGCCGGTCCTTCGGACGGCTCTCCGACGATCCGCGCATCCAGGCACTCGTCATCGCCTTCTGCTTCGGTGCGCTGCTGGAGGCACTCGCCGGCTTCGGGGCGCCCGTCGCGATCAGCGCGGTCATGCTGGTCGCCCTCGGCTTTGAACCGGTGCGCGCCGCCGTCGTCGCCCTGGTCGCCAACACCGCCCCCGTGGCCTTCGGCGCGATGGGCACCCCGGTCGTCACCCTCGCCCAGGTCACCGGACTGCCGCTGGACTCCGTGGCGTCCGTGGTGGGCCGTCAGACGCCGCTGCTGGCCCTTGTGGTGCCCCTGGTGCTGGTCTGGCTCGTGGACGGCCGACGCGGGCTGCGCGAGACCTGGGTGCCCGCCCTGGCGTGCGGAGTCGCCTTCGCCGTCGCCCAGTTCGCCGCCTCCAACTACGTCTCCGCGCAACTCGCCGACATCGGCGCCGCCCTCGCCGGCGCGGGCGCCCTGGTCGCCGTACCGCACGCGCGCGTGCCCGCCGCCGAGGCCGTACGCGCCTCCGTGCTGACCGGCGCCCGCAGCGAGGAACTCGACCAGGAGGACCCGCCCCGCGAGATCCTGCGCGCCTACGCCCCCTACGCGCTGATCGTCGCGATCTTCTCCCTCGCGCAGATACCGGCCCTCAAGGACTGGCTCGCCAAGACCACCCAGACCTACGACTGGCCCTTCCTGAACGTGGCGGGGCCGGACGGCGACCCGGTCAGCGGCAACGTCTTCACCTGGCCGATCGTCTCGACCGGCGGCACGCTGGTGCTCCTCGCCGGCATCTGCACGGCCGCCGTCATCGGGGTGCACGCGCGCGTGGCGGTCAGGGAATGGCTCGCGACCGTCCACGAGCTGCGCTTCGCGATCCTGACCGTGACCTCCGTGCTGGCGCTCGCCTATGTCATGAACCTCTCCGGCCAGGCGGCGACGATCGGCCACTTCGTCGCGGCGGCCGGAGCCGGACTGGCGTTCCTCTCACCCGTCCTCGGCTGGTTCGGAGTCGCCGTGACCGGATCCGACACCTCGGCCAACGCCCTCTTCGGCGCCCTCCAGGTGACCGCCGCCCGTGAGTCCGGACTCTCCCCCGACCTGCTGGCCGCCGCCAACAGCTCCGGCGGTGTCCTCGGCAAGATGATCTCCCCGCAGAACCTCACCATCGCCTGCGCGGCCGTCGGACTCGCGGGCCGGGAGGGCGACTTGCTGCGCAAGGTGCTGCCGTGGAGCCTGGGCCTGCTGCTGGTCATGTGCCTGATCGTGGTCGGCCAGAGCACGCCGGTCCTGGGCTGGATGCTGCCCTGACCTGAGACGACGCCCGGCTGTCCTGCGGCGTCCGCCCGGCGCGCTGTCAGCGGGCGGGGGTAGTTTGGGCCGACCGACAGTACTTTTTCAGGAAGGTTGGCCGTGGCTGCTGATCTGTCGCAGGTCGTGAAGGCGTACGACGTACGCGGGGTCGTCCCCGACCAGTGGGACGAGTCCCTGGCGGAGCTCTTCGGGGCGGCCTTCGTCCGGGTCACCGGTGCGAGTGCCATCGCGACCGGGCACGACATGCGGCCCTCCTCGCCGGGCCTGTCGCGTGCCTTCGCGCGCGGGGCCGCCGCGCAGGGCGCCGACGTCACGGAGATCGGCCTGTGCTCGACGGACCAGCTGTACTACGCCTCGGGCGCGCTGGACCTGCCGGGCGCCATGTTCACCGCCTCCCACAACCCGGCGCAGTACAACGGCATCAAGCTGTGCCGCGCGGGCGCCGCCCCGGTCGGCCAGGACACCGGCCTCGCGGAGATCCGCGAACTCGTCGAGGGCTGGAGCCAGTCGGGCGCCCCGGAGCCGGCCGCGAAGACAGGAACGATCACCGGCCGCGACACGTTGTCGGACTACGCGGCGCACCTGCTCTCGCTGGTCGACCTGGCCTCCCTCCGCCCCCTGAAGGCAGTCGTCGACGCGGGCAACGGCATGGGCGGCCACACGGTCCCCGAGGTCTTCGCCGGCCTGCCGGTGACGCTGGTCCCGATGTACTTCGAGCTCGACGGCACCTTCCCCAACCACGAGGCCAACCCCCTCGACCCGGCCAACCTCGTCGACCTGCGGAAGCGGGTCCGCGAGGAGGGCGCCGACCTGGGCCTCGCCTTTGACGGTGACGCCGACCGCTGCTTCGTCGTCGACGAGCGCGGCGAGCCGGTCTCCCCGTCCGCGATCACCGCACTGGTCGCCTCCCGCGAGCTCGCCAAGCACGGCGGCAAGGGCGTGATCATCCACAACCTGATCACGTCCTGGTCGGTCCCCGAAGTCGTCAAGGAGAACGGCGGCGACCCGGTCCGCACCCGCGTCGGCCACTCCTTCATCAAGGCGGAGATGGCCAGGTCCGGCGCGATCTTCGGCGGCGAGCACTCCGCGCACTACTACTTCCGCGACTTCTGGAACGCCGACACGGGCATGCTGGCCGCCCTCCACGTCCTGGCGGCCCTGGGCGGCCAGAAGGGCCCCCTCTCCGCCCTCGTCGCCCAGTACGACCGCTACACGGGCTCGGGCGAGATCAACTCCACGGTCAGCGACCAGGCGGCCCGCCTCGCCGCGATCCGCTCCGCGTACGCGACCCGCGAGGGCGTCGAACTGGACGAGCTCGACGGCCTCACGGTCTCCGCCGCTGACTGGTGGTTCAACGTCCGCCCCTCCAACACGGAGCCGCTGCTGCGCCTGAACGCGGAGGCGAGGGACCCGGAGACGATGGCCCGGGTCAGGGACGAGGCGCTGGCGATCATCAGGGGCTGACGGGACCGCCGGCTCAGCCTTCCGCCCCTCCGCCCCACCTTCACCGGCGGTACCCTGACCAGGCACATCCGCACCGCCCCGACCCCTGGAAGAGAAGCCATATGCCCCTCGAATCCGGCCTCCTGGACATCCTCGCCTGCCCGGCCTGTCACGCCCCGCTCAAGGAGCAGGACACCGAACTGATCTGCACCGACCAGAGCTGCGCCCTGGCCTACCCCGTCCGCGACGGCATCCCCGTCCTCCTGGTCGACGAGGCCCGCCGCCCCGCGTAGGACACACGGGCGGTCACGCCCGCGTGAGCCTCCGGTGCGCATGGCCCACGGCACAACGGGCACCGAAGCAGGACGACACCCCATAACGGACCCCGGCGATCGGAGGCTGCCGCCCCATGCTCGACGAATCGCTGCTCGACTCTCCTGACGGCCTCGCGGAGGCCGACCACCGAGGCCTGCTCCGCGGCGCCGCGGAAGCCGGCGCGCGCGTCCGCACGGCCGCCCGCCACGCCGCCGAGGCGGGCATCAACGACCTCAAGCCCGACGGCCGCCCCCGCGGCGTCCTCATCGCCGGCCCGGGCGCCGCCGCCACCCACGCGGCCGACCTCCTCGGCGCGCTCGCCGGCGCCGGCAGCCCGGTCACCCGCCTGGCTCCCACCGGCGTCGCCCCCGCCGCGGGCGCCCTGCGCTGGGAACTGCCCGGCTGGGTCGGCTCCGTGGACCTCCTCCTGATCACCACCCCGGACGGGACCGAGCCGGGCCTGTCCCTCCTCGCCGAGCAGGCTTACCGCCGAGGCTGCACCGTCGTCGCCGTAGCCCCCAGCAGGTCCCCGCTCGCCGACGCCGTGAATGGCTCGCACGGCCTGTTCGTCCCCATGGCGACCGCCCCGTACGACCAGGACGAGCCCTTCGCCGCGTCCGCCCCCGGCGTCCTGTGGGCCCTGCTCACCCCGCTCCTCGCGCTTCTGGACCGTGCGGGAGTGCTCGCCGCCCCGCCGGAAGCCCTGGGCAAGGTCGCCGACCGCCTCGACCGCATCGCCGAACGCTGCGGCCCCGCCATCGCGACGTACAGCAACGCCGCCAAGACCCTGGCCTCCGAACTGGCCGACGCGCTCCCCATCGTCTGGACCGAGGGCGTCTCGGCCGGACCGGCGGGCCGTCGTTTCGCCGCCGCCCTCGCCGAACTGTCCGGCACTCCCGCGGTCGTCGCCGAACTGCCCGAGGCCCTCGCCGCACACAGCGCCCTGCTCGCGGGCCCGCTGGCCGCCAGCGCCGACCCCGACGACTTCTTCCGCGACCGCGTCGAGGAAGCACCCGCCCTCCACGCGCGCGTGGTGCTGCTCCGCGACCGCCCCATCGGCGGCCTCACCGCCGCCCCCGGCGCCCGCGACCTGGCCCTCAGCCACGACACCCCGATCAGCGAACTGGAACCGGAGGCGGGCGACGAGCTGGAGACCCTCGCCGAACTGATCGCCATCACGGATTTCGCCGCCGTTTACCTGGCGCTCGCTTCGAGGGCCTGATCATGCCCGGGACACCCTGACGCCCACGCGGCAGCCGCCCGGGAGCAGCAGGCGTACGTACGCACTCACAGGACCAGAGAGATCTCCATGGACCGCCTCGACAACACCATCCGCCCCTACGCCTGGGGTTCCCCGACCGCCATCCCGAACCTGCTCGGCGTCGAACCGACCGGCGAGCCGCAGGCGGAGATGTGGATGGGCGCCCACCCGGGCGCCCCCTCGCGCACCGGCCGGGGCACGCTCGTCGAGGTCGTCGACGCCGACCCCGAGAGGGAACTCGGAGCGGCCGCCGTCGCCAAGTTCGGCCCCCGCCTGCCCTTCCTGCTCAAGGTCCTCGCCGCCGGAGCCCCGCTCTCCCTCCAGGTCCACCCCGACCTGGCGCAGGCGAAGGAGGGCTACGCGGACGAGGAGCGGCGTGGCATCCCCGTGGACGCCCCGCACCGCAACTACAAGGACGCCAACCACAAGCCCGAACTGATCTGCGCGCTCACCGAGTTCGACGGCCTGTGCGGCTTCCGTGACCCGCTCGAGGCCGCCGGCCTGCTCGACGACCTCGGCGTCGCCTCCCTCAAGCCGTACGTCGACCTGCTGCACGCCCACCCCGAGGACGCGGCCCTGCGCGAGGTCCTCACGGCGATCCTCACCGCCGACCCCGACGAGATGTCCCGCACGGTCGAGGAAGCGGCCGCCGCCTGCGCCCGCCTCGGCGGCGCCTACGCCCCCTACGCCGACATCGCCCACCACTACCCGGGCGACCCCGGCGTCATCGCCGCGATGCTGCTCAACCACGTCCGGCTCCAGCCCGGCGAGGCCCTCTACCTCGGCGCCGGCGTCCCGCACGCCTACCTCCAGGGCCTCGGCGTGGAGATCATGGCCAACTCCGACAACGTCCTGCGCTGCGGCCTCACCCCCAAGCACGTCGACGTCCCCGAACTCCTGCGCATCGTCCACTTCCGCGCCGGCGACCCCGGCGTCCTGCGCCCCGAGGCCTCCCCGGACGGCGAGGAGGTCTACGAGACCCCGATCGACGAGTTCCGCCTCTCCCGCTACGTCCTGCCCGAGGCCGGCGCCACCCACGACCTCACCCGCCCGACCCCGCAGATCCTGCTCTGCACGGCCGGCTCCGTCCGCGCGGGCGAGCACGACCTCACCCCGGGCCGGTCCGTCTTCGTCCCGGCCGGCGAAAAGGCCGAAGTGTCCGGAACCGGCACGCTCTTCCGGGCCACGGTCATCGCCTGACCTCCCTGGACGGTGACCTGGCGCGCTCCCGCCGGAGCGGGCTGCAACAATGGCCCACCGTCAAGCACGGGCAAAGCCAAGGGCGACGCACCAAGGCGAGCGCCCGGGCCCTGAAACGGCGTACGAAGGGACAACGCGAACATATGAGCGCGTCAGGCGGCACCAAGGCGATCGTGGCGGCACTGGCCGCCAACCTCGCGATCGCGGTAGCGAAGTTCGTGGCGTTCCTCTTCAGCGGCTCGTCCTCGATGCTCGCCGAGTCCGTGCACTCGCTCGCCGACTCCGGCAACCAGGCACTCCTCCTCCTCGGCGGCAAGAGGGCGAAGCGCGAGGCCACCCCGCAACACCCCTTCGGCTACGGCCGCGAGCGCTACGTCTACGCCTTCCTCGTCTCCATCGTCCTCTTCTCGGTCGGCGGCATGTTCGCCCTCTACGAGGGCTACGAGAAGATCAAGCACCCGCACGAGCTGACGCACTGGTACTGGCCGGTCGGCGTCCTGGTCTTCGCGATCATCGCCGAGACCTTCTCCTTCCGGACCGCCATCAAGGAGTCCAACGTCCTGCGCGGGCGCAAGTCCTGGAAGGAGTTCGTCCGCCACGCCAAGGCCCCCGAGCTCCCGGTCGTCCTCCTGGAGGACCTCGGCGCCCTCGTCGGCCTGATCCTCGCCCTCGGCGGCGTCGGCCTCGCCGTGCTCACCGGCGAGAGCGTCTGGGACGGCATCGGCACCCTCTGCATCGGCATCCTGCTCATCCTGATCGCCCTGGTCCTCGCCGCCGAGACCAAGTCGCTGCTGCTCGGCGAGTCCGCCGGCGTCGAGGAGACGCAGAAGATCGAGACCGCCCTCGTCGACGGCGACACGGTCACCCGCATCATCCACATGCGCACGCTCCACCTCGGCCCCGAGGAACTCCTCGTCGCCGCCAAGATCGCCGTCCGCCACGAGGAGACGGCCACCGAGATCGCCGCCGCGATCAACGCCGCCGAGTCCCGCATCCGCGAGGCCGTCCCGATCGCCCGCGTGATCTACCTCGAGCCGGACATCTACAGCGAGACCGAAGCCGCCAAGGGACCCGACCCCGAGGCGACGCCCGGGGGACCGACGCCGAGCGACGCCGGACACTGACGTCCCGCAGCAGCACTGCCCGAACGCGCGGAGGGCCCGCCGAACCAATCGGCGGGCCCTCCGCGCTTCCTCCTACTCGACCTCGCGCAGCACCTGGAGGAGAGCCGACCGGTCCGACGCGTCCAGCAGCCGCTCCCGGAACCCGGCGTCCATCAACTTCCGCGACAACAGCGCCAGAATCCGCAGATGCTCGTCACCCGCCGCCGCCTCCGGTACGGCGATCATGAACACCAGCCTCGCCTTCGTACCGTCCAGCGAGCCCCACTCGACGCCCTGCGCGGACCGCGCGAAACCGACGACCGGCTCCGTCACCGCATCCGTCTTGGCGTGCGGAATCGCGATCTCCTCACCGAGCCCGGTCGTGCCCTGCGCCTCCCGCCGCAGCGCGGTCGCCACCAGTTCGTCCAGGTCCGCGACCTTGCCGGTACGGGCCAGCAACTCCGCCATCTCCCGGATGGCGGCCTCCTTGTCGCCGGCTTCGAGGCCGACCTTGACGGTCTGCTCGGTGAGGTGACCGGAGAGGACCTCGGTGGAGGTGCCGCCAGAGCCTGACGGCTCGGGCACTGCTGCCTCGTCCGCCACGGCTGTGGCACTGCTCGCGGCACCAGCGGTCGTCTCCGGCCCACCCACCGTCGCCTGCGCTACGACCGCACCGCCACCGCCACCGCCACTGGGCACCCCCGCCGGCGCGGGCTCAAGCCCAGCGGCACCCGCACCCGCACCGAAGCCCGCCTCCCCGCGCCGCTTGCGCTCACCCAGGTCGACGAGTGCCACCGTCGTCAGTGCGGTGACGACCGAGCCGATCACCACGGCCACGAAGAACATCGGCACGCCGCTCACCGCACCCAGCACGGCCACGATCGGCCCACCGTGCGGTACCGCGTCCTCGACCCCGGCGACCCCGGCGACCGCACCGGCGACCGCGCCGCCCAGCATGTTGGCGGGGATGACCTGCGCGGGCCGCGCGGCCGCGAACGGGATCGCACCCTCCGAGATGCCGAAGCAGCCCATGAACAGCGAGGCGAGCCCCGTCTCCCGCTCCTGCTCGGTGTACAGGCGCTTCCGTATCAGCGTGGCCAGGCCCTGCCCCAGCGGCATGACCGGGATCGCGGCCGCGCACATGCCCATGACCGTCTGGTTGCCGGTCGCGATGAGGCCCGCCCCGAACAGGAACGCCGTCTTGTTGACCGGTCCGCCCATGTCGAACGCGATCATGAGCCCCAGAATCGCCCCGAGCAGGATCGCGCTGGTACCGGTCATCCCGCTGAGCCAGTCGGTCAGATGCTCGAACACCCACGAGATCGGCTTGCCGATGACATAGATGAAGAACAGCCCGAGCGCAGTCGTCGCCACGATCGGGATCACGATGATCGGCATGATCGGCTGCGCGAACTTCGGGACCTTGACCTTCTTGATCCACAACACCAGATACCCGGCGAGGAACCCGGTCACGATCGCCCCGATGAACCCGGCCCCCGCCTTGGAGTCGTACAACTCACCGGTGTTGGCGATCCAGCCGCCGATCATGCCGGGCACGAGGGCGGGCCGGTCCCCGATGGCATACGCGATGTAGCCGGACAGGATCGGCACCATCAGCGTGAAGCCGATGACGCCGATGTTGTTCACGTCCATCCAGAAGGAGTCCTTCGGGATGACCAGACCGCCCGACGGGTCGGTGTGCCCGCCGAGCGAGAGCGAGATCGCGATCAGCAGCCCGCCGACCACGACGAACGGGATCATGTAACTGACCCCGTTCATCAGCGCCTTGTACCCGACGCTCCGCTCCTTGCCGCCACCGGTCGCGGGAGCCGTGGGGGCGCCCCCTTCCGCGTGCACGGGCGCCGACAGCACCCGCTCGATCAGCCGCTCCGGGTGACGAATGCCCTCAGCCACCCCCACGGTCAGGACCCGCTTCCCCGCGAAACGGCTCAGGTCCACGTCCTTGTCCGCGGCGACGATGATGCCGTCGGCGTGCTTGACATCGTTGTCGTCGAGGACGTTTTCAGCCCCGATGGATCCCTGCGTCTCCACCTTCATCTCGATGCCGCGACTCTCGGCGGCCTGCGCGAGCTTCTCAGCCGCCATGTACGTGTGGGCGATGCCGGTCGGACAGGCGGTCACCGCGAGCAGCTTCAACCGCTGCCCCTCAGCATCGCCGCTGCCCGTGGGGGGAGGGCCGGCCGGACTGGTCACGTCGATCTCCTAACGCCTTTGTCATGCGGGATCGCCGTCCCGGACGCCCCGCAAGATCGATCAGTTGTTCAGATCTCCCGGGCATCCTGCACCACCCCACCGCAGACTCAAAGGCCAAAAGATCCCTGATAGTTCCGCTTTGTCGCCTCCTGCCGCCCGTTCGTTGGTGTCCTGTTATCGCGCCCCGCCGCCCCCACCGTTTCGTTCGCCCGCACACCCACCGTCCCCGTGACCTGCCTCCACTCGCCCCCGTGACCTGCCTCCACCGCCCGAACAACCCGCGCCCTCCGGACCGTCTCCCTTGCTCGTCCTTCCCCGATGGCGCGATCTGTTCGGATGCGGACTGGGGACGGCCCGGCCTCCCGGTGTAGCTTGGGACGGAGCCAGACGTCGCTGCTGATGGCGGTCGGGCGGTCCCACCGCGGACCGGCCGAGGGAGAGAGGGCCTCCGACGGACTGCGCTGCGTGTACGCGGGCATGCCAGTGTCCTCCTTCGGGCACCCCTGTGTCCGCCGCCGCGCAGACCAGCCGTATACACCTCGACCCAACCCCGAGGAGCAGCTCGCAATGACGACTGTCGACAACCGACAGGACTTCAAGGTCGCCGACCTCTCCCTGGCCGACTTCGGCCGTAAGGAGATCACCCTCGCCGAGCACGAGATGCCGGGCCTGATGGCGATCCGCAAGGAATACGCCGAGGCACAGCCCCTCGCCGGCGCCCGCGTCACCGGCTCCCTGCACATGACCGTGCAGACCGCCGTGCTCATCGAGACCCTGGTCGCCCTGGGCGCGCAGGTCCGCTGGGCCTCCTGCAACATCTTCTCCACCCAGGACCACGCCGCGGCCGCCATCGCCGTCGGCCCGAACGGCACGCCCGACAACCCCCAGGGCATCCCGGTCTTCGCTTGGAAGGGCGAGACCCTGGAGGAGTACTGGTGGTGCACGGAGCAGGCGCTGACCTGGCCGAACACCCCCACCGGCGGCCCGAACATGATCCTCGACGACGGCGGTGACGCCACCCTCCTCGTCCACAAGGGCGTCGAGTACGAGAAGGACGGCAAGGTCCCCTCGGTCGACACCGCCGAGAACGACGAGCACCGCGTCATCCTCGAACTCCTGAACCGCACCATCACCGACGGCTCCCAGAAGTGGACCCAGCTCGCCTCGGAGATCCGCGGTGTCACCGAGGAGACCACGACCGGCGTCCACCGCCTGTACGAAATGCAGCGCGACGGCAACCTCCTGTTCCCGGCGATCAACGTCAACGACGCCGTCACCAAGTCGAAGTTCGACAACAAGTACGGCTGCCGCCACTCGCTCGTCGACGGCATCAACCGCGCCACCGACGTCCTCATCGGCGGCAAGACCGCGGTCGTCTTCGGCTACGGCGACGTGGGCAAGGGCTGCGCGGAGTCCCTGCGCGGCCAGGGCGCCCGCGTGATCATCACCGAGATCGACCCGATCTGCGCGCTCCAGGCGGCGATGGACGGCTACCAGGTCACGACCCTCGACGAGGTCGTCGACAAGGCCGACATCTTCGTCACCACGACCGGCAACAAGGACATCATCATGGCCTCGGACATGGCCAAGATGAAGCACCAGGCGATCGTCGGCAACATCGGCCACTTCGACAACGAGATCGACATGGCCGGCCTCGCCAAGATCCCCGGCATCGTCAAGGACGAGGTCAAGCCGCAGGTCCACACCTGGAAGTTCCCCGACGGCAAGGTGCTCATCGTCCTCTCCGAGGGCCGCCTGCTGAACCTGGGCAACGCCACCGGCCACCCGTCGTTCGTGATGTCCAACTCCTTCGCGGACCAGACCCTGGCCCAGATCGAGCTGTTCACCAAGCCCGACGAGTACCCGACCGGCGTCTACGTGCTGCCCAAGCACCTCGACGAGAAGGTCGCCCGCCTCCACCTCGACTCGCTCGGCGTGAAGCTGACCACGCTCCGCCCCGAGCAGGCCGAGTACATCGGCGTCCAGGTCGAGGGCCCGTTCAAGCCGGACCACTACCGCTACTGAGCCGCACCGCTCGGCAGCAGGTCCTTCGAGGCAGGCCCCCGCACCCCCGTGCCGGGGGCCTGCCCCGTTTCCCGGACCAGCGCCCGGACCGGCCCGTCAAGCCCCAGGACGACCCCCATGCCCCGCGGCCGCTATTCGCTCCATGATCCGCACGATCACACCCCCCTCGCAGAAGAGCACTTCCACTGCGCCGTCGGCCCCTCCGGCTGGCGCTACGTCTCCCAACTGACCACCCCCTCGGGCGATCACCACGGCTCCGTCGACCTCACCCTCGACGAACTCGGCCGCCCGATCCGCCTCGAACTCCACGCCTCAGCCTGGCAAGTCCGCGGCGCGGCCCTCGACGGCGTCACCTGGGTCCGCACCGACCCCACCGGGTCGGAGGCCACCGAAGGCAACGTGCGCGCCCACGCTTTCACCGGCACCTCCCCGGCGTTCCTCGTCGCCACCGCCCGTCTCCTGCGCCTCACCCCCTCCGCAGCCGCCACGCGCCTACGCCTCGTCGCCTTCACGGACCCGGTCCTCGCCCCGCGCACCGTGGACCAGTCGTGGGCCTTGCTGAAGAGAGAAGCACACGCCACTGACAACGGCCCCCTGACCGTGGACGAATACCAGGTCACAGACCTGGACACGGGCGAGCAGCACGCCGTGCACCTCGCAGGCGACGTGGTGCTCGCGGCCCCCGGCATCGAGCTCGAGGACCTCGAATCGCCGCCGTCGGCATTCACCTGACCAGGCAGCCGCGGCTGAGCGGACAGCCCCGGCTCTCACTAGGCCGGCGGCACGAACCCGGTGCCGGGACGGTCGCCCACAGGCGCCTCCGGTGCCTCCGACGCCTCCACGGGCCGACCCGCGCCAGACGAGTCGGACGCCGCACGAGACGACACAACGGGCGGCACGTCGGCAGCCGGTGGTCCGTACGCAGACGGCGGTCCGTACGCGTCCGGAGCTCCGTGCGCAGACGGCGGTCCGTACATGGCCGGAGGCCCTTCCGCAGCCTGAGCGGGAGCCGGGGCCGAACCGCTCCCGAAAGCCCGCCGGGACTCCCGCGCCTGCCGCTCCTGCACGACCGCCGCCAGATACGCCGCCGGCCAAACACCTTGCGGCACCGGCGCCCCCGTACGCTCCGCGAGATCCGCCGCCAGCCGCTCCGCCATCGACGAGCCCACCTGCGGGTCCAGCTGCTGCATACGTGTCAGGTACTGACGGACGGCGAGCCACAGCCCGTCGGGCACCGCGGACAGATCGAGCCCGGAGAA
This sequence comes from Streptomyces sp. NPDC050546, assembly GCF_044457425.1. NCBI lineage: Bacteria > Bacillati > Actinomycetota > Actinomycetes > Kitasatosporales > Streptomycetaceae > Streptomyces > Streptomyces sp. NPDC050546. The sequence goes on from NZ_JBITGX010000003.1 coordinate 623,615, forward strand.
CCGTCCGGCAAGCCAGGGCGGAGGAGGCGGCACAAACCCGGCCCGCGTGACCGGAATCCGCTCCCGTACGACGAGGGTCCCAGCGAACACATCCCCCAGCCGCCGCCCACGCGCCGAGACGAACGAGGCGATACAAGCGACGACCCCGAAGGTCATGAGGATCTCGATCACCGCGATCAAGCCCCTCACCAGCGCATGCCGGAACCGGATCGGACCCCCGTCGTCCCGCACCACGCGCAGACCGCACGCCATCTTCCCGAGCGACCGCCCGTGACTGAGCGTCTCCACCGCGATCGGCGCACCCACCAGCACGAGAACGAACGTCGCGATCGACAGCGCCGTCTGCGCCGCCTCGTCCAGCGATGCCGTGGAAGTCACCAGCACGATGGTCACCGCCACATAGACGGCCATGGCCGCCACAAGGTCGAGCAGCACGGCCAGCGCCCTGCTGGGCAACCTCGCGGGGCGCAGCTCCAACGCCACAGCCTCGCCCGTCACCAGCTCACTCACGCCTGCCGTCCTTCCCCTGCCCTGCCCCGGACAGGGCCAGTCTGCCAAGCTGAGGGCGCATCGCGCCGCAGTACGACAAGCTGATCCACGACGAGTCGCCGACGAACAGCCGAGGAGCAGGCACACCGATGGACCTCGACGTCTTCGTCTCCGCCCACCGATCGGAGTGGGACCGCCTCGAAGCCCTGCTGCGCCGCCAGCGCCGCCTCAACGGCGCCGAAGCCGACGAACTCGTCACCCTCTACCAGCGCACCGCCACACACCTCTCCCTGATCCAGTCCAGCGCCCCCGACCCCCAGCTGACCGGCCGGCTCAGTCAGCTGGTGGCACGCGCGCGTAGTGCCGTGACAGGCACCCGACGTGCCTCCTGGCGCGACGTCACCCGATTCCTCGCCCACGGCTTCCCGGCCGCCGTCTACAAGTCACGCCACTGGTGGGTACCCACCGCGCTCCTGTCCACGGCCGTCGCCGTGCTGCTGGGCTGGTGGATCGGCACCCACCCTCCAGTACAGGCATCCATCGCGGCCCCCAGCGAACTACGCGAGCTCACCCGCCCCGGCGGCCAGTACGAGACCTACTACTCCAGCCACCCGGCTGCCAGCTTCGCCGCCCAGGTCTGGACGAACAACGCCTGGGCCGCCGCCCTGTGCCTGATCCTCGGGGTCTTCCTGGGACTCCCGGTCATCTGGATCCTGTTCCAGAACATGCTCAACCTCGGCATCGGCTTCGGGCTGATGTCCTCGGCCGGCCGACTCGACACCTTCCTCGGCCTGGTGCTCCCGCACGGCCTGCTCGAACTGACCGCCGTCTTCGTGGCCGCGGGCACCGGCCTGCGCCTCGGCTGGACCCTCATCGACCCGGGCCCCCGCACACGACGCACGGCTCTGGCGGAGGAGGGCCGAGCCGCCATCGGCATGGCCATCGGCCTCGCCCTGGTTCTCTTCGTATCCGGCGCCATCGAAGGCTTCGTCACCCCGTCCGGCCTCCCCACCTGGGCACGCATCACCATCGGAGTCGCCGCCGAACTGGCCTTCCTGGCCTACGTCTACGTCCTGGGCGGTCGTGCCGCCCGCGCCGGAGACACCGGTGACGTCGAGGCAGCAGAGCGCAGCGCCACCGTTCCGACAGCGGCCTAAACCTCCTGACGGCCACCGGATGTGCGACCACGCCCGTTCAGCTGCTAGTCTCCTCTTCGCCCCACAGGAGTCGTTGACACGGCGAGTGCGGGGAGGTAGATTCGAACAGTTGCCTGGAGGTGGGTTCCACCCAGACGGCGACAGTGAACATCTACTTGCTTCTTGAAACGCTGATTTCAGTGAAGCCACTCCCGATGAATCGGAATTGAGCGGCCGGTCAGAACGGCCCGAAACTTCTGATAAAGTCGGAACCGCCGGAAAGGGAAACGCGGAAGCGGGAACCTGGAAAGCACCGAGGAAATCGGATCGGAAAGATCTGATAGAGTCGGAAACGCAAGACCGAAGGGAAGCGCCCGGAGGAAAGCCCGAGAGGGTGAGTACAAAGGAAGCGACCGTTCCTTGAGAACTCAACAGCGTGCCAAAAGTCAACGCCAGATATGTTGATACCCCGTCTCCAGCATTCGCTGGGACGAGGTTCCTTTGAAAAAACACAGCGAGGACGCTGTGAACGGTCGGGCCTATTCCGCCTGACTGTTCCGCTCTCGTGGTGTAGCACCGGATTACCGGTACACATTCACGGAGAGTTTGATCCTGGCTCAGGACGAACGCTGGCGGCGTGCTTAACACATGCAAGTCGAACGATGAAGCC